>NZ_QAYL01000053.1 GCF_003408705.1 Mycobacterium uberis
TTGAACTACGGTGGGCCGGCCCCACCCCACACCGACAACCCAGCTCCATATCTAATTGTAACATTATTGTAGCGATTTTTAAAAAGAGTCACGCGCAATCAGCTTAAATCAGACTACATAGTTAATCGTACCTGGCAGCGAATCGTGTTGTGTACCGATGCTAAAGTGCGATTGCACACATATTGCATCACCTGGGGTTGCAGAGAACTGTTAGATCGGACCTCTGTGTGGTAGAATGAACCCCCAAGCTGCAACTTATACCCGTTGCGGATGGTTTCATAGGTCTTCCCCAGCAGCTGAGACATCCCCCACCACAATTCCTCTAAAACGAGGATGGATTATCACAGCTGACCCCATTTTGAGAACCATGCCAAAACCAACGATGGACACATGGAGCTATTCCGAAAACCGACAAGGGTCGGGTTCACACCATGGCGGCACTTGTCGGTTGAGATAGATCACTCTAGTGTTTCGGCCCGCCCAGCACACAGTTAACTGAGGGTTTGTGGAGGTGGCACTTGGTGCCGGGATATGGCGAGGGACAGGGCCCCGCCGAGGGAAGATGCGCGATTGTCGCCTGTATTGTACATTAGATAGAGATGATATGGCATACGCAACTTGCAGTACCTAATGCGGCGATTACTCCTTAGTCAGTGGGCGGGCGAAACCCTGGCCTATATAGGCATATATAATCACCGGTTGATCGCGGTCATCGTGGTATATGCGGTGATCGTTGTCGTAGCTATGATAAAGCAAGTTTCGTCGCACATGCGATTCAACTACCCGACTACTCGCTTTTCCACCACAACTCCGAATTAGTCAGCATTCTACTACAAGAACTGGGACGACGCCTAAGCTGATGGCTGCTACAACATTCCCGAGTGTGGCCCGGTCTACTGGTCCGGGCTAAATGGCGGCCACAATAGCATACGAGTTCCGCAAACCCGCAATGAGCGGCCATAGCCGGCTTGTGCGTAGACGGCAGGTTGGCGTTCCCTGCACTGACCGACAGCTGCTGTACGTTCGATAAATTGAACGGGCGGCCACGGGTGCCAATTATTCCAGTGACTTTCCATTGTCGCGCCGTTCCTGAACTTTTTGCCGGCCAACATATCACCGGCGGTATGCCATACGGCGCTGGCTCCAGGCCCCAGTAGCTCTGTGTCCATGGTGTAGCCGGATGGCCGGCTGCTGGCCGGTCTATTTTCCTATTTTCCGGCCTCTACTTTTGGCGGCCCGCGCGGACACGGTGCTCAACTCATGTGCTTGCTCTCCTGTTGCGCGGTGGAACTTGAGATGCGTACAATCCACGCGGCTTATGCAGGCCACCATGCACGGTGCGAATGTACGCCCACTACACTTTGGCAACATCAATAAGACGTTCAAGATCTTTCATGGACCAGTGTAGCAGGTCGGTGTATGCCAACAGGTCAGCGTGCCGAATCGGCTGTTTTCATCACGTCGAGTATTGCCTCGAAACCGCCTCGGCGCTTGACGCTGTAGGTGGGCGTGTCGTGGTCGACGTCAACAAATACGTGAGCCGGGTACCTGTCAGGCCCAGCCAGAGACCGGCAAGCTTGCGGCAGTGGACCTCTTTGGTGACCTATATCGAGGTAGTTACTGCCCTTGCCGGGTTGGTCGGTTCCGTTCGCCTTGGCAGGATCGTGGGAAGTACGTGCGTAGATGCCGGCACGGGTGCACTCTGTATGTCAAAGACTGTGGTTGCCCACGCCAGGTTGGGATATGTCCGGGTACTGGTACGCAATACATCATGTCGAGGGTTGGGGCCACTGGCCACACTGACATAAAACTTGATCACGGCCGACCCAAAGTCAGCATCATTCACCACACTGAAGACTCGGCAGCATGACCTAATCTGGTGGTCACTCTGGTTTGGGGCTCGCCGACCCGACCGCGTCGCGCAGTGAGGTGAATCCGCCGTCATGAAGTCGGCGGGCTACGCCATCGTGAATGCGCTTGGGCCACAAGCCCCCACCATAGACGAATCCGGTATAGCCCTGTAGCAGCGAGGCGCCCGCTGTGATGCGATCCCACGCGTCGTCGGCGGTTTCGATACCGCCCACGCTGATGAGCACCAGGCGATCGCCGACCCGCCCGTAGAGCCGACGCAACACCTCGACGGCGCGGCACGCCACCGGCGACCCCGAGATGCCGCCCACTCCTAGTTCATCGATCTCCGGTGTTACTAGGCCGTCGCGAGACACAGTGGTGTTGGTTGCCACGATGCCGGCCAGCCCCAGTTCGACGGCCAGGTCCGCGATGTCGTCGATGTCGGAATCGGAGACATCGGGTGCAATCTTGACTAACACCGGTACTGGGGCCTCAGCCAGGACGGTTGATAAGATAGGGCGCAGTGAGTCTACTGCTTGTAGATCGCGGAGCCCCGGTGTATTCGGAGAGCTGACATTGACAACCAGATACGAGGCCAGCGCGCCGACCAGCCGGGCGCTAGTCCGGTAGTCATCGACGGCCTGGTCGGCCGGCGTTGTCTTGGTTTTGCCGATGTTTACCCCGATGGGCACCTCGGGGCGGTGGCGGGTGAGTTGGATTGCCAGCGCACCGGCGCCGTGATTGTTGAACCCCATCCGGTTCAGCAGAGCCCGGTCGGCGGGCAGTCGGAAGATGCGCGGGACCGGGTTGCCGGGTTGTGGGTACGCGGTGACGGTTCCGACTTCGGCGTAACCGAAGCCTAACGCAGCCCAGGTAAGCAGCCCCATACCGTCCTTATCGAAGCCAGCGGCTAGCCCGAGTGGTCCGGGGAAGCGTGCCCCGAAAACTGTGCTAGCCAGCACCGGGTCCGTCGGTCCCAGCCATCGGCGTAGCCACCGGCGTAGCACAGTGACGGCAGTGACGCTACGCAGCATGGCAAAAACCAGTGTGTGTATTCGTTCGGGTGGGATCAGGAACAGCAGTCGACGTACGACCCGGTACATTATAGTTCCGGCTGGTCGGGACGCCGATTGAAGTCTGCACTCTCGAGACGAGATTTTTTGCGGCGCAACAACACCCGCCTACTGCCGTCGGTGTATAGCCGCACCCGGGTCAGCTCCCAACCGCGATCTTCAGCCTCGATCGACAGCTGGGTCGACACGCTAAGCCTGGTCACGTCCGGTGGCAGGCGCAACGGCACCCACTCGTATTCGTTGGGCATATCAGTGTCCCAACCCGCGGGCACTCGGCTCCGCGGTGGCGCCGGCTGGTTACTCAAAGCTTACCTGCCGCATGGCCAATGATTTGAACTTCCATACCCGGCCCCGACACCACATACAACGTGTCCGACGCTTCGTCGAAAGCTAGTGAGTTGGGTTGCTGCACGGTTGGATAACACAACCTTTTCTACGTGGATTCTAGTGATTAAATCGTAACCAATAACGATGTTAGACGCGATTCGGGACGCCCAGGCCAACTTGCGGGATCCGACTATCTCGTACGGGGAGTGGCGCACGGGATAGGCCTGGCGCAAGAGCAGCGTATCGACGCTGTACACCAGCACAGTTAGCGTGGTTATGTTTTTCAGCGGCTCGTAGTGTTTGTTCGACACGATCATCGGCACCGATCGTCGTTACCGACGTTTGTACCCGATCCGGCACTATTGTGATGTTTTTACGTTACTAAGGGGATTAGCACACGCAAAGGTCTTGTTTCGGTTGCTGGCGGTGGCTATGCTGATTTCAGATGTTGTCGCAGCAAGGGTATAGATGACGTCATCGACACTGTATTAGTGCCAATTTTGCTTCTGCTCGGCGTGCTCGCCGGTGAATTCGCCGTGCCCAGCGCCGGCGACGGTAATCTGCCAGGTATGATCGTCGGAGAGATCGACCACGAAGTAACCACCGTGAGCGGAAATATAGGCTACACAATTTTGTCGCTGGTAAACGCGGTTTAAGGCTCCGCTAAAATGACGATGCGTGGCTGAGCGTGCTCATCATCGAACACGGTAATGTTGGCGGGCACCGCGGGATTGACGCCTGGGCACAGGATCGCCAACCGGCGACTGTCGCAGTCGAATATCGCAACCTGTGGGTGGCCGCCCAGTGGGTCGCACTGCCCCCGTCGGCTTCTGTGACATCGGCGGCGACCCGGCCACAGTTGCGCGGGTTCGATGGTGGGTGGGAAGATATCAAGTGGATTCGGTGAATATCCGGTCATGAGTGCTAGCAAAGGCAATATGCTAGCTAAACGGCGTTGAAATGCTTGTTTGTTTGATGACAGTAACGGTTCACCCTGGAATGTGGTACATCAAACTCCAATTCTAAGGAATGATGTCGCATACAATCTCGCCATGTTGCACACATGGACCGGGTCCTAGATAGGTACCTTGACGGCATGACCGTAACCGCTGACCGGCATATGGCAGACAATGAGTTTGCTATCGCAAGATATCTCGACGAGAATTTTCGCCAGCGGGTACGGGCAAGTTGGTGATGGACGCAGTTTTTCATTTCATATCGAACATCGGTCTTTAGTTGTCAAAATTTACTGATTCCACCTGACTGGGTCTGTTACGTAGCCTGACGAAGTAGTCGCTAGAGTGATTCGTAGGCTGGTAGAGATATCGACCTCACCGACGAACGCAGCCTGGCTGCGGAGGTGTGGAATTCGGTCGCACGCGCGCTGTTCGGGGTTCGTGCTAGTCGTATCCGGTACCGGCCGTCGACACCAAGTACGGTCGTCGTCGTGACTGCGGTTTCAGCGATGTCCTGGTGGCAAGTCATCGTTTTAGCCGTGGTACAGGGATACCATGAAGTTCCTACTGGCGTCCTCTTCGGACTACCTGGTTATCGTGTCGCGGATTTTTTTCACCGGTGATGCCAGCACCTCATTCACCGTGGTCAGCCAACTGGGCGCCGAGGCAGCGGTGCTGGTGTACTTCGAACGCTGTGTTGTGTGTATCCTTAAAGGCTGGTGTGACGACCTGAGTGTCCCATCGTACCGCGCCATGGACTATGGGTTGGCATGTCATTATCGGGGTTATCCCGATTTGCATGCTGGGTCTGGTGTGCAGAGATGAGATCCGCTCGGGAGCTCGTACTGTGTGGGCGGTGGCGTTCTCGGCGGTGATCGCCTTCGCCAAGTATGTGGGGCGTAAGAATCGTAATATCGAGCAGCGGTTTCTCGGACTGGAGTGTGAATTGGCCGCCCGATTCGGCTTCCTGCTGGCCATTCCCGCTGTGTTCGCGTCCGGGTTGTTCTCGATATCGGATGCTTTCCAGCTCGTCACTAAGGGGATGAATGCCACCGGCCCGCAGCTACTGGTGGTCACCGTGATCGCGTTCGTCGTCGGTTTGGCCGCGATGTCCTGGTTGCTGCGGTTTCTCGTGCAGCACAAAGATATATTGGCTCGTCAGCTACCGGATAGCCGTCGGCGTGGGTGTGTGTATCTTGCTGGCGACTAGAGCGGTAGCCGCAACATGACTGCCATCCTGTTGCGACACGGGCGATCCACCTCGAATACCGCTGGTGTTTTGGCTGGTCGATCCGACCGCGTCGACCTCGACGACAGAGGTCGTGAGCAAGCTGTCGGCCTGATCGACCGGATTGCTGAGTTGCCGGTCCAGGCGGTGGTGTGTTCGCCACTGTTGCGGTGTCGGCGTACCATCGAACCGCTCGCCGATGTGTTGTGCCTTGAGCCGTTCATTGATGACCGGCTATCTGAAGTGGATTACGGAGAATGGACAGGTCGTACTATCGGTGACTTGGCGAAAGAGCCGTTATGGCGGGTGGTGCAAGCGCATCCCAGCGCCGCGGTGTTTCCGGGCGGTGAGGGTTTGGCACAGGTGCAGGCACGCGCGGTGACCGCTATCCGTGAACACGATCGGCGGTTGGCCTCACAACATGGTGGCGACACGTTGTGGGTCGCTTGTACTCACGGCGACGTCATTAAGGCGGTGATTGCCGACGCGTTCGGCATGCATCTGGACAGCTTCCAACGCGTCACGGCCGACCCGGGATCAGTGAGTGTGATTCGCTATACCCAGCTGCGGCCGTTCGTGCTGCACGTCAACCACACTGGCGTGCGGTTGTCGTCGGCATTGTGGGCCGGGACGAAACCTTCAGGTGAGTCTAACGGTGATTACTCTGGCGAGCGCTCAGGAGAGCCGTCGAACGAACCGGGTGCCGCGGTGCCGTCTGGTGATGCGGTGGTCGGCGGCTCCGCCGATTAATTCTTTCTAATACGGGTTCAGTTCACGCTCACATTCGGATCGCACTACAAGCCCAACTGCCGGTATTTTGGAGGTACCATGGCCCGCGCAATTCATGTATTCCGCACACCCGACCGCTTTGTGGCCGGGACTGTTGGTCAACCCGGGAACCGCACCTTCTACATCCAAGCAGTGCATGACTCTCGGGTGGTTTCAGTGGTTTTGGAAAAGCAACAGGTTGCGGTGCTGGCAGAACGTATCGGTGCGTTGCTACTCGAGGTGCATCGCAGGTTTGGCACCCCAGTGCCCCCAGAACCCGCCGAAATCGATGACCTTAACCCGCTGATCATGCCGGTGGATGCCGAGTTCAGGGTCGGCACCATGGGCCTAGGCTGGGATTCGGAAGCCCAGACTGTGGTGGTGGAATTGTTGGCCGTCACCGACACCGAGTTCGACGCCTCCGTGGTGCTCGATGACACCGAGGAAGGGCCTGACGCGGTGCGTGTGTTCCTGACGCCGGAGTCGGCACGGCAGTTCGCCACTCGCTCCAGCCGTGTCATCTCGGCGGGACGTCCGCCGTGTCCGTTGTGTGACGAACCATTGGACCCTGAGGGGCATATCTGCGCGCGCACTAACGGCTACAAACGCAGTGCGCTGCTCGGACCTCACGATGATGACACCGAAGGGTGATGAGTACGAGGTGTTGGTCGGTGGTGAGCTGACGGTCCTTAGACGCATCTGTTCGGCCAGCAATGTCACCTTTTTGTGTGAATCGACGCTGGATCAGCGCAGCGTGCACTGCGTTTACAAGCCAGTCTCCGGTGAGCAGCCGCTGTGGGATTTTCCTGACGGGACTTTGGCCGGCCGCGAATTGGGCGCATATCTGGTTTCGACGCGCTTGGGTTGGAACATTGTGCCCTGCACGGTAATTCGTGACGGTCCGGCAGGTCCTGGCATGTTGCAGTTGTGGGTGCAGCATGCCGGTGACGCTGCTGACTCAGATCCCAGGTCTGGGCCCGACGTGGTCGACTTGTTTCCCGCCGACAAGCTGCAGCCGGGTTATCTTCCGGTGTTGTGGGCCTACGACTATGCCGGCGATGAGGTCGTCCTTATGCACGCCGACGATACTCAGTTGCGGCGAATGGCGGTATTCGACGTGCTGATTAACAACGCCGATCGCAAGGGTGGCCACATCCTTTACGGCCTCGACGGCCACGTATACGGGGTCGACCATGGCGTGTGTCTGCATGTTGAGGACAAATTGCGCACCGTGTTATGGGGCTGGGCGGGTAAGCCGATCGACGGCCAAACCCTAGAGGAGGTCGCCGGGCTGGCCGACGCCCTTAGCGGCCCGCTAGCCGATGAGCTTGCCAGACAGATCACCTGGGCGGAAATCACCGCCCTGCGCAGACGCGTGCACGCGGTGCTAGACAACCCGGTGATGCCCGGACCGAACCGGCATCGTGCCATTCCGTGGCCGGCGTTTTAAGGACCAGCTGTGTCGTCGGCGATACTGAAGCGGTGAACACGGTCACCGGTGGCAGTAGGGATGACCAGTCAGGGCTGACGGATGCGGCACTGGCTGCCGATCTCGCCGCGGCAGCGGGGGAGCTGCTACTAGGAATTCGTGAGGAGATCGGTTTCGATCAACCGTGGATGCTCGGCAACGCTGGTGACAGGCGGACGAATTCGCTATTGCTGAGCCGGCTGCGGGCTGAGCGACCGGGCGACGCGGTACTCAGTGAGGAAGAGCATGACGATCGTGCCCGCCTGAAGGCTGGCCGGGTGTGGATCATCGACCCGCTGGATGGCACCCGCGAATTCTCCACGGCGGGGCGCGATGACTGGGCAGTGCATATCGCGTTGTGGCAACGTCCCAGTGGCGGCTCTGCAGACGGCCGATGTGAGATCACCGATGCGGCGGTGGCGCTGCCGGCCCGTGGGAACAGGGTATACCGTAGTGACACCGTGGTCGCTGGCGATACGATCAGCGGTGTTCCCAGTATTTTCCGGATTGCCGTAAGCGCCACGCGGCCGCCCGCAATCCTGCACCAAATACGGCAAATGTTGGCCATCGAACCGGTGACTATCGGGTCAGCGGGGGCTAAAGCGATGGCGGTTGTCGACGGCCATGTGGACGCTTATCTGCATGCTGGAGGCCAATGGGAATGGGATTCGGCAGCGCCGGCCGGGGTGGTGTTGGCGGCCGGCATGCACGCATCGCGTCTGGATGGCTCGCCGTTGCGCTACAACCAGCTTAATCCGTATCTTCCCGACTTCTTGATGTGTCGCGCCGAGATCGCGCCGATTCTGCTCGGTGCCATCTGTGAGGCGTGGCGGTAATCGTACGCGTTTAAAGTCAACGACATGCAGTCGTGGTATTTCGCACAGGTTCCGAGGTTACCGGGACGCGGCCCGGAGTTACGGCTGTACGACACCTCTGACCGGCAGGTGCGTCCAGTGGCTGCTGGTACAGCGTCCACCTGTAAAGCGACCATGTATGTCTGCGGGATCACCCCGTATGATGCCACTCATCTGGGCCACGCCGCGACCTATCTAGCGTTCGACCTGATTCACCGACTATGGTTGGACCTGGGGCACGACGTGCATTACGTGCAGAATGTCACCGACGTCGATGATCCGTTGTTTGAACGTGCCGATCGTGATGGTGTCGATTGGCGCGACCTCGCCGGACGCGAGATCGCTCTGTTCCGCGATGATATGGCAGCGCTGCGGATACTGCCGCCGCATGACTATGTAGCGGCGACCGAAGCGATTACCGAGATCGTCGAACTCGTCGAAAAGATGCTGACCTCGGGGGCTGCGTACGTCATCGAGGACGAATACCCAGATATTTACTTCCGAGCCGATACCACGCTGCAATTTGGCTATGAGTCGGGCTATGACCGAGACACCATGCTGCGACTGTACGAGCAGTGCGGCGGCGACTCGCATCGACCTGGAAAAAGCGACGAACTCGACGCATTGCTGTGGCGGGCCGCGCGACCCGGCGAGCCTAGTTGGCCGTCACCGTTAGGTCCGGGCCGGCCGGGTTGGCACGTCGAGTGCGCGGCAATTGCGCTCAGCCGTATCGGTATCGGTCTGGACATTCAAGGTGGGGGCAGCGACCTGGTCTTTCCGCATCACGAGTTCACCGCGGCGCATGCTGAATGTGTTAAGGGTGAGCGGCGATTCGCCCGGCATTATGTGCACGCTGGGATGATCGGTTGGGACGGACATAAGATGTCCAAAAGTCGCGGCAACCTGGTGTTGGTGTCGGCGCTGCGTGCTCAAGGCGCCCCACCCGCAGCTATCCGGCTGAGTTTGTTGGCCGGGCATTATCGGGCCGACCGGTTTTGGAGCCGCCAGCTGCTCGACGAGGCTATCGCCCGGCTACATCGCTGGCGCACTGCTGTCTCGATGCCCGCTGGTCCGGATGTCGCCGACGTTATTGCCCGGGTGCGCGGGTATTTGGCCGACGACCTTGACACCCCCAAAGCGATTGCTGCGTTGGATGGTTGGGTCACTGATGCACTGGAGTACGGTGGTCACGACACAGCAGCGCCGAAGTTGCTGGCAACCGCGATCGATACGTTGCTGGGGGTGGACGTGGACCTGTAATCGTGGCAGAGGTACCGACAAGGTACGGCTTTCAGTTGTGACAGCGTTGAATGGCAAAGTCGTGTTCATCATCGGTGGTGTCGGGGAATCGGCGCGCGGCTGGCTCTCGGTGGTCATGAGTAGATGCTGACGGCGGTCGTTGATGTACGCGATCTGCACCGCCTTGCAGGCTGAAGCTGAGTAGGCCGTTGCATGCTTCGGCGCCATCGACGTAATCGTCGCCAGTACAGGCATCACTATCTACGGTTCAGTGCTGTAGGTCGACGCAGAGGCGTTCAAGCGGGTGTTGGATGTCAACTTGCTCGGTTTCTTTCATATGGTGCGTGCCATGTTACCGGCGTTTATTGACCGCCGAGGTTATGTGTTGATCGTTTCGTCGCTGGCCGCCTTCGCAACGCCACCGGGGGTGCCCTCTGCAATGTGTCTAATCTGCGTAACTAACCTCTCCCCAACGCTCTGCGTATGGAGATCGGTTCGTTCGGTGTCGGCGTCAGTACGATCCACATGTCGTGGATCGATATCACACTGGTTCGGTGACACCAAGGCCGACCTACCCGTATTTCGTGACCTGTTTGCAGCGCTGCTCTGCCCGTTCAACAAGACCAGTGCGGTGGATCGGTTGTGCGCGGCGTTTGTGAAGAGCATCGAGGGACACAAGGACCGCGTGTATTGCCCGGGTTGGGTTGGCTTGTTCTGCTGGATCAAACCGCTATTGTTCACTCGGATCGGTGACCTAACCATCCAAAAAGTTTCTGCTGGGTTGGTGTCGCGTATGTGTGCCGAGGTTGTCACGCTCGGGTGCTCCACTAGCGCATACAACGAGACGGTTATCGGGAAAAATCGCGGAAAACGAGCGCGAACCCGATAATTGCAGTAGCGGCATAACCAGCCGGTGCGCCAGCACGTGGTAACCACGACGGTAACGATGGTCAAGAAGGCCATTGCCATTCTGTACAATGGCGGTTTGATGGTGTAGCGGTTACGGATAATCGATTGATCTCGCTTGAGAGTCAGCCTGAGGATTTCATCGGCGGGTTGGCGATCGCCGGAAATGGCCCAGTGTAGCCCATTCTCTCACGGGCGATACTCATCACGCGCTTGCGTATCGAGTACCAGCCGATGATCAAGGCTGGGACAATAACGACCAGTGACGCTACTGTCCACGTGCCGATCGGTTTGTCGAACGTCATCATAACCAGTATGGCGAACAAAAAGAGCAAGGTGAGGTAGCCACTATACGGGGCCAGTGGCATACGGAATCGGGGTCGGCGCATGATCCCGGCTTTGGCCATCTTGTGGAGTCGAAGTTGGCAAAGTACGATGGTGCCCCATCCGGCGATGATGCCCAGCGCGGCGATGTTGAGCACGATCTCGAAGGCTTGACCGGGGTTGAAGGCGTTTAGTGCGACACCGAACAGGCAGATAACGGCGGCTAAAAGGATTCCGCCATATGGCACACCGTTTTTCGACATCCGCGCGGTGAATTTCGGACCGCTGCCATTTATCGCGATCGAGTGCATGACGCGACCGGTTGAATACAGCCCGGCGTTGAGGCTGGACAGTGCGGCGGTGAGTACCACGATGTTCATTAGGTCGCCCGCGCCGTGGAAGCCGATCTTGGAGAAGAACGTGACGAACGGGCTTTCGCTGGCCTTGAACGCAGTATAGGGCAGCAACAGTGCCAGCAGGATCACTGACCCGACGTAGAAGATCGCGATGCGGGCGATCACGGAGTTGATCGCCCTCGGCATGATTTTTTCTGGCTCGGCGGTTTCGCCGGCTGCGGTGCCGACCAGTTCGACGGCGGCGTAGGCGAACATCACTCCGGAAGTGACCATCAGTAGCGGAACGACACCAGTTGGGAGCAATCCGCCGTGACTAGTCCATAGGCTCAACCCGGTGTTGTGGCCGTCGACTGGGTAACGCCCAGCGAGGAAGATGGTTCCTACAACCAGGAATGCCACCAGCGCACAAACCTTGATCAGCGCGGCCCAAAACTCGAGTTCGCCGAACCATTCCACGGAGATCAGATTCATCGCTAACACCGTCGCCAGGGCAAACAGCGCAAGGGTCCATTGCGGCAACACGGTGAAGATTGTCCAGCGATGTAAGTAGGTGGCGATGGCGGTAGTGTCCACGATCGACGTCATCGCCCAGTTCAGGAAGTACATCCAGCCCACGGCGTAGGCGGCTTTCTCGCCGAAGAACTCACGTGCGTAGGACACGAAAGAACCCGAGGAGGGGCGATGCAGCACCAGCTCGCCCAGCGCGCGCAGTACCAGGAAGACGAATACCCCACAGACGGCATACACCAGGGACAATCCAGGTCCAGCCTTGACTAGCCGGCCGCCGGCACCAAGGAACAACCCAGTTCCGATCGCGCCGCCGATCCCGATCATCTGCAGTTGTCGGGGCTTGAGGCCTTTGTGGTAGCCAACCTCCTCGCCGAAGATATCAGCTCTCGACACGTCGGATTTTGGTTCGGGGCTCTCAGCCAGCGTAGCCATACATGGGGTCCTAATCGTCGTCCTACCGGCGTTCGGTGGGTCTCCCCACGACAGTGAAGACAGAGTTCGCTAGCGATCTTTTCCCAATCAACAGATGACGGCAAATCGTGTAGACCCCGCTGCCTCAGTCAGTGTCTACCGCCCAAACCCGGGGCGTCGTCGGCGTAGATAGCGTTCAAACTCGGCGGCCAAAGCGTCGCCGTCGATCTTGCCCAACGCATCGTTCACATCGACCTCGGCGTCGCCACGCTGCTCCAATGCCTGCACGTATTCGGCCAGGTCGTCATCTTCGGCGACCATCTCGGTGATTGCCTGTTCCCACTCTTCGGCTCGTGTCGGCAGGTTAGCCAACGGGACCTCGACGTCGAGCACGTCTTCGACGTGGCGCAGCAGCGCGACCGTCGCCTTCGGATTGGGGGGGTGTGACACGTAGTGAGGCACCGCCGCCCAGAACGTCACCGCCGGGATTCCGGCCGTCACGCAGGCGTCTTGGAACACTCCGACGATTCCCGTTGGGCCCTCATAGCGAGTTTCCTCCAGACTGAAGAGTCGTGCCGATTCCAGCGAGTAAGTCGCACCCGAGACTGGTACCGGCCGGGTATGCGGAGTGTCAGCCAGCAGCGCCCCGAGGATCACAACGGTGTCGACGTTAAGCTTGTCGGCGATGGCCAGCAACTCAGCGCAGAAGGTGCGCCAGCGCATGTTCGGTTCCACCCCGTGCATCAACACCACATCGCGGTCACTGCCCAGTGGGCAACAGTGTGAGATCCGCATCGCCGGCCACACCAACTCCCGGGTAACTCCATCGATCTGGCGGATGACCGGGCGATTCACCTGATAGTCATAATAGGTTTCGTCGTCGATCTCCACGATCAGGTCGGCTTCCCAGATGGCATCCAGGTGCTCTAAAGCTCCGCTGGCCGCATCGCCGGCATCGTTCCAGCCCTCAAAAGCCGCCACGGCGACGGTGTTGTGCAGTTCGGGCAGTGCGCTGCGATCCGGCCTACCATCTCGCAAAGTCACAGAATCAGCGTACGGCTTAAAGTCCGGCGACGATGCGTGTTGGGTAACGGCTCGATGCAGAACTGAGCGGTTTGCATGGACTAACTAGTCTTGTGCGCGTGACTGCCGCTAACCGGCACCAGTACGACACTGATTTCCTGGAGACTTTGGTGCAGCGCGTGGTGATGGACGACGGTGCGATGGGCACTTAGTTCCAGGCCGCGGACCTCACGTTAGACGATTTCCGTGGCTTGGATGGCTGCAATTGGATTCTCAACGAGATGCGTCCTGAGGTGCTGGAAATCATCCAACAGTGCTATTATGAAGAAGGTCCGGATGCTTTCGAGGCCAACACCTTTTGGATGTACTCTGGTGATTACGACATTGCCGACAAGATTGGGGCGTTGTTGCAGCGGAGCACCGCGATCGGTTGCCGACGAGCTGACTATACCCAGCCGCAAGTAGCACGTACTGGGGTTGATAGGGCCAGGTATTTAAGCTTCCCACTCTGGGCCACGCCGAATACGCTGTCATTCGTGGTGCGTACGCTGAGGCTGCGCTAAGTTTGTTGGATGGCGGCGCCGACGCCATCCTGGTCGAAGCTTCCCAGGACTTGCTACCGGTTAAGGCCGCGGTACTGGACTCGCGGCGAGCGATAATGACACAGGCCGGCTGGTACATTCCGATCTTTGCTCACGTCACCTTGCAGACGACTGGCACGATGCTGCTGGGAAGTGAGATCGGTGCGATGCTGACAGCCGTCGGGCTGCTCGGTGTCGACATAATCGGTCTAAACACCACAACGGGGCCCGCCGAGATGAATGAGCATCTGCGGCACTTGTCCCAGCATGCTCGCATTCCGGTGTCGGTTATGCCCAACGTAAGATTGCCGGTGCTAGGCGCCAAGAGTGTCGGATATCCGCTGCAAACTGACGAGTTGGCCGAAGCACTAGCGCTGAGTTCGGGTTTTCGTTGGTCGGCGGCTGCTGTGGCACCATCCCGGACTATATCCGGGAAGTGGTAGCCTCCGTAGCCAGATTCAATGACGGGACAGTGTGTCATGTGACCTACGAGCCGTCGGTGTTCATCGTTGTATACAGCGATCCGTTCACCCCTGACACTTCGGTAATTGTGATCATCATAGATCGGTATAATGCTAAATTTATCCAATTATTTTCGTTAGGAAACAGTCATCGACAATCATCAGAAGTTCTTGAGCATCGCCAAGGACCAAGCTCGCGTCGGCGCATATCTGCTGGATTTGTGTGTTGACTACGTCAGTTGCGATGGCGTGGTCGATTATGAAGGCGTTGGCCAGTCGACTCGCGACGTCGTCTACATTGCTGATCATGCTAGACTGCACCGAAAGCCCTGTTTTGTAAGCCGGTTTGGAGCAGCTGGGCGGCCACTGGGCGATCAATTCCGTCAACTACGAGGATGAGTAAGGTTCAGAGTCGCGGTTTCACAAGGCTTATAGAGCTCGTCTCCGAACACTGTTCAGCCGTGGTTGCGCTGACCGTCGACGAGGAGAGGCAAGACCGCACCACCGAGAAGTAAGGTCGGACAAGAGCCCCAAGCGCGGTAGAGAGCAAGACATCGACAGTTTCAAGGAGATTGTGTTCTGCAAGAAGGAATTCGAGAGCAAGGAACGTAATAAACTGTCCAAAAGCATTTCGAAGCAATGTAAGGATACTGAATATCCGGTCAATGTGTATGAAAGACCCTATTTAGCAGCTAAAGTCGAGGTATCTGCTCTGTCGTTCTGGAGGTCGCGTACCGTCCAGGATTTGGTGATAGCCAACTACACTTGACTACTCGACGAGCATGCATTGTCCTTGGGCAAATGGATATTACGTGGTGTACGCGGTGGTGAGGAGACTTCCTATGGCAGAGTGCATCGAGACCGAAGTCTAGTTCCAGCTGCGGTACTGGCTAGACCGGTTGTTCATCCACGGTGTCTTGACGCATGTTACCGTAGTGTTATAGTTATTTTTCGTTAATTTACCAGCGGTGTCCGATGGTGACGGCGTCGTGGTGTTCGCCGAGCGCTGACGCGATGCTGAAGTGCAGTACCGGCTCAGTTTCCCATGTCAGCGACGCGGCCGGTTTCTGTGCATCGTCGATTTCATCCGCTCTCGGGATCGGGACAGATGGATGGGGTGATGTTGACGTGCTGCCCTTTCAGCTGGTTAACATGGGCTAACCCATCGCTCATTTCGCTAACGGGCTGTTCGCATCTAACTCCTGCCATGACTACCTCGAAGTGCATGGTGATGGAATGCAGTTCACCGAAGCGCTGGCCGAGTACTGGCATCGACGTATCGGGGAGGAGTTGAAGTTTTCTGGGGAGCGGGCGATGTCGGCCAATGACCCCGAGGTCGTCGAGAACTATTTTAAGCTCGACTACCCTGGCATCTGGTTCGTCTTAGGCTAAGGTGCATGCCCGGACCAGGAGGATCAGGTCAAAGTGATGGAGCTGCTGCCACCCGACCGTATCGGCGTGAGGTTGTCTGAAGAGTTACAGTTACATCCCTAGCACTCGGTCGACGCGTTCGTGCTGCACTACCGCAAGATTACATACTTCAACGTCTGATTACTACCTCAGCTCGTCATCGCTTTAGATGTGCGACAGCAGATTTCGTGGTAGTGCCGGCAAACCTGAACGGTTCGATACCGTTGTCGGTGTCGAGCATCGGCCCGGCTCTTCCCGAGGCTGATGACATAGCCATGCGTCCGTCGTCTGCAAGGAATTCGAACCAGTATCACCGAACGCGTCCTCACGGCTTAGTCATCTGCTTGGCGTTGTCTTAGCTCGGTCGCCGGACATCGTGGTCGCAGGCGCAGTAGCGTTCGCGTAGATACTGGTGACGGCTTTAGCCCCAACTGTTGAGGCTAACCTCGCGCTGCCGGTACTGCTGACAGCACCATAGCCTTGGACAGCAAAGATACTCGTGGTTAGGGGAGACGCAGGTACCGTAGTCATGGCCGTGACAGATGCGATAGTGGCGACGGGTACAGTAGAGCTGGTATCGGTAAACGTGACTTCCGCTAATCGCGGGTAAGTCTTGCTCGCCAGGGTCGTTAGAATGCGCCATGTCAACCAGCGGCTCCGTATTTTCACCTAAGTATTCAACCACCGGTAAGTTTGGTCAGTACGACCGTACCGATAAGCCACAGCACCGAACTCAGCAGCGGAGCTAACGGGCCGAAATAGCTAACATCGAATAAGCGATGACGGTAAAGACCTGGTTAGAAACTAAGGAGATGACCATGTCCAGTACCTGGGTGACGAGGTTTCCGAGCGGTCCGGACAGGATTTTAGCGGCTAGGTCCCGAAGAAATTCGAGGAAATCCTTGAGTAGCTCAAGGGTTAATTTGATGGTCTCGGGAAAACCGTAACTGGTGGCGACGATTGGCGGCGCGGATGACGTCATCGGGGTGGCCACAAGGCTATGTCTGAGCCCCTTGATAGACGTTCATCGTGGTGGTTTCCTGAACCCACATTCCTATGTAGTCGGCGTCGTTGAGTGCGATGGTAATAGTGTTGGCATCAAAAATTGGTCGCGACCAGTGCGGCATGCTTGGCATGTTTGGCTGCTAGATCGGCGAAACTTGGCGTGCTACCCAATGCGGACGTGTAACTGGCGGTCGCGCTGGTCGCACGCGGTCAACAAAAAGAACGGTTGATAGAACGCGACGAACCACTCTGCGCTCGGTCCTGCTTATGCGGCGTCCTGCACCGATGTCAGGTTTTCCGCGAGTTCTGTTGTAACGTCAACTTATTGGGCGAATAGGGACTGCCATGTTCTGGCTTTAGCTAGTAGCGGGCCAGGGACCGACGCCACTGGACAGCAGTGCTGAATGTACCTCAAGAGACAGCACGAACCATACTGAAGACATAACGTTCATGATTATTTGATTCCTCGAATCACGCATACAAGGGACAGCATCATCTATGTTAATGTGCTTTAATATGCCGTAGTGGCGGCTCTGGGTGGTGGGATACATAAGCTGGGTAAAAAGGTCCTGGAGGAAGCTGGCGAGGTGTGGTTAGCCGCCGAACACGAACCCAAGGAAGTGCTGGCAGAAGAGATCAGCCAGTTGCTTTATTGGATTCAGGTGCTGATGATCTCGCGTGGACTGTCGCTCGATGACGTTTATCGGAAGCTATAGAGTTATGTTGCGGGTCGCTGTTCCGAACAAAGGTGCGCTAAGCGAGCCGGCCACAGAGATTCTCTCGGAGGCTGGTTATCGGCGGCGCACTGATGCCAAAGACCTTACCGTTGTCGACTCCGTAAACCGTGTCGAGTTTTTCTTTCTGCGACCTAAAGACATTGCCATCTATGTCGGTTCGGGAGATCTTGACTTCGGCATTACCGGACGGGACCTGGTGCGCGATTCGGATGCATCGGTAAGCGAACGCCTGGCGCTGGGTTTTGGATTATCCAGTTTCCGTTATGCCGGCTCCGCCGGACGCGACTGGACGACGTCGGATCTTGCCGGAAAAAGAATCGCTACTTCCTATCCAAACTTAGTCCGAAAAGATCTGGTCGCCAAGGGTATTGAAGCAACTATCATAAGGCTTGACGGTGCTGTGGAGATCTCGGTACAACTTGGGGTGGCAGACGTTATTGCCGACGTGGTCGGATCTGGACGCACCCTAAGCCTACACGACCTCGTGACTTTTGGTGAGCCGCTGTGTGATTCGGAGGCGGTGCTGATCGAACGCGGCGATCGGGGCAGCCATGATGATCACCACGAAACCGTCGCGGCGCGTGATCAACTAGTTGCTCGGATCCAAGGGGTGGTATTTGGTCAGAAGTACCTGATGCTGGACTATGACTGTCCGCGCTCGGTACTGGACAAAGCCACGTCGATCACGCCGGGACTGGAGTCGCCGACCATCGCTCCACTGGCCGAGCCGGGTTGGGTTGCAATTCGTGCATTGGTGCCCCGCCGAGACATCAACGGGATCATGGACAAGCTTGCGGCTATCGGAGCCAAAGCGATTTTGGCCTCCGACATTAGGTTCTGCCGGTTTTGAGGTTTCGCTGTGTTAGCATCCGGCTACGGCCGATTTCCATCGTACTAGTAGCACCCTTGACAGGGGAGTATCCGCGACAAACTATCTTGTTCCCCTGCCGTTTCTTTTGATTAGTGTTATCGTCTGATTGCATTTCCTGATGGTGCCCATGATGTTTTCCTGTACCGCTCTACTCAGCTGGATCAGCCTGCATTCTGCGTAAGCGAATTGGGTAGGTAGTTTCATTACTATCGTGGTCTTCACCGTTCTGGCGTTTGTCGAACTGGTCAACGACAAACTTCCCACGGCACTTCCTCGCACCATGCAGCCGGCGTTCATTGTCCGGATCGTGTTGGACGCGTTTGCCGTTTCCGTGATCGATACTGCGTGGGGCTATTTGTGGACCGCGCCTGGGGTCGATTTCGTTGGCGTGGTGCTCGGGACCCTGGGCGGTTATCAAACGCCTAGTTGGCTGGTCGCTGTCCATAGCGGGCAGGATCTGTCGATTGCGCTGCTGGCGGCTGCGGTCGCGGTCTTGGGCGGGTTCGCGATCGTCACGCTCATGGGTTCTCTGTAAGTAAACATTTCGGTGTGGTCATCGTCGACGCTGGCCAGGCTGGACCTTCTCTGGCGGGGTAAGTTGACAGCTGCCGTGTAATGCGTGGCGATAGTGGATCGCAAACTCATCGTCGGCACCTGTATCAACACCGAGTGCATTCCAACCAAGACACTGGCGGCTAGCACGTATGCAGCTTAATTAGCCTGTAGCGCAGCTGAATATGGAATCTTAACCGGGACAATCAGTTTGGATATGGCAAACGTCAAAGCGTGCAAATGCGATATTATGCACAAGGGTCGCGAGGGTATAGAAGCCTGGCTAGACAGTACGAACGGCTGCGCTGTCTTTTGTGGTCATGGTCATTTCGAGGATTTGCATACTCTGGGTTTCGGTAACGACTTACTGCACACCGATCGGATCTTCCTCAAGATCGGTAGCTGTGCGATGGTGCCAGACGTCCCGGGGCTCTGTGATGTCAAATTCCTTACTCAAGTATCGATTCTAGAACTTTACATACTGCCATCCTATGTCGTCATCGTCGGCGCCATTTACTTAGCGTTGGAGTTTGCGCAGGTATACTTCCGCTTCGGTGCTTGGGTGACCGTCGTCGGTAGAGTTCCGCGACTGGCCTTCCGTGAAGATTAGGATGTCTCTGTAGCTATCGGATTAGAGAGATCCTGGAAACCGAAGGTATCGATATTATCGTTGGTGCTAACGATATGCGGATTAGGAAGTGCGACAGTGGTTCCTGAGGGTTTAAGCTCGCATGCAACGCTGGCACCTCCTCGATTCAGGACAACCATCTATGGATAGCCGTGGGACGGTGGCCCAAAACACAAACGACCTGGGTATTGAGATCGCCGGTGTGTATATTCGGTGTCCACAACTACATCGTGGTCGACGATCAACTCAAGGCCAATGCTATACTATGGGTTTTGAGCGATGGGCGACTGCAACGGTACAGAGTGCTGCCATCCACACTTCGTATAACGCTTACGCGATTGTTACCGCTAATTTGTCCGACGATGAGTCACGTTGAGTTGATGACCCATCACCACCCCATGCGCTTTATATAGACTCCCCATTGGGACACGCTGGCATGACCGTCGATCAGGTCCGTGTATTGAGCTGCAAGGCGCTGGTCGGTAAGTGGCCAATGGCCAGGGTGGGCCGAGCGATGGAAAAGGTTGAGAAACAAAAACAAGGCTTCATGAACGTAAAGCTACTAGTAGTCGCCGCCGATGCTCACCAGATGCTGGGAGCAGTCATCTTCGAAGTAGAGCGCTACGAAGCAGTTCACACCATTTTTGATATCATGTCAGCATAAGTGCCTTATATCACGCTGTAACGCACAATGTATATCCATTTCACGATCAGTGAGTTCATTCCCACGATGCTGCAGGAGAGGTCGCGGTTCGAGTAAGGCTCTCGGCGCCAATTGGGTGCTTCCGATGGTGAGCTCGACAGCAGTGCGCAGGACTCGCCTCGCACTTCTTCGCGTCAGCGTCAACCTCGACGAAAACTCGCATCGACTAGACCGCCGGCTTCGTCGGGTAGGAAACTGCTTCCGTGCGCGTCCGATCCGGCCATCCGGGATAGGGTGGCGGCGTTCCCCCGAAAGCCGGACAATGATCCTGATGCGGACACCACTCGCATAACCGTGACGGATTGGGACGAAAATTGCCGATTCTACCGGCAGATTGGATTGCGTGCCAGATCGCCATCAACGTCTTTTCGAAGCGTAACAGCTCGTCACGGTCCGGTGTGTAGTCCAGCAGCTGGCCGTCGGCCAGGTAGATTAGCCGCAGCCGGGCGGGCAGCACACCGCGTGAACGCAGTAGCGCCACCGCGTAGAACTTCATTTGGAACATCGCCTTGAACTCAGCCGGCGCTCGTGTGGCCGGCGGTGCCTTACCGGTCTTGTAGTCCACCACCCGGAGCTCACCGGTAGCAGAGACGTCGATTCGGTCGATAAAGCCGCGCAGCAAGGTGCCGTCGGCCAGTTGGACCTCCACACGTTGTTCGCAACTTTGCGGATTGAAGCGAACGGGGTCTTCGAGCCGGTAATAGCCGGAGAGCAACGCGCGGGCCTCGTCCAGCAACTGGGTTCGCTGCTCAGAATCCAGCTCGCTATCCAGGTCTGGTGCCGCGGCGATCATCTGTTCCCAGGCGGGCTCCACAAGCGATCGCGCAGTGTCCGGGTCACGTTGCAGCGCGGGCAGTCCATAAAGCTGCTCCAGTGCGGCGTGCACCACTGAGCCGCGGAGCTGCGCGGCCGATGGCGCCTCAGGTAGCCGGTCGATCGCCCGGAATCTATACAGTAGCGGGCACTGCTTGAAGTCCGCCGCACGCGACGGTGATAGCGCCGGCCGTGATGAACACACGTTTGGCTGGGGTGGTGCCGGCTGGTCGGTCATGACGGCAGCCTAGGGCGGGGCACCGGCAACCCCGAACATCGGCTACGGTGAGTCGGCTGGCACGCTAGACGGTGTGTCCGCAACTGGCCCGTTCACTGTTGGCGAGCGCGTCCAGCTCACCGACGCCAAAGGTCGCCACTATATGATGTCGCTCACCCCTGGTAGCGAGTTCCACACCCATCGCGGCTCGATCGCCCACGATGCGGTCATCGGCCTGGAGCAGGGCAGCGTAGTGAAATCCAGCAACGGTGCTCTGTTCTTGGTCTTGCGCCCGTTGTTGATCGATTATGTGATGTCGATGCCGCGCGGGCCACAAGTGATCTATCCCAAGGATGCCGCTCAGATCGTGCACGAAGGCGACATCTTTCCCGGTGCCCGGGTGCTGGAGGCTGGGGCCGGATCGGGTGCGCTAACTTGCTCACTGCTACGCGCAGTCGGGCCGCAGGGGCAGGTGATCTCCTACGAATTGCGCTCTGATCACGCCGAACACGCGCGTCGCAATGTGTCTAACTTCTTTTGCGTCTCCGGCGCCAAGGGCCAGCTACCGGATAACTGGCAGCTCATTGTCGGCGATGTTGCAGACTCTGAGTTGCCTGACAGTTCCGTCGACCAGGTGGTGTTAGACATGTTGGCACCGTGGGAAGTGCTGGACGCGGTGTCGAGGCTGGTGATCGCCGGCGGTGTATTGGTTATCTACGTGGCCACCGTCACTCAGCTGTCGCGGGCCGTGGAGGCTCTGCGGGCTCAGCAATGTTGGACCGAACCGCGAGCGTGGGAAACGCTTCAGCGAGGTTGGAACGTGGTAGGCCTGGCAGTTCGGCCGCAGCATTCGATGCGTGGGCACACCGCGTTCCTGGTGTTGGCTCGTCGGCTGGCGCCGGGAGCTGTCGCGCCGGTGCTGTCGGGTCGCAAACGTGAGAGAAGTGACGTCTAATCGTCGCTGCGGTGCAGGCCACGGCGAACGGATATCAGCTCGAATTCGGGGTGTACAGCTACTAAACGTTCGGCGGCATCGCGCACATCAAAGGCGTGGCTGCGGTCGCCAGACACTGTGGCTATACTGATGTCCGCTCGTCAATACAGATCGTGTGAACCGGTCTCGGCGGCCGACATGCCGAACTTGTGCTGCGGCTCAGCGACAACAGGCCGGATTAGCGACTGCTTTTGTTTAAGTGGACGGACGTCACCCAGCAGCACATCGAACCTCAAGCCAGCCGATTCATATCCCACGAGTCAACGTGGAGGAGCCGGGCTAGTCAGTCCTGAAGAGTTTCCGAACTCCAGCAACATTTCCGCGGTTAACTTGGATAACTGCCAGCCTTGTTGCGGAGGTGGGAAGGGTGTGAACTCCATCGGGAACGAGAACACGTCGTTGTTCGCTTGGGCGGTATTAACGCTAATGGTGGCCAGCACATCGGACGGATTCTTGTCCGACCATGTGATGTTGTTCGCCACGAAGGTTATGGGCAGGTAGCCGTTGTCCCGCAATGCGCTGCTGAACTTGTCCAGAGTGACGGCGCTGTCAAGGGTTGCGCCTTCGATGAGGGACACCTTATCGATGCCCGGAATGTTGGGATCAGCGAGCCGGCTAAGCACATCGGTAAGGGTTTCCGGAGTCGGCAGGGCGGTAGCTGGTGGAGTAGCAATCGGACTTGAAATGCTCGGCAAAATGGATGGGACAGCCGACGATGATGTGCTGGAGTGGCTGTGTGTGCATCCCGTGAACCCGAGTACCACTACAGCTGCGGTAGCGCTCAGGGCTGTGAGAAGGGTTCGCCTAGTCCAGTGTGACACGCTGGACTAGGCGTCCACGCCTACTGGCTGAAGCAGCAGGCTAGCAGGTGCAAGGGAAATCACATTGTCGGCACACGTGCCACCAACACCAGCGCGTGCCGCGACGCATGTGGCGAGGTATTTTGTAGTCACGGTTGCCCTTTCAATCGGCCAGTTTAGCGCTGAGATTACCAACGTTACCGGCGGCAGGGTTTTGACGGCATTTCACGTTCGCGCACGAGGAGGCAATCGCCGGTAGCGTTGAAGTATTCGCTGCGCTATTTGGGTGCGGGAAAGGAGCGCAAGATGGGTGATTCAGAGCGTTCTGAAGCGTTCAGTACCTCTCGTGAAACGAACATGTCCAGCGGTGATGCTGCCGAATTGGAACAACTACGGCGCGAGGCAGCGGTGTTGCGCGAGCAACTCGAACATGTGATTGGACCGCATGGGAGTGCCCGCTCTACCCGCGATGTACTTCAGCTCGAAGCTCGAATCGATTCGCTTGCGGCCCGCAATTCCAAATTAATGGAAACTCTTAAAGAAGCCCGCCAACAACTGTTGGCGCTGCGTGAAGAAGTCGATAGGTTAGGACAGCCGCCCAGCGGCTACGGTGTGCTACTGGCTGCCCACGACGACGAAACGGTAGACGTGTTCACGTCGGGTCGCAAGATGCGGCTGACGTGCTCACCCAACATCGAGGTCGCGTCGCTGCGGAAGGGCCAGACCGTCCGGCTCAACGAGGCCCTGACCGTCGTCGCGGCCGGCACCTTTGAGGCCGTCGGCGAGGTATCTACCTTGCGGGAGATCTTGGCAGACGGCCACCGTGCGTTGGTGATCGGCCACGCTGACGAGGAACGCGTCGTTTGGCTGGCCGAGCCGTTGGTTGCCGAGGATTTGCCGTATCGCGTTCCCGACGCCCTCAACGATGATAGCCGGCCGCGCAAGCTGCGTCCTGGCGACTCGCTGCTGGTTGACACCAAAGCCGGCTACGCCTTCGAACGTATCCCCAAGGCCGAGGTAGAAGACCTAGTGCTGGAAGAGGTGCCTGATGTCAGCTATTCTGATATCGGTGGCTTAACCCGTCAGATTGAACAGATCCGCGATGCCGTTGAGCTACCGTTCCTGCATAAGGAGCTCTACCGGGAGTACGCGCTGCGTCCGCCCAAGGGGGTGCTGCTCTATGGCCCGCCTGGCTGTGGCAAGACATTGATCGCCAAGGCGGTTGCTAACTCGCTGGCTAAGAAGATGGCCGAGGTCCGCGGCGACGACGCCCGCGAGGCCAAGTCATATTTCCTCAACATCAAAGGCCCCGAGCTGTTGAACAAGTTCGTCGGCGAGACCGAGCGGCACATCCGGTTAATCTTCCAGCGCGCACGAGAAAAGGCGTCGCAGGGAACGCCGGTTATCGTGTTCTTCGACGAAATGGATTCGATTTTTCGCACCCGTGGCACTGGGGTCTCCTCGGATGTCGAGACCACTGTCGTCCCGCAGTTGCTTAGTGAGATCGACGGGGTGGAAGGCCTCGAGAACGTCATCGTGATTGGTGCCTCCAACCGCGAGGACATGATTGACCCCGCGATTCTGCGGCCCGGACGTCTCGACGTGAAGATCAAGATTGAACGGCCCGACGCCGAAGCGGCGCAAGACATTTACTCGAAGTACTTGACCGAGTCGCTGCCGGTGCATGCAGACGACCTCGCCGAGTTTGATGGTGACCGTGTAGCGTGCACCAAGGCCATGATCGAAAAGGTTGTTGACCGGATGTACGCCGAGATTGACGACAATCGGTTTCTGGAAGTCACCTACGCCAACGGAGACAAGGAAGTCATGTACTTCAAGGACTTCAACTCCGGAGCTATGATTCAGAACGTTGTCGACCGAGCGAAGAAGAACGCTATCAAGTCGGTGCTTGAGACTGGTCAGCCTGGGCTGCGGATTCAGCATCTGCTCGACTCGATCGTTGACGAGTTCGCCGAGAACGAGGATCTGCCCAACACCACTAACCCCGATGACTGGGCGCGGATTTCGGGTAAGAAGGGCGAGCGGATCGTCTACATCCGCACTTTGGTCACCGGCAAGAGCTCAAGTGCCAGCCGGGCAATTGATACTGAGTCCAATCTGGGCCAGTACCTGTAAGAGTCAGGCGGTCACCAGTAAATAGCTGTTGGTGGGGTTGTCTTGCACGGCGTATGCCGCGCCGGTAGTGGTGTCGAGCCGCAACTCGCTGATAAGCACGCGCGGACCCTGCCGGCAGGCTGAGTCGTTTACTCGGCTTGGTTAGGTCAGTTCGGGACAGGTTAGTGTCGTCGACTTGGCTCCAGGCGTGTATACTCCAGCGGTACCTCTCGGGGTCGTGCAGCTCGTAGACTTCTTCGTCGACGTTGAAGGCGGAGACCGTATTGCGGCTGACCTGATTGACTATGTACAGAGCCGGGTTCATCGAAGACAGCAGCATCGCGGCCTGCTGGATCATCTCGATCCTCCCCGAAAATTTTTGTTGCATGCGGTACTTGCGGCTTTTTTTCGATGGCATTCATCCGCTAATGTCGCGGACTGTTGAGCAGGGCTGCGGCAGCACCGTTTTCGGCGATTATGGCCTGCGCGTCCAAAGCCGACTACAGCTTGGTCAGACAGTCGTTGCGCGGGAAGCTATTGTAAACATCCGTCTGTGAGCCGGCCTCCCCAGTCGTCATGAGAAGCACTTCGCTGTAACGTTTTCTAGGCAAGTGAGTTGCTGGTCCGCGCATCTTTTGGATGGACACCGGGGTAAAGGTAATTGTTGACGTCAACGAGGTCAACGTCGGCGGATTTCGAGCGGTCAGCATGCTCGTCGCGGTAGCGGTTTCACCCAATCGGGGGTGATGTGTCCGTCATCCATTAGCGGGTTGAGGAACGTTGCGTGATATTCCGTGTCGCCGACGGCATGCACGCTGATGTACACGAACGTCAACGTGCCAAGGAAAAGATACCTATGGATCAGAGAGTCTGGCGTTGGAAGCGCACGCTACTGACTGCGGGACGCGTTCATTTCTGTGAGTAGCGTTGGACTCAGTATGATCAGTTCGATAACGAAATAGGTGGTGGCGGTAACCACCGCCACCACCTACCTAGGTTTGCATCAGTTATGAAGTAACCATCACAAAGACGATGTTGAGGCGTTCAGCTCTAATGGGTGGGAGCTGGGCAAGGTGTCTAGCATCGCCACGAATGGCGTGTCCGCCAACTTTTCGGCGTTCTTTGGCAGCTCTGCGGTCAATTTTAGCATTGGTTTGGCCCGGTCGACGGTGGCGGAGACGACGAAGGCGCTTGGTATGACGGTCAGAAACATGCTTGCCAGCCATAGCCGCTCCCCGGTGATTGTTGCGGTCATAATCCAAACGTAGGTGTTGAAAAACAGAAGCAGCGCAACCGGAAGTGCCCGGACCATCAGGGCGCCTGTATATCGCGAAGTGCGACAGCGTCATGCGTATCACCCATTCCAGCACGGACACCAAGCCGTTGGCTGTCATGCGGTCACCACGGAATACCGACGACGGCAGATCAGTGGCCCCGTTGCTTTTGACGACCGCCAAAAGTACCGCTGCTGCACTGGTCGTCGTGACCGCGCTTTGCCGGCTGTGTGATAGCCACCTGGACACCAGCCAGCTGGCAATCATCAGGTCAGCGGAGAAGCGATCCTGAGAATCGCCACTATCACCCAGTCGATGATTGTTGGCTCCCTCTCGATCTCGATGTCGTGGCCATCTGTGATGATGAAGGTCAGCACCACGCAGGTTTGCAAAGTTCCGTAGGCGACCATCGCGGAGCCGACCACGATTACAGTTGTTGCCAGTGGCTTCGGCGCGTAAGTACCGCCAACAAACCGCGTTCCAAAAACCAGATTCCAGCTGCATCACATGCCGCTGCTCGGTGGCGGAAGAAGAACCTCACGCTCGCTCACTCTAGCGGTGTTGATCCGGGGGCACTTAGCGTAACGGAGCGTAATCTGTGCTCAATGCCAGCACATTATAGCTCAAGATTATATGAAACAGTCGGTGCCGGCCAAAACTCATGTTGCTGCCGGAGCGGAAATTGTGGTTATGGTTGCCGCCATGTTCCTGGCCGAGGCCGGAATGCGGGTCACGTTATGTGAAGCAGTACCTGAAGCTGAGGGCAAAGCCAGGAGCGTTCGCCTTGTCGACGGTCACCCGATCGAGCCCAGCTTGTGCGTCTACACGGATAGCTATCAGACCCTGCTGAGGTTGTCCTCGTGCATACCAACCGAGAATGGCATGATCTTGCTTGACAACCTGGTCGGGGTGACTGCGGCCCGCGTCTACAAAGACCGTTTGATGGACCAAGCAGGCGCGCCTGTTGCTCTGGAATGCCGACGGTCAACCTTCCTCCAGGCCACCGGCAATGCACTTGACCCGCTGATGAAAATTGGGCGGATTTCATTGCGGAGCGTATTGGAAATCGTCGGTCTGACGCAAAGGAGATTAACACTCTCAGGTACTATCCACTATCTTTACGCTCACGTGCGCTTGCTGTGGATGTATAATCAGAGCTAGTTGTCGCAGAGTTAGACTGTATATCGTATAGCGGACTATTTACGTCTCAGTCGCCAGTATACCGACGTGCAGATGTTCTTTTGCCCTTACCTTACCATGAATTTTTGTTACGGCCCGTAAGAATGTAGAAGCAGCCGCGATTGTTTCTGCCATTCTCAAGGGGGTACTTCATTATTAACCGATAGTGTATCATAATTGAACGGTTCTAAAGCGAACTTAATCATGATGATACATGGATCGACGAGTGAGCGTAAGGTATATTCCTGGATTTGTCAGTTACACAGTCTCGGCGTCGATATTAAAAATTCAACACACACACCTTTCTGGTCTCGAGCTCGAGAGCATTCAAATCGCCGTATCGATATCAACTAATGGTTGTAGATCCACTTGTTTCTATCCCATTTTCACAGCTTTCCTATCTGACGCTGTGTGAGATAGTCAAATCAGGTCATGTCGAGCGATATCTTCCGTATCTCAAGCAGCAGCATGCCATTGTGCTCGTGTGATCGCTATTTCTGTACGATACTCTAACATGGCTTTACTTTTATCCGTCTGGGAATCGTTAGCACGTATTTTGAAATCGAGTGGACCTCGACTCCGCTATCCAAGGACAAGGTTTTTAGAAAAATGTCAGCTTGCCGGAGAGAACCAAGTATTTTCTGTCGATAAACTCCGAGTGGAGCGGATGGATTTGGTTTAGTTTTACATTGGCGGGTAAGTAAATGTACACTAGATGCGATCTTGACTGAGTTCTTGATGCAGTGTGGCCTTGATCGGTCGCATATCCTAGACTGGAAGATCGATTCTTAGCTGAAACACCTGAGTCAGGACTGAGAGGAATACGAAAGCTTGGTGAACAAGCTGCCTCCGCATCTTGCTTCAGCGCTCTGGAATGGTAAACATCTGACAAGACTTTTGCTGTTTGCCATTCCGCTGCTTGGCACCCACGGCTGATCTTCGTGTATTCGCACGAAAGTGCCAAACTTTTTTCTTGTGGTTTGCTGGTGCAGCGATCTATTCATCAGATTTGAACTTCTTCATTCCGACCATGGTTAGAGGGCAGTCAACCTCCGGTTATCTGGTTGCCCACGAAATCATCGGCGTTGCCGCTCCACACGTTAGTAATTGGCTGCACATCGACTTTCGGGATCCCTTGCTGTTCAAGCTTTTCCAGCGTATAGACCGATGGGTGTGGAACTGGCGTCGTGCCAAGACACGCACCCGCGGACACCGTCAACGCTTCGCCTAGGCTTTAAGTCATGCAACGGATTATCGGGACGGAGGTTGAGTACGGCATTTCGTCGCCGTCGGACCCGACCGCTAACCCGATTTTCACCTCAATACAGGCGGTGTTAGCCTACGCTGCCGCCGCCGGCATTCAGCGTGCAAAACGCACTCGCTGGGACTACGAGGTGGAGTCACCGCTGCGGGACGCCCGGGGATTCGACTTAAGCCGCTCAGCACCCCCGCCATCGTTGGTTGACACCGATGAGGTCGGCGCTGCCAACATGATCTTGACCAACGGAGCACGGCTCTACGTCGATCATGCGCACCCGGAGTACTCTGCCCCCGAATGCACCGATCCGCTGGACGCAGTGATCTGGGACAAGGCCGGGGAGCGGGTGATGGAGGCTGCCGCCCGGCATGTCGCCAGCGTGCCGGGAGCTGCCAAGCTGCAGTTGTACAAGAACAACGTTGACGGTAAGGGTGCCTCCTACGGAGCACACGAGAACTACCTGATGTCGCGGCAGACGCCGTTTTCAGCCACCATAGCCGGGTTGACCCCGTTTTTGGTGTCGAGGCAGGTGGTCACCGGCTCGGGGCGGGTCGGTATCGGACCCGCCGGCGACGAGCCTGGCTTCCAGTTGTCCCAGCGATCCGATTACATCGAGGTTGAGGTCGGGCTGGAGACCACGCTGAAACGCGGCATCATCAATACCCGTGACGAACCACACGCCGACGCCGACAGATACCGCCGGCTACATGTCATCATCGGCGACGCCAACCTCGCCGAGACGTCGACCTATCTGAAGTTGGGTACCACGGCACTGGTGCTCGACTTGATCGAAGAAGGTCCAGCACACGGAATAGACCTGACTGACCTCATGTTGGCCCGGCCGGTGCACGCCGTCCACGCGATAAGCCACGATGCGTCGCTGCGGGCCACCGTGGCACTGGTCGACGGTCGTGAACTTACCGGCCTTGCGCTGCAGCGGATTTACCTCGATCGAGTGGCAAAGTTGGTCGACAGTCGTGACCCTGACCCTCGTGCAGCCGACATCGTGGAAACCTGGGTGCACGTACTTGACCAACTGGAGCGCGACCCAATGGACTGTGCTGAACTGCTGGACTGGCCAGCCAAGCTGCGGCTGTTGGAAGGTTTCCGGCAACGGGAGAACCTGAACTGGTCGTCCCCGCGGCTGCACCTCGTTGACCTGCAGTACTCCGATGTTCGGCTGGACAAAGGGCTGTATAATCGACTGGTTGCGCGCGGCTCGATGAAGCGTCTGGTCACTGAACACCAAGTGCTCAGGGCGGTGCATAACCCACCGACCGACACTCGTGCGTATTTTCGTGGCGAATGCCTGCGTCGATTTGGGGCCGACATCGCTGCGGCAAGCTGGGACTCGGTGATCTTTGACCTAGGCGGCGACTCGCTGGTTCGGATCCCGACCTTGGAGCCGCTGCGCGGCAGCAAGGCCCACGTCGGAGCGCTGTTGGACGCGGTGGACAGCGCTGCCGAATTGGTGGAGCAACTGACCAGCTAAGCCTGTTGATTCGGGAAAGGTTGGGCCGGACCGGTAAAGTTAGAGAAAGACTATGGAGCAGGAGGCGGCGATGGCTCAGGAGCAGGCCAAGCGTGGTAGAGGGGGCGGTGATGACGATGAGCTTGCCAGCAGCACGGTCGCGGGCCAAGAGCATCGCGAGAAGTTAACCGAGGAGACCGACGATCTGCTCAATGAGATTGACGACCTCCTTGAGGAGAACGCAGAAGACTTTGTTCGTGCGTATGTCCAAAAGGGCGGACAGTGACCTGGTTGTTCCCTGTTCGCTTGTCCATCAACTCGGCACTTTCCGGAACTCCGACGGTAGGCCTGTCCTCGTTTAGTGAATTCCTACGTCGTCAGGCGTCGGAACTGCTGCCTGCGAGTCTCGGTGCCGGTGCACAAGCCGGCGATACCCAACTGCCGCATGGCACCACGATCGTCGCGCTGAAATATCCCGGCGGTGTCGTCATCGCAGGCGATCGGCGTTCCACGCAGGGCAATATGATTGCCGGACGCGATGTGCGCAAGGTGTATATCACCGATGACTACACCGCCACCGGTATCGCCGGCACCGCTGCCGTCGCGGTCGAGTTCGCCCGTCTCTACGCGGTCGAACTTGAGCACTACGAGAAGCTCGAAGGTGTGCCGCTCACGTTCGCCGGCAAGGTCAACCGACTTGCGATCATGGTCCGCGGCAATCTAGCGGCCGCGATGCAGGGGCTGGTGGCGTTGCCACTGTTGGCGGGTTACGACATTCATGCATCTGACCTGCAGAGCGCAGGATGCATCGTCTCCTTCGACGCAGCCGGCGGCTGGAACATTGCGGAAGAGGGTTATCAGTCGGTGGGATCGGGGTCGATTTTCGCTAAGTCTTCGATAAAGAAATTATACTCGCAGGTCTCCGATGCCGATTCGGCATTGCGGGTAGCCGTCGAGGCGCTCTATGATGCTGCCGACGACGATTCCGCAACCGGCGGGCCGGATTTGGTCCGCGGCATCTACCCCACGGCGGTCACTATCGGCGCGGAGGGCGCAGTCGACGTGATGGAAAGCCGGATCGCCGAGCTTGTTCGCGGGATTATCGAAAGCCGTTCGCGCGCGGACATTCTTGACTCCGGTAACGGGAGTGCGAAATGAGTTTCCCGTACTTCATCTCGCCCGAACAGGCGATGCGCGAGCGCAGTGAACTCGCCCGTAAGGGCATTGCACGGGGCCGCAGTGTGGTGACGCTGGCCTATGCCGGTGGTGTGCTGTTCGTCGCTGAAAACCCGTCACGGTCACTACAGAAGATCAGCGAAATCTACGACCGGGTAGGCTTTGCCGCCGCGGGTAAGTTCAACGAGTTCGATAATTTGCGCCGTGGGGGGATCCAGTTCGCCGATACTCGCGGCTACGCCTACGATCGCCGCGACGTAACCGGTCGACAGTTGGCCAATGTCTACGCGCAAACGCTCGGCACCATCTTTACCGAGCAGGCCAAGCCGTACGAGGTTGAGTTGTGCGTCGCCGAGGTCGCGCACTACGGCGAAACGAAACCACCCGAGCTGTACCGGATAACCTACGACGGATCGATCAACGACGAACCACATTTTGTGGTTATGGGCGGCACTACGGAGCCGATTGCCAACGCGCTCAAGGAGTCGTATGTAGAGAACGCCAGCCTGACCGACGCTTTAGGCATTGCAGTCGCAGCCCTGCGGGCGGGAAGTGCAGATGTCGCCGGCAGCGATCAGCTCACCTTTGGCGTGGCCGCCCTAGAGGTGGCCGTCCTCGATGTCAACCGGTCGCGGCGGGCGTTTCGGCGGATCGCCGGCTCCACCCTACAAGCGTTGCTGGCAGACCAGGAAAGCCCAGAGTCTGATGGCGAATCGTCGGACTGAATCCGAAAGGCCGACGCAAGCTCCTGAGCACTGCGTGCCGGGGATCTACACTGACTGCCATATTAACTGTCCCTAACTCCGGCTCGACGCATCGTCGATCTCTGCCGCGACTCTGCCTTTATTCCCTATTGAACAGACGTGTCTTGGATCAAGAATAGCATTACAGAAATAGTTGCATCACGATATCAAATCCATGTATATCTTTCTTCACTGGGCAACGTATCCAATGTGGACACAGTCCCGCTTCTTGGCGTCATGATTCAGAAGATTGCGGATCCAAGACCAGTCAGTGACCGATCTCGACCCCATTGCGACTGTTTGCCGGTATTCTGGCGTTGGTTCTCCGGATGGAACTGATCTCCGAGGGGCGAGACGCGATCCCCAGTTCCCTACCGGTCGCAGCTGGGACCTCGATGTGCTGTTGAGTTAAGATCTCGATGTCCCGGGTGCTACCGGTGTTCGCGGCGGAAGTTTTATCAACTTGGTTCTCGCATTTTACCACGCTCTTCTCGGCGGTTGGAGTGTAGCAAATCCGATACGGGAATTGTTGCAGAACTATATATTTCACTTTGTTATGGATATCGCACCGATCAATAGTGCTGACTATTCGACGTCGATGCTCGCCTAGTACATCTGACTAGAGAAGGAGGAGACTGACAGCAGTGCCGCACAACAATTCTGGTGGGATACCGTGGGCGGATCACAAGTGACGGCATTTCCCTCCCCGGTCACGTATTCTTCGCCAGGAATCGCTGATTCCGATGTCAGCGCTGTGCTTCCTGAGTGGCTACAATATGCGACGAAACGGCTGACAGCGTCGTTATATACTTACAACGAAGTCCTTTCTGCTGGAAATTCATTGTCTGATGTTGCAGGAGATAACTGGCGAGGCCGATATCACAACTGGTCTCATTACCTACGATAGGTACGGAAACACTGGCGCAGAGAGCACTGTGGGATTTTTTCTCAACACCATCCCAATTCAGCTCGTCGACGATCAGCACAGCTGGATTGGGACAGCCGAGTATCGCCGGTTTCGAGCAATCAAGCCACCAGTATTGGCGTTGTTACTCTTTGAACGCCATTCAGTCTGACACGGGACGATCGGTAGTCGAGACCGCATTCAACTTAGTCAACTATCACGCGGTTGCTTATCTGATTGCTGCCGACGGCATGCAGCTAGCATATTTAAAAGGCAACGAACAGAACAGCTTGGCTCTACTGGTATTTATGTGCACACCGGACGACTATTGATCCAGGTAACTGGCGACCCTACTCGAGTGACAGTAAGGAAGGCGCAAGAATACATTGCCACGTTCGTTAGATTTAGCCGGGGGTGGCTCGTTGCGGTTGCCGTTAGAGAAGCGTCGTCGTGATTTGTTTTAGCTGGTGCGCGTAGTTCGTCGCGGGATTGATCCGAATGCATGGATCGGTCGATGTACTCTTGTAGGTGTATCTGGCTCAAGCAGAACCGAAAGCCACTTGAGCTCAACACTATTAATCCGGGAAGAGCGGTCCTGCCTCTGGCTATCCTCACTGTCGCCACCATGTTCGGTGGCCTATATCCACGCAAATATCTCACCTAATGTGTTG
>NZ_QAYL01000048.1 GCF_003408705.1 Mycobacterium uberis
ATGCCATTGCAAAACTAGGAACCACGTTGGGCAAACTAGTCGATGTCCGGGTTTCACTGCGTGAATTTAGCGAATCGGTAATCAAAGCATTCGGCTGACCAGAACGGCGTCGAGCTTTGGCCGGCACAATCGGCTGTCTACCGAGGGAACCGCGCCGCACAGCGCTTAGCCGGATCTCCGGCAGATCAGCCAACGGCTCTACGGTATCTAGCCAGGCTATCGCATTGGCTATGTCGGACATCTGAATGGAGTACATCTTAAAGGAGATTTCTTGCAGCATCCCGTGTTTTCACGGGCCCTGGCGTCAAAGCGTGGACACTGATGCCGTCCTGGTAGACCTCGAGCACTAATGTCCGGGGTGAACGCATTCATGCCGGCTTTGGATGCTGAGTGGGCAGTCAGTGCTGGCACCTACTCGTATTACGCTGATGGTGCAATGAACACTAGCCACGAATCCGCATATATCCGCGGCAGCACGGCAGCGGTCACTGTGAAACACAAATTCGGGTTGGTCGAGATGATTGCTTTCTGTTGCTAGAACGTTTTTCTACGTACGTATGTTCCGCCCAGCAGGCTGGCCATGTGAACGACAAGGTCGACCGATTCAAGTGGGCTTACGACAGAGCAGCAGAAAATCCCGCTGGATTGGATGCGTCAACCACGATATGGCGGACCCTGATCTCCTCCACAGTCGCACGCAGCGGAGTTCCACGTCGCGCTGTCAACACCACGTCATAGCCCTGCTCACACAACCGGTGGGCACATGCTTTCCTGATCTTGTCGCTGCCGCCTGTGACCGGTGCGGTTTTGGTGTTCAACAATGCCGCATACCCCTCGGACGCGGCAATGCCTCCGGGGAAAGCATATAGATCCGTTGTTCGGACTGGTCGGACAACACATAGGTCTGGGTGTAGGCAAAGTGGTGGCCTGCGATCCGGCGCGCTCGGTCGACGTCACCCTTGGTGATCGACTCAGAGAGCTTGACATGTGTGTTGAATGCTGCTCGATGCTTCGCCAGCGACGGGTAGGTGCCCCGTGCTGAGTTCTCTATCTATACCCACTGACGTTCATAGCTGGCCCACAGCGTCTCCAAGCTGTCTACGACCGCTATGATGGTGTGATTGCCATAGTTGAGGACGATAAGATCGTAGAATGTACAATTGATTTCAGTAAAGATCCGGATGCCGTCGAGGTGCTTGGCGATAGAAGCGTTGACCCGCTTAAGTTCTGATATCAAAGTATCCGCGCGATCGGGCTGCTGAGCCGTTAGTGCGGCGCGGGTGGGTTCGAGTTCTTGCAACACCACGCCAAGCTCGGCAAGTGTTATGGACTTGCTCTACAACAACAAACCCAGCATGTAGGCGGTGCTGGCCTTGGTTGATGCGTGCACAACGGCGCTGTCACGGTTGCCTTGCCGCACTGAGATCAGTCCCTCGGTCTCCAAGATCTGTAGCGCTTCCCACAGCGAGATCAAGCTGATGTTGAGCTGCTCGACGAGTATTTTCTGGCGTGGCAATATGTCTCCGTCGGCAAGCTCGCCGTCAAGGATCTAGCGGCGCAACTCGTCAGCTACGATTTCAGCTATCCTTAGCGCCAGCAACCGGCGACGGGCCTCGTGGCGAATTCCCAAGGCGGTCATCCGATCCTTGTAATTCGATTTCATGTATGGCGACTCGCCGCGCTTGCGATCGCCACTACTATTCAGTTGGCCTCGCTATCTTAGCAATAAAAGTATAAATAGCTGCGTGCGTTGCGTATCCTACAAATGGCCGACGCCCCTTGACGAGTTGCGTGTCGTTGAGATCAGTGACTGGATTGCCGACAATTATTGCGGCAGGCTGTTCGTCGACACCTGCCACGTGGATTCCGACCAATACTGCGCTCAACTGGGAATCGCCGATGTCATTGTGTTTACCGCAAGTCGATTGCGGGTAAGGGCCCTGAGTGTCGATTCGTAGTGGTTGCTTGCCTGAGCTGCTCAGACCATGCATCATCTCAGTTTTAGATTTCGGTTGGATCGATTCGTAAGTCGACCGTGTCGCCACTGAATTCAAGCTTTAAACCAGGGCGGGTTCGTTGTGCTTTCGAAGTGATCCCACCGGATCCCCTATCTCGATCGGCGGCGACCTGAGGAAGTACCTGGATGGAGTGTTCTTGGCGTTCGGTATTGTTAACCGTGCGTCGCCGTGTCGAACATGGTGGGCTGGGTGAGCATCTCAATTTGTCTATGCGCGAGGCGATGATTTTGTTCCAGAGCAACGAATGCCTACACTCGCAGCTGTTGCGGGTGCAGCCGGTTGGTCGCACTACTTGAGGTGTCCTCGGTCGAATTGGTCAAGGACCGGTTACGTCGAGATCACCGTGGTCACCGGTCGGTAGTGGCTCGACTTCATTACCATGGCTTACTGCTCTGAACTGACCGGTATTCCTCAGCTGCGGTTTCAGATTGGCTAATGGGAATACCGCAACCTCATCAGGGAACGGATTGGTCCCTGGATGGCCCAACGAACCGTCGAGCTGGGCCAACTGTTCTTGCTACTGATAGCTGCCCTGGGTAACGGTTCCATGGCCCGAGAAGTAGACCACGTGACTGACCGCGGGGTGTCTGTCCGCAACTTCACCGGTTTTCACCAGTCGCGCCCGCTATGGCTGATGTCACGGTGCGCACCCGCAGCGCTCTGTCCCATCTGCTGCGGAAAACTGAGGAATATCCTTGGAGGCAAGGTGAATACGCGTGTAAACCGATGATGCAAGGGGTGCTGCTCGAAGATGTTTGAGTCGTGGATTTGACTGCTTTCTGGACCAGTCCTGCCGTTCCCTACCTGCTGGTTGCGTTCGGCGCCGGCATCGTGGTCGAAAACTTATCGCCAAGGTTTATGAACTATTTCGGACTTACGGCCGATGTGCTGTTGGAGGTCAACCCACAACTCGTCGTCACCCGGATGCCGGCATTTGGGCTGGATGGTCCGTCTGTAGTGTGAGCGGTTCGGATTCGCCTCCACCATAGAGCAGATCGCCGGTCTGGCCTGGGGACTGTATTGTCGGGGACGCCGCCAGTGACGCCGCGGGGCGCCGATGATTCGCTGACCGGCGCGAACGTGGCGTTTGTGGTGATGGCTGTGCTGCATTTCGCCGAACGTGTCGGAATGGGCGAACAGGTTGAACGGCCGATGATCAAGTGGTGTTCAATGCCATTGTGATATATTCTGTCAAATTCGGATTATTCAGAATAACTCTGGGCAAGTGCAGTAACCGTGGTCAGGGCTGGTCGATACAGAAACTCTACAAGTGCGCCGATCCGTATAACTTGGATCGCGGTCGCAGTGCACGATAATCAGGAATGGCGAACGTTAGTGGATCTGATGGGTTGATTCCCTGGTGCGACCAGGGTTTGTCGACCGTCGCCGAACGGTAAGAGCGTGCAGACGAGATTGATCGTCGGTTGCAGGACTGGTTTGCCGGGCAGCCTCTTGAATCGACGATGGAGTGCCTGACTAGCGTGGGTATTCCGGTCGCTCCGGCGGTGTCGCCGTCATTGGTAACCGGGAATCCGCAGCTGTGCGATCGGGGTCTTTGAGGAGATGAACCACCCGAGTACGGGTGTTGGCTTTTATCCGACTCCACCGTTTACCTCGCTAGCTGGTCAACGCAGGTAGCCGCAACGGCACCCGCCCAACTTGGGCGAATACAACGGAAAGGTACTACGCGATAGGCGCGGGCTCACCGAGCCGGAGCTGGCACACCTGGTAGTCGATGGGGTAATCGGGATTCGATCGAAGGGCGTATAGCTTTAGCGAGTGTAAATTATATAATAACAAACACGTTATATTACACTAAAAATTATGATTAACGCTTTGGTATAACGCTCCTGATTTACCGCCGCGTGTTTACGGAGGTTGGCATCTCGTCAAAGATTTCTGTGAAAGCCAGCATAGCACCCAGGTAATGGTATGGTCCACCGCTATCGAAAGTTACGTGCAGGCTTGGGCTGACGGTCGATGTCGAAGGCGAATGGTGAGGAGCAGACTTCCTTGTCAACCTTGGTGGTGAACGTCCAGTACACCATTGGTGTGACCTAGCGCAGTACTTCCTCAATGGCGCTGGGGCGCAATGCTTCCTGTTCGTGATATGGCTAGATCTGTTCCGGATCCGCGACGAACTCCTGTAGCCTAGTGGCCAGCGAGTTATTGGTGGTGTCACTGCTGGTGAAGGTGACGGTCCAGGCAACATCGAGGTTGAGACCGTGCCGGAAAAGTAGCTTAGTCCGTTGTAAATCGACGAAAAGCTCATCAGTAAAATCATTGTGCTGCAAGGCGAAGTTAAAAAGATCATGTGTGTCAGCCGTCATGCGCAACTCATTTTCCGGCCAGCGGTTGATATGTAGTAGCTAAAATAATAGCAATAGCAATAGCGGGCGGATGTCGAATTGTTGTGTGCTGTTGCCGCGATTAGGCTCAATAATTTGTCTGGTCGGCCCGCGAGCGGAGACTTCAGCCGTGGATTCGTCGGAACGGAAGTTTGGGCCGACCGGCTCACATTCAATATGTGATATGAGGCCACTAACCCCGCAACCATCGCCTTGTTCGAGGTCTCTGGCCGCTACTCTGCATGCCATCATTAACGCCTACTGTGGCGGCAGCCGGGTATAAACCTATACTCGCTTTCAGCGGGCCTGTCGACGCTAGAATATTCTACGGCAATATACTTGCTGAAGCGGGGGATGCTTTCCCAACGAGCTAGTAGCCACCGTCCAGGTCGTCGGGAAGACACTGGTCGACGAGGATTACACCGACTACTTCTATGCGTTTTACGTGCAAACTTCGGTGCACGAGCTTGCTGACATCGGCGATATGCCCACCGGCCGTGTTGCCGAGTCCCTGGTACTGTAGCAAGAGATCGTTAAACAAGACTTCTTCACTAGGGAGAACATGTAATACATCTGGAGAAGCCGAGCCTGGTGTCTGAAGAGATCCATCGCTATGTCGCACTGAGCTGCTGGACGTACCGCTTTTACCTGGGCGCGCGATCCTCGCCCACTGACTTCGATTATACCACCGAGGGTGAGTCCGACGCAGTGGCTGCCCAAGCCTGACGAACGGGCTGATGCACGCTGGCCGAAGCAAACTACTGAGGTGCGCCAGTTTTGACATCGATCGATTCACTGTTCCAGCCGTGCTTGATGGCTGAACTTAGCAGTTACTCAACTGGGTAATGACGTCGATGGTCGCCACTGAGGTGACTTTCAAACAGATGTGGTAGCACTCCCGCGCCGTGATCACTCGGCTCGTTGGCAGAGGCGTCAGGCATGACGACTGTATGGTGCTGTTCATCGCCAGCTGCCCAGGATGGGCCTACTTTTGGCTGTATGTGGTACGCATTCGTGCGGTAAATGCGGCAGTGAACGTACCTGTTCTCGGTTGTCACAACCGTGACTTTGGCTTGGGAATTCGACCCCGGCGATGTGCTCTGGACCGCGATGTCGTTGTTTCAACTTAGTGCGGTGTCCAGCGTGCTGGCCCCGATGCTGAAATACCTGCCCGCGGATTCACATGACTGGCAACTGATGCTGCGGTTCATCTTTGCAGCGCCCGTTTACTCAAACTCTTACCACAATATCGGACAGCGTTACCGTTGTTGTATTCACGATGTATGGCATTAGCCTGCACCTTACCCGATTACCGCCAAACAAAGGCGTGATAGACGATGGGGCTTCGGGGAGGCGTCGGGTCAACCCAACTCGAATTTCGACGTGCACATCGTCGACGACGGCAATTCGCTGCCTGCTGGAACAATCGGTTAGATCATCTGCAGCCCCAGGTATTTGCATGTAGTGAGCGAAGGCTATGTCAAGCAAGGTCAGATGGAAGCTCACTTGAAGTGGTTCCGTACCGATGACCTGGACAGGCTCGATGACAACCATACCCTGACGGACGTGGACCGCATCAAAGATTCTTTGCGTAAGCACGGTGAGAATTTGAAGTGGGAGTCGTCGTCATACATCATTCGGTAGTGCTAGAGGCCGCAGCGATCGGAGTGCCGAGTCAGTTGGGCGAAGACAACATCCTGTTGACCGTAACATTGCGCCCCGGCGCTGCCCTGTATTGCGCGGAGTTGCTGGATTTCTACGCTAGTCGCATGCTGTATGCTTCTGCGTGCTACGGTTCGTCGAGGCGGTTAACGAGCTTCAGAAGAATGCTGCTGTAGGGCGGATACGTAAAGATTTTATTGCGTGTGTGGAGTTTACTTCGGGCGTATGAGATCGCGAAAATTGTGGCTATGTTGTGCGTCGGTAAGTTAATTAAGTTAACGTTACGCATGTTGCTGCTTTTCGTGGGGGCGAGCGAGATAGTAAATGACGACGATGGTCTATCAGGAGTAGCGAATGCTCGATGCTGTAATTGTCTGTGCCGCCATCATGGATCTGACCGCCCGGCAAAATCGTTCCTACTTCTATGGTGATTACGAATGCCGGCTCGCTATCTTCTGCCAATTTCGGTGCCAATTATACTCGAGATGGGGAGCTTTTTCACGATCTGCGTGCGACCTTCGATGGTGGCGATAGATAGCTATTGATAATTGTCGATCACGAGATCACTGTCGATCCCGTATGCGCGATCCAGCGCTGTATCGAAGTGCTTTTCTTCGCCGCATACGGCGATATGACCTTGCGGGTCATCAGAGTATTTCGGAATGAGCTGATCTACGAGCGCGGTGGTTGGGTATTTCGTTTCCCACAATCTTGTCTGGGATTCATTACTAAGCCGTCATCCGCTCGTCATGTGAGCAGTACCGATATGTGGTACTTTGATCTCAGCGACCAACTGGTCTGCGGTATCTACGAGGACCCCCAAAGCCAAGAAGAAACAAGATTTACGTCAACACAATGCACCTGGACGGGATCGCGACTGACTAGGCTGACTTTGGTTGGGATGCCGAAATAACCGATCGGTCAGCCAGTTGGCCGATCCTCGGCGGAATATCGTTGTTGTTCGAAGGCGGTTGTCCGACGTATCCCAACTAGCTCAGTAGAGTGCGGCTTGACATGAATAGTGATTGGCTTTGCGACCTATTGTCAGCTGGATTTTCCTGTCGCCGAAGGTGAACACCTCGATCAAGAGTCCGACTCGATGTTGTCGAGATCTATCGGTAATTTGCCTTTCTGACGGTATCCAATTTTTACGAGCGTTCGTTGGCGCTGTACCGGGCTTGGGAGCTGGTCGATGTGTGGCTACGATGGTAGCTAACGTACGAACCCGCTGACTCAGGCCTTGACAACCGCGGTGGATCAGGTTGTGTTGCTGGTATTTTCGGGTAATCGCGTGTGCTGTTCGTGAGGTGTTGATGGAGATAGCTCCTAATCAAAAGGACAAGATAGCAACGATTCTTGACGATCTGTTCTTGGTACTCTCGGAGGACGGGTTGCCTGATCTGGGTACCGGCAGGACGGTGGCCGTTTAGGCGCAGCACGTCAATATAACAAATATGTAACTGGTAGGGCTAATGTGATTTTTGGTGTTCTTGAAGTATTCTATGGTATATGTCGGTTTCTCGGCGTGACGTCCTCAAATTTGCTGCCACGGCTCCGGGTCTGTTAGGTCTGGGAGTCGCCGCTGCGACGTTGCATGCCGTGCCGGTATCGGTGGCAGGTTCACTTGGCACCTTGTTGGACTATGCGGCTGGAGTTATTCCTGCCAGCCAGCTCAAGGCCGCCGGCGCGGTGGGGGCGATCCGTTACGTGTCCGACCCGAGAGGCACCTGGGCGGTTGGCAAGCCAATTCAGATTACCGAGGCGCGTGATCTCACCAATAACGGGCTCAAAATCGTTTCCTGCTATCAATACGGTAAAGGCAATACTTCAGATTGGCTGGGCGGTGCCACCGCCGGCCTCCAGCACGCCCAGCGTGGACTGCAGTTGCACACTGCCGCCGGTGGTCCCGCCAGTGCACCCATTTACGCTTCGATCGACTCTAATCCCACGTATGAGCAATACAAACAGCAGATTGCTCCGTATCTGCGGTCCTGGGAGTCGGTGATCGGACACCAGCGCACGGGTGTCTATGCCAATTCGAAGACGATCAACTGGGTTCTGCAAGACGGCTTGGCTTCGTATTTCTGGCAGCACAACTGGGGTTCTCCCAAGGGATACACTCATCCCGCTGCTAATTTGCACCAGGTCGAAATTGACAAGCGTACCGTTGGTGGGGTTAACGTGGACGTCGACACTATCCTCAAGTCCCAATATGGGCAGTGGGCTTAGCGTTCTAGGGGCTACTGGTGCGTTGATTGGCCTTGACCGACACTGTTGCTTGTAAACTCCTAGCAAATATTTGTTCGATCGATTTATGGGGCTGTGGAACCGCAAAGACGTGCGGTGGTGCGCACCGTGCGTCCGCTACAGCTCATAATTTTTTACATAACGATTTCATAACAAAACTGCCTTGATCAGCACAGTTATAGCTACTCGACCGTAACCACCTGCATGCAGGACGTTTATCCGCGGTGCCCGCGCTCGCGGTTTACTCACAACATGGTTATCCGTGCGTAGAACACGCTAGTAACCAATCGTCATGCAAGAAATGCACGTTCCTTATGTGACACCCTATATTGCAGCCGATGCAGTTTGCCGTGTGACTTGACCTACGGCCGGCACGTTAACACAGCTGGTCAGTTGACTTTCGGTCTGCGGTCCAACGTGGAATCGATCGGGACTGGCCGAGCTCCGCATGGCAGTCCAGGCGGCCTAACGAACAGATACCTAAAGACGCACACAGGGAGATACAGAACGTGACGGTCTATGAGCACGACCAAGTATCCGCTGATCACAGCGGGAACAGCTTGCATAGCACCCATGCTCTGGTGGATCGGCTAACGGCCGGCGAACCGTACGCCGTCGCATTCGGCGGCCAGGGCAGCGCCTGGCTAGAGACCCTGGAAGAACTCGTCTCCTCGGCTGGGATCGAACCCGACTTAACAACGCTGGTCGATGAGGTTGAGTTGCTACTCGAACCGGTCGCCAAAGAGCTGGTCGTGGTGCGTCCGATCGGTTTCGAGCCGTTGCAGTGGGCACGCATGCTGACGGCCGAAGATCCGGTTCCGTCCGACAAGCACCTGACGTCGGCTGCAGTGTCGGTGCCCGGCGTGCTGCTCACCCAGATCGCGGCCGGACGTGCTCTGGCACAGCAGGGGATGGATCTTATCGCTACTCCCCCGGTGGCGGTCGTGGGGCATTCCCAGGGTGTGCTCGCTGTCGAAGCGTTTAAGGCCGGGGGCGCATGCGATGCCGAGTTCTTGGCAATGGCTCAGTTGATTGGTGCCGCCGGAACATTGGTGGCCCGCCGCCGCGGCATCTCTCTCCTCGGTGACCGTCCGCCGATGGTGTCGGTCACCAACGCCGATCCCGAGCGGATTCGCCGGCTGCTTAATGACTTCGCACAGGATGTCCGCACCGTACTGCCCCCGGTGTTGTCCATCCGCAACGGGTGGCGTTCGGTGGTCATCACCGGCACCCCCGAACAGCTGTCGCGATTCGAGCTTTACTGCCGGCAGATCTCCGAGAAGGAGGAGACCGACCGCAAGAACAAGATCCGCGGCGGCGATATCTTCGCTCCGGTCTTCGATCCGGTGCAGGTGGAGGTGGGCTTCCACACGCCGCGCTTGACTGACGGTATTGATATCGTCGGAGGCTGGGCTGAGAAGGTCGGTCTCGATGTAACGTTGGCCCGGCAACTAGCCGAGGCCATCTTGGTGAATGGGGTCGACTGGGTGGACGAGATCGCCCAGTTACATGGTGCCGGAGTTCGGTGGATTCTCGATCTGGGTCCCGGCGATATTTTAACCCGGTTGACCGCACCGGTGATCCGCGGTCTCGGTGTGGGTATCGTGCCCACAGCAACCCGCGATGGTCAGTGCAAACTCTTCACCGTCGGGGCCATGCCCGAGGTGGCCCGCGCTTGGTCTAGTTACGCCCCGACCGTGGTACAACTTCCCGACGGTAGAATCAAGCTTTCGACGAAGTTCACCCAGCTTACGGGACGTTCGCCGATTCTACTTGCGGGTATGACCCCGACTACCGTCGACGCCAACATCGTGGCCGCTGCGGCCAACACCGGACACTGGGCCGAACTGGCGGGTGGCGGACAGGTCACGGAAGACATTTTTGCCAACCGCATCGAGCAACTGTTCGGACTACTCGAGCCAGGACGTACCTATCAGTTCAACGCGTTGTTCCTTGACCCGTACTTGTGGAAGCTGCACGTCGGTGGCAAGAGGCTTGTGCAGAAGGCCCGGAAGTCCGGCGCGGCAATCGATGGTGTGGTGATCAGCGCCGGTATCCCGGATCTCGAGGATGCTGTTGAGCTGATCAAAGAGCTGTGCGGCATCGGCATCAGCCATGTCGTGTTCAAGCCCGGTACCATTGAGCAGATCCGTTCGGTGATTCGCATCGCAACCGAGGTATCCACCAAACCGGTGATCATGCATGTCGAAGGTGGGCGTGCGGGCGGCCACCACTCCTGGGAAGATCTTGACGACCTGCTAATGGCCACCTACTCGGAGTTGCGCTCACGTGCCAACATCACCGTGTGCGTCGGCGGCGGCATTGGCACCCCCGAAAGGGCGGCGGAGTACTTGTCCGGACGTTGGGCGCAGGCATATGGCTTTCCGTTGATGCCGATTGACGGCATCCTGGTCGGCACCGCGGCGATGGCGGCGAAAGAAGCCACTGCCTCGCCATCGGTTAAGCAGATGCTGGTCGAAACTCAAGGCACCGACAAGTGGATCAGCGCCGGAAAAGCCCAGGGCGGCATGGCTTCCAGCCGTAGTCAGCTTGGTGCCGACATACACGAGATTGACAATACTGCCTCGCGTTGCGGCCGTCTACTCGACGAGGTCGCTGGTGACGCTGAGACTGTCGCAGAGCGCCGCGACGAGATCATCGCGGCTATGGCCAACACCGCCAAGCCTTATTTTGGCGACGCTTCAGAGATGACCTACCTGCAGTGGTTACGGCGCTACGTCGAACTGACGATCGGTGAGGGGAACTCGACCGCCGACACCGCATCGCCGGGCAGTCTGTGGCTGGCCGATACTTGGCGCGATCGGTTCCAGCAGATGCTGCAACGTACTGAATCACGTTTGCATTCAAAGGATTTTGGGATGATCGAGACAGTATTTGCCGATCCGGCGCTACTGGAGAAGCCTGACCAGGCTATCGTTGCTCTACTTGCGCGCTACCCAGACGCGGAAACCGTCCAGCTGCATCCGGCGGATGTGTCTTTCTTCATTACGCTGTGTAAGACGCTGGGCAAGCCGGTCAACTTCGTGCCGGTCATCGATAAGGATGTGCGGCGTTGGTGGCGCAGTGACTCGCTGTGGCAGGCGCACGATGCCCGCTATGACGCCGACCAGGTGTGCATCATCCCCGGCATTGCGGCGGTAGCCGGCGTTACCCGGATGGACGAGCCAGTCGGTGAGTTGTTGGACCGCTTCGAACAGGCCGCCATCGACGAGGTGCTCGCTGGTGGAGCAGAGCCGGTGAAGGTCACGTCACGCCGGCTGGGCCGCACAGATGTGGCTGGACCGCTGGCCGTGGTGCTCGATGCGCCCGATGTGCTGTGGGCCGGACGCACCGCAATAAATCCGGTTCATCGGATCGCTGACCCGAATGAGTGGCAGGTTAATGGAGACCTCAGTGCAACACACTCATCCACCGGTTCCCGGCTGCAGGTAAAGGCTGAAGACCAGCAGGTCGTGCTCAGTGTTCCGGTATCGGACGGCTGGGTCGATATCCCGTTCACACTGCCCGCCAACACCGTTGACGGTGGTACTCCACTGGTGTCCACCGACGACGCCACCAGTGCCATGCGCGCCGTACTGGCCATCGCCGCTGGTGTGGACGGGCCGGAATTGCTACCTCCGGTGAAAGACGGAACTGCCATCGTCACAGTCGACTGGGATCCTGAGTGGGTTGCTGATCACACCGGGGTCACGGCCACCTTCGGGGAGCCACTGGCACCCGGTATCACCCCTGTGCCCGACGCACTAGTCGGTGCATGCTGGCCCACGATTTTCGCAGTCATCGGCTCAGTGGTTACTGACGCCGGTGTCCTGGTGGTGGAAGGCCTGCTGAGTCTGGTGCACCTGGACCATGCCGCCCGTGTCGTTGGTCGGCTGCCAACAGTTCCGACCCACTTGACAGTTACCGCAACGGCTTCGCTGGCTATCGACACGGACATGGGTCGTGTTGTGCCCGTCTCGGTGACTATTAGAGACAGGGCCGGAACCGACGGCGCTGTGCTCGCCACTCTCGAGGAACGGTTTGTGATTCTCGGGCGCACTGGTGCCGCTAAACTCACCGACCCGGTCTGGGCTGGTGGCGCAGTATCTGAAAACGCAACCGACACTCCGCGCCGCCGACGCCGTGACGTCACCCTTACCGCACCAGTTGATATGCGTCCATTTGCGGCGGTGTCCGGCGACCACAATCCCATTCACACCGACCGGGCCGCTGCGCTGCTGGCAGGTTTGGAGGCGCCAGTCATACACGGCATGTGGTTGTCGGCTGCCGCCCAGCATGTGGTAACAGCTACCGACGGGCAAGCCCGACCGCCGGCGCGGCTGATCGGGTGGACCGCACGATTCCTGGGCATGGTACATCCTGGAGACGAGATCGACTGTCGTGTCGACCGGGTCGGAATCGACCAGGGTGCAGAGATTTTAGAGGTCAGTGTGCGCATCGGTTCGGATCTGGTGATGTCGGCGACCGCACGGCTGGCCGCGCCCAAGACCGTCTATGCGTTCCCCGGTCAGGGCATCCAGCACAAAGGTATCGGTATGGATGTTCGGGCCCGTTCCAAGGCGGCCCGCAAGGTGTGGGACGACGCCGACAAGTTTACCCGTGGCACGCTTGGGTTTTCGGTGTTGCACGTGGTGCGGGACAACCCAACTGACCTTACCGCTAGCGGTGTGCATTACCATCACCCCGATGGGGTGTTATACCTCACACAGTTCACTCAGGTTGCGATGGCTACGGTGGCAGCCGCGCAGGTCGCTGAGATGCGCGAGCAGGGTGCTTTCGTCGAAGACGCCATCGCCTGTGGTCACTCTGTCGGCGAGTACACGGCGCTGGCATGTGTGACGGGCGTCTATCAGCTGGAAGCCTTGCTGGAAACGGTGTTTCATCGCGGGTCGAAGATGCACGACATCGTGCCACGCGACGAGCTGGGCCGCTCTAACTATCGGTTGGCGGCGATCCGACCCTCACAGATCGGCTTGCCCGACGATGAGGTTCTCGCGTTCGTCCAGGGAATCGCCGAAAACACTGGTGAATTCCTGGAGATTGTGAACTTTAACTTGCGGGGTTCGCAGTACGCGATCGCTGGCACCGTCCGTGGTCTGGAAGCACTGGAGGCCGAGGTGGAACGTCGTCGCGAGCTCACCGGCGGTCGGCGGTCGTTCATCTTGGTGCCGGGCATTGACGTGCCATTCCACTCACGGGTACTGCGGGTAGGTGTGGCCGAATTCCGTTGTTCGCTGGACCGCGTTATGCCGTACGATCAAGATCCCGACTTAATCATCGGGCGTTATATCCCCAACCTGGTGCCACGGCCATTCACGTTGGAGCGCGATTTCATCCAGGAGATCCGCGACCTGGTTCCTGCCGAACCACTAGACGATATTCTCGCTGACTACGACACCTGGCGCCGCGAACGCCCGAGTGAGATGGCGCGCCGGGTGTTAATCGAACTGTTGGCCTGGCAATTCGCTAGCCCGGTTCGTTGGATCGAAACGCAGGACTTGTTATTCATCGAGGAGGCCGCTGGCGGCCTGGGTGTGGAACGGTTCGTCGAGATCGGTGTGAAGTCGGCGCCGACCGTTGCCGGGCTAGCCAGCAACACCCTCAAGTTACCCGAATATGCCTACAGTACAGTGGAAGTGCTTAACGCTGAACGCGACGCCGCAGTGCTGTTCGCTACCGACACCGACCCCGATCCTGAAGACGTATCGGATGATTCCTTCGCTGCAGTGGCGGACAGCTCGGCGGCGCAGGAAGTCGCTGCACCTGCACCGGTGGCGCCATCGAGTGCGGCTCGGCCGGGGGACATTTCGTTCGGCGCCGCCGACGCTACTTTGGCACTGATAGCGCTGTCAACCAAGATGCGCATCGACCAGATCGAGGAGATGGACTCGATCGAGTCCATCACTGACGGCGCATCCTCGCGACGCAACCAGTTGCTGGTGGACCTGGGATCCGAGTTGAACTTGGGTGTTATCGATGGTGCCGCGGAGGCAGACCTAGTTAAGTTACGATCACAGGTGACTAGGCTGGCGCGTACCTACAAGCCTTACGGCCCAGTGCTTTCCGAAGCGATTAATGATCAACTACGCACGGCTCTGGGGCCCTCGGGCAAGCGACCCGGGGCCATTGCTGAGCGGGTCAATAAAACCTGGGCACTCGGCGAGGGTTGGGTTAAGCACGTCATGGTCGAGGTTATGCTGGGAACTCGTGAAGGTACCAGTGTTCGCGGGGGAGCTCTGGGCAATCTGCACGAGGGCGCGTTGACCGATGCAGGGTCCGTCGACAAGGTCATTGACGCAGCGGTTGCTTCGGTCGCCGCTCGGCATGGCGTTGCGGTGGTCCTGCCATTCGATGGCGGTGGCAGAGGCGTGAGCGTCGACGCCACAGCGCTGAACGAGTTCGCCGATCAGATCACTGGCCGCGACGGGGTGCTCGCCTCGGCAGCCCGTCTGATACTGGGCCAGCTGGGTCTGGACGATACGGTGACTGCAGCGCCAGCGGCTACCGACGCCGAGCTCATCGACTTGGTTACTGCCGAACTGGGTATCGACTGGCCGCGTTTGGTGACTCCCGTGTTTGACGCTAAGAAGGCTGTTGTCTTCGACGATCGCTGGGCCAGTGCTCGTGAGGATTTGGTCAGACTGTGGCTGACCAACGAGGGTGAGGTTGACGCCCAGTGGTCGCGTCTGTCGGAAAGGTTTGAGGGTGCCGGCCACATCGTCGCCACCCAGGCGACCTGGTGGCAGGGCAAGTCGTTGGCCGCGGGCCGTCAGACCCATGCGTCGCTATACGGACGGATCGCCGCTGGTGCGGAGAACCCGGATCCAGGTCACTATAGCAGCGAAATCGCTCTGGTGACAGGGGCTTCGAACGGTTCGATCGCGGCCTCGGTGGCTGCGCGGCTGCTCGACGGCGGTGCCACTGTGATTGCGACGACGTCGAAACTCGACGAGGAGCGAGTGGCATTTTACCGCACACTGTATCGCGACTATGCTCGCTACGGCGCCACACTGTGGGTAGTCGCGGCCAATATGGCGTCCTACTCTGATATCGATGCACTGGTCGAATGGATAGGCAGTGAGCAGACAGAAAGCCTTGGGCCACAGTCGATTCACATCAAGGATGCGCAGACACCGACACTACTGTTCCCATTTGCGGCGCCGCGCGTAGTTGGTGACTTGTCGGAGGTCGGTGCGCGCTCCGAGATGGAGATGAAGGTGTTGCTGTGGGCTGTGCAGCGACTGATTGCCGGCCTGTCGAGGATCGGCGCCGAGCGCGATATCGCGTCGCGGCTTCATGTGGTGCTGCCTGGCTCGCCCAACCGCGGAATGTTCGGTGGCGATGGGGCTTACGGCGAAGCCAAGTCGGCGCTAGACGCTTTGGTGTGTCGCTGGAATGCCGAGTCGTCGTGGTCGGCGCGGGTTAGCCTGGCGCATGCGCTGATTGGCTGGACTCGCGGCACTGGGCTGATGGGACACAACGACGCTATCGTCCGTGCTGTCGAGGAGGCAGGTGTCACCACGTACTCCACCGATGAGATGGCTGCAATGTTGTTGGACTTGTGCGATGCAGAGTCCAAGGTGGCTGCTGCCAATACGCCGATCAAAGTGGACTTAACCGGCGGCCTGGGTGAAGTCAACCTCGACATGGCCGAACTAGTCGCTAAAGTGCGTGAGGACATGTCATCGGACGACGATACTAAAGCCGCTGAGGCGGTGGGTACCATTGCCGCGTTGCCCTCTCCGCCGCGCGGCTACACTCCAGCGCCACCGCCGCACTGGGACGACCTCGATGTCGATCCTGCTGACCTAGTGGTGATAGTCGGCGGTGCTGAAATAGGCCCGTACGGTTCGTCGCGTACCCGGTTCGAGATGGAGGTCGCAGGCGAACTGTCGGCTGCCGGCGTCCTAGAGTTAGCCTGGACCACCGGATTGATTCGCTGGGAAGACGATCCGCAACCCGGTTGGTACGATGTCGAATCCGGCGAGCTGATCGATGAGTGCAAATTAGTCGAACGTTACCACGACACCGTAGTGCAACGCTGTGGCATCCGTGAGTTCGTCGATGACGGCACGATCGACCCCGATCACGCGTACCCACTTCTGGTCTCGGTGTTCTTGGACAAGGACTTTGTGTTCGTCGTTTCCTCGGAAGCCGATGCTCGTGCATTTGTCGAGTTCGACCCGGAGCACACGGTCATCCGGCCGGTGCCCGACTCAAGTGACTGGCAGGTCATCCGCAAGGCCGGCACTGAGATTCGAGTGCCGCGAAAGACCAAGCTGTCACGGGTCGTTGGCGGCCAAATCCCGACCGGATTCGACCCAACAGTGTGGGGCATCAGCCCTGACATGGTCAATTCCATCGACAGGGTGGCGGTGTGGAACGTCGTAGCAACCGTTGACGCATTCCTGAGCGCCGGCTTCAGCCCCGCTGAGGTGATGCGCTATGTGCACCCGAGCTTGATCGCTAACACCATGGGCACCGGCATGGGTGGTGGCACCTCGATGCAGACACTGTACCATGGTAATTTGCTGGGCCGTAACAAGCCTAACGATATCTTTCAGGAAATCCTGCCGAATGTCGTTGCTGCGCACGTGGTTCAATCCTACATTGGCAGTTACGGCTCGATGATTCATCCGGTTGCTGCGTGCGCGACGGCCGCGGTGTCAGTAGAAGAGGGCGTCGACAAGATCCGACTAGGCAAAGCCGAGCTGGTGGTAGCCGGCGGCATAGATGACCTGACGTTGGAAGGCATCATCGGCTTTGGTGACATGGCAGCCACCGCCGACACCGCCATGATGCGTGGCCGGGGCATCCACGATTCCAAGTTCTCCCGGCCCAACGACCGGCGTCGGCTGGGTTTCGTCGAAGCTCAGGGTGGTGGCACCATCCTGCTGGCGCGTGGCGACCTGGCGCTCAAGATGGGCCTGCCGGTGCTCGCGGTGGTGGCGTTCGCCCAGTCGTTCGGCGACGGCGTGCACACTTCGATCCCAGCGCCGGGCCTGGGTGCGCTGGGTGCAGGCCGCGGCGGCAAGGACTCGCCGCTGGCCCTGTCGCTAGCCAAGCTCGGAGTGTCAGCTGACGATATTGCGGTGATCTCCAAGCACGACACCTCGACGCTGGCCAACGACCCTAACGAGACCGAGCTGCATGAGCGGCTCGCCGACTCGATGGGACGCTCCCAAGGTGCTCCGCTGTTCGTGGTGTCGCAGAAGAGCCTCACCGGCCACGCTAAGGGAGGCGCAGCGGTCTTCCAGATGATGGGTTTGTGCCAGATGCTGCGAGATGGGGTAGTTCCACCTAATCGCAGCTTGGATTGTGTCGATGACGAGTTGGCCTGCGCGACGCATTTTGTCTGGCTACGCGACACGCTGCGACTCGGCGAGAAATTTCCACTCAAGGCCGGTATTCTGACCAGCCTCGGGTTCGGTCACGTGTCGGGTCTGGTGGCGCTAGTGCATCCGCAGGCGTTTCTCGCCGCGCTGGACCCGAGTAAGCGGGCCAACTACCAGCGGCGTGCAGATGCGCGCTTGCTAGCCGGTCAACGGCGTCTAGCGTCGGCGATCGCTGGCGGTTCGCCGATGTACGAGCGGCCATTGGACCGTCGCTTCGGCCACCACGAGCCGGAGAGATTGCAGGAGGCGGCGATGCTATTGAATCCGGCCGCCCGGCTGGGTGACAGCGGGACCTGTATCGGAATCGGTTAACAGGGCGATTCATGGGAATTGTCGGCGTGGGGATCGACCTCGTCTCTATCCCTGATTTCGCTGAGCAGGTCAGCCGACCGGGAACGGCATTCTCGGCCACTTTCACCCCCGGTGAGCGTCGTGACGCCTCGGACAAGAGTTCGTCGTCGGCGCGTCACCTGGCGGCTCGATGGGCCGCGAAGGAAGCGGTGATCAAGGCGTGGTCAGGATCGCGATTTGCCCAACGACCAATGTTGCCCGAAGACATCCATCGCGATATCGAGATAGTGACCGACATATGGGGCCGTCCGCGGGTCAGGCTCACCGGAGCCATCGCCAAGCATCTGGCGGATGTGACGATCCATGTGTCGCTGACGCATGAAAGGGGCACCGCAGCTGCGGTGGCGATATTGGAGGTACCGTGAGCGCGCGTGTTGCTCCGCGACACGTAAGAGTTAACAGGTATTTTTCGGATGCTGGCGCGGGGTTAGTCAGGAGAAACTCATGAGTGATCTGATTGAGCGCGTTCATGAAGTACTACCATCGGTACGGCGTGACCTTGAGGACTTGGTACGGATTGAATCGGTGTGGGCCGACCCTAGTCGGCGGAATGAGGTGCACCGCAGCGCACAGGTGGTCCTAGATCTGTTGTCGCAAGCGGGTTTTGGCGATGTGCGGATCGTCAACGAGGGTGGTGCCCCGGCCGTCATTGCTCGCTATCTCGCGCCACCGGGCGCGCCTACCGTGTTGCTGTATGCTCACCATGACGTCCAACCGGAAGGTGACCGCGACCAGTGGGTGTCGCCGCCTTTCGAACCCACGGAACGCGACGGGCGACTCTACGGTCGCGGTAGTGCCGATGATAAAGCAGGTATCGCAACGCATTTGGCGGCCTTCCGGGCGCATGGCGGCCGACCGCCGGTGGGTGTGACGGTTTTTGTGGAGGGTGAAGAAGAATCCGGATCACCGTCGTTGGGCAAGCTGCTGGCCGCGCACCGCGACAAGCTGGCTGCCGACGTGATCGTCATCGCCGACTCGGCTAACTGGAGCACCGATGTCCCCGCTTTGACAGTGTCACTACGCGGTTTAGTGGACTGCGTCGTTGAAGTTGCCACACTCGACCATGGGTTGCATTCCGGCTTGTGGGGTGGTGTGGTTCCCGACGCACTGAGCGCTCTGGTGCGGTTACTAGCCAGTTTACACGACGATGACGGCAACGTGGCCGTGGTGGGTCTGCATGAAAGTACTGCTGCAGACGTGGACTATCCGCTCGAGCGGGTATGGGCTGACTCTGGCTTGTTGGACGGAGTGTTGGAGATTGGCTCGGGTTCAGTGCCGCAGCGGCTATGGGCCAAACCGGCGATCACTGTGATCGGTATCGACACCACATCCGTTGCTGCAGCATCGAATACGCTGATCCCGCGGGCTCGGGCCAAGATCAGCATGCGGGTTGCACCGGGCGGTGACGCTGCGACGCACCTGGACGCGTTGACCACGCATCTGCAGCGACATGCTCCGTGGGGCGCTCACGTCAGTGTTATCTTTGGCGATGCTGGCGAGCCATACGTCATCGAGGCTAGCGGTCGAGTTTATGACGCCGCGCGGACAGCGTTGCGGCAGGCGTGGGGTGCTGATCCGATCGATATGGGAATGGGTGGCTCCATCCCGTTCATTGCCGAGTTTGCAGCCGCATTCCCGCAGGCGAAGATCCTGGTCACCGGCGTCGAAGACCCCGCGACACAAGCTCATAGCATCAACGAAAGCTTGCATCTGGGTGTGCTGGAACGTGCGGCGGTCGCTGAAACGTTGTTGTTGGCCAACCTGGCCTGAGTAGCGCCTAGATCGATGGTGGTCGACCTGCTTTCCCGTCTTGTGTGGCTTCGTCGCTCTCGTAATCGTCACTAGACTGATAAGTCGCGCCGAAGTCTCGCAACATGGCCGGTGGCGGTGACGTTGTACTGCGCGACCGCGATGTTACCCTCTTCGTCAACCACAAATGTGGAACGGATCACACCCCGGACGGTCTTGCCGTACATTTGCTTTTCGCCGTAGGCGCCCCAGGCCGACAGCACCTTATGGTCGGGATCAGACAGCAGTAGAAACGTCAGCCTCTCTGCGTCACGGAATTGGGCCAGTTTAGTTGGTGGGTCGGGGGAGATCCCCACGACGTCCAGCCCAGCACTATTGAAATCATGCAGATTGTCTCGAAAATCACATGCTTGCTTGGTACATCCTGGCGTCAAGGCCGCCGGATAAAAATACACGATGACACGCCGTCCCCGATAATCGGTCAGCGAAACCGTTGTGCCATCGGCATCATGTAAAGTGAAGGTAGGTGCTTGGTCACCTGGCGCCAGCCGTGTGGTCTCGGTCAAGTTGGCTCCTTTAACGTTCACCGGGTGTGGGGATCGCTGTCAGCTGATCTAGGGTAATACCTAAGGTGCATCGGCCGGATTTGGAGGACCTATAGTGTCGGATCGAGATCCCGAGACTATCAAGCAGAACATCGACCTCACCCGCGAACAGCTGGCGGTGACTGTCGATTCACTTGCTGAGCGCGCTAATCCTCGCCGTCTCGCCGACAACCTCAAGGCCTGGGTGATCGAATTTGTGAAAAAGCCAGTGGTGATCGCTTCGCTGGTGGGGGTCTCTTTGGTCATCGTGGTCGTGCAGGTTCGCTGGATCAGGGGTCGCCGAGTCAAGACGAAACTGCTTGCCGCGCAGGGGATTCCTCGACTAGTGTGGTCCACACCAGCGAGTTGAATGCACGGAAGAGGTTACCCTCGCGGATACAGCCAACCGCTCGAAGAGATTTATTTCGAGCGATTGTTTGAGTGTTCTTCTTGACCACAGCTACCTTATCCTCCGTCGAGATATGCTCCGGTTTTGTAGTGTCAGTAGCTTTCCCGAAACTGGCTACATGCGTTGCGGACGCGGTATAGGTGTGAGGCCGATACCGCGCATCAACGGTCATGGTCATGTCGTCACGGCCGGTCAGTTTCGCGCTGATGGCCCTGGCTGAACCGACCCAAAACACTGTCGTGGGTGACCTACCAGGCTCGATCGGATACTTGTTTTCCACCGACCGCGATGCGGATGAACCCAGCATGACCATGCCAATTCCGGCGGCACTCCATTACCCTTGAACTTCACTATCTCGCGGCTGTGGCCGAAGAATGCCAAGATCGTCTCGTTGTGTCGCATCAGCCTCTCGCATGGTCTCCGGGGTGTCGACAACATTGCCGTCGGCGGCCATCAGGTTGCGGCCAAATCCCGGCTGCGACCTGCACGCTGATCTCGCTACGCACGAAGCGAGAAATCAGCAACACCTCACCGTTGACGAACTGAGTGTGGTCGCTTACCGGCAAGAACCAGCCATGTGCCGGCAAGTTGTCCAGGTCGCTCAGGTACGGGTGGGAAAAGTCGATGACGGGCGCAATCTCGTCGTGCATCTTGCCCAGTGCGCTGCCCATGATCTGGACATGGCGCGCACAGGTGCACCACTGCATCAGCATCGATTGGCCTGCTTACGGGATTTTCATCTAGGCGTCGGGGTGGTGTTCCACTCACTGTTCCAAACGGACTAGAATCTGTGTCGATGCAATTCGACTCTGCGAACTGCTACTGCAATTCACAACACGATTCTTGAGCGCCATGCAATCGGAGTTCGCCCAATATGGGTTGACCGAGGCCCGGCTCAACTGTATCGCCAGTGCCGCCGGGGTCAGCCAGGAGTGGCTCTACGCTCATTTGGAGAAGACAAAGAGGCGATTTTTCGCAGCGTGGTCGCCGCCGACATGGTGGAATTTTTCGCCGCGGTCACACTAACCTGGACGCAGTACCGGCGTTCGTCGGCGACATCTACGATTTTATCTGCCGGCTGCCCGAGCACCTGCGCACGATCATCTGGGCGAGCCTGGAGGGGCTGATTCTCGATCCGTTTCCCATCGTGGGCCTGGATTGGTGCCAAGTCCACGAGATGGGAAACGGATTGAAGCTGACCAGGCCGCCGGCCATATTGACGGGGTCTAGAGTCCTACGGATCTGCTCGTGATCTTGTTCGACGTCGGGCTTGGTGCGGGCGCAGTCGCCATAGAGGTCGCACGCCGCATCATGGCTACCGAAACCTGAAAGATCGAGTGCGCCGTCAGGGTTTCGAACCCCGGACCCGCTGATTAAGAGTCAGCTGCTCTACCAACTGAGCTAACGGCGCCTTAGGTCTGTCCGGACCGCTTTTGCGACAATAACAGGCGTTCTGTAGCAGAACGAAATCCTTCGATCTTCCCCAGTATAAATGGCTTGCGGTCCACAGGCTGATGCCAAGAATCAGCGGGCAGGCCTCGTTAGGCCAGTCAGGTTGCCACGATGATCGGCTGGAAGCCATTACAATTTTCACAGTCGTTCAGGGTCGGCGGTGATCAAATAGCTGGAAGCGTCAGGGAAGGTCATTCGATGACGTCTTTGTTTATGTGTCGATCATGCCTGGCTACTGCTATAATCGCATTTGCTGTCATCGGTGGTGGCCGCACCGCCGCGTCGGTGAACGTCATCAGCGATAAGGGCACGCCATTTGCCGATCTGTTGGTCCCGAAGCTCACCGCCTCGGTGACTGACGGTGCTATTGGTGTCACTGTGGATGCGCCTGTCACAGTGGCCGTCGCTGACGGTGTACTGGCGGCGGTCACCATGGTTAACGATAAAGGTAGGATGGTCAATGGCAAACTTAGCTCCGACGGGCTGCACTGGTCGACCACCGAGCCGCTGGGCTTCAACCGGCGATACACGCTGAGCGCGAAAGCGCTCGGGCTAGGTGGGGCGGCGAACGGCCAGATGACCTTCCAGACCAGTTCCCCCGCGCATCTGACGATGCCTTACATCAATCCGGGCGATGGCGAAGTGGTAGGCGTCGGGGAGCCCGTGGCGGTCCGGTTCGACGAGAATATCGCAAACCGCGCTGCCGCGCAAAAGGCCATCGTCATCACCACCAACCCACCCGTTGAGGGTGCGTTTTACTGGCTGAATAATCGTGAAGTGCGTTGGCGCCCCGAGTATTTCTGGAAGTCTGGGACAGTTGTTGATGTGGCGGTCAACACGTACGGCGTCGACTTGGGCGAAGGAATGTTCGGCGAGGACAACGCGAAAACACACTTCACCATTGGTGACGAGGTTGTCGCGACCGCTGACGACACCACCAAGATGATGACTGTGCGCGTCAACGGTGAAGTAGTCAAAACCATGCCGACGTCGATGGGCAAGGACAGCACCCCAACAGCCAATGGCGTCTACATTGTTGGTGCACGGTTTAAACACATCATCATGGACTCGTCGACTTACGGGGTTCCCGTCAACTCACCCAACGGATATCGCACTGATGTCAACTGGGCCACACAGCTGTCTTACAGTGGCGTCTTTGTGCATTCCGCGCCGTGGTCGGTGGGTGCCCAAGGCCATACCAACACCAGCCACGGGTGTTTGAATGTGAGCCCGAGCAATGCGCAGTGGTTCTACGATCACGTCAAGCGCGGTGACATCGTCCAGATCGTCAACACGGTGGGAGGTATCCTGCCCGGTGCCGAAGGTCTTGGGGATTGGAATATTCCCTGGGCGCAGTGGAAGGCGGGCAATGCCAACACCTGACGCGCCTCGTGTCGCGATCTGACCTGCGGGGTGAGTGACGGGACTCGAACCCGCGACACCCAGGATCACAACCTGGTGCTCTACCAACTGAACTACACTCACCATGGCCGCCGGCCGACCCTAGCAGGGTTGACGAGCGGTGCTGTCGATATTAACTGCTTGGATGCTCGTTGGCCGAATCGCTATCTCCTGGCGTGGCGGGCGGGCCGGAAAGATTGGTGACTACCGCCGCGATTTCGCTGTTAGACGGCCCGGGCGGAGGCACAAACGCGGTGCGGCGGTAAAACTGCAACTCCCGAATCGATTCGTGAATATCGGCCAGTGCCCGATGCGTGAGCCCCTTGGCTGGTTGGCCGAAATAAATGCGTGGGTACCAGCGCCGGCAGAGTTCTTTAATCGAACTGACGTCGATCATACGATAGTGCAGGAACGAGTCCAAGGTGGGCATGTCGCGGGCGATGAACAAACGATCGGTGGCGATCGAATTGCCCGCCAGCGGAACCGTCTTCGGTTGCTTGACGTGGTTGTTGATGTAATCGAGTACCATTATCTCGGCGCTCGCCAAGTCGACAGTCGATGCCTCCACCTCACTTATTAGTCCTGACCGCGAATGCATCTCGGCGACTACGTCAATCATTGACGAAAGCACATCACTGTCGGCATGGATCACGACATCGACTCCGTCACCGAGGATGTTCAGATCGGCATCTGTGACTAGGGCTGCAATTTCGATCAACTTGTCCGAACCTGGATCCAGCCCGGTCATCTCACAGTCTATCCATACTAATTCGTCGCGCACAGCACTCTACAGTAGGCTCACGTAAGATCTGCCTTGGTCTCCCCCAGCAAGTAGTGTCAACGTTTGCCGTACCGCATGGGGAATTACTTGGGTATAGGGGGTACGATGAGCACTGAACCAGCGGTAGGCGGATCGCGAACGATTGTGCCGTCGCAAGCCAGACCCCGGAATTGGGACTGTCGTCGTCGACGGCGAGGTCGATCTGAACGCACAAATCCGCATTTCACTGGCCATGATCAACAGGCACAGCCGAGCGGCCAGCTGGAACTAAACAGACAAGACCAAAACGCTGCAGCTCACCACTGGACAGTTCAGTGCTGTGAGCACAGCTGTGCTGATGACGAACGTCAAGGGTGACCTGTTCGGTTTGACCTGGTCCGGGGGAGATCAACGATAAGATTGTCGTGCGGGCCAAGAATATCGGGAACAAGTTGGCTCCGATCGGATTCCCGGTGGGTTTTTTGTCGCTGGGTATCGACGGAATTGGCGTGCCGGTGTGCGCGACCATCGCTATTTTCGGGCCGATTTTGTTATCAAAAATTTTGTAGCTCAATATCACCCAAGAATCAACGTGGGGTCTGATCTTCCATTGAGCCAAAAATAAGGACCGTCAGCTGGTCACCCTCGACAATCTGCGTCGGGCTATCAGCTACCTGACCAGCAATGAGGATAAGGCTGACATGACATCCCTGGGCGTCGCGCTCCTTCGCCGTCCATCTTCTTATCGCTGGTGTTGTTTTGTGTTGTTTTGTGTTGTTGGTTGGTGGTGTTGAAGCGAGGTTTTGGTCTGTTCTTATCTGGGGAGAGTCTAGCCAG
>NZ_QAYL01000052.1 GCF_003408705.1 Mycobacterium uberis
CACACCCCACATAAAACAAAACCACACAACACTCAACAAGATGCTTGAGGACAGCCATCTGAGGCTATCCGATTGAACGTTTGACAACCAAGGATCGTTGGACGAGTCAGCATGGTAGCGCTATGTATCCCGTTCGGTGGGAAATCGAAGTTCATCGGATAAACTAGATGCTTTACGGGGCGGCTTTGATGCCTAATCAGGAGTCGCCGCTATCAACTACCTATTGAGAGAAAGTGATGGTGGTGTTCGATGGACATTATCGGGATATACTTATTATGAGTCGGAGCTATCTTAAAAGACGAACTATTCGCGATAGCTGTGTTAAGATTGAGACACGAATTCCTATCCTGATGATACGTATAATCGACTTGTGGAGTTAGGACAATTGTTGAACCCGATTACAGTGCCTTTGAGTTAACGAATGCTAATCCAGTTTTAAGATATTTAGTCGATACACGGTTTCTAGAGTTATACGTCAATAGATATTGTATCATGTACATTGCATCCTGGCCATAGGTTATGAACGATAGTTTCAAGCATTTGTCGTAGTTTGTGTGGAAAATAGTAACTTCGGTTGCAGAAATCCAAGAGAAATTATGGTTGACTTGGAGTAGCCCGGCTGGGAGGTTGAGATGCTTGGCGAACTCGATCACTGATTATTTAAGGTGCTATATGCCAAGCCTGCGCTCTGCAAATTAAGGACCCAAAGGTGACAGAGTCTATTGTGTTGACTCGCGTAACAATCAACCCAATAAATAATTTCTATAGTAAACAGAAATCCATTGCTTCGAACATTTCTTGATTTACGGCTCTTTGAAGTATTTGTCACATAATATCTCTATCTATAGAATTGATGTAGCGTCAAGTTGAATTTGATCCTGTTTTTTTATAACGAGTGTAACACCGAAACGATCTTACAGTACATACGAAGCCATCTTCAACGATGTATTGTTCGCAAGTGAAATACTTTATACTAAAATTCAGCAATGTGGCAAACGCTAAAAATCACAACATGGAACTTATCCTAATTCGCGGTTAAAAAGATGCTGGCTGTGCATGCTAATTGCTGGTGGGTGTTATAACAGGTATCCTGTTCATTATGGTGCATCAAGTAGGTGTCCATAATTCGAATATATAAGGTATCAGTGCACTTTAACATATTCAATCCGGAAAATACGACTTTTTCTCTTCGGGGAAGGTTAAAATCGGTGTTGCTTCGTGGTCGTTGATGAAAATGTGGATTTGGACTATAAGTGATGAAATGCGGAGTTACTTAACCCGACATGGGACAAAGGCTAATAGCGTTGTATTTCTTGGCGGCCTATAGAGAACAGGATAGCTGAATATTATTTCTCTATATATTCATGAATTAGATACTTTTCGATCTATCGTCGGGACTAACCGATCATCACCATCGGTTGGTTGTGTATTGACCTATGTGGTCGCTTTTATGATAAACATTTATCGGCTCAGTGTAACGCATATAAAAGTACCTATCACGTTGATGAGGTATGTCGATGGATTCATGGACATCGAGAATAGCATAAATTCAATTAAAAAGAACCGCCTCAGTGACTTTAAATTTCCCCAAAAGTGCTGTTAGATAAATTTTTCTACGCGCGCTGTCGTGTCGTAATCTCTTGAAAAGCATTTGCGAGATCATCAAGTTAGTGATGGTCATAGGTGCGGATTTATTTTATTTGTTGGAAGACCATAGATCTGAAAATATCGATGTTTTATCTACAAAATGATGCAGCGAGACGATACGTGCACCTGGCCTGGTCGTCGACTCAGCCAGTCGGCTCCCCATCAAACGGACATGGGTGAGTATTTTGTCGCGCCGTGTGGAGCTGGTTAGTGTCGACCGAACCACGGCGCTTAGGTCGGCTTGTGCACCATCGGGAACCGTTGTTCCCAAACGTTTTCAAGCTGGACATCATCGGTATTCAACGCGGTGCCAGGCCGCAGGCCGTTCGGGCAACGACCACTTCGACACGACCACCGTCAGGATTCAACCGCAGCGCTGTAACGTCGGGCAACATGACCAGTCTGCCGACGAAAACTTGTCGGGCGAGCACGGCCCGGATCTAGTCCGGATGCAACTCTGTTGGTTATCCGGCTGAATGGACTTGGATCCAGTCATGACTCCCCAATGTTGCAACAGTATATCGATGTTGCAACAGTAAACGCAGCGCAACACATATGACATCAGTCACAAATCATCTTGTGGATAATCGGCTAACTCGAGGCAGCTGCGGTGGCCGGCGTAGAGGAACTACTTGACTTCTCGCTGGATCCCGAACTCGATCCCGAATCACTTTTCGAAGACCCGTTGGTCGAACTGCTCGATTTTTTGTCTGATTCGCGGCTGTCGGTGCGATAAAAGCCACTGCCTTTGAACACCACGCCAACAGCGTTGAACAGCTTGCGCAGCCGACCGGAGCACTTGTCGCATGTGGTCAGGGCGCCATCAGTGAAGGCCTGTACAACGTCGAAGCGGTTAGTGCATTCGGTGCACTCGTAGCTGTAAGTCGGCACAAAGAACCTCCGGAGTAACATTGCTTAAGTTAGCACTCTACTGCGCCAAGTGCTAGAACCGCCACGTGATGGTGATCATTCCCGGCACGGTAGTGCGATCACGCCACGCTTTGGCATAACCGCGTGGGTCATTCGGACGTCGTGCGGCTCCGATGGCAACTCGTTGAGCAATTCGGGATCCCTCACGATCGTGATCAGCTGAGCGTGCGGATCCCGGCCTGCCAGCGAGCGGTCGTAGAAGCCGCCGCCTCGACCTAACCGCACGCCATGGCGGTCGACTGCCAGCGCCGGGACAAGCACTAGGTTGGCCTCGGCTAGGGCCGACTCGGGCAGCCATGGCTTGGGCGGCTCAAACAACTTCCAAGGCCCGGAGGTCAGTTCGCCAGGCCGGTACTCGCCCCACCGTAGCGGCAGTGGAGTCTTATCACCGCTGGTACGCGCAACCGGAAGCAGTACTCGTCCCGTCTTGGATAGCAACATGTCCAGTATCTCGATAGTGCCTGGCTCGGTGCCTACCGGCACGTATGCGCAGATCGTGCTAGCGCTGGTCACCAACGGCTCCAGGTGCTGACTGAGCATCCTGGCCTCGGCAATCCTAACGTCGTCGGTAACGCTGCGCCGAGTCGCTAGCAGCTGTTTCCGTAACGTGGCTTTGCTTGCTATCGCCATGCGCTAAAAACGGTTACACTGCCGGCTTTTGCACCGCCACATCAAATCAATAAAGTCAGTGCACGTTATCCTGTGGATGATGTCACTGCCCTCAAGCGCGCAAGTACCGATCCCATTTACGGCGATCGTCCCTGCTGCCGGCTTAGGCACCCGTTTTTTGCCAGCAACCAAAACGGTACCCAAAGAGCTGCTACCCGTCGTCGACACGCCCGGTATCGAGCTGGTCGCCGCCGAGGCCGCTGCGGCCGGGGCCGAACGTCTGGTTATTGTCACCTCCGAAGGTAAGGACGGGGTTGTCGCTCATTTCGTCCAAGATCTGGTGCTAGAGGGCACGCTGTTGGCGCGCGGCAACAAAGCCATGTTGGCCAAGGTGCGTCGTGCGCCGGAGCTCATCAAGGTTGAGTCCGTCGTGCAGGCCGAGCCGCTAGGACTGGGACATGCTATCTACTGTGCAGAGCCTACGCTGGCGCCGGATGAGGACGCTGTTTCGGTGCTGCTGCCCGATGACTTGGTGCTGCCGACTGGGGTGCTAGAGACGATGTCGAAGGTACGGGCTCGCCACGGCGGCACAGTGTTGTGTGCTATCGAGGTGACGCTCGAGGAGATCAGCGCATACGGGGTTTTCGACGTCGAGCAGGTGCCTGGTGGGGACAATCCTGACGTGCTGAAGGTCATCGGCATGGTGGAAAAGCCCAAGGTCGAAGAGGCCCCTTCGATGTTCGCTGCAGCTGGTCGTTACGTGCTCGATCGCGCAATCTTCGATGCGTTGCGTCGTGTCGATCATGGCGCAGGCGGCGAGGTGCAGATCACTGACGCAATTGCGTTGCTGATTGAGGAGGGCCATCCGGTCCACGTCGTGGTGCATCGTGGATCTCGACACGACTTGGGAAATCCCGGCGGTTACCTGAAGGCTGCGGTTGACTTTGCATTGGATCGTGACGATTATGGCCCGGATTTGCGGCGGTGGTTAGTGGCGCGATTGGGCTTAACCGAGCAATAGCCTGACTGCCAGGTTCCAGTAGCCGGCCACTGCGAGCTTGACTCGTACGACACGGCGCCCGACAAGACTAAGGGCAGAAAGGCGCGTTTGTGCGTTCTGTGGAAGAACAGCAGGCACGGATATCGGCTGCCGCGGTAGCTCCGCGGCCAGTACGTGTCGCCATCGCCGAGGCACAGGGATTGATGTGCGCTGAAGAAGTGGTTACCGAACGGCCACTTCCCGGTTTCGACCAGGCGGCTATCGACGGCTACGCGGTACGCAGCGTGGATGTCATGGGTGTCGGTGAGCTGGCTGTCTCAAGTGTCGGTGAATCCGATCTATCCGAGGACGGTAGGCGTGACGTACTGACCTTTCCGGTGATGGGAACTATCGAAGCTGGTGCGCGCACACCTAGCAGGTTGCAGCCCCACCAGGCTGCCCGAGTGCAGGCCGGGGCTCCGTTGCCGACGCTGGCTGATGCGGTCTTGCCGATGCGGTGGACTGACGGCGGGATGTCGCGTGTGCGAATTCTGCGCGGCGCGCCGTCGGGTGCCTATGTGCGACGGGTAGGGGACGATGTGCAGCCTGGTGACGTCGCTGTGCGCGCCGGAACGATCATTGGTGCGGCCCAGGTGGGGCTCCTAGCGGCGGTCGGCCGCGAACGAGTGTTGGTGCACCCGCGGCCGCGGCTGTCGGTTATGGCCTTAGGCGGGGAGCTGGTCGACATCTCGCGCACTCCAGGAAACGGGCAAGTGTACGATATCAACTCCTATGCATTGGCCGCGGCCGGCCGCGATGCCGGCGCGGAGGTGAACCGCATCGGCATCGTCAGCAACAACCCGAAGGAGCTCGGCGAAATCGTCGAGGGCCAGATCAACCGGGTCGAAGTCGTGGTGATCGCCGGTGGAGTCGGGGGGGCGGCGGCCGAGGCGGTACGGTCGGTTCTCTCGGAGTTGGGTGAGATGGAGGTCGTTCGCGTCGCTATGCATCCTGGCTCCGTTCAGGGCTTTGGGCAGTTGGGTCGTGAGGGCGTTCCGACGTTTCTGCTGCCGGCCAATCCGGTTAGCGCCTTGGTGGTCTTCGAAGTAATGGTGCGGCCGTTGATCCGGCTGTCGTTAGGCAAACGTCAACCGATGCGTCGGCTCGTGCAAGCCCGCACGTTATCGCCGATCACTTCGGTGGCTGGGCGCAAAGGCTACCTGCGTGGTCAGTTGATGCGGGATCAGGACACAGGTGAATACCTGGTGCAGGCGCTTGGTGGCGCCCCTGGTGCGTCATCGCATTTGCTGGCAACGCTTGCTGAAGCAAACTGCTTGGTCGTGATTCCTAGTGGTGCTGAGCAGATTCGTACAGGTGAGATCGTCGACGTCGCCTTTCTTGCTCAGCGCGGCTAAGTGATCCGACTACACATCCTCGTGAATTTGTTGTGCTTCAGCGTCCGACTATCCGGGTTGGTCGTCGAATGTTGGACCGCTGCGGGTTCCGGCTGGGGTGATTCAGGTTGCGTGTGGTGTGGTTGCACGATGGTGCGTAGTGGAGCCGCCGCATCCGGTTGGCCGACAGCGCATACCTGAAGCCTTCGGAACACAACATGGATGACGATTGGATGATGCGGCACGTGGTTGCCGTGTGACAGGTGCTGTGTTCCGGGTTCGCTATCGGAGGCCCGCAAAGATCGCATGCTGCTGGGCGTGATCGAGCACGACGGAAACTTCTGCGGTCAGTTGATCATTGTTAACGTTCCCCACGGGGCGTTGCGGTCAGCATGGATCGGCTAGTGGGTATCAAGCTCGGCGACCGGTGACGGGGTGGAAACCAGAGTGTGGCGTAGGGCTTGGGCCACCGTTTCGGCCCGGTCATATTGCATTGCGTGGAGGCCACCGTAAGCCCTGAGAATGCGGCGAGCCGGGCCGTGCTGGCAAAGGTCGGATTCTGTGAACAAAGCTTGCTGCACCGCTACCTTGAGGTCGACCGAGCGTAACATGATCGTTATACTGATGACTCTCACCATCGAAGAGGTATCCGGATCAGTGACGTCGAGCCTGGTCCGGGCAGAGCACGCCCGTTGGCTCTAAATTGCACCTCTGGTGAGCAGCTGTCTGTCACCGTGTGGCTTACGTGACACGGGTGACGTTTGGTCCTTGTCAGTAGGAAATTACAGGTGTGTAATTGCTTTGATTGAATTGACCCGGCCGGGTTGGTCACCGATTGGCCTCGCCGGGGAAAGGAGCAGGTTATCATGCCGAGCATCCCCCAATCGCTGCTGTGGATTTCGTTGGTGGTGCTGTGGTTGTTTGTGCTGGTGCCGATGTTGATCAGCAAACGTGACGCAGTTCGGCGCACCAGTGATGTGGCGTTGGCGACTCGAGTGCTCAACGGTGATGCCGCTACCCGACTGCTCAAGCGAGGTCGTTCCGCCGCGGGTCATCGCAGCGACCCCAACTGGAAGCCAGACGAGGACTGGTGGCCGGACTCGGGCGAGGGTGAGTTCGCCGATGCAGGCCAGGATCTCGACGAAGACCATGACCAAAACGTCGACGATATGCGACGTCTATGTCCGGTGGTCATGGAAGTTACGGCGGCCGGACCCACCGATCCTGACTACCTGGACGTCGACGTTGTCGAAGATTCGAGGGCTTTGCCGGCCGGGGACAGTGGCGAGGTGACCAAGCCCGCCCTGCTTGCTGTTGATGTCGAGTCTGAGCATGAGCAAGGTGACCGGTACCAATACGTCGACGACTCGTCGGGCCCGGAGTTCAAGCAGCAGGACGACGAGTCGCCGGTGACAGTCGCGCCTGCTGTCTCACGACAGCGCCGGTATGACACCAAGACCGCCATCGCGGTCAGTGCGCGCAAGTACGCGTTCCGCAAACGGGTGCTGATGGTAATGGCGATCCTCTTGGTCGGCTCGGCTACCGCGGCATTCGAAGTGAATTCAAGTGCCTGGTGGGTCTGCGGTGGCGGCACCGCTGTCACGGTGTTTTATTTGGCCTATTTGCGCCGGCAAACCCGGATTGAGGAGAAGGTGCGTCGCCGCCGGATACATCGTATGGCACGTGCTCGGCTCGGCGTGGAGAACACTCGTGACCGAGAGCTGGACGCGGTCCCATCACGGCTGCGGCGTCCGGGCGCGGTGGTCCTGGAAATCGATGACGAGGATCCCATCTTCGAACGTCTGGACTACGAGATGTCGATCCGGATGTTTGACTGGCCCAGGGACCTACCGCGGGCCGTGGGTCAGTAGCGCCCCCGTTAAGACAGTGCTGGCACTGTCTTAAAACTGGTAGCCTTCTAACTAATCAGGGGCTATGGCGCAGTTGGTAGCGCGACTCGTTCGCATCGAGTAGGTCAGGGGTTCGATTCCCCTTAGCTCCACAAGCGCGACATCTGTCTAGGGATCGTTCACAGTTTTGTTGTGGTTGGAGTTTTTTGTTGGGTCGAGTTGGAGTTCTCGCAGTAGGCAGCCGTTGGGTGGTCGCGATCCGGATGTGAAGGTCATGGGTGTTGGTTCCGGTGTATCTGCGGCACAATATCCTAATGTGGTGTAGGTGGCCTGTTGTGACACAGGGCGAGCTTGCCGCTGTGCTATCCAAACCCACCTGAAATATTGAGTAGGGACTTGGACTTTAGCTCTCCGCGGACGAGTCATTTTCTCTTAGTCAGGTCAGTGCGTGTGAGCATGCCGGTTCTACACCGGCGGGACTGTGTGCACAATGTTGAGATTCGTCCGGCGATGCTGTTGTAGTGGCGCTGTTCGGCGAACGGAGCTTGTAGCGAATGCCTCCGGGCGTCGCAAAGTATCTGTGTGATGCTAGATCAACCAATCTACATTCTGTTGCGATGCCAAAATCGGCTGGACATTTGCTAGAATGAGTGTTTGGCGTCGAATTTTATCGCTATCTTACCTTACTGTGGAAGTATGAGCACTAAAATTCCAGCTGCAAAAAAATGCCGGTCAACCCGTCTAGCCGGCTTTTTCGCCGGCTATTCGCCACGATGGCGAATGTTGTCTATTTCCGGTCACATGTATTCAGATCTCTTAGCGGGATGGCCAACCTGTGATATTCACGTTGACGTCCGAGCCGGTCAATAGTTGAATGTTTCACCGTCAAATGACAACAGATGCGCGTCACCTCGGACATAGGCATGCCCGAAGTTTGCTGTTGTACAGCACTGCCCGCTTCAGCATCGGTGCTGAAATGTCGAATCTGACCGCTAGGCTCATATTCGGTAGTCGCTGTGCCAGCGGTTCGGTGAAATTTCCTGGCCCGCAAGTGACGTCAAGCAACCGTGTCGCACTCTGTAGACTCAGAGCCGCCGCGCGATGCTGCTCGGCTTGGGTGGTGACACCGTTAGCAGCGTAAAAGGTAAAAGGAGGTCGGATGCTATAGTCATTCGTACACGGTCGCAACGAACCGACTGTTCAGCGCCTGCTGAGCCAAGGTTCGGGGTCGGAGATGTCATCAATTCGCCCAGCACGTTCCAAAAGCAATTCCGCATCATGATTCGCACCGGACCACAAGACGAGAACGGGATTGCGGAGTTTATGGCGATGCGGGCACAGCGAGTCCCGTGCCTAACCCCTGAGACTCCGCGGATATTACAGTGGCCGAGTCGATCTCCGATCGAGCGGAAGAGCACACGACAATAAACTATACTTTTAGCGAACCTCCTGGTCGAGGACTTGATCTCGTTGGTGGCGCACGTTGAGCCCGTGCTGGTTACAGCTGGTCTGGTACTGATGCAGCAGGGCGAGTAGGCTGCTTCGTTCCTGTTGATCTCATCGGGTTACACTGCCGAGGTCAGGCGTGCAGGTGACGACGGGGCGGTGATCATCAGGCAGGCATCCCACGGTATGATTATTTAGTGATATAGCTTTGCTGCATGACGGCCGGAGGACGGCAACGGTTACCACGAACGAGCCATTGACCGGTATGTATGGGTGACACCGACGCCCTCGCTTAGAAGGTACAGATTCCCGATATCACGCGGCGGTTCCAGCAGCGTTTCATGGCTTTTATCAAGCCTATCCCGATACAGTTTTGCGATGGAATGCGCCTGATGTTGCGTACTGTCCTCTCGGAGGATACCGATCGCAGCCTGCAAGGTCACATTTGACTCTTCCGCGAGACGCTTTATCTGCGGTTTATGTTGGTTCGTTCTTCCAAGGATGAACTGATGCACTGCCTGATCCGAGGTCGACTACGTCGACTGCTTCATCTGAGTGGTGACCGACGGGGATGATCCGGTGGCTGACGCTCGGTTCGTCCGTGATGAGAGCGATCCAACGGTCGCCGAGATCGCGTTCACCGTCGCCGATGCCTATAAGGGTCGGAGCGTTGGGCCCTTTTCCTGATTAGCGTGTTGTTCATCGCTGCTCACTTCAACAGAGTTGATGGATTTTCCGCGCAAATGGCTTATCAGAAACGGGCTCATGCGTGCGATGATGGACCATCATGGTTCGATCTGGCAGCGTGATGACGTCAGTGTCGCCATCACTGTCATCGCAGTGCCCCGCCAGCGAGGTCTAACCATAGGGTGTGCTTCAGTCGACCAGATCGTAGGCGTTGTTTGTTAGATAATTTGGGGCGGTTGGTTGAGCTCTGATGAGTGTGCCCTCCCGTGATGCGAATGGGTGTGTGCCCGTTCTGGATTGGTACGGTGGTGACATGACTTAGCCACTGGATGCGTGCGGTCTTTCACGCCCGAAGTGGTTTTGTTCTCGTTGTCGCCGTAGATTCATGGCCAAGTGTGAATCCGGTCTATATCCGCGGGATCGGTCGTGATCTGCCGTTCGACTACTGAGGTGCGACCAACGGTATTCGCAGCACGGCCTTACCTAGGTTGATCGGGGGACTAGCAGCGGATGTGATGATGACGCTGTCGCGGTGCGCGGCACTCGTCGACCCTAGCTATGGACCCGGCCGATCCACGCAGGGCGTATCCGGGCCAGGCGCGGGCGGTATCGTTGACCCGGTGGTGGCTTTGTTAGAGCCGGTGGCCGTTGGTGGCGACCTCCTCGCGGCGTGTGGGCAATATGGACTATGACGGTCGTGCGAACTACCATCAGCGTCCGCCTCACCGACGCGCATGGACGGTGTCAATACTCTCGAGATGGCGGTCGACGTGCGGACATTCGTCGAGTCCGGAGTCCGGTGTTGAAATCGATTTGCGAACACGCATTCACTGTGTACCTGGGTAACTACTACGTATTCGCTGTATTGACCATCGATCCCGGCTCAGCACTCTCAGCGCTGGTTCCGTAATTCGCCGCCGATCTGCTGGTTAAATACAGGATCCACGTTGTGTAGCTGAATGTTCTCCCTGAGTAGATTGGCTACGATATTGAAGTATGGTATTTGCGGTCGTATGTGCGTGTCTGCTCATCGGGCCGGCTATCCCTCGTCGAAGGGTAACATCGCCAAGATCACCGACCTGAAGTCGCGCTTTGGATCCAACTTCAATGTTACCGACATTGGTGAAAGAGTGATCGACTCCGAACTGCTGTCGGTGCGAAAGCTGCCCGATGGACTGACTTTCGATCCGGCGAATTGCGCTAAGCTGGCAGCGGGTCCTGTGACGTCACCGGACAGGTAGGGGGCAATATTGGGGTGGTCTCGGCTGAGAGTCACGGCAGCCGGTTCATCGTCATCGCGGTGAAGACTTTCAAGCCGTTTCCGCTCAGTGATCCTCAACGATCCTGGGCCGGGCTGCACGAAGGTGTCATTCTCCGGGGTCCAGGTAATGGGCGGTATCGAGGTAATCGATGCCCCGCACATCGAAGAGGCGTGTACGTTGGTTGTGCACCGGGTCCTGCTAGACGGTGTTAGCTGGGACATCCCGCACTGGCGAGTTTTACGACTACACCACTGCGTTCTACGACTATCAGGTGATCATCATCGCCAATCCGCTGATCGTCCTGGGGCAGCCGGTGGTGCCGGTAGATACGCAGCTGCTCCTCAAAGGCGGTGAGCACGACCCAGAATTGACTCGGCTGTCAGCACGGTAGATGGATCTAGCGCACGTCGCGTGGTCGGAACTGGAGGCTGACTCGCAGGCCTGATGGAGCGGAAGTCTTGGGGACTGCGTGCTCCCAAGTGCGTTGACAGGAGCCACCCATTACCAGCAAATCGCCGTGCGCCAGTGACAGACGCAAAGACGGGCCACCACCGCGTTTACGCAACGCGAAGACTCGTGTGGCGCCGAGGCTGACGATTGCCACCATGGTGTTTTCCGAGCTGCTACGGCCAATGGTGTCGCCATGCCAGGCGACGCTGTCGGAACCGTCCCGATAGCAGCACAATCCGACGGTAGTGAAGGGCTCACCCAGCTCGTTGGCGTAGATGTCGTTGAGCCTGCGGCGCAGCCATGTCAGCAGTGGATGCGGAGGATCTTCAGTTGTTAGGTCGTGAAAACTCACCAGTCGGGGCACGTCGACCACCTTGTCGTACATCTGCCGGCGTTCAGTGCGCCAAGGTACTCCGGACAATAACTCGTTCAGCAGCTCTGCTCCGTCTGTCAGCCAGCTGGAGCGGAGCTCGATAAAGGCGCCGTCACCGAGTTGTCTTCGCTCGTGGTGCTCGAAGAGTGAGCCCTGCAACGTGATCCCCATAACTACAGCCTATCGTACATTAGTTCGATAAACTGGGATTAACTGGTCCGGTGCACGACGCTACCGGCGTCGTCGGTGTGGCTACGGTTCTCAATTGTGACTGTTGTCGAGTTAGGCCCATATTCTGAGGTGGGGGCGCTTCGAAGTGCGATCTTGCACTGTCTGGGTGCCGAACTGTGATGACTCAACCCACGCAACAATGGTCAGTTGCTCTTTGACAGGCTGCCTGGGTCTCGCGCGCAGGAGGGGTACGATCAATTCGCCGAACTACTGTGCTTCCGCGACCGTAGAAATGCTGCTGTCTGACCTGCTGTTTGGAGCTTTGGCGAGTGAGGCCGCCTGGATGCATGGGGTCGGTGGCCGTAGATGCACGGTGTCTCGGTGTGGGGTTGACGCAAGAACTTTCAGTATATTTGCGAGGATTCGACCCGGACACGCTGGTCGACATGTTGACGGCGGAGACGACATTCAATGAGCTTCTATCAGAGAAGCGGACCGACGTGTCATTGGTGCTTAGCATGCATTATGGAGCGGATTTCGTAATCGAGCAGTTGCCGAACGTGGTGTTTACCAGGGACTCGTCGATCTGGGTCGGGCTGCGGGGTGGTGATCCCGTCGCTGATATTGTGGGCGCGGGTTCGCGAGGCCTCGTGTACCGACTTGATCTATGGCTTGCCATCGGCGCTTCACCGACGTGCGGAAAGCCTACGAGCCGAGGTCCGCTATCGTCGAAGGTGGTGAAGTTCTGTTGCTCGCTCCCGGATGTGATCGCGGTGAGGGATAGGTGAGCGAACTACCCCGGCCAAAGCGGAAGCATTGGCGCGCAGCCTTTTTGGTGATGACCTTGCGCATACGGTGCTAGTCTTACCGATCGTGCAGATGCCCGTGTGTACGATGGTGGATATGGGCATGATGGTGACCCGTATGCAAACATCGCCGATACGCTCACGGCATTCACGATCCAGCGTACGCCCCATGGCGTGACCATTAACGACGCCGCTCTATTTCTCGAGGCGGTTGTAACGGCTGTAGACATCTACAAGTTGCGGGTCATCGCCACCGGGCTAGGCTCTCTCCCGGTATCGCCGAACGTGAATCGTAGGATGACAGCAACAACACGTTGGCATTGGCGCTCGGCGTTGTTGTCGCTTATGAGCGCAACGTTATAGACCAATGTCCGTCTGGAAGACACGGACATCGAAGTGTCGACTATCGGTGGCTCTGAACTAGATACTCGTCATGGCAGGCTTCGCTGCATGTTCTGTCTTGTTGCCTGCGGTCCACAGTAGATCTCGGTGCCGAGATTGTCGCAGTGGTTGCGGTTGGTTAGCCCCAATCACAGCAAGGTCGGCGCCGATCGTCGAGCCAGTGCATTGTGTGCCTGGTGAACGACGGCATTCGATCGCTCCTCGTGTACAGCCTTGATCACGTGCCAACCAAGACGATTGATTATGTCTGTCCGGCGAAACGTCTCTCACATACTGGCGCCAATCCTTGCGATGTTGGTCGCCGTCATATTCGAGAGTTACCATAGGCTCTATCTGCTCCATGGCGAGATATGCGATGAGTGGTCATCAATGACTCGGGTCTGGGTGGTTGGCCGAGGTAGGACGACATCGGCGAAGACGAGCCACAGCCAGCTTGCTATTGGTGGCTAGGCCCCTTCATCCATCAAGGGTGAGTGCCGCTCGGTAATATCGTGCACCTCTGGCTCCTCTATCTCTATCATGGGTAGTCACCGGTATGGATGTTTGCAGCCGTGAGGTTGGTCGCGGTGGTTAATGTGTCAAGGTGGGCGACCGCGACACCATGTGGCGGGTAAGGATCGAATGTTGTGCGCGCCGGATTCGTCATACGCAGCTGATCCTGTGCTACGCTCCCCTCGTCGTATATCCGTTCCTTCCAGAAGATTCCTGGTGGTGGAACGGATATACGAGTTCGATCGAGGTGAAAGCGTCAATCTATTTTGTTCCGTGTAGGGCTGCTGCAACGCGATTTGTCACGATCACCCTTCGGTCTGGCCATAACCAGGACGCATGGATGTTGTCCTGTAGCGACCTGACCGCGTCCTTTAGCAGGTAGATGTAGCTATGGATTTTTTGGTCATTCTAACGTAATTGACCACGGGTCAACATACCGCATGTTATTGCTTCGTTTCCTAGAACGATCCTCGTCAAGCGATCTACGATGCTTGTTGCCATCGACATCGCGCTCAAATTGCCGTGGTGAGTGCTCAAGCGCCGCCCTGTCACAATCTCGGTGCAGCAACTAGCGCCAACTGGGCAGCCAGATCTCCATGTTCCAGGTCTGTTGTGAGATCGGTAGACCGGTGAGTACTGGAAACAGCCAAACAAAATTCGTCACCACCAAGGCCACGTAGCAAGAGACGGCGATCCGCCCGAGTATGCGTTTTTCGGCGTTTCGGGAATTAAGGTCTCTGGAAGTTGGGGGGTAGAGGATGTCGCCGAGGATCAGCGCGATGCCCATTACTAGGAACGGTGCCATCGTCGCCGCATAGAAGAAGTACATTTGCCGGTCGATGTCAGCGAACCACGGCAACCACCCCGCGCAGTACCCCACCAAAACAGCCGCGTAGCGCCAGTCTAACCGAATGATCGTTCGCCAAGTTGCGTAGACCAAAACAGCCATCGCTAGCCACCACATCGCGGGCGTGCCAACAATCATCTCGGCTTTGATGCATGATTGTACTCCGCAGCCGGGCACATCCTGCTGATCAATCGCGTACAGAACCGGCCGCAACGACATCGGCCAGCTCCACGGTTTGGATTCCCACGGGTGGTAGTTACCCGCCGAATTCGTCAGGCTGGCGTGGAATTGCAATGCCTTGGCGTGATAATACCACAGCGAGCGAATAGCGTCGGGCAGTGGGATCACCCTGTAGCGCCCAATCGTTTGCCCGACTTGGTGCCGGTCGATCGCGGTCTCGGACGCGAACCACGGTGCGTAGCTGGCTAGGTACATCAGAAAAGGGATTAGCCCCAGAGCATATCCGGTGGGGATAACGTCACGTCGTAGGACTCCCCGCCACGGGTTAGGCACTCGGTAGGCGCGCCGAGCCACCATATCAAATATCAGCGACATCGCACCAAAGAACAGCACGAAGTATAGGCCGGACCACTTTGTCGCACAAGCCAATCCGAGGAGCACCCCGGCCAGGAAGCGCCACCAGCGCATACCAAGCCGCGGACCACACCCGGTGTCGGCGCTGCGCCCCTCCGCGAGCGCTATGTGCATTCGTTGGCGGACTTGATCGCGGTCGACGATAAGTGCGCCGAACGCTGCGACCACGAAGAAAGTTAGGAAGCCGTCGAGCAGCGCGGTGCGCGCGGCGACAAAGCTGACCCCGTCGCAGATAACCAACAACCCCGCGATAGCGCCGACCAGAGTCGAGCGGGTGATTCGACGCACGATCCGCATCACCAGTGTCACCATGACCACGCCAAGCAGCGCACCAGTGAATCGCCAGCCGACGCCGTTGTATCCGAAGATCGCCTCGCCAATGGCAATCAGTTGCTTGCCGACCGGAGGATGAACGACCAGGCCGAAGCCGGGGTTGTCTTCCACCCCGTGGTTGTGCAGCAACTGCCATGCTTGCGGCGCGTAGTGCTTCTCATCGAAAATGGGCGTGCCGGCATCGGTCGGCGAGTTCAGGTTAATGAAACGCGTTACCACTGCCAGCACGGTGATAACGCTGGTTGTGATCCAACCGCGCACGCGGTCGGTTGGCCCGAAATCTGCCACTGGCACCAGTGGCCCTGGGCTAATCACGGGTACCGTGCGCTCCTCCACGGCGATGAGAGTTTCGCGGGGTGGGGCAGTCATTACGTCGATCGTAGGCTGTCCGTCATGACTGATGGTCACCTATTGCTCGGTGCCACCCCGTTGGGCCAACCCTTGGATGCGTCGAAAAGGTTGACCGACGCGTTGCGTTATGCCGATGTGGTGGCGGCCGAAGACACCCGGCGGGCGCGAACTCTGGCCAAAGCGCTCGACGTGGCGATCACTGGCCGGGTGATTAGTCTGTTCGACCAGGTTGAGGCCGCTCGGGTGTCCGCTCTAGTAACCGAGATCAAAGCTGGTGCTACGGTGTTGGTGATCAGCGATGCCGGAATGCCGGTGATCAGCGACCCCGGTTACCGGCTGGTAGCGGCGTGCATCGCCGCTGGTCTGCCGGTGCGGTGCCTACCCGGGCCGTCCGCGGTGACGACGGCACTGGCCGTGTCCGGTCTTCCGTCGGAGAAGTTCTGTTCTGAGGGTTTCGCACCACGCAAGAGCTTGGCACGCAGAACTTGGCTGGCTTCGCTTGCCGACGAACGGCGCACCTGCGTGTTCTTCGAATCGCCGCGCCGGTTGGCCGCATGTTTGCTTGATGCCGTCGACCAGCTCGGCGGTGCCCGTCCGGCGGTGGTTTGTCGGGAGCTAACCAAGGTGCACGAGGAGGTGGTGCGCGGATCGCTCGACGAATTAGCAACTTGGGCGGCCGACGGTGTGCTCGGCGAGATCACCGTTGTGCTGGCCGGTGCGACTCCGCGTGCTGACGTATCCGTGCTAGTCGCTGAGGTGGAGAACCTCATCGCGGGGGGTGCTCGCGTCAAGGACGCGTGTGGCCAGGTGGCCGCCCTGCATTCGGCGGTGCGCTCGCGTCAGCTCTACAACGCGGTCTTGAAGTCACGGCATACGGGAAGGTAGTTAAGCAGGCTAACTAGACTGTGCGTGGTCGGCAAATGCCGGGAAACTGCTGTAGCGATGTGCAGGTCTTGAACGGGCCAGGTTGGGGTCCGTATACGTTAGGTGGGGCCAGCTTAGTTGAAGGTACGGCAGCGCCCCAGGGTCTGCCCCGCCAGTGCTGGCAGATCTGTCGCCGTGAGACCGTTCGTCAGTGCTGAACAGACCGACGTCAATAGCGACGGGATGCCGAGTGTTAGTAGCTAGAGACGTCGGGCCACCGTTTAGTACCGTTGGTAACGTCCTTGCCAGTAATTGTGGGATATCCACTGACGGGATATTTAACCTCGATAGCAAAGACTGGGCACTTTCTGCTATTGAGGACGGGATACCTTACATAGGATTCGGCAGGCTGGCTGTACTACTAATAAATATAGAGTTACATAATAAATATAATATTTTAGAATTACAGTCGTAAATATGAGAGTTACAGTCGAGAGTGTTAGCGAGCGTGCGGTCGATAAGGTCTTAGTGTCAGTAGGGCCGTAGACACGCCTACCGCAGTCCACCTAAGGGCGGCATAGACCCCGGAGTCACCCAAGCCTTGTATACTGTCTACGATCGACTAGGCTGTACTCTGCGTAATCTCGAGACTGCTCCAGAAGTCGGGAAAGCCAATGCCAAGCGCGGGTACGGTAAACTCAAGTAAGTCTAGCATGCCGAGATCGGCCAGTCTGGGGATGGTGGCCAGTGCCCCCGCGTCAGGTAAGTCCGCCGGCGTACTTGGGTTGACACGCTGGGTAGGCTGCGGGTGTTGAGGGCGAGCAGTGCGGTCGGCGACGAGCCCGATCCGGGAGCCACGCCGGCACTCCCACCATTACCTGCTTCATTGCAGAGAACGGGATAGGTATAGCGTGGTTCCATCGGTCCCGTCGCCTTGAGTGCTCTCGCTGCGAAAACTTCGGGTGGTAGGGATTGGGCCGCCTGTCTTGACTGTGTCGTCGGGCTCGGCATAAGGATCGAAGCTAGTTGGTCGTAATCTGCACCGGCAGCGCTGTTCGCGCATGCCGCTCTGCTCGGTGTCGGCGGCCTGACCGAACTCACCCGGCTAACCGCCAGCGTTCCGCTCAACATCGCGACAGCCTCCGCACCAAGAGCAGCAACTTTCTTTTCGTCACTGACTCCAACCCGCTGTTGACCGTGCTATGCAGGTCTTTAGGTATGCGGGACCTGTGTTGTGAACGTTACCGGAAAATCCGCCCGGACTAACCGACCGACGCCGCGGTCACGACAGATGGCAACCCGACGATGGGTGCAGCCTTATGCAGGCACTCCTGCCATTCAGCGTCGGGATCGGAGTCGGCGGTGATCCCGCCACCTACCCCCAGCACAGCATTACCGGTGGTGTCGAACTCGACGGTTCGGATCGCGACGTTCAGCTCGCAACCGGCGATTGGTGAAGCTAAACCAACTGTGCCGCAATATATTCCGCGGTATCTGGGTTCCCATTGCGAAATCAATTGGCGGGCCCTTAGTTTGGGGGTTCCAGTTATCGAGGCCGGCGGGAAAGCGGCGTCTAGCAGCGCTGCCATTGGCAGTTCGACGGGAACCTGAGCCGACACCGTGGACACCAGGTGCCACACACCTGGCGCGCGCCGTACCATCAACAGCTCGGGCACGGTGACAGTGCCGGTAATGGCTATACGGCCGAGGTCATTGCGCACCAGATCCACGATCATGATATTCTCGGCTACTTCTTTGGTCGAAGCCCGTAATGTCGACGGCCAGGCCTGAAACGGCCGGGTGCCTTTGATCGGGCTGGATGTCACGACGGCACCACGGCGTCGAAGGAATAGCTCCGGGGATAGCGATGCCACCGCGCCCCACGGTCCAGCGACATAAGCGGCACGCGCCGGAGCGGTGCGTGCCACTGCATCAATGAAGAAGTCCAGCGGGGCGCCGGTAACGATCCCAGTGAACTGTGTGCACACACACGCTTGGTAGATCTCGCCGGCACGGATCGCCTCCAGGCAGGCAAGTACCCCTTCACGGTGGGTTCCCCAGTCGGGCCTGCACCAGTCGATCTGACAGTCCTGCGCAGGTTCCGGCATTGTTGCTAGTGCGGCGGTCAGCCAGCTGGGCATAGGTGTACCGGACAGGCTCTCGTACCACCATTGCGCGCTACGGTCGCGGCGCAGCACACAGTCGGTCCAACCGCCGGCGGCTTCCGGGATTCGGTTCGGCCGTCCTTCGGCTGCGGGGTCCGGGTAGGACAGGTAGCCGACCCAGCCGCCACCTACGGCTAACGAATCTGGCGTTTGTGCGCCTAACTGGACCGCGAATGCGTCGTCGATGTCCACCGGTTGTATTGACAGGCTCGGTGCGATCACTGCTAGCGCGTCGAACCACTCACCGGTTAGCGCAGCGGGCGGCGGCAAATTGAGCCTGGTGGTAGCGTCGCCGAGAGCGCGCAGCACCTGGGGCGCGCTGCCAAGATCGCCGAGCCGCTCGATTCGCACCACCCTAGCTTGACAGAACAGTGGATTTTCGTACGCCTGGGCGTCACCTAAGTTCCGGCTTATCGTGTGTGCGATCGCCAGGGTCACCAGTTTGTCGGGACTGCGCGTCACGTAGGAGTTCGTGATCTTGTTGTTGGCGCTCTCCAACGTGACTATCATTTTGAAATGTTCTACCGGGATGCACCAATGTCTTCGGAGCATTGTGAGAGGCCCCATCTATGTGCGTAACGTTGCCCACATCTCACGTATCTTGTGTATTAGCCCGACGATGGCCCTTGCCGCCTGCGATGTACCGACAACGGGTCGGTAGGCAGCGCTCGCTTTGCTGCCACTATGCGGCTATCCCGGTGGCGTTGGGGGCGAGCATTGCTACCAGGGCCTGGACGTTAGCTGGCTGCCATGGCTAGGAATTGAATGGTGATCTCCGCGTTGCGTTGCGAATCCACAGTGCTGAATCTTTTCCGCCGCGTGGATGCGCTTGCGTGCCCGATGGCCGACCTGTCGGACAGTGGGCGCTGGTTTGCCGACTAAGTCGGCAATATCGTCGTAACTGAAGCAGAACACCTCCCGCAGCATGAATGCCGCTCGTTCGTCAGGGCTTGGTGTTTCCAGTTAGGACCAGCATTGCCGTCGAAACTGATTCCGCCAGGATGATGTCGGCTGAGGGGTCTTGGTCGTCGAGAAGCAGCGGTCCAGGCATCCACGGTCCACGTGCTCTTCGCAGCGACGATGCAATCGGTCGTCAACGCTGTTCAGCGTTTCGTTGGTGAGTAGCCAGTCCAAGGTGTCGATGTGCAAGCCAGCTGTGTGTTGCTAGGTCCGACACGACGAATCCTGCCGTCCACACGGTCGTGGCACTGCGCAGTACGGGTACCGTTGCCAAGTACACGACAGGCGTCCCAACGCACTTCGGTGGTGGTCACCGAGGTGCGTATGTCTATGCCGAGCTTGCGTAACTGCTTCGCCCCGAACGCCGGCTTAGTTTGTTTAACGACGGCTCAAAAGTGCCGCCGTACACCAGCGTTACCGAGCGACCTTATTGGGCCGGTTCGGAAGTTATTCGATATTGGCCAACCCGCCGCCGACTACGATGATGGGGGCAGTAAAGGGCAAGTCGGGGACCACTTACCTCAGCAGATGCGCGCTTTCCAGTTCGGTTACCGAATAAGCGAATTCGGCTGCGCCAGGCGCCCTGGATAGAGCTTGTCAGGCGTCGTGTCAATGCTGTCCACGGTGTAAACTAGGCCGCTATAGTCCAGCACGGTACTTAAGACCAGCAGGACTTGCCGGGTCTCAAGTGTAGACTACCAGCCGGACTCCGGCACCAAGCAGTGTGTCGTAAGCGAAGGTCGCGGCGCCGGTGTTGGCGACCACCTGGTGCAAGCGGATTCGCTGGACGAAGACCGGATGGGGGTTCATTAGCGTAATGTCGATGTTGCCGTGCAGCCACAGATGGTTAGCAGTCAGTGTTCCAGCGTACCCACCGCTGACAACGACGACATGAGTGCAGTGGTCGGCCATATTTGGTATAATTGGATGTCTCTTAGCTTGTGCGGATGACGAGAGCGCTAAGTGGTCTGTGCCTTTGAGACACCGCAGGCTTGGCTGGTATAATAGCCTCGGCTCAAATTGTGAGCTGTCTCACTTGGGGGTCTGGCGGCTGGGCGTCACTTAAACGTCAGCTGGGGCCAGGCCGTCGCGCGGATCCAGCTGAGCTAAGTCAACCCCGGATGGTACGCTGCGCATTATCAATTCGTAACCTGCCCGGGCTGAATACACCTGTTAGACAGTAACGCGAATGATGCTGGTTGCTCCACTGCGCTCAGAGTGAATCGGGAGAAGCAGCCTCGACGACGACCATCCTCTGATTGATCAGCCGCCCGGAGGGGAACATTTGCCATATTGTGAGGACTCTGTTGCCGCGCAGCTTTCTGACCCGGTGCTCGCACAATGCGAATACAGTAGGGAGCTGGTCGTTAACTGGCCGGAGCCGGCCAACCGTTCTTTCCCGGGTTGGATCAGCTGGTTCAGTCAGGTCGCACGCCTTTCGGCGGTCGCCACATCGCTGGTTTCCGGCGACATAACCGCCATTGTGCTCAGCGTCGGTATCAACAGGCCTGAAGGGCCTTTACAATCGTCGGGAGTTACCCGTCGCGGCATTGGCTTTGGTGCAAACCGGATGTCACTTAGCGCGGCGGTTGTTGTTGTCGGGCCCCGTTCTGGGCAATGCAATGGAGGCGTTATTGTCCGCGTGCTGGATGCCAATGCCGTTTCTCGTCGACCACGAGGCGTTGTCGCTGGGCGCGCGTTAGTACCGGCAGTGATGGTTCGTATGTTGAGGAATAGCAGGGTAGTTGTTGTCGTATGCGTGGTGTTCATCCTGGCCGGGTGCGGTCGTCAGACCGAATCTGGACCACTCAACGCGATGGTCAGTCCGGCTATACCGACCACCGTGCAGGAGCTTCCCAATCCGCTGCGCGGCCAATACGAAGATCTCTTGGAACCGCTTTTCCCGCAAGGTAATCTTGCGCAGCGGCGGTATCCGGCGTGGCCTGCGTCATACGACGCCAGTATCCGTGTCGCATGGCGCCAACTGCAGCCCACCGATCCACGCATGCTGCCCCCCGACATCCCTGACGATCGCAAATACGACTTCAGCGTCATTGACGACGCGCTAATGAAGTTGGCTAATCGTGGCATGCGACTAACGCTTCGCGTGTATGCGTATAATTCTTGTTGCAACAGTTTTTACCCGGACAACACCAACATCGCGATTCCTGACTGGGTGCGTGCGATTCCCGGAGCCAGCACTGACTACCCTGGGCCACCTAATAGTTCTACATTCGGGATGACGCAGGTAGTGCCGAACTGGAACAATCCCGCCTACCTCGACGGTTTTGAGCAGCTGCTGGCCGCGCTGGGTCGACGCTATGACAGCGATGAGCGGCTTAGCGTGTTTGAATTCTCTGGATACGGGGACTTCAGCGAGAATCACATAGCGTATTTGCGTGACGTGCTCGGGGCGCCAGGCGCGGCGCCTGAACAAAGCGTCGCGACCCTAGGGTATTATAGCCAGTTCACCGATCAAAGCATCACCATCGCATCGATTCGTCAGCTGGTTGCGGCGAACGTAAACGCTTTTCCTCATACACAATTGGTGGTCAATCCGGAAAACCCAGAGATTGTGCGCGAACTGTTTGCCGACGACGTGACTAAAAGGCTGTCCGCGCCGGTAGGTATTCGTACCGATCATCTCGGCGTCTCGGCGCCGTTGCCGACATGGGCTGAGTCCAACGATTCTCATTACGTTCAGTACAAAGACGCAGTCGTAACTACGATTCGGCAGCGGCTCACGTCGGCGCCGGTTATCACCGAGTGGTGCCCATTGCCAAACGGAGCTAACCCGCGATCTTACTACGAAAAGGGTCTGCGTGATGTTATCAAGTACCATGTGTCGATGACGTCGAGTGCCAACTTCCCGGATCGGGATTCGACATTGGCGATGGACCCGATGTTGTATCGGCTTTGGGCGCAAGCCAATGCTGCCGCTGGCTACCGGTACTCGGTCGAGGCGCGGCCGGGATCGCAATCGATACAAGGTAGAAGGGCAACGATAGCCGTCGTTTGGACCAACTACGGCTCCGCGGCGACCACTGAAAATTGGCAACCCAGCTACAAATTGGTGGATTTCTCGGGCGTAGTGGTGCGCACGCTACCGGCAGCGGTCAACCTTAAGACGCTGGTCCGTGATGACTCCAGCCAATCGCGCGAGGAGCCTGGCCCAGCTTCGACCAGCGAATCGGTGCACGTTGACCTGGGCGACTTAGCTCCCGGGCATTACACGCTGCGAGCGTCGGTGGAATGGCAACAACATAAGCCAGGCGGTTCACACGTGGTGAACTATCCGCCGATGGTGTTGGCCCGCGATGGCCGAGATCTCTCCGGCTTGTATCCAGTTGCTACGCTAGATATTCCGCGCAGTAACCTGACATCAGCCAACGATCAATGACACTGTACACCTACTAGCGATCCTTGGTCGTTAGTTCGTTGTATTAATTGTTGGAAGCTGCTACCAGTGACTACCGCGACACTTACTGGGTTGCGGCGATATACCGCTAGCCAGATGGTCCTGTCTGTGGTAAACGGATGGTTTCATGCATATGGTAAACTAGCTTCAAATTAGCCATATCTTCTCGGGACGCCACGCTGTGTACCTGGATGGCGTGATCTTGCTATTAACCTTACTGTAAGGCTGCTGAAATTTTTTCATATAGTTGAAGTTCACATAGCTACGTGGTCAAGGGGAAGTGCTAGTGTTTTGTCCGCAAGTATCAGCAGAAGTACATTGAAGATGTAAGGGAAAACTTCAATTGTAAGGGAAAACTTCAATCCGTCGTCTTTGCAAGAAGACATGGGTCAGTCGTAAATAGAATTGGGTTCATAACTATCAACGTTAAGTGCGTCGTTACTGGAGGGTGTGGATGCGATTCGGGCAAGTTTAGATAGCATGATTGAGGTAGCTGAAAAATGGTGTAAATAGCTAACTAGATTTCGCTATAGATGTTCACGGTTCCCCGGTGACGGCTAAGCTTGCCACGCTGGGAAGATAGAATGCATTCGCTTTGTTAACGGGATTTTTAATGCTCGCCGATTTTATTGTACTTAGGTTCATATCGATCAATACAAGGTACGGGTACCGGCAAGGATATCGACAAGCGGTTCTCCAGAAGCTTGGGACTACCAATATCTGCTTATACACACATTGGCAAGGACAGCAAAGAGGATCTTGTCATAGCTTAGTTACTCAAGGTGTGCTACCAGCGAATAGATCTACTGGCAGTATATTTGTATTGTTAGAGTCTAGGGTTACAGTAACCGAAATAACAAATTTTGGTACAGCATCATACTGAGGTCTACGTTAGCAATATCTGTGATCCGAGTTCTAAGCCGATATGGATCGTTACAAACAACATGGGTCCAAACAACATGGGCCGATTTTTACGAAAGGGTCGTACTCTCTAAAGAGATGAGGATGTGAGGAGCCCGAGTAGTGCAATGGAAGGTTTGTTTAGAGGGTGAGACAGCGGGCAAATTTATAGAAATGGCAGGATGCTACCCATGCTTGGCTGAATGGAAATGTTGACACAGTCAATGCGGACGCCGAGTATTTCGATCAAGCGGTGTAGGTTGTGGTGTATGCTGTCGAAAAGGCCAAGTTGAAAAGCGTCTATGGGGTCGACCTCTGATAGATTTGGCATCGGCGGTGCTGTTCTTTTGACCGCTGGCGGTATTTGGAAATTTAGTGTCTTGGATGGACTGTTCTTGGTTTCGCGTTGACCGATGCCGAGGTGATCGTGTTTTATATTGCTAC
>NZ_QAYL01000051.1 GCF_003408705.1 Mycobacterium uberis
ACCCGCGCTACCGCCTTGAAAGGGCGGCGTCCTAGGCCGCTAGACGAAGGGGGCCAGAACCGAATCTCTCCGGGGCACTCGCAACGTAGTTACCGTTGGAGCCCCGTCAGCTTAGGCCACCGTAGGCTCAATCCTCAAACGAACTTAGTTCCCGAACGCAGTATCCTGAATCTTCGCGCCCCTATAGCTCAGTTGGTAGAGCTACGGACTTTTAATCCGCAGGTCCTAGGTTCGAGTCCTAGTGGGGGCACCGAAGCCCGCAATTACCACGGTTTACCCGACGTTGGCACTGCCGGCGATCACTCTGCTGACGTCGGGCAGCTATTTGTTTACCTGCGGCCTGCGGCGGTGTCGGATTCACTGGCACAACGAACGGCTGACTTACATAGAGTTGGCTATCCTGCCCTAGATGAATGGCGATGGAGCCAACTGGACCGAATTCGTTGCCCTAGTCAGAATGAAGATCCGTCGTCCGGCAACCGAGTCTCTAATCGAGTCATCCAGCCAGGAGCTGAAGCACCTGCTCGCCAATAAGTTGCTAATCGAACGTCAGGCTCAAATACATAGCTTGGGGGATGGTTACCCCTGCCCCCTGCGGAACGCTTCGTCCGTTATGTCAACCGCAACAACACCGCTGCGACATCAATGAATACCCGAGCAATCGTCGTCCATACGAGTGCCTACACCAACTTCGAGGCCTTCTGCGAGATTGCCATGCAGGTGCTGAACGTTCGCGCACAGATCTCATCACTCTCGAAAATGGAACGGATCAGCTTGCGCTACGTGTTAGAGATCTGAGTGCCCGTCGGCATGTATGCCTTGCTGTGTGAAGCAACTGGATCGAGGAACCACTGCTCGGGCTTCAACGGACCGCCGAAAGCGGTCCGTTGAAGCCCGAGAGCAAGGTGACACCATCTACCGCGAGCCGTATCCAGGTAAATCGCTCATTTTTCATTATGGAACGAGCTCCGTTAAAACCTCAGTCTAAATTACCATGCTACGCCGGGTAACGCATGTCCAACCTGGACCATTTTTCCTTATGGATACCGACAGCTTCTAGACTCCCAGTTACCCTATCCTAAAGTGCAACAAGGATGCCACTGGTACAATTTTACCAGAATTTGTATACGCCAGCTCATACAATGTTTCAGGAATTGCTCACTAGTCGTATGAAAGATACTGTCCTTCGCCACTAAAATTTTGCACAGAGCTGCTATAGATAACTTCAACGAAAGCCCTAGTGATATCGTAGTCAGAGTAACTGAAGTCATTAACTGCATGCATGTCCTAGACCGGATATTAAGAAATTCATCAACCGTGCTGGCTCAAATAGTCTACAATGTGGCTGTGTTGACCTTAATATGACTAGATCGTTGAGATCGATTTCGAAGCCCAATTCACTCATCTAGTCATGATATGCACGCTACCGCTCGTCCACCAAAATAGCGGTGTCGGATACGAATTCAAAAGCCACCCGACTGTCGGGATCACATCAAAGCGGTGGTGTTATCTAACAAGGAATTCTGGACCGCGTCCGACAAGTAAAACAGCAACCCTTCGACGCCCCACGCTATAGCAGCCCGCGAGTCAAATCCCGCCGCTTGAAGCACCGTAGCCCAATCATCGCGCAAGTCAACGGCGACACTACATCGCTCGACAGTCGGCTCGGAGCCGAGATCGCTCAGCGTTACCGTCTTGAATACGATCACTTTTGGCATGTCGACCTCGTAGACCACGGCGCCCGCCAGCCACGGTAGCCGGTACGCGTGCGCATCAAGACCGGCCGCGAGGATCACGACCTGGACTATTCGTTGCGAATTAAAGGCGGAACTCTCGTTAAAAGGAATTTGGCCATCGACCAGTCACGTATAGACATCCAATCCAACGACATACACCAACGGCTCGAAATATATAGCATAAACCGACATCTCGCCGGAATCCAATATCCACTAAACGGCTACTATAATCGCCTTCCCCCCGACGCTTGTCGCGCAATATCAACGATCACGAGCGTTACGAATCATAGCACTCACCATTTCGAGTCGCAAAACACATTCAAAAATATAGACAGTCTAGCGACTGTCGCAAGCCTACTAGGGACGAAGTCATTATCTGCATGCATACAGATAATAGCCAAGGTCGATTACGGACGATCAGACCAGTTTGGTCATTGAAATGTTTCAAATGTTGGCCGACGCCATCTGCGTACAAGTGCTTTGGTCTCTAACGAATCTCAAGATATCTGTTAACGAACTCGCCGAATATACTGGCAGACCAGCACCGTTGGCCTTGCCAGTACCTGGTGAAACTGCGTATAGCACATATGGTACACACCCACCGGAATGATAGCACAATAATTTCTACAGCCCGGACACAAACACGTATGCCAGCTGGTAATCGACGCCGTCTTTAACGCAGAGCATGCCTGCCTTAGGATTCCACATCATCACCGCGCCGAAGGTGGGTTGAAGCCAGTCGACGAATCCTCAAAGCTACCCGGCTCTCGAATCCAACCGGAGCGGCGGATGACGAGATCACCAAGCAGCACACTAACGACCTACTGCATACGCATGAACACCACCATGGCGTAACGCCCCCGGCGGCTCAAGCCGCCGGGGGCGTTACGCCATGGTGCTAGTAATGCATCGAATTATCCCGCTCTTCCTGAGGCAGCAAATTGTGCACAGGTAGTCCGCACCAGCGGTGCGTCAGGGCAAGCCACACGCTCAGTCGCACGACTCCAGCCGACGCAAACCCGCAGATGCTTCTTATAATTTGGTGCGGCATCAAAGCAAAGAACAATGTAGAAAACGTTGCCAAACCGCCTGTGCAGCCATTGGTCGCGGCGCGACCACTAGGTAACCCATCAACTCACAGGCCGGTGGATCGTACAGACCGACAGTAAGTCCAAGAAGGCGTAGACAATTCAATCATATCGAGTACGACACGTGCCACCCAAATTGTTCTCCAACACATTGCAACATATGCGACCCCAATAGATTTAAAATTTCTCCCAAGAAGCCGACACCAGACACATATTCTTACCGTACACCCGACACCACGCGACACGTTCATCAAACAACTGGCTTTCTGGTCGCAGATCAGATCGCAGCAAAACTTTTCGACTACATGCAAAATGTTTATACAGTAAGATGATACGCATCCAATACGAAGACATAGGGATTTAACGCATAGTAGCGACGGTCCACAGCGTCAACGCCCTCGATCGTGGTATGAAACCACACATCTCAACGCCGGTCACCGGGACGTGGTCACCCGCAGAAAACAACACCACTAAATTGGATACAACAACCACAGCAAACGCTGCCAACATTCCCGTAAAGAAGGTCGAATGATCTTCGACCTCGGTACCCGCCTAAGGCTCCCTGTTCTGCATTGATCCCACCCATGACATGCCACGTCAGCCGCCGAAATTACCACCATGTCAGCGAGTCCAAACCGAGCAAGAGTGAACCAACACTGACCGTCTGCACGATATGCTGTAAGGCCACGTTGACCGAACGCTACTTCTACGAAAGCTTCTCTGACTGTGACGAATTCGTGCCCACGGTTTACGACAACATCTGCATGTGGGTGATAACGACCTTCATCTCGGCGAAGACGCCTCAAAAGCCATCGAAAAATAATTTGTCGCGCTAATGGTCGACGACCCAGTGTGCGGGCACGTAACTGCTATTAGCACCGACAGTCGAGCCAGTGTTTGTTTACTCGGTCCAGTGCAGATATAGATTACGCAACTTCACCACGCTGCTGCACCACAAGGCATTCCGGATCAACGATGCCATCTTAACAAAAAGCTAATCGCCACCAGCTTGATCGGGGACCTGAGCGGCCTGCTCATTCTCCTACACGGACAGCTATGAAGTCACACACAAACAGTTCATCGACTACTTGCGTCTAGATACTGCTCAATACAGCTGCCACACATAATAACCCCATAGATCTAACTCCCGAACGAACTGGGGAAGCCGAACAGTCGGCTAATTCCCCAGTGCACGACCGAGGTTGCCCGCCTGCAAACCTCAACGTCGCAGCAGTCCAGTATTCGAAAGATTACGCGAACGATGAGACGGCAGACCGTCGCGACTAGTTACCCACAACGTGGCACGCCGGAAGGAAACTTGATGCTACCGAGATACACAGATATGTTAACTGCAACTAATAGATACAGATGATCTGGAGGAGTCCATGTCAGCAGAGCTGACCGACCTACAGCTGCTGCACGAGCTCGAACCGGTCGTCGAAAAGTACATTAACCGGCATGAACGCATGCACAAGAACTGGAATCCGCACGACTACATCCCGTGGTCAGAAGGCAAAAGTTTCTACGCGCTCGGCGGTCAGGACTGGGACCCCGAACAGAGCCGGCTTTCCGACGTCGCCCAGGTGGCGATGGTGCAGAACCTAGTCACCGAGGATAACCTGCCGTCGTATCATCGCGAGATCGCGATGACCATGGGCCTGGACGGCGCGTGGGGGCAGTGGGTCAACCGCTGGACCGCTGAGGAGAACCGGCACGGAATCGCTCTGCGCGACTACCTGGTAGTGACCCGCGCGGTCGATCCGGTGGAGCTAGAGAAGCTACGCATCGAGGTGATCAATCGAGGTTTCAGCCCGGGCCAGAATCATCAAGGCGGACTCTTCGCCGACACCTTGTTCGACTCGATCCTCTACGTCACATTCCAGGAGCTGGCTACCCGCATCTCGCACCGCAACACGGGTAAGGCCTGCAACGAGACGATCGCAGAACAGCTGCTCGCCAAAATATCGGGCGACGAAAACCTGCACATGATCTTCTACCGAGACGTCAGCGAAGCTAGCATCGAGCTCGCACCTAACCTTGCGATCAAGGCACTGCACAAGATCCTGCATAACTTCAAGATGCCAGGATTCCTGGTACCTGAATTCCGGCGCAAGGCCGTGATGATCGCCGTCGGCGGCGTCTACGACATTCGAATCCACCTTGACGAGGTCATCATGCCGGTGCTCAAAAAATGGCGGGTTTTAGAGCGCGAAGACTTCAGTGGCGAGGGCGCACGGTTGCGTGACGAAATTGGCGCGCACCTGAAGGAGCTTGAGGCTGCGTGCGACAAGTTCGAAGTCTCCAAGCAACGCTACCTTGAGCGCGAAGCCCGCAAGGCGGAGAAAATTACCGCACGCAAGGTGCTCTCCACCAAAGGCACGCTGAAGATGAGCGGGCGGTAGTAACCATTGCGCATCAGCTCGATCGAGCTTGCCAGCCCAGTTGTGTTGGCTCCAATGGCCGGTGTGACGAATGTCGCATTCCGAACCCTATGTCGTGAGTTAGAACAGTCGAAACTCGGCACAGCCAGCGGGCTCTACGTCTGTGAAATGGTGACCGCGCGTGCACTAGTGGAGCGCCATCCGGTAACCATGCACATGCTAACATTCGCCGCGAATGAGTCACCGCGCTCATTACAGCTTTACACTGTCGACCCGAACACCACTTACACAGCGACCCGGATGATCGCCACCGAAGGTCTAGCCGATCACATCGACATGAATTTCGGCTGTCCGGTACCCAAGGTGACTAAACGGGGCGGCGGTGCGGCGCTGCCGTTCAAGCGGCGGCTGTTCGGCCAGATCGTGGCTGCCGCTGTGCACGGCGCCGAAGGCGCCAAAATTCCGGTGACCGTCAAGTTCCGCATTGGCGTCGACAACGCCCACCACACGCACCTGGACGCCGGCCGTATCGCAGAAACTGAAGGTGCCGCCGCGGTCGCGCTGCACGCCAGGACCGCAGCGCAGCGCTATTCTGGCACCGCCGATTGGGAACAGATCGCCCATCTAAAACGGCAGGTCCGGACGATCCCAGTCCTCGGCAACGGCGACATCTACGATGCCAGCGACGCACTGGCCATGATGGCCGCCACCGGGTGTGATGGTGTTGTCGTCGGCCGTGGCTGCCTGGGCCGTCCATGGCTGTTCGCCGAGTTGTCAGCCGCATTCACTGGGAGGCCTGCACCCACACCGCCCACACTCGGTGAGGTCGCCGACATCGTCCGTCGACACGGCAGGCTGCTAGCCGCCTATTTCGGCGAACACAAGGGCATGCGCGACATTCGCAAACACATCGCGTGGTACCTGCACGGTTTTCCCGTCGGATCTGAATTGCGGCGCACACTGGCACTGGTTAAAACACTCGATGAACTTGACTGCCTGCTGGACCGGTTGGACGGCGCCGTTTCGTTCCCAGACGCCGCGACCGGACCCCGGGGTCGGCAAGGTTCATCAGCCCAGGTGGCGTTGCCCGACGGCTGGCTGATTGACCCCGACGACTGCACAGTGCCGGTCGGGGCCGACGTCATGGAATCGGGTGGCTGACTCGAAACACTGCCGAAATCGTGTTTCGGCCGACACCTCAGTACCATTTACCCCTTAGTGGCGGTTGTAGCGCGGGTTGTGGTGCTTGTCATGCCAGCGGTGCACTGACCATTTTGCGCAGACATTAATGACGTCCGCATCAGAGTTTCGGAGGCCGGTAGGACGTGAGTAACGGCGAAAATGACACCATTCGTGACTATCGATATGTGTCCGGCGCCGCCAACGAAGATCAACACATTGCCCCCGACACGCTGCGATCGCTAAGCGTCGCGCCGCGCCAACGCAGCTCTGCACCCGCGCATGATGACGTGGCCTGCCGATGGCCGAATGAATCGCCCGTCAACACCGAAACGACCGGATCTCACGCCGCCAGCCGAATAACCGTCGCCGACTTAATCACCAAAATTGGTGCGCCCACCCTTGAGCGGTCCAGTCATTCCTATGCAACCCGTAACCAAGACCCGGATATCGCGCCGTCCGACGCGTCCGACGTCTTCGCCTGTGCCCCCGGTTACCTCGACAACGAGCAAGACACTCAAGTCATCGACATCCCGTTGGAACTCGTTTCAGAGATTCCCGACCTCCAAGCGGCCCACTACCCGCACGACAACGTGCATACACCGACCCCGTCGCACGAGGTGCTACCCGTACCAAGCGGCGTAGCCTCAGCGTTCGAGGCCCTTACGAGCCGCGAGCAACAACCCAAGTCCAGCCACGGACCGATAGTGCTGGCCGGACGCACGCTGTCGGCACTAGTTGCCGTACTGGCACTGGCTCTGACCGGCGCGGCTTGGCAGTGGAACACCTCGAAAAACAACCGCTTCAACACTGTCAACGCACTTGACCCAGGCTCGCACGACATCGTCGACATAGGTGGACAGTACGGCGACGAGAACTTCCTCATCGTCGGTATGGACTCGCGTGCAGGAGCTAACGTTAACATAGGCGCGGGCGACACCCAAGACGTCGACGGCATCCGGTCGGACGCCGTGATGCTGGTCAACATCCCGGCAAACCGCAAACGCGTGGTGGTGATCTCGTTCCCCCGCGACCTGGCGATCACCCCCATACAGTGCGAGGTCTGGGACCCCGAAACCGGCAAGTACGGACCTATCTACAACGAGAAAAAGGGAAAATTTGGTCCCCGAGTCGTCTATACAGAGACTAAATTGAACTCGACGTTCTCCTACGGTGGCCTGAAATGTCTGGTGAAGGAAATCCAGAAACTTTCCGGTTTGAGTATAAACCGGTTCATCGCCACTGATTTCGTCGGATTTGCACGGATGGTTGAGGCAGTAGGTGGCGTCGAAGTGTGCAGCAAAACTCCGATACAAGACTATGAATTGGGCACGTTGTTAGACCATTCGGGACGCCAAGTTCTCAACGGGGTAACCGCGTTGAACTATGTGCGAGCCCGTAAGGTCGCCACCGAAGTCAATGGAGACTACGGCCGCATCAAACGACAGCAATTGTTCTTGTCGTCACTGCTACGTTCGATGATCTCGACGGATACATTATTCAACTTGAATAAACTCAACAACGTCGCCAACATTTTCATCGGCAATAGCTATGTCGACAATGTGAAGACCAAAGACCTGGTCCAGCTAGGTAGGTCGTTACAGGGTCTGGCTGCCGAGCACATCACGTTTGTAACCGTGCCGACCGGCGTGACAGACGCTAACGGCGACGAACCGCCACGCACTGCCGACATGCGGGCGCTTTTCGATTCCATCGTCAAAGACGATCCCTTGCCTCTCGAAAACGATCAGAATGCGCAGAGTTTGGGAATGACACCGGCAACCGCGCCCACCTCCAACAAAGCGACACCGGACAGCCCTACCCCAGAGGTTAAGCGAGAGCAGGTGACGACAACCTCGCCGCAAAGCATCACCGTGCAAGTGTCTAATTCGACCACCCGAACAGGTCTGGCTGCCATCGCCGCCAACGAACTCGAGCAGGCCGGCTTCAACGTGATGACGCCGGACGACTACTCAAGTTCGCTTAAGGTCACGACGGTGTTCTTTTCGCCCGGCAATAAGCAGGCCGCGGCTACCATGGCGTCGGCGTTCCCCAATTCAAAAGTCCAGCGAGTTACCGGCATTGGCCAAATAGTTCGCGTGGTCCTCGGCCCAGACTTCAACGCTGTGAGCACTCCCCCACCCAGCGGCACATCGGTCACCGTGCAGATAGACCGCAACTCCAACAGCCCGCCAACCAGGCTGCCCGAGGACCTGACCGTGACCAACGCGACCGACATTACCTGCGGATAACCGCCTAGGCGTTGCTTCGCCGCCGTTTCTCATCTCGAGAACGTAGGCTTTACCCCATGCGAACCGCCTATCATGAGCAACTCTCAGAGTTATCCGAGCGGCTCGGCGAAATGTGCGGGTTAGCCGGGATTGCCATGGAGCGGGCCACCCAAGCGTTGCTGCAAGCCGATCTAACGCTGGCAGAACAAGTGATCACCGACCACGAAAAAATCGCGAACCGCAGTGCTCGCGCCGAAGAGAGCGCTTTCGTACTGCTGGCCTTACAAGCGCCGGTGGCCGGTGACCTCAGAGCAATCGTGAGCGCCATCCAAATGGTGGCCGACATTGATCGGATGGGTGCGTTGGCCCTACATGTTGCTAAAATTGCCCGCCGACGCCATCCTCAGCACGTGTTGCCCGAAGAAGTCAATGGATATTTCGCCGAAATGGGGCGAGTCGCAGTCGAATTAGGCAATGGTGCACAAGAGGTGGTGTTGTCTCGCGACCCAGAGAAAGCCGCCCGGATCCGCGAAGAAGACGATGCGATGGATGACCTGCACCGGCATTTGTTTTCGGTGTTGATGGACCGCGAATGGAAACATGGTGTAGCAGCCGCCGTCGACGTGACGTTACTGGGCCGGTTCTATGAGCGTTTTGCCGACCACGCTGTCGAAGTGGCACGGCGAGTCATCTTCCAGGCAACCGGCAGTCTTCCGGAAGACGACACGGCACCAAACACACACTAAGCGGTTTGGCGAACGATTTTATGATGATTTAACCGAAGCGACCGGAAATGTAGTCCTCGGTGGCTTTCTGAGTCGGATTGGAAAAGATTTTCTCGGTGTCATCGATCTCCACCAGCCTGCCGGGTTTTCCTACGGCTTCCAGGTTGAAGAACGCAGTCTGATCGCTCACCCGCGCGGCCTGCTGCATATTATGGGTAACGATGACGATGGTGTACTCCTGTTTCAACTCACCGATCAAGTCTTCGATGGCCATTGTCGAAATGGGATCGAGCGAGGAGCACGGCTCATCCATGAGCAAAACATCTGGTTGCACGGCGATGGCCCGAGCGATGCACAGCCGTTGCTGCTGCCCCCCGGACAGTCCACCGCCGGACTTATCCAATCGGTCCTTGACCTCATCCCACAGGTTCGCGCCGCGCAGTGAGTACTCGACGGTATCATCGAGCACTTTGCGATTGCGTACGCCCTGCAGCTTTAGACCGGCCACCACGTTGTCGCGAATTGACATGGCAGGGAACGGGTTGGGCCGCTGGAACACCATCCCAATTGCCCGACGCACACCGACGGGATCGATACCCGAGGCATAGATGTCTTCATCGTCGAGCAACACGGCGCCCTCAACCCTGGCGCCGGGGACGACTTCATGCATCCGATTTAAGGCGCGAAGCACCGTCGTCTTGCCGCAGCCCGAAGCTCCAATGAACGCCGTCACACTTCTGGGCAGTACCGCCAGCGACACATCCGAAACTGCTTGAAAAGACCCGTAATAGATGTTGACGCCTTTGAGGTCCAATCTCTTGGCCACTTGGTGCTCCTGCCTACGACTGCTTAAGGGCTAATATTTTCGCGATGACTCCGGCCCCGATATTAAGCACAACGATGATCAGGACTAGAGTGAGCACGGCGCCCCACAGCCGATCCGTAAGAACCAGATTGCTGCCAGTGTCGGCCAAAGTTTAGTCACACATTATACCGGGCGGTGACTGCATGAACGCTCTGAAAATATCAAAGTTGATTGCCTGCCACGACCCGGACCCCGGAGCCCTCCTATAGCCTGCGAAATATCGGGTCTTCCAGGCTCGACCGCGTCGACCCCCACGGGTTTATTAGGCGAGATCGGCGGCTTGGGAACGGCATGGCGACCATCACACCCGAGCCTGCATCGACGGGGGTTAGCATTGTCACCGTTATCCCATCCCTGTTAGTTGTGTCGTCGCCCTTAAACCGTCTGTTGTCCCCGCTCCAGGACATTGCACAGGGTGCGATTTGTTACCGCATTGCGTTGATCGCACTGACCAGTCGCTTCTTGATTGTATCGGGCATCGGAACATAGCCGACTGCCGGAAGGTCGGCCTGACCGTCATTGGCGGCCACAGTAAGGAACGACTTAATTGCCTCAAACGTGTCTGGGTCGTAACCCTTCGAGCAAACGATCTCATAAGTGACTAACACCAGCGGGTAGGCATTCGGCTGTACGGTGCTGTACATCGCGTTCAGATCTAGTACGAGGTCGTTGCCGACGGACACGAAGTTGGCCTCGTTAATGCCGTTGCGTACCGTGTCATCGGTAAGCGGCACACCGCCACTGCCGGTATCAATCTGGGCGAACGGTAATCCGGCCCTATCGGCGAAGCCCTTCTCGACATAACCAAAGGCACCTGGTGTGATCTGCACCGCCTGGATTACACCAGCCGACTTCTGCACCCCTTTGCCAACACCACCCTGAAACTCGGCACCAACCCCTTTGGCCCAGCTCTGTGGTGCATCAGCCGTCAAATACTTCTGCAAGTTATCGGTGGTTCCCGATGAATCCACTCGATAAATTGGCATGATCCTCAGATTTGGCAGGACAACACCTGGATTTAGTGCTGCCAGTATGCTATCATCCCATGTCGTAATCACGCCACTGAAGATTTTGGCCAAAGCGTCACTATTGACGATCAACGTCTGAACGCCTGGCAAATTGTAGACCAACGCAACCGCCCCGAAGACCAGTGGCAGGTCCCACGCGGGGTTTCCTTTACAGCGTTTGGCGGCCGGGGCGAGTTGATCCGCGAGCAGCGGCGAGTCCGATCCAGCGAAGTCGACACGGCCGGCAATGAATTGCTCACGGCCGACACCCGACCCGGTCGGGTTGTATGACATATTCTTGTCGGGGCACAACTTCCCCCAGGTCTGGTTAAACAATGCAATCGCGTTCTGTTGAGCAGTCGACCCCTCAGCCGTCACCGCCTTTTTGCCACCACAAGCCGCTGTGTCAGCCGATTTCCCAGAAATGATCGTTACCGCATCATGGCTACGATTGTCATCACTACCGCACGCAGACAACACCCCGGCAGTGACTGTCGTGGTCAACAACATCGCCAACGCCCTGCGCACCCTATAGCGGCTCACCGATCTCGCTTTCTCAGCGCATTTCCGACGCACACCCGCGCCGCTGGGCCGAGCGTGAAGTTACCCGGTCACCCGAAAGTATGCGCCGTGGGCACCCAGAAACATCGGTACTGGGGTGAACAACCCTTGTGAATGCCGCATGGGCTTTCGCTCAGTCATTGATCCGGGGCAGTGCATAGGCAGTATCTACACTGCAAGTGGTGAAGCCTAGTCGCTGGTAGGTCCGCGCCGCAGCAACGTTATCCGATTCCGTATAAAGTATCACCGTGGGTTCGGCCGAGCATCCAGTAAGCCGCCGCGCCAGCGAAGCGATGCCGATCGATGTCAACATCTGCCCCAAACCACGGCCCTGAGCGGACGGATCGACACCTAGGACGTAGACCTCACCTAGGCCCGGATGACCGGGATGCACTTTGGTCCAATGGAAGCCCAATAGCCTGCCCGGCTGGTCGCTTGAGGAGTCACCAAAAGCCAAGAACAAGCCCGCCGGGTCGAACCACGGTTCACGGCGTCGCTCCGCCAACTGGATTTCAGTCCAGCCGCCCTGTTCCGGATGCTCGGCGAACGCGGCGTTGTTGACCCGCAACAACTCAGCATCATCGCCCGTCCCCGCGTAGGTCCGCACCCGCACCCCCCGCTGATCGAGGATCACTGGGTCGGGGGCGTATCGCAGCGAGCGTTGCATCTGGACCAGTTCACGCACCGGTACTAAACCTAGCGCGGACGCAGTTGCCCGGGCTGATGCTAGCGTTCCGTGCGCCCAAAACCGCGTATGCCCCGTGGTCTTTGCCAGCGCCGCGCGTCCCATTGCGGCGCCAACACCGCGACGGCGGTTCCGTGGGTGCACTACCAACTCCGCCATCGGGACGCCTGCATTGCGTGGCGGGCTGAGATGGAGATAACCAATGATCGGTGCACTTGACCCCGAATCCGTAACCAGCAGGTGCCCGGTGCGGTCGTAGCCAAGTTCCCGCAGCACCTGTTCCCCGACGGGTGCTATCCCATCGAATTCGGTTGCCAACGCAGCAATTTCGCGCACTCGCTGCTGCTCATCGGCGGTCAGCGCGAAGCGCCATTCAAGCATTGACGCTGACTACGTAACGGGTCGGCCAGTGGGTCATCGAAATCGTCAGGCTTCGCAATCAGCACGCGGCCACGCGTCGACCGGACCGCCTTGCAACCCACGTTACGTACAATGCCGATCAGCACTTCGTGTTCGAGCCCAAGTTGTGCCCGCAGTTGACACACGTGTACATCGACGGTCTGGGCCCCGTCAAAAAAAAGTCACGCTCCCACACCTCGTGTAACAGCCGCTCACGAATTAACACCCTGCCAGCGTGCTGCGTCAAGTACTTCAGCACCTCGCACTCTTTGTACATGAGGTCAAGCGGCCGGCCCCGTAGTTGCGCGAGGGAGGTGCATGCATCGCATCGATGACCCGCTCGCCCAGGCTCAAACCTTCCCCACGCTCTCATGGTCAGATCACCCACCGCGGCAGCCAACAATCAGCCGTAGCTGGTGTCGATCCCCACGTGGCCTGGTACTAGGTAAGAGGATCTCGTCCAGCACCCAATTGGCGGCTGACCGCCACCAGCCCGCCTGCACGCACCACCGCTCAGATGAAAGCCGACTGCTAAGCAAGCAGCACAGACCGCGTGTGGACGACAAACCGCGGCGCGGATCAACGAGCGCGGCATCCGCGGCTCCAACTTCAAGCAACGAGGACGGTCCTGCTTGTGCCGTCTGCACGGCATAAAGCAGCAACAACCACGACAACACCGGGTCGAGATGCAGTTCTGAGGTCAGCAGTAGTAGCTCCAACCCCCTTCCAGCGCCGTGGGAAAGACACTTCCCAAATCGATATCGACATGCACCGTTTGCGGTTAAGCCCATTAACGATAACGTGCCATCTAAATCTTTGGCCCGGCAACAAGGCGTTAAATGAGTCGTCATACTGACTGTCGGAGGGAGGTGGTTCAGACGCAGCCTAGTTCAGATACAGCATAAATATTATAGCTACGCCACAATATACGGATGCGCAAGGTGCGAACCGATGTGATAGCAGCGGTGATCACTGTGGCAGTGATTGTTGTCGGTGCCCTCGGCGTCGATTACGGAACCAGCATCTACGCTGAATATCGCCTGTCAGTCAACGTGCGCAACGCAGCAAATCTCGGGTCGGACCCGTTTGTTGCCATCCTGGCGTTTCCGTTCATCCCGCAGGCGATGCGGGACCACTACACCGAGTTAGAAATAAAGGCCAACGCTGTCGACCACGCGATGATCGGCAAAGCCTCCCTTGAAGCCACCATGTACTCGATCGACCTGACCTACGCGTCCTGGCTGATCAAGCCCAATGCGAAACTCCCAGTAGACATACTAGAAAGCCGCATCATCATCGACTCGATGCACCTGGGCCGGTACCTAGGCATCAGCGACCTCATGGTCGAGGCACCACACCGGGAAACTAACGACGCCACCGGAGGTACCACCGAATCCGGGATTTCCAGCGGCCATGGGTTGGTATTCAACGGCACCCCTAAATCTGCTAACTTCGACCACCGGGTCAGTGTCCTGGTGGACCTCTCCATCGCCTCTGAAGACCAAGCAACGCTGGTGTTTACCCCCACAGGTATCGTGACCGGACCCGACACCGCCAACCAATCCGTCCCGGATGACAAACGTGACGCCGTGCTAGGTGCCTTCAGCGCCAGGATCCCCGACCAGAGGCTTCCGTTCGGAGTGGCGCCAACCAGCGAGGGAGCACGTGGCTCGGATGTAATCATCGAAGGCATCACACAGGGAGTAACGATCACCCTCGACGGGTTTAAGCAATCATGACAGCAACCAGCGACGATGCAGAGCCCAGCGATGAGATGGGGCCGCGCTCATGATGACCGTCATGATGGCGACCATAGCTGTGGGTGTGTTTATAGTCCTTGCCGGATGGTTGCTGGCTCGGCGTTCGGGAAACGTTCGCGAAATTCATTCCGAGCAAAGTCTGTGCGCTGGCGTGGACACTGCAGACCTGGCCCTGTCGCATACAGGACCAACTATCGTGCATTTCAGCGCACCGTGGTGCAAACCGTGTGATCGTGTACGTCGCGTGGTCGACCAGATCTGCGAAGACCTGCCCAATGTAGCCCACATAGAGATCAATTTGGACACTAATCCCGCCGCTGCGTGCCGATTTTCAGTGCTCTCGCTGCCTACCACATTGATTTTCGATGCCGATAGACAGCAACGATACCGAGCCTCGGGAGTCCCCAAGGCCACTGACCTAAAGTCCGCACTCGAACCATTGCTGACGTGATCACCATAGTTACTGGTTCAAGGTAGCTGATGTGCTAACTCACTTCGAACCCATGCTCACCAAGCGTCGGGCAGTCGATAACCCACTGTGTCACATCGCAGGTTGTTGCTGTTGAGTAGTCACGTCCTTCTGCACCCTCACTTGAAGCCTACCACGACAGACCCCGCATTTTTCCGCGCAACAGGAGATTCTATGAAGTAGTTAAGAATAGCACAGTGACGATCAACACTTCCATCGGAGTGGATGGAGTCGATGTTCGCGGACCGCAATTTGCTGCCTGGTTTACGACCGCAGTTCTGCAGACCGCCCTGATCGTCTCGGTAGTCAGTCCGCTGACAACCGCGTTACTGCCCGTGGTTTTCGCCATCGGCGCTCTTGGCGGCCCGCGGCTGCAACCTAGACGGACGGGTGTTCGCCACCCTAGTGGCGCCTCAGTTGAGTCCGGTGAAGAAGCGCGAACCGGTGCCGTCACTAAAAGTTCGCTCAACCGACCAGCTTCGTCTTCGCAGTTTGCGGCGTTGCTGGATTCGCCGCTGGCGCTTTCTCGGCGGGGCCATCACTACGACGGCCGCATTGGTGGTTGCTTTCCTCAACGCAGCGTTCGGCATCGCCTGCGCGATCAGCTCAACCTGGTTGTGGCGCGGTTCTGATTCACTCCGTCCCATGTAACCCTGGCCGACTAATTTAGTTTACCCCAAAGTAAATGGAGGGATTCTCAATGACGATGTCAAGCCGCTGGCTGGGTGTTCGGGGGTGAATC
>NZ_QAYL01000050.1 GCF_003408705.1 Mycobacterium uberis
CTTACCTGGACTTGCCTGGACGGTGGCTGCGAGTCGCGGATAAGACGACGCCGCGTCTGTCGATCGTGGTAGTGGTAGGAAAGGTGACTGTGACAGTTGAGACTCACGTTTTAGTCAGCCCGAGCGATGATGTGGTCGAGGTTGTCAGCAGGTTGATCCGGTTCGACACCACCAACACAGGTGACCCCGCGACTACGCGAGGTGAGGCCAAGTGTGCGCAGTGGATCGCTGCTCAGCTCGCAGAAGTTGGCTACCAGCCGGAATATGTGGAATCCGGGGCACCCGGCCGAGGCAATGTGTTCGTTCGGCTTGTGGGCTCGGATAGTTCACGCGGCGCCCTGCTTATCCATGGGCATCTCGACGTGGTGCCCGCGGAAGTAGCCGAGTGGAGCGTGCACCCATTTTCCGGTGCGGTCGAAGGAGGTTATATCTGGGGCCGCGGTGCGGTCGATATGAAGAACATGGTGGGCATGATGATCGTGGTTGCTCGGCATCTAAAGCAGGCTGGCATCGTGCCGTCGCGAGATCTCGTCTTCGCATTCGTTGCTGACGAAGAACATGGTGGCAGCTACGGATCGCAATGGTTGGTCGACAACCGGCCCGATCTGTTCGACGGTGTCACTGAGGCGATCGGTGAAGTCGGCGGCTTTTCGCTAACTGTACCGCGCCGCGATGGTGGTGAGCGCCGGCTTTACTTGATCGAGACAGCCGAGAAGGGTATCCAGTGGATGCGGTTGACCGCACGGGGGAGGGCAGGGCACGGTTCGATGGTGCACGAGCAGAATGCGGTCACTGTTATCGCCGAAGCGATCGCACGGCTGGGCCGCCACCAGTTCCCGCTCGTGCCGACCGATACCGTTGTCCAGTTTCTGTCCGCAATTAGCCAGGAGACTGGCTTCGAGTTCGACATCGAGTCGCCCGACTTGGAAGGGGCTATAGAAAAACTTGGCCCGATGGCTCGCATGCTGAAAGCCGTGCTGCACGACACCGCAAACCCAACGATGCTCAAGGCTGGACATAAGGTCAACATGGTTCCAGCGACCGCGGAAGCCGTGGTGGACTGTCGCATACTGCCCGGGCGGCAAGCGGCGTTCGAGGCTGCGATCGATGAATTGATCGGTCCCGAGGTGATCCGAAAGTGGATCATGGACTTGCCGCCGTACGAGACTGCCTTTGATGGCAATTTGGTCGATGCCATGAATGTCGCTGTGCTGGCGGTCGACCCCGACGGCCGAACGGTGCCCTATATGCTTTCCGGCGGCACCGATGCGAAAGCGTTCGCGCGCCTGGGTATTCGCTGCTTTGGTTTCAGCCCGCTACGGTTACCACCGGAGTTGGATTTTACCGCGCTGTTCCATGGTGTCGACGAGCGGGTACCCGTCGATGCTCTCAAGTTTGGTGTTGAGGTACTGACGCACTTCTTGACACATTGCTAGTCGCAAAGTATCAATCACGAGAGGATTGCCCATGAGTGTGCCGACTGACCCGTACGTCACGTTGCCCAGGCTGCCGTCGTTTCACCTGACGTCGGACTCGATCACCGACGGCCAGCCGTTGGCTACGCCTCAAATCAGTGGAATCATGGGCGCAGGGGGAGCAGACGTCAGCCCGCACCTGAGCTGGTCGGGATTCCCGACCAAGACCCACAGCTTTGCGGTCACCGTCTATGACCCCGACGCACCGACCTTGTCCGGGTTTTGGCACTGGGCGGTGGTTAACCTGCCTGCAGACGTCACCGAATTGCCAGCGGGTGTGGGTGATGGCGGTGAACTCCCGGGCGGGGCGTTGACGTTGGTAAATGATGCGGGCATGCGCCGTTATGTTGGCGCCGCCCCGCCGCCTGGCCACGGTGTGCATCGCTATTACGTCGCGGTGCATGCTGTGCGGGTTGAAAAGCTCAATCTCAGCGCGGACGCAAGTCCAGCTTTTCTGGGATTCAATCTGTTCCAGCACGCAATCGCTCGCGCCGTCATCCACGGTACCTATGAACAGCATTAATCACTAATAAGGACGTAACCGGGTTGGTGCTGACGTTTGAGGGTGTGTTCGAGTCGGGAGATGTTGTTGGGCTCGGC
>NZ_QAYL01000049.1 GCF_003408705.1 Mycobacterium uberis
CACCAAACCGACAATTACTCAACGAATTCCCAGCACACAAAACTAGGAATATACTTTTCAAGTGTGATATGCTATATAGCAAGTCGACACTCGTCGATCAATACCCGGTATGCTTCGGAGTGCGACAGCTATTGGTAACCCCGGTTACCAATACGCGATTACTCGTCGGATCTTCCTGCCAGTTGATGTGCCTGTCTTTGGTACGGTATAAGCCAGCCCACGACAATCGCTGCGATCAGCACGATGCCCACGCATGTCGGCACGCTTACCTGTAGACTATCCAGGAATGCATGGTTGACAGTGGCGCGGATATGGCCGGCTTGTTCCTCGGGAATCTGATAGATCACTTTGTATGACAATGACATTGAGCTTTGCATTGCCTTAGCTAGCAGCCTGTTTAGTGTAGATTCCGAGCCAAGACGGCCGGAGTACACCGATGCAAAGATGCTGCCGCCGATGTTTACGCTCAGCGTTCCTCTGAGTTAGCGTGTGGTGTCGTTGACTCCCAAATCGACTCCGGACTTGTTGGCGGATAGGGATCTCACGATCGATTCAGTGTCCGGAGCTATGGTCAGGCCGAAGCCGTCTCCGAGCAACAAGCATTTGCATGGCTATCTGACTATAAGAGCGTGGCTTCATCCACCATAGACGCCCACGTCAGGTCAGTGGCAAACACGGTTAGGCTGGCGTTGACGATGGTGGTGTTGCCAGCCCGATCGACGATCCTTGGAATCCCAGATTCTTGTTAGCGCGATCAATCCGACGATCGAAAGCAGTCGCACCCTGATCTTAAAGCCGTTGTAGTATTTGATGAATTGAAAGTACGGGGTTATGAAGAAGATGCATCCGAGCAATGTCGAAAAGTCAGTGATTACTGCTCGACTGGCCGTCGGAAAATCGGTGGTTGAAGAACATTGATATGTCCAGCATAGGATAGATGTTGCGTCGCTTCTACAGCACGAACCCTACTAGAACTTTTACTGCCAAGGTAAATTCTTTTCTCGACCCGAGGGCTGGTCCATCCCGAACTGGATGCCTCGATTGGTGTATAGGGTAATTCGCTGTTTCCGATCGCGCACAGGGCTAAGCTAGGGATGTCGACATGCAGAAGCTGCCGGGTCGCGCGAGGATGGAACGAATAGGGTTCCGCAGATGATGGCCAATACTTCGGTTAGTATGTTCACCTAGAAAATTGCTCTAAGCCAGAAATTTTAGAGTAGCCAGCTACGGCTGATCGGCATCACCATTATCCCGATGTCCACTATGGCCGCACATAGTCTGATCGCTTTGGCGCGCGGTACCGAGTTGGTAAAGATGTTGGTGATCAGTCCTAATGGGGCCGGGAAAAATTATTGCCGTGCCCAAGCTCATGGCAGTGCGCAGCACTATCAGCGTATCCGCCGAATTGATCTGCGCTGCAATGTCAGAAATGATCGCGAATACTGCAAGCCCGGAGCTTTAGTCAATCCTTCCTGCCGTAGCAGTCGTTAAGGAATCCAGCCAAGAGTAGCAGGCCAGGCATGACTAGTGGGTAGGCGTCGATGGTCCACTGCAGTTGTGCGGTGTCAGGCACCGAGCTGACGCGACAGAGTGGGCAGTACGACGTTGACGATGGTAGCGTCGAGGCTGATGACAAATACGTCAAGGCCTATGACGGTAGGCGCAAGGGCTCGGACGATTCCGAAAGATTGGAAAAACCAGTTTAGCAAGAGTTTAGCAAGTATGATAATACGTTAAAATTATAAGACAAACATAGATTTAATAGTAGAAAAAGATTTCTTGTATTGATAGTACAATACTGTGTCGAATAAAAGGATTTACAATCAGAACTGTTCCGATCGCGCGCCGGCTTGACATTTTTGGCCAGCGATGGACATTTTTATTTTGTGCGGACTGATCGGTGGACCGCGCCGTTAAGGTGATTTGTACGTCGAGCTGCCCTGTATCGCAACTACCCTGCTCGCTGAGTAACTGAGAGAACTGCAAGAAGCTGGGCTCGTAGACCGTTCCGATTTACCGGCACCGATTGGGCGTACTTTCTGCACTCTCAGCGATATTGGCTGTTAGCAGGTGCTTCTCATCTTGGGCAGCGTTGCGTGGTTTGGCCTGGATCGGCTGGGCCTCCTTGACAGTGGCCCAGTGTTGTCACTAAACGGTTTTTACCGGAATATTGCTGGATTGCAACTCGGCCAACGCAGTCGGTTCGGATATGACATACCACGTCGAGATCGACGGCTGCCCTTTTGAGTTTGCCGTAACTCAAGGCCGTCTCGTTAGATCTCGCAGTGAACCTTCGGTGGAGGTCACCGTCAGTACTGCAGCCTTTGTCCCCGCCCGCTTCGGGGAGCCGAAGTCGGGCGCAGGGCTGCCCTGTGGGGCATTAACTTCACCGGCGACCGCGAATGCCATCGACGCACTGCGCGCCGCGTTTTCACTCTCGGTGGGCTGATACCGAGGGGAAGTAACAGGTAGCTATCGGTGTGAGCCGATTGCGAGGCAGTCCTGTGTGTTGTTACTTGCATCGGGAGCTGTTGCCAGCCTCTAGACTGACTATTCGTGTCCGACTCTGCTGACCTCGATCAGGTCGATCCTTCGGGTCGTTCCGTATTGGTGGTCGACTTCGGTGCGCAGTATGCACAGCTGATTGCTCGCCGGGTTCGAGAAGCACGTGTTTTTTCCGAGGTAATTCCGCACACCGCTTCGATCGAGGAGATTACCGCCCGTGATCCGCTGGCGATTGTGCTTTCCGGTGGACCGGCTAGTGTTTACACTGAAGGTGCTCCCCAGCTTGATCCGGCGCTGTTCGACCTTGGTTTGCCAGTGTTCGGAATCTGCTACGGATTTCAGGCTATGGCGCAGGCACTCGGCGGGACTGTCGCCCGTACCGGTACCAGCGAATATGGCCGGATGGAGCTGAAAGTCCTTGGCGGTGATCTGCATTCAGGCTTGCCTGATGTTCAGCTGGTCTGGATGAGCCACGGTGACGCGGTTACGGTTGCGCCGGACGGATTCGATGTGGTGGCTAGTAGCGCAGGTTCCCCGATAGCCGCTTTCGAGAACTCAGATCGGCGTCTGGCTGGAGTGCAGTATCACCCAGAGGTGATGCACACTCCGCACGGGCAGCAAATACTCAGTCGGTTCCTGCACGATTTCGCTGGACTCGACGCGGATTGGACGACTGCCAATATCGTCGGAGTGCTGGTCGAACAGGTACGTGCTCAGATCGGCAACGGCTATGCGATCTGCGGACTGTCCGGCGGTGTGGATTCGGCGGTGGCCGCGGCGCTGGTGCAACGCGCCATCGGAGACCGGTTGGCCTGTGTCTTTGTCGATCATGGTCTGCTGCGCGAGGGTGAGCGTGCACAGGTGCAACGTGATTTTGTCGCCGCCACCGGAGCCAACCTGGTCACCGTCGACGCAGCTGAAGCCTTCCTTCAGGCACTGTCGGGTGTTACCAGCCCCGAGGGCAAGCGTAAAATCATTGGCCGTCAGTTTATTCGGGTATTCGAGGATGTAGTACGGGATGTGTCGGGGGACAAACCTGTTGAGTTCTTGGTCCAGGGCACACTGTATCCGGATGTGGTGGAGTCTGGCGGGGGCAGCGGCACCGCGAACATCAAGAGTCACCACAATGTCGGTGGTTTGCCCAACGACTTGAAATTCAAGCTCGTCGAGCCGCTGCGGCTGCTGTTCAAAGACGAGGTGCGCGCGGTCGGTCGACAGTTGAGCCTTCCTGAGGAAATCGTTGCACGTCAACCATTTCCGGGTCCTGGCCTGGGAATCCGGATCGTCGGGGAGGTGACTGCCGCGCGGCTGGACACGCTGCGGCGAGCCGACTTGATCGTGCGTGAGGAGCTGACCGCGGTGGGTCTGGACCACCAGATCTGGCAATGCCCGGTAGTGCTACTGGCCGACGTCCGCTCGGTCGGTGTGCAAGGAGACAGCCGCAGCTACGGATACCCGATCGTACTGCGGCCGGTATCCAGCGAGGACGCCATGACTGCTGATTGGACCAGGGTGCCCTATGAAGTGCTGGAGTGCATCTCGACGCGCATCACTAATGAGGTAGTTGAGGTTAACCGCGTGGTGCTGGACATCACCAGTAAACCACCCGGTACCATTGAATGGGAATAGCGGTCACCGGATTGATCCTGTCTGGCACCGTAGCCTAGGTTGTGCAAACAGGAGTCATCAACGCCCGAACTCCTAACGGACGACTTAACTCCGCACTTCGACAACGTGCAGGCACATTACGATTTCTTGCCGACTTCTTCCAGCTGTTTCTTGACCCAACCCAGACGTATAGTTATGCATATTTCGAAAGCGACGACATGACGGTTGGAAGAAGATCAGATTGCCAAGATCGATCTCGTGCTAGGCAAGCTTGAGTTACAACCAGACATGACGCTTCTCGACGTTGACTGAGGCTGGAGTTGCCCTAATGATTGCGCACAGCTTACGCTTGCGATGTTAATGCTGTGGATTTTGCGCTGAGCCGCAACCAGGTTAAATCACATCAGGCAATCGATCGCAAAGTCCGAAAATTCCTGCTTCAAGTTGAGTTTTGCTGCAGGGCTGGGAGCAGTGCGATGAGCCCGTCGACCGTATCGTCAGCACCGGCGTCTTCAAGCATTTTGGGCATGAGCGCTACGACGCGTTTTTCACGATGTCGCCGACGGGACCATGCTGCTGTATAGTTTTGCCGGGTTGTATCCCGAAGAAATCGTCGAACGAGGCCTAATCGTGCGGGGCATGTGATCTTCTGACGATCACTCTGCCCTCAACTCTCACAATGGTGGACCAAATAAATAAAAAAACGGGCACAGATCTACCTAGTCTGGAACGGACTATGTCACCGCTACCGCTCCGATTCACCGACCGTGAGCCATGGTAGGGCATACGAGCTTGACAACTTTTGGTTATGAACCGGTAGCGAACGTCTATTGGACGACAGGCGTCACGTTCAGGCATCGTCGTCACTGACGCGCAGGACTCAACGCCTGAGAAGGGAGAACCGTTGGTATGATCGGATTTAAAGATCCGGAGCAAGGGGTGGGGCGAGGGGTCATTACTAGTGAATCGAGTTGGTCGATATGCCTCCCTGCAAGTAATGCGCGGTGAATCTCTATGATCAGGCCTGTCAGCCAAAAATTCGATTAAATTTTATTGAGCTCTAAAGCCGGTAATGGCAATCCAGTCCACATTGTCAGGATTTGATGGTGTATATTTGGGACTCGATAAAGCTCGAAATTATTCAATACACTATAAAATAATTCACTACTAAAGTAGTTTAGTGTTAAGAATTTATTGTGTTGTGCATATATTTATATATATTCATATATATAAATTGTAGTGGTTACGCTATCTTTAATAGAGACGGAACTCGAAATTGATGACTGATTCTAAACTTAAATATGGTTATAGTTAATGGAAGTTTTTAACTGTATGTTTTAGTATTTTAAAGATTTTGTTTAGTGATAGCTTTATTTAGTGATATATTAAAAATTTCTTAAAAAATTTCAACGATATCTCTAAAAATTATTAAAGATTTTCTTAAAATTAAAAATATTTTCTTAGAGATATCAATGACAGAACATGATTGCGATATGACCCAACAACGTCTATTATTGTAATATGATTTCTTAACACTTTGTGAAATATGGTTGATATCTGCTGAGCGTGGCAGTCTTAGGGCATAATCCCTAAATCTGGCCTGTAACAATGCAGGACAACGAAATATGTCCGTAAATCGCCGACTGTATAGGATTTAGGTGGCAGGCATGAGCGCAGCGTTCATCATCGATCCAACGATAAGTTCCATTGAGGGTTTACGTGCCCTTTTGGGAATTGGAGTACCCAACGACGGGGGCATACTTTACTCTTCGCTATCGTTTTTCGAAAAAGCTCTCGAGGATCTGGCATCTGCGTTTCCTGGTGACAGTTGGCTGGGTTCTGCTGCGGATAAATATGCAGGCAAAAACCACAACCACGTGAATTTTTTCCAGGAGCTGGCGGATCTGGATCGTGATCTCATAAGTCTGATCCATGACGAGGCCGGCGCGATCCAGACGGCACGCGACGTTCTGGAAGGTGCGATCTGGACACTCAAATCCGTGCGTTCGGTGGCTGTGGACATGACCTACATTCCTGTTGTTGGGTATGCCATGTCAGCTGCTTTCCAGGCACAGGTCTGCGCAGCCGCCATGGCCGCAGTGGGCGGCGGGCTTGCTTACTTGCTTGTAAAGGCGGCGATCAACACAGCTAAGTTTGTGGCCTTACTGGCTCGATTGGCGAAGTTGTTGGCGGCCGCCGTTGCGGACACCGTTGCGGACATTTCGGGTGTGGTGAACATAGTCAAGGTTATTTTGGAAGAAGTGGGGCATTTCATAACGGGTGCGCTAGCGGGCCTGAAGAACCTTTGGGACAAACTCGCCGGGTGGATCTCCAGACTGATTTCTGGACTGTTCTCGCATTGGTTGTCGAGCCTGCACTCTTTGTTTGGGGGCATCCCTGGCTTGAGTAGCGCGACCAGCGGCCTGTCCCAGGTGACTGGCTTGTTCAGCGCGGCAGGTTTATCCGGTTCGTCTGGATTGACTAGTGCGGAAAGCTTAGCGAGCTCAGCCGACTTGCCTAGCCTGGTCGGCATTGCGGGCGGTTCTGGCCTTGCCGGCTTGCCGCAAGTGGCTCAGTTGCATGTTGCCTCTGTTCGGCAGGGGCTGCGTCCCCGAGGTGATGGTCCGGCCGAGACCTCTGCGGAGCAACTCGGCAGGAAGCCAGAGCCGGTTTCCGCACAAGGCCCCCAAGGCATGGGTGGCTCCCAAGGCATGGGCAGTATGTGCCCCTCTTCGGCGAAATCGAAAGATGCGACAACGAAGACGAAGAAGTACTCGGAAGGTGCAGCGGCGGGTACGGACGATGCGGAGCGCGCACCAGTCGAAGTTGAATCAGGCGGTGGTACACGGGTGGTGATGCAACACGTCGTCTAAAACCTAATTAGCGAGTTAAGGTCATTGCTAAACTAGTGTTTTAGCAAGCGTAGTGTTAGATGGAAGGGATACGATAAATGATAGATAAATTGACAGTTCAACCTGAACTCCTGGATGTCCTGGCGTTGCGCCATGAAAATGTGGCGGCCCTTACCTCCTCGGGAATCGATGTTGCCGCTGGATTAGGTAAATCAGTGGAGACCACTCATGGTTCGTACTGCTCGCAGTTCAACAATACGTTGAAAATGTATGAGAATACCCGGAACGCTCTTGGCTCATCCTTGCATGCGGCCAGTGTCTGTCTCGCTAAGAGTTTGCGAGCCGCAGGGAACACATATCATGAGACCGATGAGACATGCGGTAAGAACATCAGCTCGGTGTTTGGTTGACTAGGGTTGTTGCGCGAGATGTTAGGTCACAACGCCTTTCCAACGGGTGCCTGCTCGGATTAATCTACGCTTGCTGTCCAGGTCGACTTTATCCTGTGTGGCAATCAATTTCAGAAGGAATGCTGTGGTAGTCTTACCTGGAAATAGCTTTGACAGCGATGATTTCGATACTCAGGATCCTTGGGGTGCCGATGGCTCGGCACACTGGACTATGGACCCGATTGTTGGCTTCGCATCAGCGGGGACCCCGAACAGCGGAACTAACGTAGACAACACCCACGGTCAGGGCGAGAAGGATGACGAACAAGAAGCACCAGAGATCGCAATTTTCACGGTGACGAATCCCCCACGTACTGTTTCGGTATCGGTGTTAATGGATGGCCGGGTCGACCATGTCGAGCTCTCGAAGAGAGTGACGTGGATGAGTGAATCACAAGTCGCATCTGAGATCTTGGTAATCGCTGACTTGGCGCGACAGAAGGCTCAGTCAGCTCAATACACTTTCATCCTTGACAAAATGAGTCGACTGGCTAATGGAGATGAACATCGTATCGCACTGTTAGGCGAATCTGTGGGTAATGTCTGGGGTTTACCATCGCCGGAACAAGTCGCAGCGGCAGAAGCTGGAGTGTTCGCAACCCGTTACAGCGACGATTGCCCAGCACAAGACGCAGAAAGCGATCAATGGTGAACTGATCCATTTTGATGTGTCCGGAGACTCTGGGCCGCCCCGGGTTTCGCGGAATCGCGGTTGCCTGCTTTCATGCCCACTTGGCCTAAGGTTTTTGAACGCTATCGGGGTCAGCATGTTGGACAAAATTGACATTTGAGTTTCGTCAAATCGAGTGTTGTGTTTAT
>NZ_QAYL01000054.1 GCF_003408705.1 Mycobacterium uberis
ACTCTACGAGAACGACTATCCAACAAGCGCTTTATCAAGATATGGAACTAGATCCCTCTACACCCGCAAACAATAGGCCATAACCCAGACCTCAAGCTAAGAACCCAACTAAAACCAAAAAACCACAGTCCCCCTACACTAAACTAAGTGTAATGAAGTAGGAATTATCCCACTCGTAACTGAATTTGACGTAGCACAGTTGCGACAGAAAGATTGCTTGCAGTTAAGGATAGATTACTCACTCTGTTGTCTTGCAAAAAATGTCGATCAACCTGTAACATATAGGTTGTGGGCCTGCGTTACCTGCCAGCGTTCAGACTTTCTAGTCCTGCGCCGATGCATGGTCTGTGCGATTCTTTCGATACCGTGGCTAGACTATCGCATCAAGCTCATTAAAGTGGTGTTTCGATGAGCAAGATTGTGTCACACGAAGACGATTGGCCTATACGACGCGCTCTCGATCCCATCATTGTTACCCGACAGGGAAAAGTTGTTTACTTCCAGTTCAGTTTGACTCCGGGCGAAGCAAAGATCGAAGATCTGATATTTCTGTGAAAGGCTTTTGAGCCGGGTTAATATTCTTTTTCTACTTATCCTCAACCACAAAACCAGCCAGTTCTTGCTATTAACACGGAATTGTGCCTCGTAGTCGAACGCACCCTCGTCACCACGTGTGTCAGTTAACCTATGTACGCTAAAACAGTTGATGAGCGCGGGATTTTTCCCGTGTTGATGGCCAAAGGTCAGTTGTCGTAATCGATCGATCCATGTATCGTGCAGTTGTATCGATGACAGATTGTGCCAGTAGGATTTTGGTCCAGTCCGAAATTTCAGTATCGAACTCCAGTTCTGAACCTTCTAGGAGACTCTGATCCATTGCCCGTTGAAAAACTTCCTGACCCGCAAGGTGCTGCCACGCAAAGAAATAACACAGGCCACCGTTAAGTTCTATGAGTCACAAATGGCAAACTAGTGAAGGAATGCTCACACCGCACGCGAGTAATGTCGCGTTTGACATCGATCTGGTGTTCTCGTGGGTTGCTAGTAGCGATCCAGAATTTTGAGCATGTCAGACGGCTCACATGTCGCACCACGTAGTAGTAGGCGAAAGCGACGACGCCGAAGCACGGATTTTACAGATTGACGAGTTGAATATTCCTTGCGGTCGACGAATATGTTTGCTCCGTAGATCCAGTGCATCTTCATAGCGACGGAATCAATCCCGCTGGCATGACTGGCCGAACACCCGATGATCATGATTGTACCCACGGAGGAGCACGTTTCAGACTGGTCGGCGTTGCCTACCTCCAACCTGCACGCGGCGTACACATCCCCAATCTCAACAAGCATTTCCTGTACTCTAATGACGACATTTTTCAGTCGCATGCTCAAAGCAAGAATGTTCTTCTACCCAAGTGCGGTAAACAGGTTTATTGAGGCCAAGATCCGTATCAGACTAGGTACTCAAGATCCGACACGCAGTGATTTTGAGAACGCGACCCGGGTTAACCGTCAGCCCCTCCTACAGCGATTCGTACAACTGGTCACACACCATCTGGAACACACTGTGATCCCGCTGTACAAGAGCGTGCTGATCGAGACAAAACAGGAATTTCCGGATGAACTTACTCAGACTCAGGAAAGTGTATTCTGATTCAGCACCGATATCTCGGCTACCAATTATCTATACCACTACTATGCGCTAATAGCTGGACAAGCCGTCAACAAAGTCCTGTATGAGGATACCACCACGTACGCAAGTCTCAACTTACTTCATGAGTTGCGGAAAAGTCGCAACTACGAATTTTTCTACATCAATGATGATAGGGTCTCGAAGTCCCCAAGATGTACGTTAATCGCCAGGACGTTGCGTCACCGACGATGTTAGCACTATTGGATGATGGACAAGCAGAAAGTCCCGCCCAGACGGCTGGATAGACAGACTGCTTTAGGCAATTTTACATCGTTCCTAGACGGGAAATAGTAAAAGTGACTATAATTGTCCCTATACCAAATGGAGTCACCGAGTGCATCCCATGCATCTTGGTAGACGTGCACAAAGTTACAATCCTAGACACCATCTCGACCGTACGTTCCCCCGATGACAGCTGTGGGGTTTTGAGTGTAACAGGTAGCCGAAGCGACTGACACCGGAATTCCGGCGAAGGTGGCATTAACCAAGTAGTGCAGGTGCCCGACCAATACGGAACGAACATCGCTATTCTTGAGCACCTGCACAAGAGCGAAGCCTGATCACATACTTCCACCTTGACGGCCATGTCGAAGACACTCGAAATCAGCGGCTGGTGTAACGCCAAGATAGTGCCGTCTGGAGCTGAGGTCGCCGACTCTTCGATAAACTAATCTAATTGCTACACAATGATTTCGCCATCGCGATGTCCCGACACCTACGTATCCAAGCCATCAACCCTGTACATGCGGTCCAACGGCGCCATGGAAAGCGTCTCCACGGCAACAACATGCGTAATGCTACTCGCATTATCGAGGTTGCCCATTACCCGGAAGAATTGGCCATCCAGCTCAACAGCAAACAGCTCAGCCAGATCCCGAAGCTTTCAGCATCCCTCTGGTTCACCCTGATCGACACAAATAGCCAGTAAAACTGGTTAAATTATTGTGTAGGAACGCAATCCGAAGTACTGCATCTGCTGAAGCAGCTCGCCGAGTCAGCCGTCAATGTCGATCGACCCGTAGAAACAGCTATCCGAAATCAGATGTGTGTCGCTGATATGCAGAAGGACATAATCCGGCCGTGGATGCTCCGTGGTCCTGAGTCTGTGTGTCGGAGATGCCGACCCCTCCTATGATTCAATTGGCTTTACATAAAAACATTCGGTGTAACCTCTCCAAGGAAAAACTACGTGCACATATGAGACGTTCCACAAGACTAGCCTCGATTTTCGAAGCCCATTTACCCGAAGAATCGCGGCAGCACCGCCTCGGACGTCGCACGCAGTTCGGCCAGAGACACGGTGAATTGATCCTGAACCTCTATTGAGTCCGAACCCTGATCGACCACGCCGATACGAATAGCTGGCAAGCCCCGCGTCTCGCACATCGACCGAAACCGGCTCTCCTCGGAACGTGACACAGCAACCAACACCCGACCTGCTGATTCGGAAAAGAGCATCACGAACGGATCGATATCTTCGGGAAGCACAATGCAACAACCGGTTTCACCGGCCAACGCCGATTCCACGATCGCCTGGGCAAGGCCGCCTTCAGACAGGTCGTGCGCCGCCGATACCATCCCGTCGCACGACGCCGAACTCAGCACCTCGGCCAGCAGTTTTTCGCGCGCCAGGTCCACCGTGGGCGGCATTCCACCCAGGTGGTCGGCGGTCACTTGCGCCCAGACCGATCCGTCGAACTCGTCGTTGGTGTCGCCCAGAAGCATCAGAGTCTCCCCCGGTTTAGTGCCTAAGGAAGTGTGGAGACATCTCGCCACATTATCCAGGATGCCGAGCACTCCGACTACCGGCGTGGGCAAGATCGCCGCCGCTCCGGTTTGGTTGTAGAAGCTGACGTTGCCGCCAGTCACCGGAATCCCAAGGGCCGCACAACCATCGGCCAGCCCTCTCACGGCCTGTTCGAACTGCCACATCACTCCCGGATCTTCTGGTGAACCGAAGTTGAGGCAGTTGGTCACCGCGACCGGAGTGGCACCAGTTACGGCCACGTTGCGGTACGCCTCGGCTAGCGCCAGTTGGGCACCAGCGTAGGGATCCAGTCGGGTATAGCGTCCAGACGCATCGGTCGACAACGCGATACCGCGGCCGGTAGACTCATCGATACGTAACACGCTGCCGTCGGCGTACTGAGCCAGAACGGTATTGCCGCGCACGTACCGGTCGTACTGCTCGGTGATGAAAGCCCGGCTGCACAAATGCGGGCTATCTAGCAGCGCTAGCAAAGTCGCACGCAGCTCTTCTCCGGTAACCGGTCGCGGCAATCTTTTTGAGGAATCTGCATTCAAGGCATCCTGTGATTCGGGGCGGGCAATGGGTCGCTTATACACAGGTCCTCCGTGGGCCACAGTGCGCGGCGGCACATCGACAACCGTCTCACCGTGCCAGGTGATCCGCAGCCGATCACCGTCAGTGACCTCACCAATAACCGTAGCCAGCACCTCCCATTTGCGGCAAATCGCCAGAAAAGCATCCACGTCCTCCGGTGCAACCACCGCGCACATGCGCTCCTGCGACTCGCTGCAGAGCACCTCGGCGGGCGTCATATCCTTCGCCCGGAGCGGTACGGTGTCGAGTTGAATCGCCATTCCGCCATCTCCAGTCGATATCAATTCCGAAGTAGCACAAGACAATCCTGCACCACCTAAGTCTTGGATACCAATCACTAGTCTGCTCGCATATAACTCCAGACAGCATTCGATTAGCACCTTCTCCATGAAGGGATCGCCCACCTGAATCGACGGGAGTTTCTTACGCGACTCTTCGGCATCGAAGGTGTCTGACGCCAGCACAGAGACCCCGCCGATACCGTCCAGCCCGGTGCGCGCGCCGAACAGAATGATCTTGTTACCCGCACCCGAGGCAAACGCCAAATGCAGGTCCTCCTGGCGTAATACGCCGACACACAACGCATTCACCAACGGATTACCGGCGTAGCACGCGTCGAAGACGGTCTCACCGCCGATGTTAGGCAAACCCAGTGAGTTGCCGTAGCCGCCGATACCACGGACTACACCGTCCAGCACGCGGCGAGTGTCAGGCACATCGGCAGCACCGAACCGAAGCTGATCCATCACGGCGACGGGTCGCGCGCCCATCGCCATGACGTCCCGCACAATACCGCCGACGCCGGTCGCGGCCCCCTGGTATGGCTCAACATAGGAAGGGTGGTTGTGCGATTCCACCTTGAAAGTGACGGCCCAACCATCACCGACGTCGACTACACCGGCGTTTTCACCGATGCCGGCCAACATTCCGGCACGCATCTCCTCGGTGGTGGTTTCACCAAAGTAGCGCAGGTGCACTTTGGACGATTTATACGAACAGTGCTCACTCCACATCACCGAATACATCGCCAGCTCGGTGTCCGTGGGCCGCCGGCCCAGAATTTCACGAACTCGCTGGTACTCGTCATCTTTGAGGCCTAGCTCAGCAAACGGTTGCGGCTGATTAGGGGTGGCGGCGGCATGTTTAACGGTGTCAATCACATGGGTGCGCGTGCTCGTCACGCAGACAGTCTAAAATTTCACACCTGTCGGCTGGCGGACCAGACCCGCAGTAACAACCAGATGACACCGCCCAGCGCGACTCAAGGTAATGGGGCAATGTCTCGTTACTCGCCATTGTTCGACCTGTGGGTCACCACCACGTGATTGCAACGGCGGCTACCTACCGAAGAGCTGCGTGACCAGCTGATCGAGACCATTCTGGAGGGAATGCATAATCCTAACCTGAGGCCATTTTCAGTTCCCTGGACGCGAGCACCTCGCGAGAAACTACCGTTCAATTGCCTCCCAGACCTTTGGCAGGAACTGGTCGGATTCAAACAAAATTGCTGAACTCTGTCGCTCACCGTCGTCATCGACGAGAAAGCGGTCGGTATCCAGGACCGCAACGCGAAGGACTTCCCAATCACTCGCGGAGTACAGTCCGGATTGTGGTTCGGACTACCCCACCAAGGCCACGGATACAGCTACCAAATATAGGATCCCGCAATGCATTTTGCGTTTTCTGAGCTCAGTGCAGAGATGACGACTTTAGCGTCGTCCGTCGATAACCCAGCCTCGATTGTAATCTCGCGTCGTAACGGCTACCAAAACAACGGCGTGGACCGCATGGCACACGAGAGAACCCTGGCCGAGCAGCTGCGGTTCCGGCTGACCCGCGACGATGGGCAGCGGCATCACAACGTCGAGATACAGGTGCAAGGCTTCGATAGCTGTCGAGCGCTCTTTGGCTTGCAGGTAGTGACCCACTGTCGGCGAACATGCGGCCAGCTGCACGTTCGAGCACCGCGCCAACCGGCGGACCATCGCCACGTTGCACACCATACAGCAGGCCCCATAGCCTTTAGAACAGTTCAGCGGAAAGAAACGCCTGCAGCGCAGCGGAGTACGCGGCCACGGCGTTAGCACCCATTAATTCCCGCGCTGAGTGCATCGCCAGTTGAGCAGCACCAACATCGACAGTGGGAATACCGGTCCGAGCTGAAACTAGCGGCCCGATCGTCGAACCACACGGCAGATCGGCCCGGTGCTCGTAACGCTGCAATCCGACCCCAGCTTGCTGACAAGCCAACTCAAACGCCGCCGTGTGCGCATCAGTAGCATATCGCAGATTCGGGTGCACCTTGAGCACCGGCCCCGCGTCAACCTCGATGAAATGGTTGGGCTCATGACGCTCTGGGTAATTCGGATGCGTGGCATGTGCCATATCAGCTGAGGCCAACAACGAAGCAGGCAACCGCCGCAGGTAGTCATCCCGACCGCCACCTGCCGCGAGCACGATACGTTCCAGCACGGTGCTCAGCAGGTTTGACTGCGCACCACGATCGGAGGCCGAACCAACCTCCTCGTGGTCGAAGAGCACCAGCACAGGTAGAAACCCACACGGCTCGGCTGCCAGTAACCCCTCCATGCCCGCATAGCAGCTGGCCTGGTTGTCCAACCGAGGTGCGCTTAATAAGCTGGCATCGGCACCAATCACCGCCGACGGTACCAGATCATGAGTCATAAGGTCAGCGGCCAACACGTCGGCCGCGGCCACTCCGGCGCGCTCGGCGACGTAATCTAAGAATGCTCCCGCTTTGTCGCCTACACCCCATACTGCGTTTACGTGGCGTTGCGGATCCAAAGTAAGCGATTTGCGGTCCTCAGCGAGATGGATTGCCAGTTGTGGCACCCGCAGAATCGGATCATCTATCCGGACGAGCCGGTCGGTAATCCCATCGCCTTTACTCGCCGAGTGCACAGACAACCGGCCACTGACACCTAGATCGCGGTCCAACCAGGAGTTCAGCCAGGCTCCCCCATAGGGCTGCAGTGCGACCACTTGCCAGCCGGCGACTAGCCGGTCCGAATGCTGCTTAACCCGCAAGTTCGGGCTGTCAGTATGCGCACCTACGATCCGAAACGGAGCGTGTCCCTTGACGCCGTGCCCCGCACTCCAAGCGACCAGAGAGCCAGCGCGAACGGTAAAGTATCGGCCCGGTTGGTCAGGCCAACGCTCTGCCTCGCTGAGTTCGGTGTAACCGGCGTCGAGCAGTCGACCGGCCACGGTAGCGCAGACATGAAAAGGCGACGGAGAAGCGTCGATGAATTCGCAGAGGCCTGCAGCAGTGGCCGACATGCCCAACATCATGGCTGTAAATAACGACATGGTCGAGGCTAGAGTGGGCAAAGTGCCTCCAGGGCAACAACAACTCATACTCACGCCGTTGACGCCTGCCGCGATATTCCTTGTAATCACCATCAACGTTGGCGGCGAGGCAACTGTGCCATGACACGCTGCCTGAGCTGTCCAGGCTCAGTGCGCGCAATCGGCTTCCGCAACCCCGCCAAACACTTGTTGCTGGTGACCTCAATCGAGTCCAACACCTACGATGGACTGTTTAGCTGCCCTAGGCACGCCGAACTACATCCGTTTGTCGAACTGACCGGGGACCCCGCCCCGGTTACGCCCGGCGTTCTGTTGTTTCACATTCGAGCCGAGACGATGGACTTGTGCTTAAAATTGGCCGGTCGCGTCCTTAAGTCGATGCCAGGAGCATTCACCGTTTTCGACGAGATACATGGCTTTCAGTTCTTCGATAACCGCGACCTGCTGGGCTTCGTTGACAGCACTGAACACCGTTACGATGCAATCGTTACCATCGCCAGCGCAATCGGTGACGAAGATCCCGACTTCACCGATTCATGCTAAGTACATGCACGACATGCGGTCGTGGGAATCCTTGTAAGCCACCAAGCAGGAACGGATGATTGGTTGCACCAAACTGGAAAACATCTAGCTCGGCTATGACGTATAAGCCATCGAATTCTCACACTACACTGAACATAATCGAAGACGATGACTGCACCGAGCTAAAGATTGCGCGAAACGACATGTTCCTCGGTTATCTACCTGGCAACACTAACCGCATTCTAGATTTTTCCACCGCACTGACCGGAGGACTGTCCCCCCCCCCAATGTCGGCTTCCTCGACAATCCACCGCCGCTGGTGACAGCACAACTCACGCCTGCTTCTGAGAACGACTTACTTTCGATCGGCGACCTGGAAGGAGCACGGCAATTAACAAACTCTACCGCAATCTGGCACCGGTTACCTAAGCCGCTTAGGCAGAAATCGAAGTGAAAGAACCGCGCACATTCAAACGCCATATCGCCGGACACCGAATGGTCGACGTCCCCGAACTAGGCGGATCATTACCGTGGCGGTCAGCACAGGTCAGCTGATCGACGTGCAAAAACCGACTGATGACATCGTAGCTCACATACGGACAAGCAAACCCCCTGTCCAGTTGCGGGTTCCGATCACCTTATACCGCGACACGATTGACGACGTCGAGCGCGGTTCACAGAACTCGAATTGGGAATGTCACTAAGAAGCTAACGTTCGCGGAGAACCGCACCTTTTCAAGGGCTACGATACGGCACCAATCGAGGGCATCCGCAGTGCCGGCTTGAACCCGCCGCTGACATTACCAGTTGATGCGCAGGACATTCGCAATGCTATCTTGCAGGCGCTGCCCAAACTCCGGTTGGCAGGGGTTGACGGTCCCCTATTCAGGGCTGTTGTCCGCTCAGGTCTATACCAAGGCCAACGAGACATCTAAATCATGGCTATACCTATCCGCGAGGATCTGAACCAACTGGTCGACAGTGACACCATCTGGGCTTCCATTATCTATAGTGCATTCGTGTTTGACCACCCACGGTGGCAATTTTAACCTGCAGCTGAGAATCGATGTCGCGATCGGGTACACCAGCCATGATATCAACACTGCACAGCTCTATTCTCCAGGAGAAACTGCCTTTTTCTCTGCCACACTGCCGAGATGTCGGTCGCGTTAAGCCCATAGCGGGAATAAACGCTGGCCTGCCCACGTTTTGAGGAATATACTCAATGAATTTCTTCTTTCCGAGGCAGGGTTTTGATGGCAGTTTAACTAGCCGGCTACACCGCATTGATCTACCGATGCCACGTCTGGAAGCAGGCGCAAAATAGCGCTACAACTCGCGGACCACAGTATCACGATTACCATACACGGCCGGAGTGACGAGCGCGGGGACAAGAGCATTCATGCGATCCAGAAAATGCCGATGAAAAAGCACATGTCATCGCTGTCAGTCTCATCAATCTCGACAAAGTCCTCCAGTGGGCTGCCGAGACAGGTCCAGTGAATATCTTGATCAACAACGCCGGCATCTACAAATTTGTCAGGACTGCAGACACCGACAACACAACTTTCGACGAACACGTCAACGTTGCGGGCACCGTATAGCTTGGTTCAACAATTGGTACCTGCGATGATCGCATGATGACAGCGCCGTAGTAAATGTCACTACCCCCGGCACCTACGAGTGGAACCGAAATCCATGGAGCGACCAAAGCTGAGTTGGAATAGCTCACCTGCGTATTGGCAGATAAGCTCGGCGTCGGACTAACTGAAACACCAGAAATCACTTTACTGCCAAGCGCACTAAATAAGGATAGCTACCACTACCACATTAGGCCGGTCAACAGAGACCAGTGACATCGCCAGAGCCGTGATTTTCCTCAGTTCCTCCGATGCTAGTTACGCCAACAGCACGATGTGATACAAGTCGATCACTGAGCCAACCGGGACCGTTGCCACGTGCTAGTTGAGGTGTCCTCGACACACTACATTAGGAACAGGGGACTCATCAGTCCCCTGAAACGATGACCACGGACGGGTGAGACAGTCGCCTACGTTGCTGTTAAGGTGAGACATTGCCGCGACGACGTGGTCTTGCTGGAAGTTCTAAACGTTCATCGGTACCGCTTTTGTGCCGAGTCTAGGGACGAACCAGCTAGCCCGCAGTGCGGTAGGCCGCGATCGGGCTCGACAAGACCAAGTTGGCTCGGTGCCACAGCAACGCCACGGGTCACCCATTAAAAGCCAAGCTCTGTACTATGACCAACCCGGGTCGCAAAGCAACCAATTTAGGTCCAGTCCAGGGATGTGGTGTATGAGGTCATCGCATGATTCTTCGACTTCGTG
>NZ_QAYL01000035.1 GCF_003408705.1 Mycobacterium uberis
CATCCACACAGTAGATCAACTCACACAACCCATCGACCCACACCACAACCCACACCACCACACCCCACATAAAACAAAACCACACAACACTCAACAAGGTAGACCACGAGCGCGTAGTCCTATTGCATAATTGCGAGTAGTGTCACGTAAAAAACCGGTAGTTGATTATCCTTGTACAATTGGCGTGGGTTTGTTAACAGAGTTGACATTTCCTTTGTGAGATTAGTTCTACAACGACATCGGTCTGTAAGCGACGGAGGACGAGATTCATATCTAGCAGCGTGGTCAAGAGAAATAGTCGAAAAATGCTGAATTACAAGTTGTTCGGTGTCGGATCGAGGGCGAGTCGAGTGTTAGACCATGCAGTTAGTAATGCTGAGAACACTCTTGAGGCGCGAACACGCCTGGCTGGATGCTCAACAAGACAGTCATCGTCAGTATGCTGTCTTCGCGGATGCCTTGAGGCTGGTCGCAATCAACGCGTCCATCAATTGATCCGGAACCACGCGGTGTGCTATCGTGCTGCTCCAAGAGTCCACGCCGATGCGGTAGCGGATCTTGGTACGCTTCGCCAACAACGCGGTAGCCGCCTTGTTGGAGTAGTCCACTTGACGTCGTCGTGCTTGTACGCGCCTTTATCTTGTTGGCGTCTAGAAAGCTGTGAGTGAGCTGCAGTAGGTATCGGCCACGTCTGGCGCCGTCGCGGCGAGGATCTGGTCGACGGAGGGGCGTAGCTTATCCCAAGTCGGTGTTTCGATTGCACCCGGCTGGGATCAAGACACTCACGCTGAGCGGGCACAACTCACGGCGCAGCGCGTCGTTGAGCCCTTCCTTGTCGAATTAGGTTGACATATATGCACCCAAGAACGGCATCGTGACATTGCCGGTACCCGAACTGCTATTAACGATTCTGTTGCACAGACTTTTCAGCGGTGGCAAAAAACTATGTACAGCAAGCGCTTCAATTAATTTCTTTTCTAGTTGGACACACATCACATTATTCCAGTGGCACGCTGATACAAATATCGGCGAGAATCCGGCAGCTGAGGCCGCAAAGATTGGGTGGTTGCAGCGCACCCGAGTCCGCCTGAGGGGTCGGCGGTTAGCACTGACTTCGCGTGTGTCGACTGGTGGTCTAGGGAGGTCTTCGCAGCGTTTCCCTCTAAGAGAATACTGGCACAGTGCAATAATCGTGCATGACGTGCGATGCGTCGTAAGTTGGGCAATGGCTTATCTGCATCCGCGCAAGTATGCTACTGCTTAAGCCACTGTCTGGTATGCGAGTACAGGTGACCACATCACGCTGGCGGATGGTGATGTAGGACCTGCCCGCGAAATTGGACATGTGCAGAATAGTACCGATATACGGGGATTTGAGTGCCCATATAACTGTTATTATTGACCGGCAGCTGTGTTCACTGTCAATGTCGACATGCACCGGTTGATCTGATCGTCGACGATACCAGCGTAGCCATAGTTAAGGACCGAACAAAGAACTAATAGAGATTTTTGCTACCAAACAGGCCTTCTGTTGTGTCCTGGAGGCCGGTGTCTCTGTGTGTGCGATGGCGGTGCCCTGGTACTGATTGACCGGAATTGCAATCGGTTGCAGAAGCTGATCGTGACCAAAACATATGTGGGAAAACGCTTCGGGGGTCGTGGCTGTAGAAGTGCATTATCAACGGTACTGGGTGCACGATGTCCAAGTGGTGAAGGCCTAGGCAACTATCGTACTGGAGGCTGAATAACAGTGACACGAAGCGCTCATGGCGCCAAACATGCTGCTACATACCCGAAGGCCTGGGATGTGAACCTCGTGATGCGAAGGACTCATTTCGACAAGCCGGATGCTTAGTAACGTGGCTTGCTCACCGCGATGATCAGACAACCAGTACCCTAAAATGCGTGCAGCGTCGAATCATGGGCATCGAAACCGAGTTCGGTGTCACCTGCACATTTCATGGTCACCGTCGTTTGTCTCCGGACGAGATAGCCCGCTACCTGTTTCGCCGAGTGGTGTCCTGGGGCCGCAGCTCCAATGTCTTCTTGCGTAACGGTGCCCGCCTCTATCTCGACGTGGGTAGCCATCCCGAGTACGCCACCGCCGAATGCGACAGCCTGGTACAGCTAGTAACCCATGACCGAGCCGGCGAATGGGTGCTGGAAGACCTGCTCATCGATGCCGAGCAGCGGCTCGCCGACGAGGGTATTGGTGGCGACATTTACCTGTTCAAGAACAACACCGACTCGGCCGGCAATTCCTACGGCTGTCATGAGAACTATCTGATCGTGCGCGCCGGGGAGTTCTCCCGCATCTCGGATGTGCTGTTGCCATTCCTAGTCACGCGCCAGATGATTTGCGGTGCGGGCAAGGTGCTGCAAAATTCCAAAACGGCGACGTTCTGCCTATCACAACGTGCCGAGCACATCTGGGAGGGTGTTTCCTCGGCGACCACCCGTAGTCGACCGATTATCAACACCCGCGACGAGCCGCACGCCGACGCTGAGAAGTATCGGCGGTTGCACGTCATCGTCGGCGACTCCAATATGTGCGAGACCACCACCATGCTCAAGGTGGGCACTGCTGTGCTCGTGTTGGAAATGATCGAAGCCGGGGTTCCGTTTCGCGACTTCTCGTTGGACAATCCCATCCGCGCCATCCGTGATGTCAGCCATGACACCACAGGACGTCGGCCGGTACGACTGGCCGGTGGGCGTCAGGCCAGCGCGCTGGACATCCAGCGGGAATACTACACTCGGGCTGTCGAACATTTGCAGACCCGGGAGTCCAACGCGCAGATCGAGCAGGTTGTTGACCTGTGGGGCCGGCAACTGGACGCCGTTGAGAGCCAGGACTTCGCTAAGGTGGACACCGAGATCGACTGGGTAATCAAACGCAAGTTGTTCCAGCGCTACCAGGACCGTTACAATATGGAGTTAGCCGATCCGAAGATCGCTCAGCTGGATTTGGCTTATCACGATATTAAGCGCGGTCGCGGTGTCTTCGATCTGTTACAGCGCAAGGGATTGGCGGCGCGCCTCACCACCGACGAAGATATCGCGGAGGCCGTCGACTATCCGCCGCAGACCACGCGCGCCAGGTTGCGAGGTGAGTTTATCGGCGCTGCGCAGGCTGCGGGACGTGATTTCACTGTCGACTGGGTGCACCTCAAGCTCAACGACCAGGCGCAGCGCACCGTGCTGTGCAAAGACCCCTTCCGCGCGGTCGACGAGCGGGTCAAGCGGTTGATCGCGAGCATGTAACGTAGCTATGGCGACCTCGAAAGTCGAGCGGCTTGTCAACCTCGTTATCGCCTTACTGTCGACCCGGGGCTACATTACCGCTGAGAAGATCCGATCCAGCGTCGCGGGTTACTCTGACAGTCCTACCGTTGAGGCGTTCTCTCGGATGTTCGAGCGTGACAAGAACGAGTTGCGTGACCTTGGCATACCACTTGAGGTTGGCAAGGTGTCCACACTAAACTCCTCGGAAGGCTACCGCATCAACCGCGACGCGTATGCACTGCCTCCTGTCGAGCTGACTCCGGACGAAGCGGCCACATTAGCCGTCGCTACCCAGCTGTGGGAATCGCCCGAACTGATCACCGCTACCCAAGGCGCATTGCTCAAGTTGCGCGCTGCAGGGGTAGACGTCGACCCCGACGCGCCAGTGGCTATCGCATCTCCAGCTGGGATGCCGGGTCTGCGCGGGTCAGAGGATGTTTTGTCGATCCTGTTATCGGCCATTAGTTCTCGGCAGGCGGTGCGGTTTCCGCATCGGCCGTCGCGGGCGGAGCCCTATGTCACGCGCACCGTGGAACCGTGGGGTGTGGTCACCGGGAACAGTCGTTGGTATCTCGTTGGCTACGATCGCGACCGCAACGCCACCCGCACCTTCCGGCTCTCTCGGATCGGTCCAGGAGTCACGCCAATCGGGCCGGCCGGCGTTATTATCGTTCCCGACGGTGTCGACCTGCGTAGGATCGTGTCCGACACAATCGCCGAAACGCCGATCGGCGGGCGGGCGCGGATGTGGGTGGTCGACGGACGGGCTATCGCGTTGCGACGCGCCGGAAGGTTGATCGCTTCGCGAAGGGTAGCGGGCCGCGACGGTCAGGTGGTAGAACTCGACATCGGATCCATCGACCGGCTGGCCCGTGACATCGCCGGTCACGGCGCCGACGTTGTCGTGCTTGAGCCGGAGGTCTTGCGTGACGACGTGCTAGCCCGGTTACGTGCCCACGCGGGAGCAGAGCCTTCATGACACAGCTGTCCACCCGTCTGGTGCGGTTGCTCAACATGGTGCCGTACTTCCAGGCCAACCCGCGGATCACCCGTGCAGAGGCCGCTGCCGATTTGGGAGTGTCTACTAAGCAACTAGAGCAGGATCTTAACCAGCTATGGATGTGTGGCCTTCCTGGCTATGGCCCTGGTGATTTAATTGATTTCGAGTTCTCTGGTGACACCATCGAGGTGACTTTCTCGGCGGGCATTGACCGGCCGTTAAAGTTGACGTCGCCGGAGGCCACCGGGCTGTTGGTGGCGCTTCGGGCACTAGCTGACATTCCGGGGGTGGTTGATCCGGAAGCGGCGCACAGCGCGATCGCCAAGATCGAGGCCGCAGCCGGCCGCATGTCGACATCGGCCACCGGAGCGGTGGCCGATGTCGACATGCGGCCGTCCGTCGAGAGCCGTGCCGCGGCCGCAGTGCGTGCGGCGGTGCGGGACAAACAGGCACTGGTGATCGACTACTACTCCGCGTCGCATGACACTCTGACTAGTCGGATCGTCGACCCCATCCGAGTACTGCTGGTAGGCGAACACAGTTACCTGGAAGCCTGGTCGCGGGAAGCCGAAGGGGTACGGCTGTTCCGCTTCGACCGGATCATGACGGCGCGTGAGCTGGATGAGCCGGCCGCCCCACCCGAGCCAGCGCGGCAGGCGTTGCCCGACACATCGCTCTTCGACGGCGACCCGTCGCTGCCTTCGGCGACGCTCTGGGTGGCGCGTTCGGCGTCGTGGATATTCGAATACTATCCGATGCGGGAGGTCCAAGAGTTGCCGGACGGATCATTCCAGGCGGTCATGACGTATGCCTCGGATGATTGGATGACGCGTCTGGTGCTGGGCTTCGGATCGGCTGTGCAGGTACAAGCACCGGGGGCGCTTGCGCAGCGAGTGCAGGATGCCGCGGTAGCTGCCCTTCAGTCCTACCGGGTTACGACTCAGGCGCTGCTGCGATAGCATCAGGTTAGGACGTCTGGAGGTAATCAAAATGGGTAGTCTGAGTCCGTGGCACTGGGCGATCCTCGCTGTTGTAGTGGTCCTGCTATTCGGTGCCAAAAGGCTCCCCGATGCAGCGCGCTCGTTGGGTAAGTCGATGCGCATCTTCAAGTCCGAACTACGTGAAATGCAGACCGAGAACGAGGTAGAAGTGTCCGCCCTTGAGACACCGATACCAACCCCCACTCCTGCGGGTCAATCTGCCGTCGTCGACCGATCAGGGGTACCCAAAGGCGTGGCCGACTTAGCCCGGCAGCACCGTCCCGGTCCCTGAGTGTCACTGACCGAACGTCGTGAGCGGTTTCCGGGCGTCAGTGCACGCCTGCGGTTTACTCAAACAACTTAACCCTCGCCAGAGGCGCAGTCGCACTAGTCCAGACGCGACGATGTCGCTAGTCGAACACCTGGCTGAGTTACGAACCCGGCTATTGATCTCGTTGGCTGCAATCGTGGTAACCACGATTTTCGGGTTCATCTGGTACTCGCATTCCATCCTCGGGGTAGAAAGCCTCGGTGAGTGGTTACGGCATCCGTACTGCTCGTTGCCGCAATCGGTACGTGCGGATATCAGCGCCGACGGGCAGTGTCGGTTGTTGGCTACAGCGCCGTTCGACCAATTTATGCTGCGACTTAAGGCCGGGATGACCGTAGGTATCGTGCTGGCCTGCCCGGTGTGGTTTTATCAGTTCTGGGCGTTCATCACGCCAGGGCTCTACACGAGGGAACGTCGCTTAGCAATAGCCTTTGTGATCCCGTCCGCGGTGCTGTTTGCTGGCGGTGCCGTGTTGGCGTATTTGGTGCTGTCTAAAGCGTTGAGTTTCTTGCTGACGGTCGGCAGCGACATGCAAGTGACCGCGCTTTCCGGTGGCCGGTATTTCGGCTTTCTTTTGAACCTGCTGGTGGTTTTCGGGGTCAGCTTTGAGTTCCCACTGCTGATCGTCATGCTCAACATCGCTGGGATGCTGACTTATCAGCGGCTAAAGTCGTGGCGGCGCGGTCTGATATTCGCGATGTTTGTGTTCGCGGCGGTATTCACGCCTGGATCCGATCCATTTTCGATGACGGCGCTTGGGGCTGCTCTGACTGTGCTGCTCGAGCTGGCCATCCAGATAGCTCGGCTGCACGACAAACGCAAAGCCAAGCGTGAAGCCTCAGTCGCCGACGATGAAACGTCCATTATCGAGCTACCCTCGCCGATACCGAAACCGTTGTATACTGCCACAGCTCATGACGACGTCACATAAACGTCGACGCTGTGCGGTGACGACGTGACCGATCTGGCTGAACTGGCCCGGTTCACCGCGGAACTGTCTTTCTCGCTTGATGACTTTCAGCAGCAGGCGTGTGCGGCGCTCGAACGCGGCCATGGTGTGCTAGTATGTGTCCCGACCGGAGCCGGTAAGACTGTGGTCGGTGAGTTTGCTGTGCACCTTGCGCTAGCGGCAGGTAGCAAGTGCTTCTACACTACACCGCTGAAGGCATTGAGCAACCAAAAGCACACCGATCTCACCACACGCTACGGCCGGGGCCGGATTGGGCTGCTCACTGGTGACCAATCGGTGAACGGCGATGCGCCCGTGGTGGTGATGACCACCGAAGTGCTGCGAAACATGCTTTACGCCGATTCGCCTGCACTACAAGGACTTTCCCACGTAGTGATGGATGAGGTGCATTTTCTCGCTGACCGGATGCGGGGTCCGGTATGGGAGGAAGTGATCCTGCATCTGCCCGATGAGGTGCGAGTGGTCAGCCTGTCAGCAACGTTAAGTAACGCCAAAGAGTTCGGTGGCTGGATCCAGACTGTACGCGGCGACACGATAGTGGTGGTCGACGAGCATCGGCCGGTGTTGTTGTGGCAACACATCCTAGTGGGTAAGCGCCTGTTTGACCTGTTTGATTACGGCAGTAACACCGACCAGTCCCGTGTCGACCCGGACCTGCTGCGTCACATCGCGCATTGTCGTGAGGCGGACCGAATTATGGACTGGCGAAGTCCCCGCCGGCAGGCGGAGCGGGGAGGTGGTGTCCGGCCGCGCTTCTACCGGCCACCCGCGCGCCCGGAGGTGATTGCACTTCTAGACGCCGAAGGGCTATTGCCGGCGATCATGTTTGTGTTCTCCCGGACCGGTTGTGACACTGCAGTTCAGCAGTGCCTACGTTCGTCACTGCGGTTAACCAGCGAGGAGGAGCGCGCCCAGATCGCAGAGGTGATCGACCACCGGTGCGGTGATCTAGCGGACGCTGACCTGGCGGTGCTCGGCTACTACGAGTGGCGGGAGGGGTTGCTGCGCGGTCTGGCCGCCCATCACGCTGGGATGTTGCCGGCGTTCCGACGCACTGTCGAGGAGTTGTTCACCACCGGGTTGGTGAAGGCGGTGTTTGCTACCGAGACGTTAGCACTAGGCATCAATATGCCTGCGCGCACGGTGGTACTGGAGCGGCTGGTGAAATTCAACGGCGAACAGCACGTACCGCTGACGCCGGGGGAGTATACTCAGCTGACGGGCCGCGCCGGCAGGCGGGGCATCGATGTCGAGGGGCATGCCGTGGTGATCTGGCAACCCAGCGAAGATACCTGCGAACCGTCAGCGGTGGCCCGCCTGGCCTCCACCTGTACTTTTCCGCTACGTAGTTCGTTTGCGCCGTCATACAACATGACGGTCAACCTGGTACACCGGATGGGTACCGAGCAGGCGCACGAGCTGCTGGAGCAGTCGTTTGCCCAGTATCAGGCTGACCGGTCCGTCGTCGGCCTGGTCCGAGGCATCGAGCGCGGCACCCGGACGCTCGACGATATTGCCGCCGAACTGGGCGGGCCGGATGCGCCGATCCTCGAATACGCACGGCTGCGTGCGCGGATCGCAGAGATAGAGCGTGCGCAGTCCCACGCGTCTCGGCTACAGCGCCGGCAGGCGGCCAACGATGCATTGGCCGCATTACAGCGAGGCGACATTATCACCATCACGCATGGTCGTCACGGCGGGCTGGCAGTGGTCCTCGAGTCGGCTCGCGACAGCTCCGACCCGCGGCCGTTGGTGCTCACCGAGCACCGATGGGCGGGGCGGGTTTCCTCGGCAGACTACTCGGATGCGGCTGCGCCAGTTGGGTCGATGACGTTGCCCAAGCGAGTCGAACATCGCCAGCCGCGAGTTCGCCGCAAGCTGGCTTCGGCACTGCGATCAGCCGCCACACGGCTGTCGATTCCGGAGGTCCGGCGCGGAGACGGTGACCAGACCGGTACCAATGACGATGCCTTTCACGATCCCGAGCTCGCGTCATTGCGTGCACAACTGCGTCGCCATCGGTCACATAACGCGCCCGGCGTGGACGTCCAGTTGAGGCAGGCCGAGCGTTATTTGCGCATCGAACACGACAACGCGCAGCTGCAGCGGAAGGTGACCGCAGCCACCAACTCGTTGGCTCGGACCTTTGATCGGATCGTTGGGCTGCTCATCGAGCGTGACTTTATCCACGGCCCAACCACTGATCCACAAGTCACTGATGACGGCCGTTTGTTGGCCCGTATCTACAGCGAAAGCGATCTGTTGGTCGCTGAATGTTTGCGGATTGGTGTGTGGGTGGGCCTGCGACCCGAGGAGTTAGCGGCCGTGGTCTCGGCTGTGCTCTATGAGACGCGTGGCGGCGACGGCCCCGGTGGCCTAGTCGGCACCGAAGCACCCACGCCGCGGTTACGTAAGGCGCTGCAGCAGACTGCGAGGCTTTCTGCGACCTTGCGCGCCGATGAGCAACGGCACCAGATTGCGTTGAGTCGTGAACCCGACGACAGGTTTGTCAGCGTCATCTACCGCTGGGCTCGGACCGGTGATTTGGCGGCAGCGTTAGCCGCGGCCGACGCGGCGGGCAACGGTTTACCGTTGTCGGCTGGGGATTTTGTGCGCTGGTGTCGCCAGGTGCTCGACCTACTGGATCAACTTCGCAACGCCGCCCCTGAGCCTGATCTGCGAGCCACAGCTAAACGCGCAATCAACGATGTCCGGCGCGGCGTCGTCGCAGTTGACGCCGGGTAAGCTAGGCCGGAGCTACGGTTACATCCCGGATGTGTCAAGGAAGCAAGACAACTGAGGAGAAACGATGAGCGAACCGCACGGATTCGGCCCGGGTACGCAGTGGCAACCGCCCGGCGAGGGTGCGGAAAACCACTCCTCGGACCAGCCGACCCGGGAAGCGTCACCCTGGCAACAGCAGTCACCAGCCCAAGACGCGACCTGGCACCCGCCGGCGTACACGCCTCCCGAATACCCTCACTACCAGCAACCGACTGAGCCTGCTTATCCGTATCAATATCCACAGGCTGCGCCTGGCTACGGGCAGCCTCCTCAGTTCGCTGTATCCGGTCAGTACCCGCCACCTGGCCAGTATGGTCAGCCAGGTCAGTACCCGCAGCAGTTCCAGCCTTATGAACAACCGGGAACGAAAGGTTCTGTTGCCCTGATCGGTGGCATTGTCGGCGTATTTGGTGTTATAATTCTCGCTGCCATCTTAGTAACCGGTTTTTTGTGGCCAGCGTGGTTAGTTACCACCAAGTTGGACGTCAGCAAAGCTCAGACCGGTGTGCAGCAGATCCTGACCGACGAGACTAACGGCTACGGTGCAAAGAATGTCAAAGACGTCAAATGTAATAACGGCGCAAACCCTACTGTCAAAAAGGGTGGCACCTTCGACTGCAGCGTCAGCATCGATGGCGCGCAGAAGCGCGTGACGGTGACCTTCCAGGACGACAAGGGCACCTACGAGGTTGGCCGACCACAGTAGGCGGACTTTCGTCACGCGGGCAGTGTGGCGAGTGTTTTCTGTAGTCGTGCGAAGGATGATCCGACGTCCAGTTGAGTTGCTAACTTACCGATGCATCCTGGGTAAGTGGCCGACCAACAGTAGCGCATTCGTGAGCGTGGAAAGCCTGATGGGCGTGTTGGCGGCTACCTGCATCACCGAATCCTGCGTCTTGGATGCAGGATGTTGCGGTCAGCAGTTTTATCCGCAATCTATTGGCCATCCCCGATGCGGGGTTATGGGTGGCGGTTAGGATTTGATCCAGCAAGCCGTGCTGCGCTAGCAGCGTAGTCGCCGTATTCTCGCCGACACCGGGAACACCCGGCAAACCGTCGGACGGATTGCCGGGCAAGAGTACAAGCTCGACATATGCTGTTCCTGGGCGCGATCCGCCGGCACGGAAAAGCGTTCAGCTATTGCGGTGGCCCGTGCAAGGTGGCTTTGGCCTATCCGCGGCCGGGGTATCGCACCCCGACAGAGACGGGGGTGTCGGCCACCAACTGCAGCAAGTCGCAGTTGACTACCACGGCTGGATCTCTGTGTTCCTGAGCTACCAGGGTAGTCCAGTACGTCGTCGGTCTCGAAACCTGGCATATTCCCCGTCGGGATCCCGAACGTGTCTAACAGCGCCATTGTTATGTTCACCTGCGGTGTTAGGTCGTCGGACACTTCTTCGATGTTGGGCTGGTCGTTGCTTATTTCAACTAAGCGTTGAGCCTTATGTGATGCAATGCAGGTCGATCCTGAATTGCGGTCGCCAATCCACATCTAAGCAGATCACCAGCCGGCTTGGCCGTCGCTGGGTGATCACCACCGCCATCGAATCGATGAATCCGCGCACGTCGTTGACTGGCTGAACTCCGGGAACCGTGATGAATGACAGCTTCCCATATTAGTAGCAGAACCTCATGCTGGTGCCGTCGAGCAATAGCAAGGGTGTGGGCATGTCTGGCTATCCTGTTAGCGCCGTTGGCTGTGTGGTTAGCCTGGCTGCCGTGAATTCTCACTGATTCGAAACCGAGATGTATGCCACGCTGCTAGCTGTGGCTGCCGTCGCGACCGCCGTAGTAGGACTGACCGACCTGGTCATCAGTCCTCCGGGCAACGACCTGCGCTATTTGTTCGGTTCGCGAGTTTAGACGTTCAAGCGATTAATCGCGTTGGTGCTGCCTCCAGCTGGTCGGGTCGACGATCGTGGCGCCGAAGTCTTTAGTCCCAAGCCGAGCCGAGTTCGAGGTAGCCGCTGAAGTCGCCGAAGTGGTTGTTGCTACGAACCGCATGGCACCAATCCGCATCACGAATACTCAAATCGTGAACTGAGGATCGGGAACATCGCCGCGGTCGACCTGGGGGCACTTACATGCATGAATTTCATTCCAATTATATCCGTACATACAGCATAAACGATTCCAGCAGCGATGTAATGCAACAACATTCTTTTCTACAATGGGTCCAACGCGCGGCCTTTGAGGTGGTCCGTACAGGCGTGACTGGACTGTCGCATACTGCGACACGGCCACTCGAGAAGTGTTGGCCGAGGCTGGACTCGCGGAACATTTCGTACACCGTATTGGGCTGCCGGTCCATGAAGAGCCCTATATCGTCAACGGCAACGATTTGCCGTTGACTGTAGGCATGGCCTTTTCGGTTGAGCTGGGGATCTATTTCCCGGGGTGTTGGGGCGAAAGGGACTGTTACACCATTTCCGATAGTGACAATTCCGCCGATACTGCGAGGCAGCGATACACCCCGGAAGTTATCCCCCGCCGTGGTCGAGCAGAGCAGAAGACCCTAGCACTCGCTTCACCTGGACCTCAATGACCACTCTTTGTGGGTTGGCTTGCGGGATGCGGTAGCGCTGCGCGTAACGTAGCTCAGCGTCGCGGACGGCGTCGAGTTCACTGTTCACACACGCTCGGCCCTCCAGCGACAACCACCGAGCGCCGTCCACCTGGCTGAGCACAGCGATCCCGCCGCGGTCAGCGTTGACCGCTTTCTGGGAACCGCCGGTTGTGATAACCCGTGCGATGTGTGTCTTGGGGTCGAAGGTGAAACCCACCGCCACCACATGTGGCGAGTTATCGGCCCGCAGTGTGGTCAACATGGCCAGATGGCGTTCGGTAAGGAACGCCAGTGCGTCGTCGGTGAGCCGTGTGGCGGTATTTGCCATCATTTTTCACGCTAGCGCAGGCAATAATCGCAGTCGTGGATGACACGGGCACCGCTCCGGTGGTAATTTTGGTCGGCCGCGGCGGGATCGGTGTCGAGCTCGCGCGACGACCAGCACTTGGTGCTACGATCATGCTGGTATAGCGCCACGCCGACCAACTCCCCAGTGTGCACAGCCTGTTGGTCGCCTCGATCGTCGGCAGTCAGGGTCCCTATCGGTACCGCGGTGTTGGTCTGTGGACTTCTTGGCGACCAGGTCCGTACCGAGATAAACGCAGAGCATGGGGTGGCCATTGTGCACACCGACTACGTCACGCAGGTCAGTCTACTCACCCATTTGGCAGCAGCTATGCATCGGGCCGACAAGGGCTTGCTGGTGGTGTTCTCCTTTGGTGGTTGAGGTGCGCCACGCTAAAATAATGTCTACGGCAATGACAAGGTCGGCTCGGATGGTTTCACCAGAGGGTTGGCAGATGCACTGTATGGCAGCCGGAGTGCGATTGCTGATTGCTGTCCTAAGATTTGTTATCGGGCGTATGACAGCGGGTATGACGCCGGTGTCGCTGTCCAGTATCACGGAACAAGTGGCTGCCGCGACCGCGCGTGTGTTGGCTAAAAGGCGACGCACGGTCTGAATCCCATGGGTACGACGGTCGATGTTCTTCGCGATGCGGCTGTTGCTGCATCGCATGTAGTGATGGATACTGTGATGCTCGTCGTTGTCGGCATTGGTACCGACGGTACTGGCCGGCCTATCCGAGGTATCGCATTCCGAATTACGAGGGGCTATAGTAATTTACGGGTCAAAGCTAGAACGCGACCTACTCGATGGCACGTTGGCTGCATCGCGGCGAGAGTAACCGTCGCAAATAACGCCGGCGTTGCAAGCACTGTTCATCGGTGAAGACACCATCTACATCGTCTCCGGATTGTAGCTTGGCCCGCAGCAATGCCAGGGCAGCAGCAGCACCCTGATTCGGCTCCATGGTGCCAGCCGAGTCACCATGCTGCCGCGCATGTCGGCTGTGACGCTGGCGTGTACCGGAACGTCCACGACACCAAGGTGATACGCTTAATCATCATATTGCCGTGCACTGCGGGTACGACGTGACGGTCACGTGGTGGTGTTGTTTTGTCCAGCGACCGGTCCACGCCGACCACGCTAGCGGAGGTGCTAGACACATGCGGACGGGCTACCTTAGACTTCAGTGTACTCGAACAGCTTGGTGACCCGGCAAATATCGCCGTGACGGCAGCGCGCGGGGATGGGTCAGCACAACCCCCACGGACGTCGACGATCTCAACGTGGTTGTGGTTCCGTTACTTACGTGACGAACGCACGTCATTGTTGCTTGGCGACGTTTTTGTCCACGACGGGCAGCTCACCAAACACCGGATACGAGTAGTGACTTTGGCGGCGTTGGTGCTGCGTCCCGGGCAGCAACTATATAGGACGTCGGCGCAGGTCCAGGAAGCATCGCCGGTCGAGTGGTGTCGAAGTTGGCGGATCTGCGTCGCGGTGGCCTTTGAACGTGATGAACGACGCTGCCGCAACATCGGACTCAACGCCGCGGTCTTCGATTTAGAAATCGATATGTGCGCTGCTGCGCCATCGGTGATCTTCGTCGTCGGTAGTCTCACCCAGCCCGGCCTCCTGGACGTTTACCTAGATAGACTTCCCGCTAATGGACGTCTGGCCGTCAACGTTGTCACTGCGGAGTCCGAAGCCTTCCTGACACAATTATACTAGCAGTTTGGCAGCCAGCTGTAACGCTTCCAGCGTTATTAATGGCGATTCGCTGGGCGACTTCACTGGTTGACGCGCGCAGATGCCGGTCACCCAAGGGACGGTAACAAAGTGATGGTGTATTTCATCGGCGCAGGACTGGGTGCTGCCGACCTGATTATCGTCCACAGTCAACGGCTCCTGGAAAGATGCCAGGTGTGCTTCTATCTGGGTTCGATCATGCCCGGCGATCTACTGGTGCACTGTTCACCTGGCCCGAAAGTCGTCGACATCGGTTCATTGACACTACAGCATATTAGTAGTACATCTTGGTCGCTTTATCGTATTATTACTATTATTACTTATTTTAGCCGACATCGATCCTGCCGGCTGCGATGTGATACGTCTGTACTTAGGTGATCTGTTGCTGTATAGCGTGCTGGTCGAGTATTGCCGTCGTCGCGGCGTCGGCTGATTGACAACGTGAGCTCGTCATACCAGGAGTGGTGCAGACAGTGACGCTGACTCAGGTGGTGACTTGATCGACTCCCATGCTGCCGCGCAGATCGACGCCATAACCCTGCAGCTACTGCGATGGTGGTGTGTGGCGCTGTTGTCGCCTGGCTCGGTAGCGACGACGTCGGCCGCAGCCAGTTTCCGGACGTCGACGTAGAGGATCTTGATGGTGAGTTCGTGGTGTCGGGATTTGTGGACAGCCATATTCACCTAAGCGCGGCTTGCTTGATGCTTAGTGGACTGGATTTACGCTTAGCTGTCGCGCGCCCGCACTGCATTCAGATGGTCGCCGATTACGCGGTCGCCTATCCGAACCAGCCGGTGTGGGGCACGGGTGGGACAAATCGGCGTGGCCCGGATCACGCCGCGCCGAGTACCAACGATCTGGATGCAGTGCGCGGTGAAGGGCCTGTCTATCTAGCATGCGTGGACGTACACTTTGGGCTGACTTCAACTGGGCTGCCCCGGCTGGTTCCAAAAGTGGCAGTGGCGATGGCCGGTTTCGCGGCTCAGCTGCCGCTGACCGGCGATACGCATCATTTAGCGTGGGCCACCTCCCGTGATCTATTGGCCGCCCCGCAGCTAGCCGAAGACCGGACCGCAACGCTAAAACAACGGCCGCCACAGCCGGCATTGTCGCAGTGTATGAATGCGTCGTCCCCAACATTGGCGGGCTCGATGACTGGCTACAGGTTCGCGTCCTCAACCATGGTGTCGAAGTTATTGGTTACTGGGGCGAGCTGGTGACTACATCGGCAGCTGCTCGTGCACTGGAGCGGGAGAACGAGACTCGCGGTTTGGCCGGTGACCTGTTCGTCGACGGGGCTCTCGGATCGCATACAGCCTGGCCACATCAGCTGTACACGGACGCGCCGGATCAGACGGGCACCTGTTGTTACATTGAGCCCAATGCCATAGAGACGCATCTGCGAGCTTGTACCGATGCGCAGGTGACAGCGAGGTTCTACGTCATCGGCGATGCGGCGGTCTCAGCGGTGTTCGCTGCTTTCAAAAGGGTCGTCGCGGACCTCAGGGTAGTTGCGATGGCCTGGTGTGAGCACTGTCTGGAGTACATCGAGACGGTGACCGCGGATCAGGCTGCACAACTAGGGGTATGGGGCATCATCGTCACCAGCGTGCAACCGCATTTTGATGCGCTCTGCGGCGGCAGTGGCATGTACACCCGTCGCCTTGGAGTGAAGCGAAGCAGCGAACTCAACCCACTGGCGCTGCTAGCAGCCCAAGGCGTGTTTCTCGCACTAGGATCCGACGTCTCGGCGACAGATTTTGATCCGTGGGTCAGTGTGCAGTCAGTGGTCAATCACTACACTCCCGGAAGTGCTGTCTCGGTGCAGGTGGCATTCGCTGCCGCGACCCGCGACTACAAGGTCGGCACCCTAATGCCTGGCACGCTGGCCTCCTATGCCATGTGGGACACCGGAGCGCTTGATGTCAGTGCGCCCCATAATGCCGTCCAGCGTTGGTCTACTGACCCGTGTCCGTGGGTGCTCGCATTACCGCGGCTAGGCTCGACCGACGTCGTGCCGTGTTGCCGCCGAACTATGCACTGGGGTGCTGTCATCTATGGCTGATGAGACTATCGATATTGACTCGGTCGATGACGACCCGGTGACCGAAGCGTTCGACATGCCCGTCGTTCCCAGCCGAGTCGTTCAGCCGCGGGCCATGGCGTGCCATGCGCTGGCGCAAATAGGTTCTGTGTTGGTGCCGCGTCTGCTACGACTGTTAGTCGTCGTGGTGGCCGGTTTGCTGCTTTGTGCCAGCTTCCCGTCGCTGAACTGGTGGTGGGCCGCCGTTGTCGCCTTCGCAATGTTGGCTTGGGTCTTGATACATCCAACCACGACACTGATGGGTGGTCTGGGCTATGGATTCCTATTCGGGTTGGCGTTCTATTTGCCGTTGTTGCCGTGGATCAGCACTCTCGTGGGTGCCATGCCCTGGTTGGTGCTGGCGACCGCGGCCGCGCTTTTTCCCGGTCTCTTTGGCCTGCTCGCTGTCGTAGTGGGACAGCTTCCGGGTTGGCCGATCTGGTTTGCGGTGGTGTGGACGGCGCAGGAGTGGTTGAAGTCGGTTGTTCCGTTCGGAGGCTTTCCCTGGGGGTCGGTAGCCTTCGGCCAAGCCGATGGCCCGTTGCTGCCATTAGCCCAACTCGGTGGCGCTCCGCTGCTTCCGATGGCGATTGTTCTGGTGGGATGCAGCACGACCGCGATCGCAATGGAAATTGTGAAGTGGTGGCGAAACAGCGGCCAGCCAGGTAGGAGCGATCTACCACCGGCGGTGATGTTGCCAGGTGTCTGCATATGCCTGGTGTTGTTGACCGCCGGCGTCGTTTGGCCCCAAGTGCGGCACGCGGGTGCGGGGTCGGGCGGAGAACCCGTGATCACGGTCGCGGCGGTACAGGGCAACGTGCCGCGGCTCGGCCTTGACTTCAACGCGCAACGTCGGGCTGTGCTAGATAACCACGTTCGCGAGACGCTGCGACTGGCCGAGGATGTTCGTGCCGGGATTGTCCCGCAACCTCAATTCGTGATCTGGCCCGAGGACGCGTCGGATATCGATCCGCTGGTTAACGGCGACGCTGGGCAAGAGATTGCGGCGGTGGCCACGGCGATCGGCGCTCCGATCCTGGTTGGCACCGTGCTTGATGTCTCCGGCCACATGCAACAAGCCCCTGAGTACACCAATACGGTAATCGTCTGGAATCCTGGTACTGGGCCGGCCGACCGCCATGACAAGGAAATCGTGCAGCCGTTTGGCGAGTATTTGCCGATGCCGTGGCTTTTTAAGCGTCTTTCCGGGTATGCCGACCGGGCTAGCCACATCGTGCCCCGCCACAGTAGTGGTGTCGTGCGTATCGCAGGGGTTCCTATCGGGGTGGCCACCTGCTGGGAAGTGATCTTCGACCGCGCTGCGCGAAAGGGGGTCCGCAATGGCGCCCAGTTGTTGGCGGTGCCCACCAACAATGCCACCTTTAACAAAAGGATGAGTGAGCAACAGCTGGCCTTCGCCAAAGTCCGAGCCGTGGAGCATGACCGATATGTGGTAGTCGCCGGTACCACCGGGATCAGCTCGGTGATCGCGCCGGACGGCAGCGAACTGGTCCGCACCGATTTCTTTGCGCCCGCCTACCTGGACATGCGAGTGCATCTTAAGACGAGGCTGACGCCAGCTACCCGCTGGGGTTTGACCATGCAGTTGGTCCTTGTAGGAGTGGCTGGAGCAGTCACGCTCGTCGCTATGCGGAACAATCGATGGTTCCCGTGTCTTAATAGCTTTGGGTCTAGGCTCACCGGCGGGTCTGAAGACTCGGGTGCGCTAGATGAATCTGAGGGCGGTGTTGACCCTTCCCCCGAGGGGGGTATCGACCGCCATCCACCCGAGCCGGGTGGTGACTACACTCCGCTTCACAGGAGCGGTCGACAGAGGCGTTATTTCGGGCGACACAGAGGAGCTAAATGACCACGGGCCAGCCTACGTGCCAGATATCGGGTAATCACCCCAGTCAGCGCGTTCTGGTTATTATCCCTACCTTCAACGAGCGGGAGAACCTGCCGGTGATTCATGGGCGATTGAAGGACGCATGCCCAGGGGTGCATGTGCTCATCGTGGACGACGGCAGTCCCGATGGTACAGGCGTACTCGCTGATCAGCTGGTGCAAGCCGATCCGGATGGTACGTATGTGATGCACCGCACCGCCAAAGGTGGTTTGGGTGCGGCGTACCTGGCAGGGTTTGCCTGGGGGATGAGTCGGGACTATTCGGTGCTTGTGGAGATGGACGCGGACGGCAGTCACGCGCCCGAACAGCTTCACCGTCTACTCGAGGCCGTCGACGCGGGAGCCGACCTTGTCATTGGTTCGCGCTATGTCGATAGGGGGATAGTGCGGAACTGGCCGTGGCGGCGCCTGGCTTTATCCAAGACGGCCAACACCTACTCTCGCTTGGTGCTCGGCATTGGTGTCCACGACATCACCGCCGGCTACCGTGCCTACCGCCGCGAAGTGCTCGAGGCAATCGACCTTGACGGTGTGGACTCCAAGGGTTACTGCTTCCAGATCGATCTAACGTGGCGCACTGTAAATAACGGTTTCGTCATCATCGAAGTGCCGATTACCTTCACCGAGCGTGAGCTTGGTATGTCAAAGATGAGTGGATCCAATATTTGCGAGGCGTTGGTCAAAGTCACTCGATGGGGTATTGACGGGCGGTTCCAGCGCGCTCGAACGGCTCGCGTGGATAACCCGGTCAGCCGCGGCGGCGCGACCTGATCAGATCGAGGCGCTCCTTGAGTAGCTCTTCGAGCTCTTCGATGGATCGGCGCTCCAGCAGCATGTCCCAGTGCGTGCGCGGTGGCTTGACCTTTTTAGGCTCGGGCAAGTCACCTTCAATTAGAGTGCCTTCCATACCGTTGCGGCACAGCCAGGCGCCGGGGATATCAGCGTCGTCCGCGAAAGGGATCTCGAACTCCTCGCCGTTGTCGGTACGGTACCGCGCTATCTGACGTGGCGCGAGGTCATGGTTGCGATCGTTCTCGTAGCTCACGGCCCCGAGGCGACTACCTCTCAGGACTCGATCAGCCACTGGCGTACTCCTTAAGTAGTGCTGTGAGCTCTTGGCTCCTGTGTGGATAATCCTCTCCGCTTGCCAAACGTTACGGCAGTCCGTATGGTTCCCTCGCTTACATGCAGAGCATACGACATTATCATCAACGATACCGAGGTTACGGACTCGTGCGGACTAAAGTCGGCAAGTGTGACGCGTCGTTCTAAGACCCAGCCATGCCGCTGGTGTGGTCGAGATGTAACCTATGTCGGTATGGGTCGGCGCCGCCAGTATTGCCGGCAGCGCGCATATGAGCAACGGGCCTTGATCAACCGCGGTGAGGCTGGGGCCTTGCCCGCGGATGCGGTCGTGCTGTCGGCAGACAATGCGGCCGATCTGTCGGATCGCGTGTATCAGGTGCGATGCGCAGCAGAGGATGTAGCCACAGCACTCGATGAAGGAGCCAGTGCGATTGAACTGCGCGAACTGTGTGAAGTGCTGATCCAGGCTTGCCCGGGCTGCCGACGAGTGGGTGTCTAAGGTGGCCTGGCCGCGTCGTTTTTCGTCAGCATAGGCGCCACGGCAGTTCGATGCGTAGAAACTTGAGAGTATCCGAAGTTTTGAAATTCTGCCGGAGTTGGCCATACTCACCAGCGACATTCGTGGGTTAACGAAGCAGTACGACGCTGGTCAAAAAATCGATATCGGCCGAAGAAACAACGACGTCGCTTCGTGCAGCGCCTTTTGTGATTCGGCTAGAGCCGCATCCGGCGTTCAGAGACGGCCAATTTTAGGCGAGGTTAGTAATGGTTGATCAACTCCAGCATGCGACTGAAGCACTGCGCAAAGCGTTGGTCCAGGTTGAACGCCTAAAACGCACCAACCGGGCGTTGTTGGAGCGGTCGAATGAGCCGATCGCGATCGTTGGTATGTCGTGCCGTTTCCCGGGTGGGGTTGATTCTCCCGACGACTTGTGGGATATGCTGGTCGAGGGT
>NZ_QAYL01000036.1 GCF_003408705.1 Mycobacterium uberis
CATCTGGCGCCACCTGATCGGCAAGGTGGCCTCCGTCGTCACCCCGCCAGAGATCCTTCGTTGTCGACGTCAGCGGTCTGGATGTCATGGCCTGATGCTTACCCGCCATTCTGGCCTACTCGGGAAATCGGTGTCGTCGTAGCGATATCGAATTGCGTCTGGTAGATTGCCAGCCGATCGTGGATCGAATCGTCGAAGCACGTGGGTTCAGAGGCGCACTACCCATTTTCCTGACCGCGGATGCTCACTCGCGACAACCACAGCCAGTTGGTGATGCGACAGCCCGATACCGAACAGTTTGGCCCACGCCATTGCTTGCTGGATCGTAGAGAATTCACAGCAGCGAACTAACCCCTACGCGTAACGTCGCGAGCGAAGAACGTAAGAAGACACCGTAGTACCCCGTACCGGGGTAGCAATGATATCCATGGCGATCCTGGGGGATTCCGGGAACCGACCCCCGCTCTACATCGCCAGCAAGCGAACCAGCCCGATTAGGCCTACCGCCACGATGGTGACACGCAATGTACTCGGCGATAGCCGGCGGGCATAACAGGCCCCGACTGATCCCCCAACTAGTGAGCCCGCGGCAATCAGCCCAGCTACCGGCCAGCTGATCCGGCCAAAGGATATCAACATATAGCTTATTGCTGCAACAATATTCACCAACAACACCAAAAGATTCTTCGCCGCGTTCATACGCTGCACCGACTCCGGCAACAATACACCCATCACGCCGACCAGCAGGATGCCTTGCGCAGCAGTGAAATAACCGCCGTAAACGCTGATAGCGAAGGTACCGAGCGCCAGCACAGCCATCCGTGCCGGCGTGACATGTTCGGTGATGCAGCCGGCTATCTCGGCCCGACGCCGCACCCAGGACTGAACCCGCGGGCCGACCACCACCAGCACCAAAGCCAACACGAGAAGCACCGGAACAATCGCGGCAAACACTTTCTCAGGAAGGTACAGGAGCAGGAAAGCACCCAGCACCGCACCAATCAACGATACTGGGATCTGCCAGCGCAACCGATTCCACTGACCGCCCAGCTCAGCGCGATAACCCCAGGTAGCCGATACACCACCAGCCACCAGACCAACCGCGTTCGACACAGTCGATGTGACCGGTGGATAACCAAGAGCGACCAGCGTGGGGAACGTAATCAGAGTGCCAGATCCGACGATCGCATTAATCGCGCCAGCACCGAACCCGGCCAAGACGATTGTAACCACGTGGTAAACCAACACTCCGGGACTTTAGTACTCCATCGCGTTGCGCTGCCAAGAACCGTGCGCTAAATCACGTCGCACCACCGCGGTCAAGTGCAAGGCGCCTCAAGACCGATGTCTACCCCGATGCACAATTCGACCGAGGCCGTACTCTTTGCTGATCGAGCCCACCAGATCCGACGGCAATTGTTGATGTCGACCTGGTCAGTCACCGATAGCTGGCAACTGGCTCGCGGCGGCATTCGGTGGGCAGGAGTTCGACGGGCAGGTGAAGTCGATGAACAACTCGGTAAATGTGATTCGGGTATTCGACGGTGACCAAGTGCCCGACATCATCGACGATGTTACGGCTGACATGAGGCAACCGGACCGTGAAATCCTCGACGTCTGCCGAAGGCACGAAGTTGTCGACACACACATTGACGAGCATGCTTGGGCATCTGATCAACTGCGAAGAGCACCGGTCGATAGTGGCTGCGTCTTGACGGGAACATAGAAGTAAGCTGACGCACCCACCCTCTTCGTCAATTCCCTGCATCAACCAGGCGCCAGCAGCTCCGGCCGAGTCAGATAAGAGCCGAACGCAAGTTTACGCAATCACGGATAGTGGGCCACCCCACGCAACCCGAACTCGAGAATAGGCAAACCAGCGGTAATCATGTATGTGAGCACGGTGGATGCCAGTCGTGGGTACTGCCACGCAATGCGCATCGGGTGCTAACACATCGACACAATCGATAACACCGGACCACCCGCGAGGATCAGAGTCCGGATCCGATCCAGATCGGCGACATCGAGACGATCCAAGAATTTATCAATGGTGGCGACGATGCCCACCATTGATATGGTGGGCCAAGGATGTGCCCTCGATGCTCCAAAGCCCGGCAGGCTCAGCGCGATTACCCGACACCGCTGACATAACAAGGTGTTCACATCTAGTTAATATTATCATTTTGAGTTGTGGCCGTGCAACAGTACCACCGGTGAGCCAAGTCCGCCGATTTCGACGTAGTTCAGCTCCCGGCGCGCGATAAAAACCTGGTGCTCAAGCTTCTCTGACGCAAACGTCTAATAATCAACTACCGTGATATGATCAAGTCATATAGGCGCATAGTGTTTTACCTATCCAGGCATAGCTAGCCTCGTTGGCCGGTAATAGCCACGTAACGTCACTGCATCCCCAACAACCAGGGACTGTACTCGGTCGTATTTGCGCCATCAGTACCTCGATCGAGGCCAACAACCGACCGGACTGTGACTTAACCAACTCACATAAACGGACAGCCTGATTACCAGGTCGTAGCGAAAATTTGGCTGAGCAGGTCTGCCCTGACATCCTCGGCTGTGAAAGTATCAGTTCCGATATACATCGCGAATCGGTAAGAAAGTATCCGCATATCGGCGAAACTGGGTACATACGGATCGTTATCGTTCAGGGCGCCTGGCAAGTTAGCAAGTCAACTTCTGCGGTCAATAGCACACGCCATCGCGGCGGGTAATTGGTCACGCTTGACGCTGATATGACCTGAACAACTATAGTTACAAATCGCCATAATTTCGTTCGCCAGTTCTCAGACGTACTACTGACAATCGACCAAATGCAACGGGTTCCAAAGCTCATTCTTGCTCTCAAGGTCACCGTTAATACAAACCATAGACCGGGCCAATATCTCCTCATAGTCTCCTTACCGGGTTCGCCAATCTCTTGCTCTTGCAGCTCCCAGCAACCGAGGACAGTCTCACTGGCAGGACGAAGAGCCTTGAGCTCTTCGGATTCAGCCAAGGCGAAACTCAAAGGAATTCAGTAAGACTTTCATTGACCGGCTGTTCGTCGGCGACCTAATTCTTCGGTCACTAAAGTGGCCAGGCACGTTACGAGTATCTCGCCCGCACCTGTACCAACAGCTACCCTGAGAGGGTCGATAGAAATTCTGACTAGACACCGAAATGCATTGCTGGATAACTGCATCGACCGCATCATCAAAAGCGACGCGATGAGTGTCTCCAATCTCCAACACATCGCCGACCTGCCACGGCTCATCTGCCTCCTAGCCGCACACAGCACATCCGATCTCAACCTAAGCTCCCGAATGGCCGATACCGAGATCCCCATACGTATCCTGTCTCCATATCTCGACCTCCTCGAGACCTTGCATCTCATCGACCGCATAACCACATGGTCGACCAACTTTTTGAAGCGGGTCGTCGATCAACAGGAAGTCCTACTCCTCTAGTAGAAACAGACACTTCGACTGTTTCACTACCGTGCTTGAGACGGCACCGAAGTAGACTGCATCCTGGAAACCACATACGGCCGCATTGCCATTGCCGTGATCGAGATCAAGTTGGCAACAACCTCCGGGACAAAACCGGAACACGCTTCACCGGCAGTATCATCCTCCACACCGGCTCACAAGCCCAGCCCATTCATCAACCGACTCGCTGCCGTCCTCATCGACGTCCTCTGACCCACATAAGGATAGTTTTACGGCCTTATAGCAAATCTCGAGCTGCCTTGCTTGAAGAGTTCATCTCATCAATAATAGAGAGCAATAGAGTCAGTGCGCGAGCTCACCAGTCGCCGTGCCAAGGCTGAGCCACTACACAGCATAAAGTACCTTACGCCGCACTTGCGCACTGTTAATGCCCTGCCTGAGGCGTCCCTCAACACCACGGCACTGACTCAGATAACATCCGCTAGATACTGCTCAAACACATTAATCACCTACGCATCTCAGTCCGGCGAGCACCCCAACAGCACGCCACACCAGAGGCGCACCAACGTTACATATCATCGGCCGAAATAATGCAGCACCAGGCACTGACAATGGCCTCAGCGGCATGACGCCCGTGGCGTGCTACTCCCTGACGGTGACGTGCGTAATTTTGTCGATCATAAAGCGATGAATTTTAGCGCTGTTTCGACTAGAGTCAAAGTAGAACGACGAGCCAATATACCAGATTCGCATTCCTCCCTGCATTTCCAACAGTTTATACGATGCACCTTATCGAATACTAGCCTTCGTAAAGCGTAGAGAACATTATCGCGCGTGAAGATCAATCGTGTTGGAATCAGCGAAACCATTAACTTCTATAAATTATATTTTTCCAATCCTACAATTCGCATCGATGTAAATTATCGCTGCTTCCGTAGTACTGGGAGGCTATAAACGCGCTGTGTTCGCCTGCACGCGGTAATCCATCAAGCATAGTTGATGCCTCGCAGATCACGTAAGTATCATTAGTTGAAATAATACGCGAGATCCTCGATTCAATACACAATTATCGATCCAGCAAAGTGATTAACAATTTCCACCACAGTAGTGACGAATTTGTACTTGATCTGTTACTCAGAATAGCCTGCTCCGACGACAATAGATCAACCAACAGTGCAATATCTAACCTGTCGGATATAGCAAAGAATAAAAAATGCAATCCAAGGTTTTCTCTTGCCATTGCGGGTATAATAAATGGTACTAGAATAGTCTAGTTTCCTGCGGGCCATGACGAACGACTGCATTGACTATGCTATCAAAGCTTACATCATCAACCAATTTGTCGACAAGTTCATTCAAGAGATACTTACACCCTCGCGATAGTGTGCCCATTAGCGCATTTTAGGTAGACTTGACGACACTCTCTTTACACTCATGTTGATTGAAAGTCTCGGAGACCACATCCGATATCTTTCCCACCATTTAGACGTCAAAGCAGTAAGTGCGGTAATAGACATTAGTATGTACATATAATTTTCGTAAAAGTTATGTGGTTTTTACAATGTAAGAAAGGGACCTATCAAGGATCCAACGAATGATTGTACAGGAAAAGATAATTAAAAATGTCTCGGCAAGCAGATTTCGGCCGATCATCATCAGTGCCCTAAAAGATATTGTAATCCAACCCATCACGAAATATCTATCACACAACATGATAGCGCTACTCAGGGCAGAAGTCTCTGCAGTTAGATTAGATGCTGAAATTCTGAGAACAACAGTAGCTGATAAAATATCCACAGGTAAAAGGATAGAGTTTTATCAGCCATATGCTACTTGGTAGCTTTGTGCCGATACTGACACTAGGTCGTAACAGACAAGCTCTTCCAACAATTCCATAATGATGCAGTAAGTAAAACAGGAATAGTATACGCACATTTCTTTCGAAAAGCCACTGACTTGAACTGTATTTGAGATAGAGCGATGATTGGCTCAAAACACAGAACTGTCGACAAGTCCATACCAAATGCCTGTTAGTCCAACAACGCAGATTGAACAGACAGATACAATCACACTTACACATGCTAGTATACTTAGTGGCACGAGACAGGTAATAGAAGCACGTGTTAGTGGTGCGCAAATTACCGTTCGGTCAAGTCTTCAGTACCGGAACCAGGTGCGTGTATCTTAAAAGGCCTTGATTCCTTTTCTATACTATCCTATTATCTATATAGGCTTGGTTGGTAGTGAAAATTTCACCGTTGGGATGTTGACGTGAAACCATAGCGCAGCTTAACTAACCTTTGCTGATCTCAAACTTTCCCGCCATTGTACAACCCAACTAGCGACGACGAGCCTGGCATCGAATTAAACCATTTCGGATTAGGCCTTCGTTGAGTGTTGTGTGGTTTTGTTTTATGTGGGGTGTGGTGGTGTGGGTTGTGGTGTGGGTCGATGGGTTGTGTGAGTTGATCTACTGTGTGGATGTTCTG
>NZ_QAYL01000037.1 GCF_003408705.1 Mycobacterium uberis
GCTCAATTACATATGACGGACCCACCGCATGCGGTGGGTCCTGCTATGGGAACCCCCGGGGTTCWGCAWGGCCCTGTGGCGCAGTTGGTTAGCGCGCCGCCCTGTCACGGCGGAGGTCGCGGGTTCGAGTCCCGTCAGGGTCGCTAGTGCGGCGAGGCACGCACACTGCCTTCTGGCCAGGTAGCTCAGTCGGTATGAGCGTCCGCCTGAAAAGCGGAAGGTCGGCGGTTCGATCCCGCCCCTGGCCACCAGGTCTTACCTGCACGGACACGATAAGAGCACTCTATGGATGGTCGGTCTTGCCCGTTCTTATCGTTCATGATGAAGCTGTGGGGTCGGTCGAGGTTTATGGCTACGTGGTCGAGTTCATCGGTGTCGAGATCGCTATAGATACTTCTTCGCGGTAACGTCGGCGTGGAGTGGGCCATCGTTTTCTGAAACGTAGCGAAAGTCAACGCGAGAGGACCGTGCTAGGCTAGTGTAGGTGTATCGAAGATCATGGATGGTGAGCGGCGCCAGTTGTTTAATCCAAGGAAGCCGCCGTTCGGTGAGTTAATCGCGTATTTCGCTGGGTGCACGGCGCGCTATACATGGTTTTAGCGTGTATACGACGATTTGAGGAGTAGGACAGTGCGCACGGCGGCGTACGTCTTAGGCGGTCTGACGACGATTTGACCTTACACTTCCGGGGTGGTTTATATAGAAAGTCTGGCCCAGTGTTTGCAAGAAACTCACCCATTGGGATTGTCGGTCTAATCTACGGTTGCTATCCGGCCGATAGTGACGCTCACCTGACTGATGAGACACGCGAAGTTCGTAGAATACGAATAACAAGGGAAGAGGTTCAAGCAGCTATGAATTCTGTATTCGCCATGTGTGTTCTGGATGTTTTCGACGACGATACCCATGCGCGCATCTAGAATAATTAAAGTCAACCTCATATTTTTAACTGAGGTTAACTGCCGTATCCGCTAGTTTTTCAGCGTCGAGTCTTTCTAGGCGATCATCCAGGGAGTGGTGAGGTGATGTTAGATGACAGTATGGCCATGAGGACGGTAAGGTCGGTAGCCGCAGGTATCAATGTTCCGTGCTTGCTGACCCACCACTTCTATCCATGCTTGATCGTGCTGTCTACTTCTACTTAGAGGTAGACGAATTTACAGAGTTTTTAGTGGCGGGACTGGGTAAACTGACGCAAGCGTGCAGGCAAGTAGTATGATTTAATCCTGCGGGCCGCTTCTAGTGCTTACAGAGCTGGGTAATGTTAGGACGAGTTCGTCGAGGCTCGCGTACTGTCCGAGCTCAATTTTGAGAAGAAGTTCCCACACGGTGGCTTCAGGCCGAAAGTCGAGGAGCTTCTGGCAAGCTACCGCATCGACTATCTCCTTGCGCACCTTAACCTCATATATTGTTGGCGCAGAGTCGTGAGCTGACAAGTAGAGGCGCCGAGGTGGGCCGGGAGAAAGCGCATATGGCCGTGCGTACCGGTCGGCTATTGATCAGCGAGGGCTGGCCGGTGATCCAGAGCACCTCGTTCAGCACTAACGAGCGGAGCGAGAAACTTAAAGATAGTGACGAATTTCTTGGCATCGTGATCAACTCACCGTGCTAGAACAGGCACTTGACATTCGTCGGATGCCGCGTCGCAGTCAAAGCAATTGCTGGGATGGTCAATGCTGGCGGGCGGGAAGAAGATCTGGCAGCCGATTACGAGCTGAGCATCGCGTAAGTTCGCGCAGCCGGTTGGTGACATCACCATGCCGCCTGACCGGGCGCGAGCGGCAGAATGGCTGCTCTTGAAGACGTCGTGTTTATCGTGTACGAAAACCTCCTTCGGAGATAGGTAAAGGCGTGGCGATGGTCCGCCGTAATACCGCTCTATGGTGCGAGGAATCTCTAGATGCACTACTTTGCCAAGGGGCATTGATGATGCCTGACTGGATTCCCGTTGTCAGTGAGCGTGGTTGGATAGTGATCACGGTTGACAAGCACATCTGGACTCGTCTCGTCGGAATGCAGATGGCGATCGACCACCATCTGGAGGCGGTTCATTTGGAAATCAGTGTCGGACACGTCGTGGTATGGCAACAGCTGGTTTGTCTCGCAAAGTGTTGGGAGGTGATCGAAAATCAGGTGACTGGTTCGTCGGTTGGTTCGTGGTGGTTTTCGGTACGAAGTTCCTAAACTAACGCTATCAGATTTGAGCTTAAAAAGGTGGAACGGTAGTTGTATAAAGAGGCGAGTTTCTACCTGGTGTCTGTATGGTTGCCTAGCCGTGGGTGCCCGTTGTTTTTGCCTCTGTCTACCGCGATTTCTTGTCACGTTCGCCAGCGATAAGATCTGCATGCGCGAGGTCGTGATTGTGATGGACGTTTGCCTCATGGCTTGTTGCGACACGCGAAGGTCGATGCCTGCCCAACGTTACAGTGAAGCATACGTGTGGCGGCATCGTGCGCCCGTACAGCGTCGATGTTTGCCTGATAACGTGAGAATTCACAGCGATCAACCGCATGGTTAGTCTACCGTGTGCGGCGGCTAACACTATATGAGAGTAAGGTAAATAGGTGGTGGCGTTGGTAAATAGGTGGTGGCGTTCTCAGATGGGCTACCTGTTCTTATAAAGCAGATTCGCGATATGAAGGGTTTGATCCAAACTGAAGAGGGCGCAAATAATTTCTTCAGTATGCAATTTATTTCAAATGTGTTCGACTCTGGTATATTCGATGTCTCTGAAGTTGTTTCGGAGTCCATTTGTGATGTAGGCATGAAATGTGGAGTAGGCATTGATTAATTTCATAGCCAAAGACGGCTAAGTCTAAAATTCTGATTGAGTGTAAGAATGTTAGTGACCCTACTTGATTTAAGATATGTACCTATGTACTCCGGCTGTTCGGATAATGTGCCATCACAACAGTGTTTGTCGCCGTGTTAACTAATAGCCAAGAATATTTAGATACATACTGACAGTTATCTACTTAACAGGGTGGATTGGGAAGTCTTTTCTAGCGTTTACTATGCTTCAAGATTCATCGAACGCTAACTTCCGAAATTCGGAAGCTTTCGAGGAAATCTTTCGATATTGCATCAGTGGTGAGCATGACCGAGGAATTTAAGTATATTGGAAGCATTCGACATAATATATATATATTGCGAACGAGGTCAAAGAGTCATCGGACGAGTGGGTCAGGTTCTTCGTCGTGCATCTTTAATGAGGACTAGTCGATTCAACGCATAGCCGGGTAATTCCGGCCTCTTGTAGCTAAGACGTTGAGCCAGTACGTTGGAGACTAGGTTAATAGCCGATTCAAGACGACATTGGACGACGGAGGCGAATTTGACGTACTGGTCGATGCTTCCGTGGCTGTATACGCCGGTCGATTAAGCTGCCGCTAGCAGAGGCGATTCGCTCCGCCGATTCCCGGTTCGGGACCATGTGATGAAGAGTATAGAAGGCTTCAACGTAGTAGCGTGCATAGCCGTCTCCGAGCGTGCCACTTGCTGCGGTGCAAAGGCTTACTGACGATAATAACCGAAAGCCAATCTTACGCTTCGATCTGAACTGTAAGAACGTAAAGCTCATGACCACATTATGGAGTACGACGAGGAAGACACTCGGCATGATGTCGAATCTGGTAGCTGTCAAGACGAAGCCTGCGTGGCTATCCGTGCGCAATAATCAGTCAAATTGGCGGGAGTGACTATCGACCCCCACACTGGGTAAACCCCTGATGGTGCGGTTGGCGTGTACTGACCCTTTGGGAACAGCGTACCCCAACCTTCAGATGTCCGATGTTGCCTGTGTGTCGTTGTGCCAACTTGACCTGTGGTGCGTAGATTTGTACTTGCGTTAACCTAATCGAAGAGATCGAGGTGAAGACCGAGAATATCAACCACGTATTCCTCGATGGTGTCCTCGACGGCAGCCATGAGGATGTCTACTATCACTTCGGTGTGACATCGTCCGACCCGATTCTTGATGAGCTTTGCGGTATCAAAGCAGTCATCTTGGCCGGCACTGGGGAGCGCATCACAGAGTTTGCTGATCGCTGGAGCGAGCTCAACGGCGGGTCTAAGGTTTCCCGAGTCATCGCCTTTCCCAAGGAAAGCCGGTTCGTCACCAGGTATACTGCTGGCGTACTCTTCGCTTCCCACGGCATGGGCATGGCTAGTGCCTCGATCGCGCTACAGGAGCTCATGCGCTTGGTGTTCTTCCTCAAGCGCGGCGACCTCAAGGTTCTGGACCAAGTGTTCTGGTGTCGGGTTGGCACCAGCGGCGGCGTCGGACTGCCCAGTGGCACTGTGGTGGTGTCATCTGAGGGCCTCATGGCTGATCTCCTGCCTTACCGACTGCTAAGAGGCGGCGACGGTGAGTATTGGTTCGATGGGCGCTTCCCCGTTGACACCCACAACGCCATCATTGCGGCCAACGAGTGCATCGATGACCTGACGGTGATGTCCGGCAGGACGGTCAGTGGCAACGAATTTTTCCTCGAACAGTTCCGTCTGGACGGTGCGGTGTGCCTCGAGACACCGGCGACAAAGACGGAACGGCTACGGTGGCTCGACGAGAACGGTGTGTGCAACATCGAGATGGAAGGTGCCATGATCGCGGGCTACCTCAATTATTGGGGCTTCTCGAAGTTTGCGATGATCTGTTGCATTCTACTGAACCGGCTCGAGGGTGACCAGATAACGGCCACGCCCCAGCAGCTACGCAAGTTCAGTAACAATTCAGTTGTGGTGTTGTTTAACTACCTCATGACCAGCCTTCTGGGTTCCTAACCTTGCCGTTTCCGGTGGCTTGAAGTAGCTGAGCCTTCAGCCTTGCGACGCCAGGGTCTTAACCCTAGAAAACGAGGAAAACT
>NZ_QAYL01000038.1 GCF_003408705.1 Mycobacterium uberis
ACACTGTCTGGCGGGGGGTTGCGCTGGTCTTCATCAAAATGAGGTGAAGGCTAGCGCATGTACCGTAAGGGGCGACGGTCTTGCATCACGACATCACCATGGTCACACTGGCTAGACTCTCCCCAGATAAGAACAGACCAAAACCTCGCTTCAACACCACCAACCAACAACACAAAACAACACCACACTAGCGAGTTTTAACTTCGACGAAGGGCGGACGCACCACTTCGCACTCGACAGCGTGGCCGCGGACATCGACGATGATTTGCTGCCCGTCCTGCACCGCGGTCTCGCTGTCGATTAATGCCAATGCGATACCGACCTGCAACGTCGGCGAAAACGTTCCCGACGTGGTGACCCCGACCGGGGTATCACCGGCACGCACCATCAGCCCAGGCCGCAAGACTCCCCGGCCAACCATCCGCAGGCCTCGCAACAGCCGTCTCGGCCCCGCCGCCTTCTCGGCCAGCAGCGCACTCCGGCCAAAGAACGCGTCCTTCTTCCAGCCGACCGCCCAACCGCACTGGGCCTGCAGCGGCGAGATGTCCAGCGAAAGTTCATGTCCATGCAGCGGATAGCCCATCTCGGTGCGTAGCGTGTCGCGCGCGCCCAGGCCAGCCGGCTCTCCGCCCGCGTCGGCCACCGCGGCAACCAACGCGTCAAACACGACACCCGCTGACTCCCAGGGCGGCAGCAGTTCATAACCGTGCTCGCCGGTATATCCAGTGCGGCAGACACGCACTGGCACCCCCGAATAGAAGGTGTCGGCATATCCCATGTAATCCATGTCGGTCGGCAGACCCAGCCTACCAAGCACGTCCATTGATCGAGGCCCCTGCACCGCCAGCATCGCGTGAGAGCGATGCTGGTTAGCGATGGTCAGGCCGATCGGCGCGACCGCCTGCAATGCGTTTACCACCGCTGCGGTGTTGGCGGCGTTAGGCACCAAAAAAACCTCGTCGTCGTCGACATAGTAGGCGATCAGGTCGTCGATGACGCCACCGGATTCGGTGCAGCACAACGTGTATTGAGCCTTGCCCGGCCCGATGCGGCCCAGGTCGTTGGTGAACGCGGAGTTAACGAACTGCGCAGCGCCCGGCCCACGAACTAACGCCTTGCCGAGGTGGCTGACGTCAAACAGGCCGACGGCGTTGCGGGTCGCATTGTGTTCGCTAACAGTGCCAGTATACGACACCGGCATCAGCCAGCCACCGAACTCGGCGAAACTCGCACCCAACTCGCGATGACGATCTTCCAGCGGTCCCTTGAGCAGATCCGGCACATCGGTCACGGCGTACCACCCTAATCCGCCACGGTTGGCAAGCTAATCCCTGCCTCGGTGACTAGGGTGATTGCCCGTGACCACCAATCTGGGTTACCAAAGTCCTGTCGTCCATGTCGCCACGTCGCTGCCAAAACGTGATGTCAGTTGTTCGGTATTGATCGTGCCAGTCGTTTCAGCCGGCGACGGTGACAAGTCCAAAGACCGGCCGGGTGCGGTAGTTGCTGCGGCCGAACCGTTCCTGACCGCAGCTGCAGTCGCCGAAATCGAGACCGGCCTGCGCGCGCTGAAAGCCACAGGTGACAGCGAACAAGTGTACCGGCTAGTGGCACCATCGCTGCCAGTGGGCAGCGTGTTGACGGTCGGCCTGGGTAAGCCACAGTCGGAGTGGCCCGCAGATACGATCCGTCGCGCCGCCGGTGTGGCGGTGCGGTTGCTCGGCAACGCGGAGGTGGTTATCACCACGCTGACAGAACTGCCCGGTGAATCCGGCGCCGACATCTGTTCGGCCGTAGTTGAGGGGCTGATACTAGGCAGCTACCGGTTCACCGACTTCCGCAGTGGCAAAACCGCGCCGAAGGACAACGGGTTGCGCAAGATCACTGTGCTAACTAGTGCAAAAGACGCGAAGAAACAGAGTGCGCACGGCGCCGCGGTGGCGACCGCGGTTGTCACCGCCCGCGACCTTGTCAATACTCCCCCAAACCACCTGTTTCCTGCCGAATTTGCAAAACGTGCAAAAGCTTTGGGCGAATCCGCTGGTCTCGAAGTGGAGGTGCTCGACGATAAGGCGTTGCATAAGGCCGGCTACGGTGGAGTGATCGGCGTCGGCCAGGGTTCGTCGCGGCAGCCGCGGCTAGTGCGGCTGATTCATCGGGGATCGCGGTTGGCCAAGAACCCCGAAAAAGCTAAAAAAGTGGCCCTGGTCGGGAAGGGTATCACCTTTGACACTGGCGGCATCTCGATCAAACCAGCGGCATCGATGCACCATATGACCTCGGATATGGCTGGGGCCGCGGCGGTCATCGCAACCATCACGCTGGCCGCACAGCTGGAGCTGCCGATTGACGTGATCGCCACCGTACCAATGGCCGAGAACATGCCTTCGGCAACAGCACAGCGGCCGGGCGACGTACTGACGCAGTACGGCGGAATCACGGTCGAGGTGCTCAATACCGACGCTGAGGGCCGGCTCATCCTGGCCGACGCCATTGTTCGGGCCTGCGAAGACAACCCGGACTACCTAATAGAGACGTCCACGTTAACCGGTGCACAGACGGTGGCGTTGGGCGCCCGCATACCCGGGGTGATGGGCAGCGACGAGTTCCGCGACCGGGTGACCGAGACCTCGCAGCGGGTGGGCGAGAACGGCTGGCCGATGCCACTGCCCGACGAACTCAAGGACGACTTGAAATCGACGGTCGCTGACCTGGCCAATGTCAGCGGACAACGTTTCGCTGGCATGCTGGTGGCCGGGGTGTTCCTTCGCGAATTTGTCGCCGACGGAGTGGCTTGGGCGCACATCGATGTGGCCGGCCCGGCATACAACACCGGCAGCCCGTGGGGATATACACCCAAGGGCGCCACCGGCGTGCCCACCCGGACCATGTTCGCAATGCTCGAGGACATCGCCGACCACGGATAACCGCTTCGCCGACGACCACGCTGGCGGTATGCGAACAAGATCACCCTCGAGCGCCCCCGTCTGCCTCCGGCCGCAAACCAGGTTAAACCATTCGTATCCGCGCGATACTACGCACGGCCTGCGGCAGCACGCGGGAAATGCTGTAGAGCGCGTAGGCTTCTGGCGAGACCGGGCGAATTGGTTTGTTCTTTTTGATCGACGATAAGATCGCGTCAGCTACCTTTTCGGGTCCGTAGCGGCGCAGCCTGAACATCCTATCCAACTGGTCCCGTCGATCCCCCACCCGCTCTTGTTGTACCGCCGGCACGTCGATGCGTGTGGCTTGGATGATGTTGGTATCAATGACTCCGGGACAGATGGTGGTAAGCTTCACTCCCGCGGCGTTGAGCTCGGCCCGCAGACAGTCAGAGAACATGTAGGTCGCCGCCTTGGAGGTGCAGTAAGCGCTCAGCGACTGCGACGGTGCGTAGGCCGCCATCGATGACACGTTGACGATGTGCCCACCGGTGCCGCGCTGCACCAGGCGCCGCCCGAATGCTCGGCAGCAGTTCACCACCCCACCGAGATTGATCTCCAGCACCCGGTGGAACTCCTCGGCCGGGGTGTCTAGAAACCGACCCGCCTGCCCGACACCCGCGTTGTTGACCACAATGTCGGGGACGCCATGCTCGGCGCTGATCTGCTCGGCGAATGCTTCGACCGCCACTGCGTCAGCCACGTCGAGCACATAGGGGTAGGCGATGCCTCCACCTTCGACGATCTGCGATGCAGTGTACTTGGCAGCGGCCCCGTCGATATCGCTGACAATCACCTCGGCACCCTCGCGTGCGAAGGCGAACGCGGTCTCGCGACCGATCCCGCTGCCGGCGCCGGTGACCGAAACCAGAGTGTCTCCGAACGACTCGCGGGGTCGTCCGACCTGCGCACGCAATAGCGCACGGCTCGGCTGTTTGCCGTCGACCAGGTCGGCAAGGTCGTGCACCGCCGCTGCCATCACCTGCGGGTGCGACATCGGTGAAAAGTGACCGGCTTTGATATCGCGTCGCCACAGCCGGGGCACCCACCGCGCGGTCGCGTCGTAGCCGTAGGGTCGCACATACCGGTCGACGGTATTGACGATTAGCTGCACGGGCACGTTGACTACCGGGATGTCCTTGCCGCGTCGAATGCCGGCGAACGATCGAAAACAGTTGGCGGGGTAGGTTTTCACCGAGTGCACGGCATCCCTGGCCAAAGTATCGGAGTGATGAATCTGATCCGTGGGAATATTGTCGACCATCGTACGCCGAATCGCCGCACTCGACAGTGCGATCCGCAGAACTATCGGCGACAACACCGGTATCGAAAAAAGCGCCATATAGATCAACCTGGAAAGCTGGCTGATCGCGCGCACGAAAGTACGCGGGCACCAGGGCCGCCGCAGACCGCTCAGGATGTAGTCAACCAGCTGGTCCTGGCTGGGGCCGGACACCGAGGTGAAGGAGGCAACACGGTCGCTGGCACCGGACCGACTCAGATACTCCCACACACCCACCGAACCCCAGTCGTGAGCCAGTACATGCACCGGCTGGTCGGGGCTCAGCTCGCCGATCACCGCGGCGAAATCGTCGGCGAACCGGGCCATGGTGTACGCCGAAACGGGCTTGGGCACCGATGACTGGCCGACACCACGATTGTCGCAACGGATGATTCGGAACCGCTTGGCCAACAGCGGAACGACACCATCCCACAACACATGTGAATCGGGAAAGCCGTGCATCAGCACGACGATCGGGCCCTTAGGTTGGCCATCTTGGTAGACAGCGAGGCGGACACCGTCCGAGCTCTCGACGAACTGATGGGGCACCTTGTGTATCGACTGCGTTGCTGGCATCCGACCTCCGCCTACCGCCACCTGCTGTAAGACCTGCTGCGACTTTCAGTCACCACACGCTATCAAGACCGTTGCACTACTCTGCGTCCCGCCGCATGCACGCCCTGGGTACGTGACGCCGAAGGTGCAATGACAGGATAGTTTTGACATCCACTGGGTTCCATGCCCGGTGCACCACAGTGTGGTAAGCCAGATGTCGACCTGCTCCTACCATGAGCGATCGAGGAGTCAAAACAGTATGGCCTTCTTCGTCCAGATGCCGGCCCTCGGTGAAAGCGTCACCGAGGGAACGGTTACCCGCTGGCTAAAACAGGAAGGCGACACGGTCGAACTCGACGAGCCACTCGTCGAGGTGTCGACCGATAAGGTCGACACCGAAATCCCCTCGCCTGCCGCGGGTGTCCTGACCAGAATCATCGCCCATGAGGACGACACCGTCGAGGTAGGCGGTGAGCTTGCCGTCATCGGCACGCTTTCCGCGGTCGCACCTGCGCCCCAGCCAAAACTTGAAGCCCAACCCGAACCCGCAACGTCATCCCAACCGGTGGCGTCGACCCAACAGCCTTCCGGAGCAGCAACCGGGACACCGGTGTTGATGCCCGAGCTTGGCGAGTCAGTAACCGAGGGCACGGTGACTCGCTGGCTCAAAAAGATCGGGGACTCGATCCAGGTTGATGAGCCGCTGGTCGAGGTATCGACTGATAAGGTGGACACCGAGATCCCGTCACCGGTGACCGGCGTTTTGGTCAGCATCAGCGCCGACGAAGACGCGACCGTACTGGTTGGCGGTGAGTTGGCACGAATAGGCGTTGCTCTCAACAGCAAAGCCGCCCCCGCGCCGAAAGTCAAACCCGCATCACCTCGGCCGCTAGCGGCCGAGGTGGGACCTAGTGGCGCTCCTTACGTGACCCCGTTGGTACGAAAACTCGCCACCGAAAACAACATCGACTTGGCCAAGGTGACAGGAACCGGTGTAGGCGGTCGCATCCGTAAGCAGGACGTGCTGGCCGCGGCTGAGCAACGGAAACATCAGCAGGAACCACCACCCACACAGGTCGTGTCGACCTCCACACTACTAACAGCCGCTCCCCCTCCAGCAGCCACGTTAGCCTACTTGCGGGGCACCACCCAGAAAGCCAGCCGGATTCGCCAGATCACCGCGAAAAAGACCCGCGAATCCCTGCAGGCCACGGCGCAACTTACCCAGACCCATGAGGTCGACATGACCAAAATTGTGGGGTTGCGAGCCAAAGCCAAGACGGCGTTTGCCGAGCGTGAAGGCGTGAATCTGACCTTTCTGCCGTTCATCGCCAAGGCGGCGATCGATGCCCTCAAGATTCACCCCAATATAAACGCCAGTTACAATGAGGACACCAAAGAGATCACCTATTACGACGCCGAACACCTCGGCTTCGCCGTCGACACAGATCAGGGCTTGCTCTCCCCCGTTATCCATAACGCTGGTGATTTGTCGCTGGCCGGATTAGCCCGCGCAATTGCTGATATCGCCGCTCGAGCCCGGTCGAGCAACTTGAAACCCGACGAGCTGTCCGGTGGCACGTTCACCATCACCAACATTGGCAGCCAGGGCGCGTTGTTTGACACACCGATCCTGGTTCCGCCGCAGGCCGCGATATTGGGTACCGGGACAATCGTAAAACGCCCGCGAGTGGTCGTCGATGCTAGCGGCAACGAGTCGATCGGGGTCCGCTCAACTTGCTATCTGCCACTTACCTATGACCACCGACTGATCGACGGCGCCGATGCCGGACGTTTCCTCACCACCATAAAGCAACGGCTCGAAGAGGGAGCGTTCGAGGCCGACCTAGGGTTTTAGGAGGAGCGTGCTAACGTGGCTCAAGCTGGTCGTAAGGCGGTTGTCGCTATCGCGGGTTCGTCCGGCCTGATTGGCTCTGCTTTGGCCGCGGCGCTGCGCGCTTCCGACCACCTGGTGCGGTGCATCGTTCGTCGGACACCGACGAACGCCGAGGAACTGCATTGGAATCCTGAGAGCGGCGAGTTCGACGCCGACGCACTGGCCAACGTCGATGCTGTCGTTAACCTGTGCGGGGTCAACTTGGGTCAGCGTCGATGGTCGGGTGCCTTCAAGCAGAGTCTACGGGACAGCCGCATCACTCCGACTGAAGTGTTGTCTGCCGCGGTCGCCGAAGCTGGTGTCGCTACCTTGATCAACGCCAGTGCGGTGGGCTACTACGGAAATACCCGGGACCGCGTGGTCGACGAACATGACCGAGCAGGAACAGGTTTCCTGGCCCAGCTGTGCCAAGATTGGGAGGCTGCCACGCTGCCGGCCCAATACGCCGGCACCCGTGTGGTGTTGGCCCGCACCGGCATGGTGCTAGCCTCAACAGGCGGTGCACTGCGTCGAATGAGACCGTTGTTCTCTTTCGCCCTAGGCGCCCGGATAGGCAACGGTCGTCAGTACATGCCCTGGATTAGCCTCGAAGACGAAGTGCGGGCACTGCTATTCGCCATCTCACACCAATCACTTTCCGGCCCAATAAACCTGACCGGGCCCACACCCGTCACCAACGCCAAGTTCACCGCCGCATTCGGCCGCGCAATCAATCGTCCGACTCCGTTAATGCTGCCCAGCTTCGCGGTGCGGGCCGCCCTCGGAGAGTTCGCCGACGAAGGACTGCTCATAGGTCAGCGCGCCATCCCCTCCGCGCTGAAACGTGCTGGTTTCAAGTTCCACCACAAAACCATCGATGAGGCGCTTGGTTACGCGACCGCCCGATTAGACCAGTAGTACTTTTAACTCGCTTTGTCTGTGTTTGTGTGGTTGTGGTGGGGGTATTTGTTTGGCGGT
>NZ_QAYL01000039.1 GCF_003408705.1 Mycobacterium uberis
GATCGCTGACTACCCGCAGGTGACGTTGGGGATTTACAACTCACCGCGCCAAACGGTGGTCACGGGGCCCACCGAACAGATCGATCAGTTGATCGATCAGGTGCGCGCGCAGAATCGATTTGCTACTCGGGTCAATATCGAAGTGGCCCCGCATAGTCCGGCGATGGATGCACTGCAACCCCAGATGCGTTCCGAGCTAGCCGATCTGGCCCCGCGGACTCCGACGATTCCGATCCTTTCCACCACGTATGAGGACTTCGGCTTGCGCCCGGTGTTCGATGCCGAGCACTGGGCCGTCAACATGCGCAACCCCGTGTACTTCCAGCAGGCCATTATGACCGCTGGAACTCACCACCACACCTTTATCGAAATCAGCGCACATCCGCTGCTAACCCAGGCTGTCACCGACACCCTGCACTGCGTCCAGCACGGCACCCGGTACACCAGCATCGGGACCCTGCAACGCGATACCGATGACGCCATCACTTTCCACACCAACCTCAATACCGCCCACACCGCCTATCCGCCACACACCCCTCATCCCGCAGAACCACACGTAGCTATCCCCACCACCCCTTGGCAACACACCCGCCACTGGATTGCGAGGAAAGATTCGGTCAACTCTGTTGGATTGGCGCCCCGAGTAGGCACGCTCCTTGGCCAACACACCACGGTCTCAGGGAGTCTACCCATCCACTTGTGGCAAGCGCGGCTGGCGCCGCAGGCGAAGCCGTACCGGGGATGGCATCGATTCCACGGCGCCGAGATGGTTCCTGTATCTATCGTACTGCACACGATCCTTTGCGCTGCAGCAGAATTGGGGTATTCAGCGCTATCTGGGATCCGATTCCAGCAACCCATTTTCGCTGATCGACCCCAATTGATCCAGGTTGTCGTCGATAACCAGTCGATCAGCTTGGCTTCAAGTCCGACCACCCAAACTCCACAGGATCGGTGGACGCGGCATGTGACCGCGCAGCTTTCCTCAGCACCAGTGCGCTCCGTGGTTCTATCGCACCACTCGGATCAGACTAGCGGTCACTTTAGCGCGTGTCCGGACCCGATTCCCGACATAGCGGCGCTGCTCGCGCTACGTGGAGTCGACGGCCTGCCCTTCGAATGGTCCGTGAAGTCATGGATGCAAAAGATGCGGCAATTAACCGGCCTCACGGTTGAGATCGAGCTCCCCGATACCCTGCCCGAAGGGGAGATCGCGTCGCTACTGGATGCCGCAATTCTCGTCTCCGCGCTGGGGGACGTCACCGACACACGGTTTTATGTGCCGGTAAGCATCGAGCAGGTGTGGTTAGGCGACAATGCTATCGGATCACGCGGCTTGGTGACGGTGAATCGTACCATTCGCGACGACGACGGGATCACCGTCGATGTCACCATAGCTGACGGCGGCGGGGCGTTGTGGGCGTCGATGCGGTCACTTCGATATCAGGCATTGGACCTTGACAATACGCAACAGGCCGGGTCGGCTAACTTCGTTGAACCCCATGCGGATGCTCGAATAGATGTTAAAAATTTCGTGCATATGATCGACTGGCAACCGCGAAGTGACCTGGACTATGTCAGCACACCGGTGGCTGGTTCGGGGTCTGTAGCGTTAATCGGCAATGGCGGCTTCGTGCTTGGTTTGCGCTTTAAGGAGGCGGGTTACACCCTAGCCGCGCCGGCGGATGGGCTTTCTGGAGTACGTTATGTTGTTTACGTCGCGGATTCCCACCCGGCAACCACTACCGAGACCGACGTCGATTTCGCCGTGCGGATCACCACCGAGGTCAGCAGTCTGGTCCGGACTTTGGCGGAACGGGAGCCGGGTAAGCCTGCAACATTGTGGATTGTCACACGAGGAGTGCATGAATCGGTGACCCCGTCCGCACTGCGCCAAAGCTTCCTGTGGGGCTTTGCGGGTGTCATCGCTGCGGAACATCCTGAGCTGTGGGGTGGACTGATCGATCTCGAGGCTAATGAGCTTGAAAGCGATCACGACGATATCCTTCACCAAGCTGGGCTGACGCTTGCCAATCTGGTTCAAACGCGCACTAAGTCGATCCTGGTGCTACGTGATGGGATCGTACTCGCCCCGGCATTGGCGCCGATCCGGAGCGAGCCGGTGCGCAAATCCCTGCAATGTAAGTCTGATGCGGCTTATCTCATCACCGGTGGAATGGGCGCGCTTGGTCTGCTGATGGCCGAGTGGCTTGTCGATCGCGGGGCTCGTCGACTGGTGTTGACGGGCCGTACACTGTTGCCGCCAAGGCGGAATTGGGAACTCGACACCCTCGACGCCGGACTGCGTCAGAAGATCGATGCGATTCGCGCCCTAGAGATGCGGGGAGTGACTGTCGAAGCCGTCGCGGCCGACGTCGGGCGTCACGATGATGTGCAAGCCCTGTTGGCCAAGCGCGACCGTGACGGCGCCGCGCCGATCCGTGGGATTATCCATGCGGCAGGTGTTACAAATGATCAATTAGTGACGAACATGACTGACGATCCGGTTCGTCAGGTTATGTGGCCCAAAATTGCCGGCAGCCAAGTGCTGCACGAGATTTTTCCACCCGGCAGCGTGGACTTCTTCTACTTGACTGCTTCGGCTGCAGGAGTATTCGGTATCTCGGGGCAAGGCTCTTACGCTGCCGCGAACTCCTATTTAGACGCGTTGGCGCGGGCGCGTCGCCAACAGGGGTGCCACACTATGAGCCTCGACTGGGTAGCCTGGCGCAGGCTCGGATTCGCCGCCAACGCGCAGATCGTCAGTGACGAGCTGCAGCGAATAGGATCGCGTGACATTACGCCTTCGGAAGCGTTCACTGCGTGGGAGTATGTCGATGCCTACGACGTCGCGCAGGTGGTTGTGCTGCCGGTTCTAAACCCTGACGGGTCTGCCGGCTTCACCGTGGCGGATAGCTATCTAGTACCGGCACGAAATTGGTCACAGATGGCAGCAGCCGAGGTGCGGAAAGAGCTTGAAAGTGGCTTACGGGCCATCATCGCTGCAGAGCTCCGGATAGCTGAAACAGAGTTGGACACCGACCGACCATTTGCCGAACTTGGGCTTAACTCCCTTACGGCAATGGCGATTCGGCGTGAAGCCGAGCAGTTCATTGGGATAGAGCTGTCGACTATTATGCTGTTTAACCATCCAACTATTGCGTTACTAGCCGCGTATCTGGCAAAAGTTGTTGCACCGCAAAACGATTCTCTAGAAGACCAGACGGCTATCTTGTCCTCCGCCTCAACAGGAAGTGTATTGGACAATCTTTTTGACCGCATCGAGTCGACCTCGACAGAGGCCAAAGGGTCGGTGTGATGCGGACCGTTTTCAGTCGGATTGCCAGCATGACCGCGCAGCAACGCGCGACTCTTGCCGAGGAATTCACCAAAACCTCTCGGATCGCAGTGGCAGAGCCCATTGCGGTGATGGGGATCGGTTGCCGATTTCCTGGGGATGTGACTGGGCCGGATAGCTTCTGGGATATGCTGGTCGGTGGCCGCAACGCGATTTCGCAAATACCGGCCGATCGTTGGGATGGGGATGCGTTCTATGATCCCGACCCGTTGACACCGGGTCGGATGACGACGAAATGGGGAGGTTTTGTTCCCGACATCGCGGGTTTCGACGCAGAATTCTTTGGTATCACACCACGCGAAGCCGCAGCGATGGACCCGCAGCAGCGAATACTGCTTGAGGTTGTCTGGGAAGCTCTCGAAAATGCTGGAATCCCAACGGATTCTCTGGCTGGAAGCCGAACCGGTGTGATGATGGGCGTCTACTTCAACGAGTATCAATCCATGTTGGCCACCAGACTGGAGAATGTAGACGCCTACAGCGGAACCGGAAACGCCCACAGTATCACCGTTGGTCGAATATCCTACCTATTGGGATTGCGCGGTCCATCGGTAGCGGTTGACACGGCGTGCTCGTCGTCGTTAGTCGCGATCCATCTGGCTTGTCAGAGTTTGCGGCTACGTGAAACCGACCTGGCCCTGGCCGGCGGAGTGAGCATTGTACTGCGCCCAGAAACGCAAATTGCAATTTCTGCATGGGGACTGTTGTCCCCACAAGGCCGATGCGCGGCGTTTGATGCTGCGGCGGACGGGTTTGTGCGCGGTGAGGGCGCTGGAGTGGTGGTGCTTAAGCGGTTGACTGACGCT
>NZ_QAYL01000040.1 GCF_003408705.1 Mycobacterium uberis
CTCTCAGCCAGCGTAGCCATACATGGGGTCCTAATCGTCGTCCTACCGGCGTTCGGTGGGTCTCCCCACGACAGTGAAGACAGAGTTCGCACGAAATTTGGTGTTGCGATTGTACTTATTCCGTAGGTTGGGGCAACTCGATCACAATAGGGTCTAGTACCTGCATTGAGCTGCCAGTTTTGGCTATGGGACCGTTCTGGTGGTGGGCATCGGCGGGTTGGCGATCGCCGGAAATGGCCCAGTGTAGCCCATTCTCTCACGGGCGATACTCATCACGCGCTTGCGTATCGAGTACCAGCCGATGATCAAGGCTGGGACAATAACGACCAGTGACGCTACTGTCCACGTGCCGATCGGTTTGTCGAACGTCATCATAACCAGTATGGCGAACAAAAAGAGCAAGGTGAGGTAGCCACTATACGGGGCCAGTGGCATACGGAATCGGGGTCGGCGCATGATCCCGGCTTTGGCCATCTTGTGGAGTCGAAGTTGGCAAAGTACGATGGTGCCCCATCCGGCGATGATGCCCAGCGCGGCGATGTTGAGCACGATCTCGAAGGCTTGACCGGGGTTGAAGGCGTTTAGTGCGACACCGAACAGGCAGATAACGGCGGCTAAAAGGATTCCGCCATATGGCACACCGTTTTTCGACATCCGCGCGGTGAATTTCGGACCGCTGCCATTTATCGCGATCGAGTGCATGACGCGACCGGTTGAATACAGCCCGGCGTTGAGGCTGGACAGTGCGGCGGTGAGTACCACGATGTTCATTAGGTCGCCCGCGCCGTGGAAGCCGATCTTGGAGAAGAACGTGACGAACGGGCTTTCGCTGGCCTTGAACGCAGTATAGGGCAGCAACAGTGCCAGCAGGATCACTGACCCGACGTAGAAGATCGCGATGCGGGCGATCACGGAGTTGATCGCCCTCGGCATGATTTTTTTCTGGCTCGGCGGTTTCGCCGGCTGCGGTGCCGACCAGTTCGACGGCGGCGTAGGCGAACATCACTCCGGAAGTGACCATCAGTAGCGGAACG
>NZ_QAYL01000041.1 GCF_003408705.1 Mycobacterium uberis
ACAACACTCAACAAGATGCTTGAGGACAGCCATCAAGCATCGTTGACTCGCTCAGATGAGACGTTCGTGTGGTCTATGAGTCGGCTCGCATGAAACTCAATTACTTGCAGTAGCAGCACTTAACCTTAGACATCACATATGAGGCCCGACAATCTGACAATCCGGATGCATTGGAGCAGCCTTGCCGTGGCGGACCGGAGATATGACAAAGAGTCACAGTGACAGAATAATGGCATCGATTCTCCTACTACACAAGTAGTATACAAGAAAAACAAAAGCAGCACAAAGGAATTCGATTATGAATCGATAGTCGTACGGGACTCATCCAGTGACTATTGCTCGTCTACAGTCGAAACAGTGGCCGACCCCGATGCGGATTGCAAGTCCTCCGCGCCAGATTCGGGCAGCCGCTAATACAGCCGGACCCAGATTTCGTCTGCCGTGTAGGCATGCCATTTCCGCTGATCGCATAGTATCAGCGCGCCACTGGCAACGACAACGACACAGGCCAGTCCGACCTACTTTCAAATGCTACGCATGACGACATGCCTATCTACTACGTTTATCATGCTGATGCAGATTTGAGCACACTCACCTTAGGTCAAGCACTCAATAAAACTCTGACTGACAACCTCTGACTATTTCGGAGCAGTTCGTGGCTCGACCACGCCTCCAAATATTGACAAACAGTCGAGTGAACCACATCGACATGACGGTGGCCATTGACGACTTGTCACCACTGATCTGGCATGCCAAATTGGGTGACAAGCTCATCGACATGTGGACCGGAACCAACCATCGCGGCTTTCAGCTCAACGATCTGCAACAAGTCGTCTTGCAGTGAACCCTGCGCTGCCATCAGCGATGCTGGCTGCGTCAGCTGACGTCATACGCCAACCGTAAACATAGAAAACGAACTACTACGTGTGATCGCACGGATAAACGGCACTACACTTCCGGCCACCGTACGGCTGACCGGCCATTGACTGCGCGGTCAGATCCCGACCTTCAACGACTGGATCTAGGTACTCTCATTACTGGACAAGAAGATTCGGGAAAAAACGCAGCAGCACCGAAACCAGCGACACATGATGGGTCTAAAGACAGCGTACTGCGCAGAAACCATGGCGATCACCTACGAGAACATGGGATTACTTTTCAGAAAAGGAACTCGCACTGGTTCGACTCGGGCTAACTCTAGAGCGGCCATGCACTTCCACTGACACCAAATTATTAACTAGGTGACGAAATCGCTGATTTTCAGCGGTTAATCGGCCATTATCAATTAGGCGACCGACATCTCCCCCATCGTCGACCATTCCGTCGCCTCGATCGTCTGACTGATGATCTTGGGCGTCGACGTCAACGCCTGCGGCAGTTCGCACATCGCCTGCTTGAAGTGATCGCTATTGACGTGGATGCCGCCTGCATCACCGTCACGGAAAGCTTCCACCAGAACGTACTCTGCCGGATTGTCCAGGCTGCGGGACCAGTCGAACCACAGGTTGCCCGCTTCGGCACGAGTAGCAGCGGTGAACGAAGCGACCAAGTCCGGCCAGCGGTCGCTCCATTCAGGTTTGGTTTCGAACTTGACGACGATGAAGATCATTGTTAGCACCCTTATGTTCGCAACTCCCATTACACCCGCCTACGCAATTATCTTTGCCGGCAGAGCCAGTATACGTGGTTACCAGATCACACCGTTTTTGCTACTTGACTGGGTAGGGGTGTTTTGATGTTGGTCGGCGTGTCTTATGGGGT
>NZ_QAYL01000042.1 GCF_003408705.1 Mycobacterium uberis
ACTCGCCGACGAAATGGGTGAGCTGCAAGAGCGCATAACCTCGACGCGGGGGCGGTCGATCACCTCGATGCAGGCTGTCTATGTGCCCGCCGATGACTACACCGATCCAGCACCGGCAACGACGTTCTCGCACCTGGACGCCACCACCGAGCTGTCCCGTGCGGTGTTCTCCAAGGGCATCTTCCCCGCCGTGGATCCGCTGGCGTCGAGCTCTACCATTCTTGACCCCGGTGTCGTTGGTGAGGAGCACTACCGTGTGGCGCAGGAAGTCATTCGGATCCTGCAGCGGTACAAGGATCTTCAGGACATCATTGTGATCCTCGGTATCGATGAACTCTCTGAAGAGGACAAACAATTGGTGAACCGGGCCCGGCGCATCGAGCGGTTCCTCTCCCAGAACATGATGGCGGCTGAACAGTTCACTGGGCAACCGGGTTCGACGGTCCCGGTCAAGGAAACCATCGACGTATTCGATCGCTTGTGCAAGGGGGACTTCGATCACGTGCCCGAGCAAGCCTTTTTCTTAATTGGTGGTCTCGACGACTTGGCAAAGAAGGCCGAGAGCTTCGGTGTCAAGTTGTGACCCAATCTAGTTAACGGCGAAAGGGGTTGTGCATGGCTGAATTGAATATTGAGATTGTCGCCGTCGACCGAAAGATCTGGTCGGGCAAGGGCACCTTTTTATTCACCCGTACCACCGTCGGCGAGATCGGCATCCTGCCTCGGCATATCCCTGTAGTGGCCCAACTAGTCGACGACGCTATGGTGCGCGTTGAACGGGAAGGCAAAAAAGATTTACGGGTTGCGGTGGACGGTGGTTTTTTGTCGGTGACCGAGGAAGGGGTCAGTATTCTCGCCGAATCCGCTGAAGTCGAATCAGAGATTGACGAGAACGCCGCCAAGCAAGATGCTGAGTTCGACGACCCACGTATCGCCGCCAGGGGTCGCGCCCGATTGCGTGCCGTCGGCGCGATCGACTAGCCGCTGATGAGCGCGCCCATGATCGGCATGGTCGTGCTCGTCGTCACGTTGGGTGCAGCGGTCCTTGCCTTGAGCTATCGGTTATGGAAACTGCGCCAGGGTGGAACGGCTGGGATTATGCGAGACATCCCGGCGGTCGGAGGCCATGGCTGGCGTCATGGTGTGATTCGCTATCGGGGCGGGGAAGCTGCCTTCTACCGGCTGTCTAGCCTGCGGTTGTGGCCGGATCGCCGGCTGAGCCGACGAGGTGTTGAGATTGTGGCTCGGCGCAGCCCGCGTGGCGACGAGTTCGACATTATGACCGACAAGATCATCGTATTGGAACTGCGCGATACGACGCAGGATCGCAGGTCGGGATACGAGATTGCCCTTGATCAGGGCGCAATGACTGCATTCCTGTCGTGGCTCGAGTCGCGACCTTCACCACGTGCACGGCGTCGCAGTGTCTGAAGCAACCGACCTGGAAAAGTTTTGAGGACACGACCGGTTCTGCTAAGGCGGGGATGTTCTGGTGTACGTACTCTTCGAGTTGCACATCCAGCAGTGTTTTACTGATATTGCTAGCGATAGCCGACAAGATCCTCGACGGTGCACTCTTGCTCCCCGTAAACCTGTTTGATGCGAGGCTCTCGCACCTTGGTTCCGGCTGCTCTGGCCCGCTCGAACTGGATGCTCACGCTACTGACTCAGACCTTCATGATGTGTGTCACCGTGTTAGCTCCGGGCGGTTGTTGCTTGCCCCGAACATCGGCTACGGTTATTGGGCTGTTTATGTCAACGCTCAGCTGTGCCCGGTGGTTTTGGCTGGTCTGTGTCCGCTCGACGAAGCCGAAGGCCGTGGTAAGCTATCTTGTCGTTGCGCATACGTCCGGGTAGATGAGTACTAGGGATCACAGTCGCCGGAGGAATTAACAGAGTGTATCATACATAGTGGTTATCCTTGTGTTAGTGCAGCTTTCGCCGATCAGCCACCCGGTCGCCACAGCACGTCATCGCCCGCATTGGCTGTCCGCGACAGGATAAAGAGCAGGTCCGACAGCCGATTCAGGTATCTCGCGGGAAAAACACTGACCATTCCCGGGTGAGCTTCGAAAGCGGCCCACACCGATCGCTCGGCCCGACGCGCGACAGCACGAGCGACATGCAATAGCGCTGACAATGGTGAACCACCTGGTAGCACAAAGGAGTTCAGTGCGGGCAACGGTGCGTTATATACATCGCACCACCTCTCGAGTCGATCAATGTATGCCTGGGTGATCCGTAGCTGAGGATACTCGGGATTTTCCGCTGGGTCTTTCAAGGGAGTGGACAGATCTGCGCCGGCATCGAACAAATCATTTTGGGTCTGTCGCAGTACACTAGCGATTTTCTGGTCGGGATCTCCCAGGGCCAGTGCGACGCCGATCGCGGAGTTGGTTTCGTCGCAGTCCGCGTATGCCACGAGGCGAAGATCGGTTTTCGAGACCCGTGAAAAATCACTCAACCTCGTTGTCCCGTTGTCGCCAGTTCGCGTGTAGATGCGGGTTAGGTGTATTGCCATGACTAAACGGTACTTGGCTGCATTTGCTTGGCTCGATTGTGTGACTCGCCATCTGCCCGCTCTTCGCGACTACGCCCGTCGGTGTGCCCGCGTCTACAATGTGCGGTCCACTGAGGCTCTGCGCAATCGGATTAGTAAATCAGTATATTCCTAGTTTTGTGTGCTGGGAATTCGTTGAGTAATTGTCGGTTTGGTGAGTTGCGGGTAGGGGAAGGCTGGTTGTTGAGTTGGTGT
>NZ_QAYL01000047.1 GCF_003408705.1 Mycobacterium uberis
GGCCAGCAATCGACATACTGCCTCACCCGACCCACCAAGGCCACAGCACAATGTAACAACACGAAGTAACTGCAACTACAAACTTCAAGGATTGCCGTGTCGAGATTGGTAGCCGTGTTGGCGTCTATGCTGGGGATCGCGTTCACTGCCAATGGTTATCGGCCGTTGACCAGGCATGGTTACGGCTCGGTGTACGCGTTCGGTTCTGGCCTGCTCGCTTCGGAACTTCCTGCTCAGGTGTTCGGCGTCCAGCTAGCGACGCTGATGGTGGTATCGCGCCGGCTGTCAACGCGTATACGTCGATTTAGCTGGCTGACGTCGGCACTGTCTTGGCTGGGGCTATGGGGTCTGTGTCGCATCGGACACAGGGCCAACGAGCCGTTGGCGGCGGCATTGGACGTGGGATTGGGCTCCGGACGTCTTACTGAGGTGGGTGATTTGTGGACTCGGCCCGCACCCGGTGGCGCCACTGCGAAGAAACCCGGTGTTGCGCGAATGTTACGTATCTATCGCGACTACGTGCATGACACCGACGTCAGTTACGGGCAGTGCGGCTCCAGGAACCATCTCGACATCTGGCGACGTCCCGACCTTGACCGTGACGGAAGGGCTCCGGTGCTATTGCAGGTTCCCGGAGGTGCCTGGATGGTCGGAAACAAACGTGGACAAGCACACCCGCTGATGAGTCATTTGACCGAACTGGGTTGGGTTTGCGTGGCGATCAACTACCGACTTAGCCCGCGGTCCACCTGGCCAGATCAGATCATCGACGTCAAGCGTGCGATCGTGTGGACCAAGGAGCGCATTGCCGAGTACGGCGGTGACCCGGACTGGATTGTGATCACCGGTGGCTCGGCCGGTGGGCATCTGTGTTCTCTTGCTGCGCTAACCCCCAACGACCCTCAGTTTCAGCCGGGTTTCGAAACGGCCGACACTCGTGTGCAAGCGGCTGTCCCATTCTACGGTGTTTATGATTTCACCGGTCCGATCAACTCGATGCATCCGATGATGCTGCCGATGGTGCAGAAGTACGTGTTCAAGCGGAAGCGCAGCGATCATCCGCATGATTTTCGCTTTGCATCGCCGATCGCTCACATCGGTCAAGACGCACCGGCGTTTTTTGTTCTACACGGCCGCAACGACTCATTGGTCCCGGTCGAGCAAGCGCGCAGCTTTACCGCGCGACTACGCAAAATTAGCCGCCAGCCTGTGGTCTACGCCGAATTACCTTGTGCTCAACATGCTTTCGATATTTTCGGGTCAGTCCGGGCAGCGCATGCCGCAGTCGCCGTCGAGCAGTTCCTTGCCGAGATATATGCCTCACGTCCGCCCTTCGTCGAAGTTAAAACTCGCTAGTGTTGTGTTGTTGGTTGGTGGTGTTGAAGCGAGGTTTTGGTCTGTTCTTATCTGGGGAGAGTCTAGCCAGTGTGACCATGGTGATGTCGTGATGCAAGACCGTCGCCCCTTACGGTACATGCGCTAGCCTTCACCTCATTTTGATGAAGACCAGCGC
>NZ_QAYL01000001.1 GCF_003408705.1 Mycobacterium uberis
GGCCAAACTGACCACATGGAACGAGTCCATCACCGCCACCAACTCGGGTAGCTCTTCAGCAATAGCAGTTTTGAACCAGCTAAATCCTTCCCTGAGCTGGGACTGCACCCTGGCGAAGATGCGAGGTCGATTCTCGCACCCTGCGGTGGAACTGCGAGTTGCTCGGGCAGATTTTATTGTTTGGCATGCGTTTCGACGCCGAATCCGCCGTGCGTCACAGCTTAGCCACTAAGCGTGGCCGATGATCCCGTCGGTGCCGGCGCTCAAACTGACCGTGGGGCCCACGGCTGTGCCGCGGGAGGTTGGGCTGGCGACCAATGCCACCATGCGCGCCACCGCCAACTCGGGGTCGCTCGACAACGAGCAACACGAATTCGTTAAGCGCTTCGCACTGAGACCGCGGGCGAAATCGGTCTAATCGCCGGAGTTCGCCACCCGATTCACCCCCGAACACCCAGCCAGCGGCTTGACATCGTCATTGAGAATCCCTCCCCTTCAATACACTCTGTGACGGAGGCGTGGGTAGATCGATCAGATTGTCGGCGTCATCGAGGTCATCGAGGCCAGCCACCACCCGCTCGACCGTTTCAGCGCGTCCGTCGCTTGTGGCTCGCTCAACGAGCGCGTAGAACTTTGCGACCACTTAGTTGTGGGTGACGGAGCCGCTGAGCATGCCGTGCGACTGTAGCATTTATGCACATAACTGCTGCTGCCGGAACTGTAGGAGCGACGGTGTGGAAGTTTGGTGATGACCGTGTAAGAGACTGGCGGTAAGACCGTCCCGATGTCGATCGGCGTAAGGGTGTCATTGCATCAGTGACTATTTTTGGTGCTGTACGATGAGATTGGTTGGGACATTATCGCCCCAGGCGATGCGTTGCCCATAGATCAGACATTTGTGTTATCAATTCGGAGCTTTGCGCATCACGGTGTGTCGCGCACTGGCGGATCTGGTCGAACAAGGATATTTCGAGCGTAGGCAGGGAGTTGGTTCTTTGTGTGCGCGAACATGGTCCAGCGGATGCATCAGACACCTTAAGGGTAGGACGATTGTATCTAGAAGGGCTGCGCTGGGCCGAGTCCGAAACCGAGTTCGACGTTGTCGAACTCGGGGCGCGGCGCACTCCAGGCATTATTGTCGAGGCGTCACGAAAGCCAGTCGATCCAGTACGTCGGTTCTGTAACCAACTACGCCAACCGCGTCCGAGTACGCAAAACCGCAAATAGCATAAGGGCAATGTCGGCAGTGATGATGGTTTTCATGGGCTGCTTATTTCAATCATGTCGACATGTGACGCGTAGTCGCCGACACTTGATACCAGCGTCGCCAGTGCACCCGCTGTATTTTTAATGCTGGGTTCGAGTCTGGGCTACGCTGCCAGGGCACTTGGTGAATACGTCGTCGGCTTCGGTGGTTCCCACCGCGGCACCGGCGGCGAAGATACTGCGAACTTGCCGTTCGCACTGATACACTTGACGTTTTGCGTGTCTAATGTAGTCACGAAATAACTTGGCCGCCATGACTATTCGTGTTTCTTAGGTTCGTGTATGATTACGGCATCAGCACGGGGAAACCAGCTCCGCCAGCGACCGGTAGTATACCATACCCGGTTAGGCATTGACTATGATGACAGCTTGGGAAGTTCGGTCGTGCTGAGCAGGCCCCACCACCGTCGTCCACGGAATTTCCAATTAGGTTAACAACACGTAGTAATCGGTGACGATGGTGCGTGCGGTCGTGTCGGCCAGTCTCAGCTGGTTATTTGTGCCCAGCACCACCACGATGGTGTTTTCAGCATTAGCATCGACCATGATGATCGTCGTGCTACTCAATTCGGGTATCTCGACCGTTCTTTCCAGGCCAATGCTGTTGGTCTCGTAATCAGTAGGCGGCAAGGTCGTCGCCGACCACGCCGACCAAACTGTTACTTGTGCGCCCACGCGTTGCCGTCACAGCTTGATTACCGTAATTGTCGCCGGATGCGTAGATCATTGACGACACTAGTGCGGAAGTGTAGCAACATCAAACGTCAGGTCCATGTTCAGACTGCCTACCAAACAGACATTTAGTATTGTGCTGCCCAACATTAGTGGCCATCGCTGTGCTCTGCTTGCAGCCACAAACGTACCGCTGCGGCCGCAAGCCGGTTGGATGGCAGGTGACACACTCGATCTTAACGCAGTTTTACCGAATTCTAATGCCCAGAAATATTTTCAGGCGTACTGCACGGCACTGTTCACGGTGATATCCGACCCAATGGTTGCGAGAACGCTAGCCACGGCAGTGTCTGGTCGGCAGTCAATGTCCGCCACAGCTTCTATTTACCATTTTATCTTCCGTGACATTGTTACCCGCTTGCTGCTGCAGGACTCGGGCCGACTGATCGACGAGTGGCAACGTAAAGCCGTCGGCAATGCTTATCTGAGTGTGGCGCAGCGTTCGAGTAGTTCCATCGTTGGTGTCTCGAGAAATGCGAATACCATGGGCTCGTAGCTGAGTCGCTCGAATTCTGGCAACATCGCCAGCTGCTCATCGACTTGGCTTGCCACCGTCGAAGTCAGGGGCACTTGTGCCGGAGGGTACGGTTTCGTTACTGTTGCGATCGATTTAAGCGTATACTGATTTCAGGTAAATGCTCAGATCACTCTATTTCTCGGGCCTGTCGTAGAGCGACATGTTCCATTTTTCGGTGTGGTGCGCAATGGCCTGCAGGCTCTTCGACTCTGACCCGCCAGATAACGGTCGGCGAGTGTGGGTTCTACAGTGATTTGGGTTTGCACAGTGCGTTGTCGCAGTTAAAGACGGTTCAAGAAGCGTCCGGTAGAGATCACCGACTCTTCGGTCCAGAACCTGTGGACCACGGTCAGCACCTTACCGAGCATCGCGACCTGGATACCCGGGTTCGAGCAATCGATTCCTTAGCCGCGGCGCTCTTTTGCGTGTCATCCGGCACCAATCCAGAAGTTCAGACGCCTGCCGAAAATATGGTCTACTGTGACCGGCTATATTGACGAGAAGCGATGAATTCCAATCGATTACACTGAGCTCCAGCTAGCCGATCCGCGCTCGTTCAATGGGTCACTACCATGGCCACCAGTGTGGTCTAGCTCTACAACACTGACGCGGTTAATTCCGTCGGTCTGTAGAAGTAGTCGCAATCCTAAGTTACTTCGAGTCCCAGTTGATTGGCGATTTTCCATAAGGTTGGCAAATCCGGGAATTTGGAACATAATCGGAATTTGACGGATATCTGCATAGGGAGATAGTAGAACGACAATGTGGCGTTGCAGGGTCGTTATGGCGGGCAGGTTTTTTGTATCGGCCCCGATAGCGGCCTTGACGAACGGGCGGTCGTAATCGGCCAATGCAAACCCGATACCCTGAATTGGTGAGTTTGCAAGCATCATCGCGTTCCGATCTGCGCTGGGAAGTCCACGACGCTGCCCGGCGAGCCCGGGTCGCTGCCCGCGTCCTCGCGGTGATGCCGACGACGGTCAAAGATCACGCGCTGCGAGCCGCAGCAACGGCGGTAGTTGCCAACACCGAGCAGATCCTGGCGGCCAACGCCGAAGATCTACAGGCGGCTCGGGATACTGACACGTCGGCTGCGATACTCGACAGATTGGCGTTGAACCGGCAACGCATTGACGGGATAGCTACCGGTTTGCGTCAAGTCGCGGCGTTGCTTGACTCGGTTGGGGAGGTGTTGCGCGGCTACACGTTGCCTAATGGGTTGCAGTTGCGCCAGCTACGGGTTCCTTTCGGCGTGGTGGGCGTGATCTACGAGGGCCGACCTAACGTTACCGTTGATGCTTTTGGGTTGACGCTCAAGTCAGGTAATGCGGTGCTGCTGCGTGGCAGCTCGTCAGCAGCGAAGTCCAACCAGGCGCTCGTCGATGTGTTGCGCGCTGCGTTGGTCAGAGAGGACTTGCCCGCTGACGCGGTCCAGCTGCTTTCGGCTGTCGATCGGTCCACGGTCACCCACCTGATCCAAGCTCGCGGCTTAGTGGACGTGGTGATCCCGCGCGGGGGAGCGAGCTTGATCAACGAGGTGGTTCGTGACGCGCAAGTGCCCACCATCGAGACCGGTGTCGGGAACTGTCATGTTTACGTGCATCAGACCGCCGACTTGGAGGTTGCCGAACGGATCCTGCTGAACTCCAAGACTCGCCGGCCCAGTGTCTGCAATGCCGCCGAAACGTTGTTGATCGATGCAGCGATCGCCGATCACGCTATGCCGAGGCTGGTGGCTGTCCTGCAAGATGCCGGGGTGACGGTGCATGGTGGTCTTTCGGGAGACCCGGACGAGGCCAACCTGCGCCGCGAGTACCTGTCGATGGATATCGCCGTGGCGGTGGTTGACGGCGTCGACGCCGCGATTGCCCACATTAACGAATACGGTACTGGACACACCGAGGCAATCGTGACGACCAATATAGCTGCTGCCCAACGGTTTGCCGAAGGAGTGGACTCGGCCGTGGTGATGGTCAACGCATCAACGGCGTTCACCGACGGTGAGCAGTTCGGTTTCGGCGCTGAGATCGGTATTTCCACCCAGAAATTGCACACCCGTGGCCCGATGGGCCTGCCGGAATTGACCTCGACCAAGTGGATAGCTTGGGGAGAAGGTCAGATCCGACCGGTCTGATCCTTCGATATTTAGTTGGGCACCACCCCAGCTTAGCAGTATCCGATTGTGACTTTGCCCGCTCGGCTCACGCCACTGTTTGCCGATAGCTCTGACGTCTCGCAACGGCTGGTCGAAGACCGGCTATCTGCCTGAAACTGCCACCGCTACGGCGGTGCTTTTGTCGACCGGCTAGAGCACGTCACTGCTGGCGGAAGGCCCCGCCGGCATTGGCAAGACCGAGGTGCCCTGTGTAGTCGCTCAGGCCACTCAGCTCCGGTCTGATCCAGCTGCAGTGCTATGAGGGAGTCGATGAGGCTGGCGCGCTGCGTGAAGGGGATCACACCAAACAGATCCCTGCGCATCCAGGCGGCTCCGGAGACGACAGCGACTGGAGTTATACGAAATGATGATGTGTTCAGCGAGGAGTGTCTGCTGCAGCGTCCGTTGTTGACCGCGGTCCGGCGCACCGAACCGCCGGTGCTGTTGATCGACGAAACCGACAAGGCTGACATCGAGATTGAAGGTTTGCTGCTGGAGGTGCTGGCTGACTTCGTCGTGACGGTCCCAGAGCTGGGCACCCTCGCTGCAATCCGGGTGCCGTTCATGATATTGATGTCCAACACCACTCGCGAACTGTCCGAGACGCTCAAGCGTCGCTGCTTCGTATACATCGACTTCCCTAGCCCTGGCGCTGAACGCCGGATTCTGTCGTCCCGAATCCTTGGTGTCTCGCCGAGGAGTTGGTGCAGATTATAGGTGTGCTGTGGGGGATGCGGTTCAAGAAGGTACCGTTTATCGCTAAGACCATCGACTGGGACCGTGCGGTGTTCGCACTGGCCCTGGACATTATCGATGGTGCGGTTGTTGTCACCACACTCGGCGTGGCCCTCAAACACCAAGCCGACTAGCAACACACGGTCGGCGAGCTATAGCTGAATTATAATAAATGAGACCCAACTGAATGGCCACCTACCGTATCCGCATCACCCACTCGCTTTCCCGCACGGGCTGTCCGGTCACCTAGTTGGGTGCGTCGGAGCGCTTTGTCAGCATGGGATTTCGGTGGTTCTGTCCGAGATGCTAGACACTGATCAAATGCTGGTACCCCTAAGCCTGGGTGATCGTGAAGTGCTCTGCAAGAGCATCGTCTACGCGGTGCTGTGCCAGCCGGATCACGGCGACATTTACGATGCCATGTTCGATCTGTGCTTTCCGGCGGCATTAGGCGCATGCGCAGTAGTCATAAACGAAGAAGTAGAAATGAAGTAGAAGAGTCCGACTCCAAGCAGTCTGCCGCCTGACGACGTCGAGACGATGTGCCAGCTGCTGCTGGACCTGCTCACCGGCAACGACGACCTCGCTGACATTGATAAACGGCTAGTGGAGATGATGGCGCTTATTATGGAGGCGTACGGCAAATCAACTCCTGTTGCGGCCCGTTGTTCTCAACCACATCAGGAGCTTAAGGCAATGGTGTTGGATGAACTGGAAGGCAACTTGTTTTCCCGCTACAGCGACAAGCCCGCTCTCACCCAAGAGACGATCTCTAAAGCTCCTGCTGCGCAAATTATCATGCAGCTTCGTCGAATGGTAGTCTCCGAGACCCAGCAGTGCACTGCTGAGCAGCTTGGCCGTGACCATATCTAGATGTATGGAATTTCACAGCTTTCGGAAAACTTTTATTTCCTGTGTGCTTCAGGCGATCAGCTACGCAAGATACGCCGGGTGGTGACCCGGCTGACCCGCACACTCGCATCCCGGCTGGTACTCCGTCGGCGCTGCACCCGCTCGGGGTCGGTCAACCTACGTAAGACGCTACGCAAGTCGATGTCGACTGACGACGTGCCGATCGAGGTAGTGCTGGCCAAACTTTGTCCTGCGCGCCCGGAATGAGTCGTCTTGTGCGATGTATCTGACTCGATCGCTGAGTTTATCAGCTTCGCTCTATTGCTGGCACACGTGCTTCAGCAACAATTTTCGCACTTGCGTGTCTTCGCATTCATAAACATCACCGACGAGGTGACACACATGTTTTCCCGATGGCGATCTGGCTGGATCACCCGAGAAGCAGGTGTTTACAGTCGCGATGGGCATTCCGACTACGGCAAAGCATTCATTTCGTTCATACGTCCACCTAAGTGCACTGTCGCCGTACGACTCACTGCTAGTGTTGAGGGACAGGTACACCAGCTATCGCGACTCGACCATCAACATTCTAGCCGATATGGTGACCGCCAGCTAGGATGCACACTAGTTGAACCTTGAACCCAAGCACTTAGGGGTATAGCGGTGACTCGGTGGTGTCGCACTACCAAGAAGTGATCACAATGCACGAATGTCGCTCCGCGAAGGCGCTCGCCCGCGGGTGGTCGGTGGTCGGTCAGCTGTTGTCGGTCTGAGGTCAGAGAACGCTTCTAAACGTTAATCCCCTCAGTGTCCACACCGAGGGGATTGTACACTTCCCCTGCTCTTCGATCACGAGCCACTAGGGTGAGTTGATGTTCCTTGGCCGTGTCGCCAACTAGGGCGTTGTAGACGGCGCCGCCAGTGATCTCGGTCGTTTCGAGCTTTGCCAGCAGTGTTGTGGCGGTGCGAGTCCCGAGAAAACTGGTCTCTGAGAAAGCTTTGCGCAAGTACCTTCACGAATGGTCATCGGAGTTTTACCGTTTTACGGGTCGGCGGCAGGCGGGTCAGGAAAGAGAATGTCTCCTATGCAGCGGAGCTGGCCAAGCCCAATGTCCGACCATGTAGCGCCTGAAAGATGTCCTCGTGGTGGTCGTGATCGGCAGACCACCAGTATGACAGCAATGCTTATATACACGAGCTGTGTTTGGCATGCTACCATTAACCGGCATCACGCAAAGCATTGATGATTGCGTCGTTGATTTTTACCCAGGTTGTCAGGTATCGCAAAGTGGCCGTTCCTTCGTCAGAGTCGGAGTAGAGTCATCAACAAGCGGCCCCATGCGGAGTCCAGGGCTTTCAGCGGTCACTTTGACCTCGCCAGGCCGTAGTCCGAGATAGCCACGTAATAACTTTAGAATAACTAACCCGTTTAATTTATCAAGGATTGCACGCATGCCTAGAAGCTACCCTTAACTGTTTTCCTGGTCTTCGCGATGTGCTCAAGTAAGCTGGCAAATCGTGCAAAAGCACCTTCGCAGACTGGGAGTCATGGGTGGGACGTTCGACCCCATCCATTACGGTCACCTGGTTGCCGCAAGTGAGGTGGCACACCTGTTCGAACTCGACGAAGTGGTGTTTGTGCCCAGTGGACAGCCTTGGCAAAAGAGCCGGCATGCCTCAGCCGCCGAGGACCGGTACCTGATGACGGTGATCGCGACTGCATCCAATCCGCGTTTTTCGGTGAGCAGAGTCGATATAGACCGCACCGGCCCCACCTACACCAAAGACACACTGCATGACCTGCATGCCCTCAACCCTGACTCCGAGCTGTACTTCATCACCGGCGCCGATGCGCTGGCGTCCATTCTATCCTGGCAAGGCTGGGAAGAGCTTTTCACCTCGGCACGATTCGTCGGGGTTAGCCGACCCGGCTATGAGCTGGGTCATGAGCATATCACCGGGGTTCTGCGCGAGCTACCCGCAGATGCATTAACCCTCGTCGAAATCCCGGCGCTGGCGATCTCGTCGACCGACTGCCGACAGCGTGCCGAGCAACATCGACCGTTATGGTACCTGATGCCCGACGGTGTTGTGCAGTACGTCTTCAAGCGTCGGCTTTATCGTGGACCTTGCGGCGTTGTTGGGATCGAGCACTCAACGACCCCCAGCTTGGCCGCCGGAAATAACACATGAGCGCCACAAAAGAGGCGATCGGCATGTCTATGGTGGCCGCCGCAGCGGCCGCCGAGAAGCTGTCCAACGTCGTCGCCATCGATCTCTCCGAACAGCTGGGCATCACGGGCTGTTTTGGCATCGCCTCAGTGTCCAACGAGCGGCAGGTCAATGCCATCGTCGATGAGGTCGAGGAGAAAATGTGCCGAGCAGGCCACCGGCTGACGCACCGTGAGGGTGCTCGTGAAGGCCATTGGACGCTGCTGGATTACTGCGACATCATGGTCCATATTCAGCATCAAGACGATCGTGACTTCTACGCCCCGGGACGACTGTGGGGTGATTTCCTGGTGGTACCGGTGGACATATCTCGAGACTCTGGGCAATCAGCGAGCTCGTAATGAGGCTACGTCGTTTGGTGATGTTGCGGCACGGGCAGACGGACTTTAACCGCGTTAGCCGGATGCAGGGCCAGCTAGACACCGAGCTTAGTGAACTGGGCCGCGCACAGGCGGTCGCCGCCGCTGAGGTACTGGTCAAGTTACAGCCGTTGCGGATCGTGTCGTCAGATCTGCGGCGAGCCTATGAAACGGCGATCAAACTGGGTGAGCGGACCGGGTTGAAGGTCCAGATAGACGACCGGTTACGTGAGACCCATCTCGGCGACTGGCAGGGCCTAGCCCGCACTCAGATCGATACTGATTCCCCGGGTGCCCGGCTGGTATGGTGCGAAGACGCAACGTGGGCACCGCATTGTGGAGAGAGCCGGGTTGAGGTGGCGGCCCGCGGTTTGTCGATGGTCGCCGAGGTAGTGTCCAGTGCACCGGAGTGGGGTCACTTTCATGAACCGGATCGACCGGTGGTGCTGGTGGCTCACGGTGGCTTGATCGCCGCTTTGTCGGCTGCGTTGTTAAGGCTGCCGGTCGCCCATTGGTCGATTTTGGGCAGCATGGATAATGCTAGTTGGGTGCAGCTGTCCGGTCATTCTGATGATTCAGCAGATTTTGACGGCATTCGCTGGCGTCTAGACGTATGGAACGCCTCGGCTCAGGTCTCTTACGATGTGCTCTAAGGCAACGTCAAAGCCCGTATTGTTGGTCTTCGCTGACTCGTTGGCCTACTATGGGCCTAGTGGCGGTTTGCCAGCCGATGATCCACGTATTTGGCCTAATATTGTTGCTTCGCAATTAGGCTGGGATCTGGAGCTGGTGGGCCGAATCGGCTGGACGTGCCGGGATATTTGGTGGGCGACAACCCAGGATCCACGGACCTGGGCGGCACTGCCCAGAGCGGGCGCGGTGGTTTTCGCAACCGGAGGAATGGATTCGCTGCCGTCAGTGTTGCCGACCGCGCTGCGTGAGCTGATCCGCTATGTGCGGCCACCTTGGCTGCGGCGTTGGATCCGCGGCGGATATGGCTGGGTGCAGCCGCGGCTGTCACCAATGGCCAAAGCGGCGCTGCCACCGTACTTGACCGCTAAGTACCTTGAACGGACTCGTGGAGCAATCGATTTCAACCGCCCAGGAATCCCGATTGTGGCATCGTTACCGTCGGTGCACATCGCTGAGATCTACGGTAAGGCGCACCAGGGCCGGGCAGAGACCGCGGTGGCAATCACGGAGTGGGCGCAGCGCCATGCTGTTCCCTTGGTGGATCTCAAAGCCGCTGTTGCCGAGCATGTTATGAGCGGACGTGGCAATCCCGACGGCATTCATTGGAATTTCGAGGCGCATCAGGCGGTCGCGGAACTGATGATCAAGGCGCTAGCTGAAGCCGGCGTTCCGAACAAAAAATTTCGCGGTTAGAACATGCCCCTAGTTGGCGACGGTGCAGTGGTAATACCTCCCGCTTGTAGAGGAGAGCGGCGCTCGTGACTGTTGTGGTGGTGACCGACACGTCGTTGCGTCTACCGGATGGTATCTGCCAAAAGTGGGCGATAAGCGCGGTTCCGCTCCACAATTTTGTTAGACGGTGTCAGTCTACGCGGCGGTGTGGACGACACCTCTGACGACGTGTACGCGCGCCATGCCACGACCGTGGCGGCGACTCCGGCCAAACTCTTGTCGCCTACCGGCAGGTGTTGGCTGACAGCGGGGATAACAGTGTGGTGGCAGTACATATTTCGTTGGCACTGTCGGGAACCTGCGCCATGGCCGAACGGACTGCGGCCGACTGTTGACTCGGCGGTTCGGGGTCGTCGACTTGAAGTCGGCTGGTGTGGGTGTCGGTTTTGTGGTATTCGTCGACACCCGGACGGCGGACGTCGGTGGTTACCTAGACATCGTTGCGGCCGTTGCGAAATCGACGGTAGACTGCAGTCATCTGTTCATTGTGTTGCACCGATTAGATAACCTATATCGTAGCGGGTGCATCGGTGATGCCAAAGTTTGGCTGGGTGCCGTGCTGGCGCTCAACCCGTTGTTGTGTATCGAAGACGGTAGACTTACTTTGGCTCAATAAAATACACACCGTCCGCCACGCAATAGTCGCTATAGCCGATCGGATTTGCGGAAGTGATCGGCGACGTCCTCGCGGCTCTGGGGTGGTGCACCACGTCGTCAGTCCAGAGGGCGCCAGCTAGATAGCGGCGCTGGCACAGCGCCTACCAACGTGCGAACCGGTGATTGTCACGCCCTTGGGTCCGGTGCTGGAGCCGTCGCGGTTTGCGTCGAATTAGGCGCGTCGACTTCTGTGTGACGACGCCGTGATCACGCTAGTGCGGCGTTGTTTCTGCGCGGATGGACAACTTCCGGTCACTGGAAAACCAGTGGCCCAGCAGTGTGGCGATCGAAGGCATTAGCGACGTGCGCACGATCAGCGTGTCGAGCAGCAGACCAATGCATAGACGACGGCACGGAACTAACCGATAATCCGTAGCTCGCTGCCGAGCATGGCAACTATAGTGAAGGTGAACACCAGACCCACGGCCGCCATCACCGTACCGATGCCTGCTATGGATCGGATGGCTCCCCATCTTGAGTCTCGCATGGATTTATTTTTTGAATCGGGCGACCAGAAGTAGATTGTGGTCGGATTCGGCCGCCAGCAGGATGATAACGAGACAGCGCCATGGCGATCCAGTGGATTTTGATACCGAAAGGATCCTAATAATTATGAAGGTCAGCGTGAGCGCCGAGACCACCGCGATCATCAGATCGCATTTGGCGCCGTCGTGCATGTCTTTGAAGGTCGCTGCGGTACCTCCAAGGTACAACCTGGCCTCATCCAGGAAGACTGTTTCAGTCCTTCCTGGATGACGGTTCGTTGCACAGTTACGCGCGAGATGTCCTCCGGCGTCATCGGATTGCTTTGATGTGTGATGAAGAAGCGAGCCGGCTTGCTATCTGACAACACGAACATTTGTAGACTCGTCTGGAAGTCCGGGTTATCGAACGCCTCTGGAAGCAAGTAGAAGAAGTCGTCCTTCTTGGAGTTGTAGAAGCTTTTTCCCATGACGATGGCGCTAACGTGGTGGTGTATGAGTCACAGTCAGGATCACTCAAGTCCATTAAGGTGATGCGCGGGCTGGCTAGGCGTGTTGCGAGTACACGATCAAGGTATCGGCCAGTAAGCTTAGGCAGATGGTTGAGCTGGCCTTGGTCAAGCGTGCGCAGTTAATTAATGGACAATGAGCCCATGGTGAAGGTGAACACCAGCCCCGCGGCTGTCACGACTTCGCCAGTGTTGCCCATGGACCGGATGATGCCCGTCTTCAGGCTGACGCCGATTTTCTCCTTGAAGTGGGAGATCAGTAACAGATTGTAGTTGGATCCCACAGCCAGTAGGATAGCGACCGAAAACGACAGCAAGACTCAGTTCAAATCCAAGCTGACAATATGCTGCCAGACCAGCACAGAAATCCCAAACCTCGTGGACAGCGAAAGTGCAACCGTCTCGACGTTCACCAGTGAGGCAATCAGTGTGCGCGTGATCACCAGCATAACAATGAAGATCAGGATCAGCGCGGCTATCGCTTCTACCATCATGTCGTATTTGGTGGCTTTCTGTGTACCTGTGAAGGTCGCCGCGGTACTGCTCAATATAGAATTTGGCGTTTGCCAGCCGGGTTCTCTTCACAGCTTTCGTACATGGCCTTGAGTTCTGCGTCGACGTGTGAAATGCTCTCGGCGCTAGCAGGATACCTATCGTGGGTGATGATAATTTGAGCGGCCTTGTTATCAGGAAAGATCGGCAGCTTGAGCTCTCGATTGGAGTCTGGGCTGTTGAACACCTCGAGTGCGATGCAGAAGAAGTCGTCGATTTTAGCGTTGTCAAAGTATATACCCACAAGGGTTGCCGTATTGGTCATGTGGTACATTTAGATTTAGCAGACCCGAAAACTGATGTAGAAGTTCAGTAACGTGCCCTGTATCAATTTTGCGAAGGCTATCATTGGTGGCATTTGTGCGATAATTTGGGGTATCATCCTATACGATTATGGTCTAGTTCGTTTATCGTTGTTCGAGGATTTTTGCTGAGCTTATTAACTTTGTCTAACGAATCAAAAAGCGATCGAAGAGACCAATAAATTGGGATGTCGAAGCAGTGCTTTTCCCAATAGAAGTAGCTACGAGTCGGCCTCCAGAATTCGTCGAAATCAGCCAGTGAGTCTGGTAGCTCGTTAAGTTACTGTTGGCAGATCACGTGAGATACCGATTAGGTGATTATACGCGTCGTTAAGCTCACGTGTTAAGCGATACTGGTGCTCCAGGGTCGTAATCATCGTGCTAAGGTCGTCACGACTCAACTTAAGAATATTGGCTAGACGATATTTTGGATACTGCAAGCTATCTCTGATGGGAACGGGCTATAGGCCGATCTGAAATAGGATCATGCCATGCTCGATGTTTACATAACAACGGCCTGCTCATGTTCTGTACTCCGGTGATATCAGGCACACAGAATATGTTTTCGTACTCCTGTCTAATCCAAGTCGAGCATGTCCATCGGATGGTCAGCTTCGATACAACAACAAATCGGGATTCAGTCTCGCGTAAGTGAAATGCCGTTCGGCCGCGGCATCTCCGACATTGGATACCCCTTTTAGGGGTGTAGGCGCGGTTGTCATAAGCTGGTTCGGTATCCCGACAGAGTGAGTTACCCGATGACGGAGACAACGAGGGCGCTGGCAAAAGTCAGCGCAGGCTATCGTACGACCACTGTTTCAATTGGTGCCGGTTTGGTCACAGTTCTTGGTCGGGCGAGGGTGTCGCAAGCCGTTGGCCGACGCCTTAGCTGTCGCGTGAGCCGCGCATGTGGTCACTTTTCTACTGGCTGCTGGTATTTCTGGTCGGTTCAGGCTCGGTTGCCGCTGTAGCCAATCTGATGATGGCAGCCATGATAGCGCCGATTGCAATCCTGGGTACTGCGACGGCCGTGTTGTGTGACCTGTGGTCGGCCGGTGCGCAGCTGTTGATCCGTTTCACCGGGCCGGAATTGTGGTGCGTGTTAAGTGCGGTGCACTGACTGCCGGTTACCGTGGCAACCGTGCTCGTTCCGGTGGGTACGCCCGGTGTACTGGTGGTCGACGGTATCACCATACTGGCGGTGGCGGGGGACCTCGGGTAGTGATTGGTTCAGCCCTGGCGGTCGCCGTCGTGTGCGTGCCCGGTCGTTGTCAGGGGCTCCCCGGCTGGCGGACTCACTGCGGACTCGTCGGCTCATCGTGCCACCATCTACGGGGTGAGTAAGTTTTCGTCGTTGCACTTGATCCTGGGGGATGAGGAACTGTTGGTTGAGCGTGCCGTGGAGAAGGTGTGGCGGTCGGCGAAGCAGCGAACAGGAACCCAGGACGTCTTAGTGAACCGAATTAGGGCCGGTGACGTCGGCAGCTACGAGCTCGCCGAACTACTGAGCCCTTCATTGTTTGCCGACGAGCGGATCGTGGTGCTGGAGGACGCCGCCGAAGCGGGCAAGGAGGCCGCCGCGCTGATAGTGTCGGCTGCCGCCGACATCCCGCACGGCACGGTGCTGGTGGTGGTGCATTCGGGTGGTGGTCGAGCCAAGGCGCTGGCCAGCGAGCTGCAGTCACTGGGCGCCACGGTTCATCCCTGCGCGCGAATCACCAAGATCAGCCAGCGTATTGACTTCGTCCGCAAAGAATTTCGTTCGCTGCAGGTCAAGGTGGACGACGAGACGGTGACCGCTCTGCTGGACGCTGTTGGTTCCGATGTGCGCGAACTCGCGTCGGCTTGTTCGCAACTGGTAGCCGATACCGCCGGTGATATCGACACCGACGCGGTACGCTGTTATCACAGCGGCAAAGCGGAAGTGAAGGGCTTTGACATCGCCGACAAGGCAGTGGCCGGCGATGTCGCAGGGGCAACGGAAGTGCTGCGGTGGGCTATGATGCGTGGGGAACCATTGGTGGTGTTGGCTGATGCGTTGGCCGAAGCGGTGCATGCCATCGGCCGGGTCGGGCCATTGTCCGGTGACCCTTACCGCCTAGCGTCGCAGTTGGGAATGCCGTCCTGGCGGGTGCAAAAGGCGCAAAAACAGGCCCGGCGTTGGTCGCGCGACGCAGTGGCGGCTGCAATGAGTGTGGTCGCTGAGCTCAACGCCGACGTCAAAGGAGCCGCCGCGGACGCCGCCTATGCTCTAGAGTCCGCGGTCAGGAAAGTCGCTGAGCTGGCTAGCGTTGGCAGCCGATGAGTTGGCGGATAACCATAAGCTGCCCCGCATAGATCGGGTCAAATCCTGCTGAGGGTGCGAGCCAGAGCCGACTTCTTGTTGGCCGCTTGGTTCTTGTGGATCACACCTTTGCTGGCAGCCTTGTCCAACTTGCGGCTGGTCAACACCAGCAGTTCGGCGGCCTTCTCTTTTTCGCCGGCGTGAGCAGCCTCGCGGAAGGCGTGGATCGCGGTACGAAGTGACGACTTCACCGACTTGTTGCGCAGTCTGGCGCGCTCGTTAGTGCGGTTGCGCTTCTGTTGCGACTTAATGTTGGCCACGTGTTAAGTTCCTTTGTCGGTTAAACTCGGGCGCCCTGCTGCCAGACGATAATTGCCCAAGCTAGCAGTTGGCTATGCTTTTCCCAAAAGCATAGCCAACTGCTGTTGGCACGGCGCACTGGCGGCAGCGTGCCTCGGGTAAGTCTTGAAAAGACTTAGGTCGCGGTCTCGCTGTCGGACCTTTGCCCGGTCGAAGCGCATTTTTGGTGAGAACAACACTTCGGACATCTTCATCGATGGCATTTAATCATTTATGAGATGTTCACGGCCTGTACAAGGGTGTCTACGCTGAGCTGGCGCCGTCGGATACGTATGGGCTGAATACCCGCGCCAAAGCGTTGGCGCGGGTATTCATTGGCCACGGCATCACGTTTTCGATGTCGGGTCAGGAGCGGCCCTTTCCGTTAGATTTGGTGCTGCGGGTGATCTCGGCCTCCGAATGGAGCCTGGTATCATCGGGCGTATCAACGCCCTTGAGATTTACCTCGACGACATCTATGGCGATCAGGAAATCCTGCGTGGCGGCATCATTTCGTGCTGTTTGATGACCTTATGCGAGCATTGTCACCACCAGGCGATCGGGTTATTGTCCTGCCCAACGGCATGCGCATCCACGTCGCAGGCGTCAACACTTGATCCGCCAAGACCATGGCAACGTCTGGGTGCTCGAAGAGAATTCTGTGCTCAATGTCTAAGATATTATATGTTCGTTCGGAGTATTATACATCATGGAGAACTGGCGCACCAGAGCGATGGAGAACTGGCGCACCAGAGCGCGAGTCTTCCCGAATTTTTCGCCACCTATTGTGTGCGAGCGGTTAACGACTATGCCTCGTGCCTGTTGCGGCTGCTGCGTAACTTAGTTGCCACCAATGGGGCAGATCTGACGGTGGTCGTGTTGACTCTGGGCGTGGCTAACGCTGCTTATTTCGAGCATTCGCTGCTGGTCTGCCAGATGGGTGTTGAGTTGGTCGAAGATTATGACCTGTTCTGTCGTGACAACCAGGCATATATGCAAGTACATATGCGTGCCATCGGGGAAGAGAGTCGGGTCGATGTCCTTTACCGGCGTATCGATGACGCTTTTCTAGACCCGTTGCAGTTCCGTGTTGACTCAGTACTAGGGCTGGACGGGTTGGTTAACGCCGCGCACGAGCAACGTCGTTATCTCGAGTGTGATCGGCAACGGCGTCAACGACAACAAACTCGTGTGTACCTACGTGCTGACCATGATCGAGTATTTTTCTGAGAAAAGCTGTTGTTGGCAAACGTCGATACCTCGTGTTGCTGGCTGGATGACGAACGCGAGGAAGGAAGTGCTCGACCGGATCCACGAATTAGTTCTTAAGCCGGTCGAGATGCCCGGCGGTTATGGAATCGTTTTTGGTCCCTATGACTCCGCGCAAGAGTTCGCCGCGGCCAATATAAAGATTTGCGACGATCCCTGCAGTTGGATCGTGCAACCGGTGATGGAACCCTCCACTGTGTTGACCCAGATCAAAAGTATACTGACGTCTCGTTACGTTGACCTGATATCGTTCACAGTCAACGATGGCAACGACGCATGGGTGTTGCCGGATGGGCTTACTCATGTTGTGCTGGTCGAAGGTTCGCGGGTGGTCAACTCCAGTTAGGATGGTGGTTCCCAGAACACCTGGGTGCTATCACCGCGTGCATCGGATGGCGCGCGTGGACTGGGCGCTGCCGAAATCGTGAATTTGTTGCCGCAGCCGTTGCCCAACTCAGCGCTCGACGAATCGCTGTGACCGAAACGGCAGCCACAGCAACCGCAACAGCAGACAACGGTGCCATGATATTCGCCCGCAATACCGAGGCGTTCTATATGGATCGGTTGCTGCATTGAACGCGCTGACGATACCGTGCGCATTCTAGACGTTGCTGTGCACCAATTGCTGAAGGATTCCAGCGTCGATCCAGGCCATGCCTCGAAGACGCTGCTGTTGGTGCTTAGAATCGAGTCCCCAGACCACGAATTAGATATCTGGCAGCTGACCGATCTGGTGGCGTTCAGCACCAATGCCTAGGGTGGTGCTTCGATTGTCGACGCTATCTCGGCGGTGTGGGGAAATGCAAAATCGGCAAGGGAAATGGCATCCAACGAGACCTGGGAGTGTCTAAACACTACCTACCATGTTGTCGTCGAACGCGAGCATGCTGCCAACATCCTTGGACCACATGAATTTCTGTGATTTATCGAGGGTCAGGCGGCGATGTTCGTCGGCTTGACTGACTCGACACTTTCGCGTGACGATGGATACCGCTTCAGGCTGCTGGGCGGCGCTATCGAGCGGGTCGACATGACGATGTGGTTGTTACTGACCCGGGCAGGCGATAGCGCATCGTTGCTGGCATAGGTGATGTTGCTGCGCTCGGCGGGTGCGCATGACACCTATCTATGCACCTACCGCAGTGTGTTGGAAACGTGGCCCGGGTGGTCGAATTCATGCTGCTCGACCCGCTGTTTCCACACTCGGTTTTCTACTCGCTGAAGCTGGCCGAACGCAATCTCGATGAACTGTTCCACAATCCACAGAACCACGTTAGCGTCACAGTGCAAGCGCAACGGGTACTCGGACAGGACCACAACGAACTGAAATTCATGCAACCAGGTGTGCTGTTGGAGACACTGGACAGCCGTTCGGCTAGCCTGCCGAACACTTGTCGTGACGTCGGAGAAGCTTTGGTGTTGCAGTACTTGCACGCAACACCGTGGGTGGCGTGGTCGGAATGCCTGCCACCGGGGGCGGTTGATCGGCAAGCAGGGGAAAGTCTGATGTGGCGGATGCAAGGTGGTACATACCCACGGATACGTTTACGAATCATCGACGACCGCCTCCTTCAACGAAGTCCGGCTGACGCCGCGATTTAACACAGCAAACGGTTATTCTCAACCGTGTCGAAACCATTCCGGTCACCCGGTCCCACCGACTACATCGATTACTGGGGTACCGCAATGGCAGCGTTCGACCTGCACGCGCCGCACACCGAGCTGACGGTGATGTCCTCCCCAGTTGTCGAGACCGAACGCCCTGAGTCCACCGGTCGGTCAGGCTACCTGGACTGACCTGCGGTCGACGGCCGTGATGAACCGATTTGACGAAGTTCTGCGGTTCACCGCATACGCTCCGGTAAATAATCGTGTAACGGCCGTGGACAAGCGGATCGCCAAGAATCGCTAACCTCGAGAAGCCGTCGTTGCCGCAGCTCGGTGGGTGTGCAGTAGCTGGACTACGTCCCAAGAATCACCGGTGTGGTGCACTCATCCAGGCTGGACGCACTACGCCAGAGCAGGGGCGTCTGTCAGGATTTCGCGCATCTGACGTTGATTGTGTTGCTCAGCATGGGTATTCCCGGGCGTTATGTGTCAGGATATCTGCATACCAGACGTGACGCGGTCACCGGAAAGACAATTGACGGACGCAGTCACGCCTGGATGGACGGATGGTGGAATTATGATCCCACCAATGACGCTGAAATCACCGAACAGTACGTAAGTGTAGGTGTGGGGCGCAACTACGCCGACGTGGCCCCTTGAAGAAGATCTACTCCGGGTTGAGGCAACAAATCTTAAGGTGGTCGTGGAGGTCACTTGACTGGCTTAACTGGTGATCCGTACTGGGCCAGCCCGTGCGCAGAGGCCCAAGATCTTACCGTCAATGAATGGACGATTTGTCGGCGCAAAGAACCAACAATGCAGGCACAATCAAAGCACTATGGAATCGGCTGATGCCCGGTCTTGGATTGGACTGCATGGGGTTGCTGTTCGGCAAACTTGCCGTTGGCGTCGCGCTGGTAGGTGTGATCTCATGGCCCTACGGTCCGATAGCCAAGGTTACGATGTACGTCCGCGCTGAACCGATCGCGGTGCAAGTCATCGCCACAAGTAGGTGTGCGTCCTCGGTGCCGTTGGCGCTCTACGTGGCCCTGGCCTGTACCTGTTTACGTCAGCTAGGCGTGGCCTTGTCTGCCGCTGTGATCGCGCTGAACTGGCATTATACCGACTGTCGGTGCGTTGGGTCTGCTGGTCGCCAGTATGGCGGCGCCCAGCCGGATACGAGGTCTCATGCCCGGACCGCTGGCGTGGACCAGACTGGCGATCGCCGCCGTAACAACCCTGGTATTGGTCTGGCTGAAGTTGGGTATGATACTGCCGATCACACGCGCCTCGGCGCTGGTCTGGCTAGTGGCGGTCGGCGCGCTAGGGCTGCGCGACGACCTCAATTCGGTGTAGGTCACCTCGCCAAGCTGGATTTGCCCACAGAACTTGGACGTCCCCAGCGCTCGCCATTGTTCTTACTGCCCCGACACATAGTGCGTCATGACCAGGAGGCTCACGCCCGCACGCGCCGCGGTTGCTGCCGCTTGCTCGACCGACGAATGATAGTCGTAGAATGTCCTTTGCGGAACACGGCTGATGATGTCTTTGCGGATTACGGTGTGCACCAATGTGCTGACCCCGGGGCTAGCTCGTCCAGGCTGGCGTAAGGAACTGTGTCTCCGTCCAGCACCACCAAGGTCGGTCCAGATTCGGTCCGGAATCCGATCGTCGGCGCCACTAGCCGGTGATCCGTGAGGGCTACCCGGATCAATATGCCGTTGCAGTTCCACACTGAACCTTCGGCGTATTTGTGCACTTCGACTGATGGCGGCGCATTCAGGTCAGCGTGATGGGCGATCCGGTAGCTGATATCGTGAACGAACGCCTTCAACGTCGCCGTAACCGTCTCGGCGGTGACCGGCGGTTCGATGATCAGCAGCAACGGGGGATTCGGCGCGGTTCGGGTCGGGAAATAGGACTTTCGGTGCTGAGTAGCGTGATCTCGATCATGACCCCATCCTGGCAAGCTAAATAAGCGTGCAGCAGTGCAATCCGTTCATTTGGTCGGTGAGCAAGGGGTCTGGCCCTCTACAGGTGGGTGAGATGCTGGCCATCGATCTGAATATTCGAACGTTATTGGCGATGTGTTGTTCCGTTGGCTTTCCCGCCAGCCGTGTTAGTCTCAGCTTAGAGCGAAGCAAATCATAACCTTCGGCTGGAAGCTTCGATGCGGATCGCAGACATCTTGCGGAGCAAGGGCACGGCGGTGGTGACGATTAATCTCAACGCGGCTGTTTGGGAATTGCTCGCCAGCCTCGCCGAGTAAAATATTGGCGCAATAGTGGATAACGGTAGTCGGCCTCATGTCGGAGGGTGACATTGTTACGCTAGTTCCATACGTATGGCTCCAGTGTGCTGTCTTGCCTGATCTCCAAGATCATGACCACTGTGGTCGCCAACTGCAGAAAATCTGACCGGTCGGCAGCATCAGTGTGCTGATGACCAACAGCCGAGTCCTCCATGCGCCAGTGCTAGACGTAGAAAAGCTGATCGACATTGTCAGCATTTATGCTGTTGTGAAGACGTAAATGGAAGAACCCGAGGTCGAGCAACAGCTGTAGTCCTCCATCACTCAAGAGGTTAATTCCGTGGCCCAGTGCCAGGAGTGGTCGGAACGCAGCCGGGCGGCTATGGACATTGAAGATCGCCTCGGTTCAGGATCGCGTCCTCGCGGCGAGTACTTTCTTCTGGTATGTCTAGCGCCCGGTCTAGCCGGACTTAGCTTTCCCTAGCCTTTGTAATCCCAATTGTCAGAGCTGAGGCCCACTCAATCGCGGTGCTACGTGGCATTCTTGGCTGGACACCATCAGCCCCAATAGTGTGCTATGGGCTTGACCCATGATAAGGACTGGCCGGTCTTGGTCATGGGTTGGATCGTCCTCGAAAACCACCTAACTCTACACGATCTCTCCAGGACCACCCCGACTTGTCAAGGTCAAGGGCGTAGGCCAGTTTACGGACTCGCTGCGCGGTGGGGACACTAGCTCTTGTCACTGACCGGCCGGCGGTATCGCATTCACGGTGACTTTGACCGCTTGTTGGAGTTCGCGCAGTGCTGCTTGCGAATTCTGCACGTGACGGACGAGGTACGGAGTTCGGTTTAATACCACTTTCGCGTTGAGCCGTTGCAGTCTTCCACTGTGACTTCCGGGCCAACGCCATACTCGCAGCGTAGACGCGAAAAGTCCGGCGAGATTGTGCGCTTCAGTGTGTCTCGGTCACCTTGCATGGATACGCTGGACGTATCGGCAAACCGCCGCTCGAGCATTTTCTAGCAACCGCAGCCCAGGAGATTCCCATCAACAGCTTCGTCGACAAGACCTTCACTGCGCCGGCGCAGATTCGGAACTTCTGCATTATCGCTCATATTGATCACGGCAAATCCACACTGGCGGACCGAATGCTTCAACTCACTGGTGTCGTCGATGAGCGGTTGATGCGTGCTCAATACTTGGACCGGATGGATATCGAACGTGAGCGCGGGATCACGATTAAGGCGCAGAACGTCCGGCTGCCTTGGAGCATTACAGCGGGTGGGGCGACTGAAAATTATGTGCTGCACTTGATCGACACACCTGGCCACGTGGACTTTACCTACGAGGTGTCGAGAGCGTTGGAGGCTTGTGAGGGCGCGGTGCTGCTGGTCGACGCGGCCCAAGGCATCGAAGCTCAGACCCTGGCTAATCTGTACCTCGCGCTGGACCGTGATCTGACGATTATTCCGGTTCTCAACAAAATCGACCTGCCAGCTGCCGATCCGGACCGCTACGCCGTTGAGATCGCGCACAGCATTGGTTGCGAGCCAGGCGATGTGCTTCGGGTGTCAGGCAAAACCGGCGAAGGGGTTTCCGAACTTCTTGACGAGGTGGTCCGTCGGGTGCCTCACCCGCAAGGTAATGCTGATGCGCCTACCCGCGCAATGATCTTCGACTCCGTTTACGACATTTACCGCGGTGTGGTCACCTATGTTCGTGTGGTCGACGGCAAGATCAGTCCGCGTGAGCGCATCGCAATGATGTCCACCGGCGCGACGCACGAACTGCTCGAGGTCGGCATTGTGTCGCCCGAACCGAAGGCCAGCGAGGGCCTGGGTGTGGGCGAGGTGGGCTACCTGATTACTGGGGTTAAGGACGTCCGCCAGTCCAAGGTCGGTGACACCGTGACGACAGCCTGCCATGGTGCCACCGAAGCGTTAACTGGTTATCGCGAACCCAAGCCCATGGTCTACTCGGGGCTTTATCCCGTCGATGGTTCGGATTACCCGAATCTGCGCGACGCCTTAGATAAGCTAAAATTAAACGACGCGGCGTTAACTTACGAGCCGGAAACGTCGGTGGCGCTGGGCTTTGGGTATAGGTGCGGCTTTTTCGGTTTGCTGCATATGGAGATTACCCGCGAACGCCTAGAGCGCGAATTTGACCTGGATCTGATCTCCACATCGCCCAATGTCGTGTACCGTGTGGTGAAAGAAGACAACACCAAGGTCGTAGTGACCAACCCGTCGGACTGGCCTGAGGGCAAAATTCGAGCGGCGTACGAGCCTGTAGTGAAGACTACTATCATCGCACCCCGCGAGTTCATAGGCACGATCATGGAGCTGTGCCAGTCGCGCCGTGGCGAATTGGGTGGTATGGACTACCTGTCGCCTGAGCGAGTCGAGCTGCGCTACACTATGCCGCTCGGGGAAATCATCTTCGACTTCTTCGACTCGCTGAAGTCGTGCACCCGAGGTTACGCCAGCCTCGACTATGAGGAGGCTGGCGAGCAGCAGGCTCAGCTTGTCAAGGTCGATATCCTGCTGCAAGGCGAAGCCGTCGACGCATTTAGCGCGATTGTACACAAGGATTCAGCCTTCGCTTATGGCAACAAGATGACCACCAAGCTCAAGAACCTGATACCGCGTCAACAGTTTGAAGTACCGGTGCAGGCGGCTATCGGATCGAAAGTTATTGCGCGCGAAAACATTCGGGCAATCCGCAAGGATGTGCTGTCGAAGTGTTATGGCGGCGATATTACCCGTAAACGCAAACTTCTGGAAAAGCAGAAAGAAGGCAAGAAGCGGATGAAAACCATCGGCCGAGTCGAGGTGCCGCAAGACGCGTTCGTCGCTGCATTGTCCACCGATACTGTAGGAGACAAAGGCAAGAAGTAACCGGCTCGACTACACATTGCCGGTCTCAAGCATCAATAAGATTGTCCTGTAAGCATATTCGACGCCTAGAGTGCGCATCACCTGCTATATAGGTGCATTCGCAGGTTGGAACATCCCCGAGCTGTCAGCTTCCTCCTCGGCGCGTATCACGTGGACCACTGCGTTGATCAACGCCAGATGGGTGAACGCCTGCGGGAAGTTACCCAGGTGTCGCCCGGTTCGCGGTTCGATTTCCTCGGCGTAAAGGTGCAGGGGGCTCGCGTAAGCCAGCAATCGCTCGCACAGCCGTTTGGCGCGAGTCACCTCACCGATCTCCACCAGTGCTGACACCAACCAGAACGAGCAGATGGTGAACGTGCCTTCTTCGCCGGATAATCCGTCGTCGGTCTCGGCAGCCCGGTACCGCAGCACCAGACCCTCTTCGGTGAGTTCGTTGGCGATGGCCAGCACGGTGTTACGCACGCGCGGGTCGTCGGGTGGCAGGAATCGGGTCAGCACCACCAGCAACAGCGAGGCATCTAGCGCGTCGCTGCCATACCGCTGGGTGAACACGCCGCGGGAGTCCACCCCATGTTCGATAATGTCGGCCCTGATTTCCTCGGCAATGGTCCGCCACTGCTGAGCGTAGCTCTTTTCGCCTTGCCGTTCAGCCAGCTTGGCCCCGCGGTCTAGTGCTACCCAACACATCACCTTCGACGACGTGAAGTGCTGTGGCTCGCCGCGGACTTCCCAAATTCCGCGGTCGGGCTCGCGCCAGTGCGCGATCGCTTCCTCCACCTGTCTTTTCAATACCGGCCACAATGTTTCCGGGATCTGCTCGCGCGACTTGGCGTGCAGGTAGAACGAGTCCAGAATCGAGCCCCAGATGTCGTGCTGGACTTGGTCGTAGGCGCCGTTGCCGATTCGCACCGGCTGCGCGTGGTCGTAGCCGGACAGATGGTGCAGTTCGTCTTCCACCAGGCTGCGTTCACCACCCACCCCGTACATCACCTGCAGCGGATGACGTTGGTTGCTATTAGCACCGGACACATCGGCGATGAACGCGAAAAAGTCGTCGGCTTCGCGGTCGAGTCCCAGCGTGTAAAGCCCCCACAAGGCGAACGTTGAATCGCGCACCCAGGCATAGCGGTAGTCCCAGTTGCGTTCACCTCGTGGTGTTTCCGGAAGGGACGTAGTGCTGGCCGCCAGCAGCGCGCCGGTGGGAGAATACGTCAACCCTTTGAGTGTCAGCGCGCTGCGTTGCAGATATGCTCGCCACGGATGGTCGGGGAAGTTACCGATGTTGATCCACTGTCGCCAGCACTCGGTGGTTTGCCACATTTTGTCGGCGGCTTCACCATAGCTCTGCGGTGCTGGATGTTTAGTCCAGCTCAGCGCAACAAACACGTCGTCTCCCTCTTTCATCCGGGTGCGTGCCCGTGCTTCCCGGCCCTCCAACCCGATCCGCAGATTAGTGGTGAGCCGCAGCGTCGGGTGGACGTCAGGTTGTTTGCTGGCACGTGCGATAGCTTCGCTGTAGGCATTGGTCGAATATTCCCACGCGGTGCCGACGCGGTGGTAGTCGAACGCCGGCTCGCAGCTCATCATCAGCTCGACGGTGCCACTTACGCAGCGCACAGTGCGCAGCAGGATGTGCTCGGCATCCCAGTCCATCGGGGTGCGGCGATGCGTGCGTGATCGACGCTCGATATCATGCCACGGCCCCATCACCAGCGCGTCTCGCACGATCAGCCATCCAGTGTGGGTCTGCCACGTGGTTTCCATGATCAGACTGCCGGGCAAATAACGGCGAGCCGACGGCACCGAAACGCCATAGGGGCCCAGCCGGAAATGGCCGGCGCTGCGGTCCAGGATCGCGCCAAACACGCTTGGGGAATCAGGCCGGGGCAAGCATAGCCATTCCACCGAACCGGCCGGCGAGATCAGACAAGTCGTTTCCCAGTCGGACAGAAATGCATAGTCGGCGATCGGCGGAAACGGGTTGCGCAGTGCACCGCTGGAAGCAGATAGCGCCGGTGAACTGAAATTAAAGGGCGCAAGCTTAGCGGTGTCGGCTGTGATAAACGCTCGAGCCGCAGCTGCCTCGTCGTCGGCCTCGGCTGGCCGGTCGGTGGGTTTGGCGTGCAGGACCATATCGACATCATCATCTGTCGACCTGCCCGGCGTCTATTGTTTACCGTTTGCCCAACGTTTACCGCTTATCCGAGGTGTAGGGCCCTACCCGGTGTGCCCTAGCGTGCTGAGGCACGTGTTCGGGTAACGGGCCAAGCTACGATCAGGCAGCTGACGCACCGTTGCAATGTCAGTGTTCGGCTTACCAACCGCATGCTTCACAGTGGTCCTTGAACACCGCTGCCCACCGCGATAGTGATGATGTTGGCAAGATCATCCGTTGTGCAGCCTGCAGGATCGCCGCCGGAATCCGGTGACGGAGCCGATTCGGCTGCACGTCAAGCAGCTTCACGTCGTCGAAGGACGTCTACGTGCCAACGTGGTCGACGATCCAGTGCGCCATACTAACCAGCGCGTCTCGCGACGCGTCAATGCCCTGTGCCCGTAGCTAGGAGTTGATTACCTTTGGAATGATGTAGGCGATCTACATAATAGTCTTCGTTGTCAATCGTGATCGCCGCGTGACTGGCGTACAGTGCAGCACGCAGGCAGGTCTGGACGGGTCGTTGGGCCGGCGAGGCAATCGGAACCACCACACGTTACGTAAGTGCGCAGAAGTTACACGGTGTCAGCGCCATTGCTGAGTGTAGGGTTTATGAGCGGCCATCGCATGCCATCGTCAATTCGGCGTGGATTTCTTTGGTTTCACTGCTCTGATCACGATAAGTGACTAAGTAACGTCTACGATTCAGTTCAGATGCTCACCGTCGTGCACCACGCCGGTTACCTCGGTCTTGTACATCAGCCGGAATGTGGGCTCCGCCTCGGCAGCAGCAGCGAGCATCTCCTGAAAAGATCGTTTGCAGAAGGTTCCACTACGGAACCAGGTGTGATGTGTTGATGTGCGCTGGGCAAGCGGCTCAGATCCAGATTCACCGACTTGCCCTGTATCTCCATCCGGACAGTGTTGATGTTGCGGTGCGGAATCTGCGCGAATGCGGCCCCAAATCGAGTTTGTCAAGCAGCCGCTTGATACTCACGTGCAGGGTATCCCCACGGAAGTCACGCAGAAAGGCGGCGTATTTTTCCATCGTGGTGACTTTAAATATGCCGGCGCGGACCAAGCCTCATGCCCGTCGGTCCACCGTCTACAACGAGGCACGTCGTTTTGTCGAATGGGGGAGGCGCGGGAAGCAGTGTGTGACCTTGACACAGTAGGTTGATGGTTCGGATACGACAGGTGGGATAGAAGGCAAGTAAGATTTAGTATAAGCCCAGTGAACCGATTCCTGAATTGGTGGGACAGCATCGAACTGTGGCTGTCCGGGCTCGCCTTTGTATTACAGGCCGTGTTGGTGATGCCGGTTGTGCTCGCGTTGGCCTACGGCACGGCATTAGTGCTGGACATCGCGTTTGACAAGGGCATCCAGTTGATGCGTCGTGCCCGCCAGGCTGGCTCGGCGCGCGGGTAACCCGAATGCCTCGGTCACATGTGACGTTGGTGCTAGTCACACTCATGATGCTGGTGATAGTGGCGTGGCTGTTGACACGCTGAGTAATGTAAACTTGCTGACGTACTCAGGTGTGCGGCTCGGTGACAGGCCTGCCAATTCTGTCAGGCTTCGCGCCATGCACGTATTATCCGGTGTTCTGGAGTGTTGTGTACTCGTTGACTGTTGTCGCTGACTCCAAGACTTGTGCGCGGTTTGGTATGGAGTTTGTGAGTTCTCCTCCAGTGCGAGGCGCCTTTTCGCAGCAATGGGGTCGAGATACCTACATCCGATACTGGAAGGCTGCTCATGTGTAACGATTTTGGGTGAGTATGGCACTGGCGGTGTTCGATGGTCAGTATAGTTGCTGCTATGTCACGCTGGTCGCTTACTCGGCCTCGGAACTCGGGTCGAGCACTGTGATTCCGGCATTTAATGCCACCCGTTCGGGTCATGGTGTACAGGTGATTTCGTCGTGTGGTGCCTTTGGTGATAAGTCCCGCAGTAGTGCAACCGGTAAGCCAATAGAATCGAGGACATTGGCCTGCTGCACACGGTGAGAGTGGTACCACAGTGTGCGATTTGACCTGGGATGGATGTCTACAGGCGTCAGCCAGCAGCGGGAGCATAACGGCTTGGTCGGAACACCTATTGAGTACGTCGACCAGATTCGGCGTGTTGAGTTCGCAAAAAGCCAGTTGTACGTCGATGTTGGGTTGTATGCACGCCAGCCGGGCTGCGACGGCCTGTGTGTTGGCCACTGACTGTGGATCCGCACTTTCCGTGCGGGGTTAATACGCGGGTGACCACGAGGCATACAACCCATATTCGGTCTTGGTTAGCCTTTGCCAGCGTCCACTGTGCGGGTCGGTGACGTCGGCAGTCTTGACCGTGTAAGGGACGCATCCGATCGACGGATAGTCTTCGTGTACAAGCGGATTGACCAGCACGTCGAACTTGGTGATGTAATCCTGCAGACCTTGGTCGGTCCACACCGCCAGTTGACCTTCACCAACTTGGAGGCCTTGCCGAAGCTGATCAGTGGGGGGTTGGCGCGGATCGGAGCTTCGACCCGACGCAGCCCGGTCACCCAAGCGGAGTAGCCATGCAATGTTTCGCCCAAGGGCACAACCTTGCTTAGTCGGCAGCATTCACTAGGGTCATGGACGAAGAAGTTTTTGTCCAGCAATTGGTCCTGCTGGTCAGGTGTCAGTTCCGGAGTGATGTTGAGTACCCGGATGTCATAGACAGACTCGACGGTATCTTGAGTATCGATACTTTCTACGAAGTGGTAGCCATTGTCCAGAAAGATTACCGGCACGTTCGGGCGCATTCTAGTGGTTAGATACGCTAACATAGCACCAAAACTATATTGACGACTACCACGTAGTTGCACGTCACCCATCCGCGTGGGCCATTGATACCATCGAAGGTGTCGTTGGTCCACCGCAACGAATCGACAGTGCCAGCGCCGTCGAATTCGGCCATACTTTGCGCCGCAAGCTCACGCAGTTCATCTTGGGTCAGGCGAGCCACTTGAGTGTTCATCACAAGTCGTCTTCTTCGGCTCGAATAACACACTGCGCGAAGCGCTCACTGTCGCCGTGATGTTTAACGAAGTTGCGAATCACCCGATCGATGTAGTTACTCAGCTTGTCGCTGGTGATCTTATTTTGACGCAGTTTATGGCTGAAACTGCTATGCAGGCCGAGACTGCCGCCCAAATGAACCTGGACGCTTTTGACCGAACCACCGAGACCGTCGTCGACCATTAGGTCTTTGAAACAGATATCGGCGATTTGAATTCGTACACAGGAAGCTGGGCAGTCACTGATATCGACTGTGCTTGGTACTTCAAGTGTGGAATTGATGTCCTGCAGCCGACGCTCGAGTTCGGGAACCAAAGTCTGTGTCCTGAATCTGGTTTCGATAAATGACAGCTTACAAAACTTAATCTCTCTGCATGCCATCAAATTTCGTAGCCACTGCGATGGCCGAAACCGCAGACCCAACGCCTCCAGTCCGGTGACCATGTCGTCAAGTAAGGTGTCGAGTGTACTATAAAATGATTAGCTTCTGATGTGGGGTGAACTGGGTCCGATTCGACCCGGCACACTCTGCTAGGTCGGCTATCTCAGTGAGAAGGGTGCTCGACACCCGTCCGGCGATCGGGGCAATCTTAACGGCGTTAAGCTCGTTCTTGAACTGCTGGGTTCCGACGTGATCGATCGGATGCTTGACTGGCTCAGAGCCGAACTGTCGATTAAAGGATGTTTGAGGTATTCGGTTTCGAGAACGTCCCTAAAATTGTTCTATACTCCAATCCCTGATGGGGAACTTCAGCCGTGTCTTGGCCCGTAGACGTTGGTAGCCATAGTCACGAAACAGTAAGCTGATGGCAGCCCACACTTCAGACACCTTGTCTAGCGGAACCCCGGTGCCGACTCGCTGGGTTAACACCGGGTTGGTCGACAGACCGCCGCCGATCCATAGATCCCAGGACGAGTCCGTGGCTTGGGGTGGTTAACACCGATGAATGCGATGTAGTAGATATCGCGCGCGGCATCCTGCAGACTCGAAACGGCGAGTTTATACTCGTGCAGCGAGTCGGCGAAGTCCGGTTTGCCGATGTAGCGGCGCCTGATTTCGTGAATCGTCCAGATCGGGTCCAGCACCTCGTCCAGAGCTTCACTGGCCAGTGGTGAGTCGAAGCACTACCCACAAGCAGTCACCGTACGTCTCGGTAGGCTATAAGTCTGACCTCGGCCAGCCGTCGCAAGATTTCAGGGATGTTTTCCACTTCGATCCAGTGGTACTGCACATTTTCTCAATCGCAGATGTTGGCGGTACCGCTAGCGAATTCGGTCGAGATCTGGTCCGGTGCGCGCAGCGCAACAGTCGAAACTGTGCCACCCTCGCAGCGCACTTGCAGCATGAAGTATTCAACTTCCTAGTAGTTAAATGTTCTCGTCGCAAGTCGAGCTGTCATTGTAGCCCTGCTCATACCGTGTGCAGAGGTTTCACCGGCGGAAGCGCCTACGCAGATGGGTTTTGTCTATGCTATCGAATCCAGCTTTAGCGTCGATGTTGTCGACGAGCTCCCATGCATCGAGCCGGTTGTCGGCTTTTTTGAACTCCTAGTTAGCGTTGAGCGGCTCAATGATTTTCCAGCACTCACTGAGGCCCACGTTGCGAGCCTGTGTCGAACGGGCTGTAATCATTTGGAGGTTCTCTTTCACGCATGCCGCCAACGCGGACTGCGCAGCCCATCAAGGTGTTTCGGTGGCGTAGTTCGATGGTCAGTTGGTCGTACTAGTGGTCTGATTTACGGCATCACATGTAGATAGCAGCAGCTGTAGACATGTTTGAGATTGACATAACCACCGTGTCACCAGCGCGATGCATAAGCCTGGGGTTGGCGACGAACATGCCGCCAATCTACCGTGGCTAACGACGAGCCGCTTAACCACCTCAAATTTCTTCTAACAATGATTGAAAGTACTGAACAAGCTTATTAGTAGTGATCGGGTACACAAAACCGCGAATCCGCTGAGAAGCCCATTCATCCTGCGCCGCTCGTTGCAAAAGTGTGGTCGGGTTAGCGGCAGGAGTGACGGAAGGATTGACGGTTCCAGCTTGACCCGATCACCATGCGATGATTTGGCATGCCCTTTCGTCAGGTACCGGTGGATCTGCCCGACGTGCAGCCCAGTGCAGGACAGCCATTCGGGGTGTATGTACATGTCCCGTTCTGCATGACTCGTTGTGGTTACTGTGATTTCAACACCTACACTCCAGCCGAACTGGGTGGTGTCGACCCGGATACCTGGTTGGCGGTACTGCGGATCGAGCTCGAATTGGCGGCCGCGCGTCTGGCGGCGCCCACGGTGAACACCGTGTTTGTCGGAGGTGGGACGCCATCGTTATTGGGCGATGAGCGCCTGGCTACGCTGCTCGTCATGGTGCGGGAGTACTTCGTGCTGGCGCCGGATGCCGAGGTGAGCATCGAGGCTAATCCCGAGTCCACTTGGCCGGAATTCTTCGAAGCGATCCGCGTGGCCGGTTACACGCGAGTATCGCTCGGTATGCAGTCTGTAGCGCCCCGAGTATTGGCCACCCTCGACCGGGTACACTCGCCTGGTCGGGCATCGACCGCGGCTCGCGAGGCGATGGCCGCAGGCTTCGAACACGTCAACATCGACCTAATCTATGGGACACCGGGAGAGTCCGATGATGATCTGATACGTTCTGTCGACTCTGCGATCGAGGTCGGTATCGACCACATATCCGCATATGCCTTGGTCGTAGAGGATGGCACCGCGTTGGCGCGGCGAATCCGACGCGGTGAACTGGCCGCTCCCGACGACGATCTGCTGGCACACCGTTACGAGCTGGTCGACGCACGCCTGTCTGCCGCCGGGTTGAACTGGTATGAGGTGTCCAATTGGTCTCTACCAGGCGGTGAATGTCAACACAACCTTGGCTACTGGAACGGTGGTCAATGGTGGGGCGCAGGGCCGGGCGCGCACAGTTACGTCGGCGCAACGCGCTGGTGGAATGTCAAGCACCCTAATGCCTATGCAGAGATGCTGGGCAATGCAATGCTTCCCATTGCGGATTTTGAGCAGCTTAGCGTGGATGCGTTGCACATTGAAGATGTGATGTTGAAAATACGTCTGCGCCAAGGTCTTCCGCTTTCTCAGCTGGAGGACGCCGAACGCAAGCGTGCAGAGGATGTGGTCGCTGACAGTCTACTGGTATTCGAGGGGGATAGGCTGGTTCTCACCCCCTGTGGACGGCTGCTTGCCGACGCGGTGGTGCGCACGTTGCTGGGATAGCCCAGTTGGCCGGATTGTGTCGTCCGTACATCAGAAGCTGCCCGCAGATCAGAGCCGGCGTTTGATCATCCGGTTAGCCTCGATATACAGTATGATTCCAGCGGTGACGTTTTAGGAAAATGCCAAAACTAGTGATGCGGCTAACGGTAGGGTTGTGCTTGCCTCGGGGATCGCCAGCCGTTGGACCGCGAGGACGGTGATGTGAAATGTCACTCCACAGAGAGTCGCGAACAGCACTTAGGCTCCCGGTGTGAGTCAGGTAGGGATAGCTTATGTAGAGACACTGACCTCCACCGGTGCAAATACATGCGATGCTAGCATGCGTTGGAACGATATTATAACGATATTATACAGGATTTCGTCGTCATGGATGTCCTTTGTACCTAACAGTTCGTTGATGAGGCCGATGAGGAGGACGAATCTACGGTTGAGGAAAACGTCCTAATAGCAACTTACGGGAGAAAATAGGAATCCTCTCGAGTTTCTCCATAAGTATGCTCTGTTGGGCTCCCAGTTCGGATATCCTAGCTTTTCCATCAAGAGTTCGATCTCTTGTTCGTGCTGGGCCTCCAGAGGCTAGCAGTGCGGTGGCCGCACGGCTGCGACCGGACCGACCCTCCACCTTGACCGACGGGGTTTAGGCTTTGCTCCTCGGGAATGTTCCCGGTATTGCTCAAACCCTTGTGCCGCAGTTGTGTGACTAGGCATAACTCCACCAAACAGCCCGTAATCTCCATCACCGTAAGGCATGGCAGGCATGTAGGCGTTACACGCCATTCAGGTGGCGATCAGCACGACCACGCACGTGACAAAGATCCCTATCGAATCCGACGTATAATGCCTAGCGACGGTCACCCTATCGACTCTCAGCATTTGACTCAAGCAGACTAGCAACAAATTAAGCTAATTTCTCCTATCAAGAAGTTCGATACGAAGTCGGGCACCACAAAGCCAGCGATGTTGTTGATCTCGTTGGACTTTATCTTGACTAGCTTTTCACCTCCGTATTAGCCGGTAACCGGAAAAAGATACATGGTCAAACCCTGGTAAATCACATACAGAAAATCGAAACGTAACTCTAGGATTGGTATCAAGAATACGCAGTAAAATAACAGTAGGAATAGTTTGAACAGCTTGTGGGTGAAGTTACCTCAAAATGCTTGAAGCATTGAACGGCTCTCCTGTGCTCGCTTGCGGTCCTCAAGGAAGCATCGAACGTCAACGGCGAGACCATACACATCCAGAAAAATAGCGAAATTTAGATATGCTCAGGCTAGTACGCCACTTAGTATACGCATGGGCTTTTGAGGTTGATGCCCAAATGCACTCTTGTAAACCTTGGTGCAGAGTGGCCGAGGCACGCGCCGATAGGCTCTCTAACGGGCTTTTGAAACCAGCGATGGCGCAACCCGGCGACGCGTTTGCGGTGTGTCATGAACTGCCACGCCTATGGTGAACAGTGTGTGGTAGTTTCTTCGAAACTGTCAACGCTCGTAACCGTAAGTACTTTCTGTCTCTTGGTTAACTGTAAGTTTTTCGCTATCCATAAAGCCGGGTTACGAACATAATTGTGTATCTAATCAATCGGACAGGTGGCGGGCTGCGATGACGGTAGTGCCATCACATTTAACTTACGTTAAACCTTTTCACCACACGGTCAGTTGACGTGATTCGCTATTCTCGGTCAGGCAGTGGTGTTGGTCTTCTTACATAACCGCCACATCCCACACGAGACTGGTAGGCGGTCAATGGACGTGTCCGGACATACCCGCGAACACATTTACCGGCCTCTTTTCCCATACGAGCGGAGCTTCCCGATCCGCGCGACCCAGTACGAATGCGTACAGCTTAGCTGTGATGTTAGGAGAACTCTGGGGACGGCAACCAGTCAGTACGTAAACAGGCGGGAAAAGCGTGGGACTTTAGTGCATCGGGGCTACAGGGTGCGACTCGGTGTCAAAGGTGATCTGCCCCTCTAGTTGCCTGTCGAAAGGTTAAGCAGGTCGCGTAGGCTTATATGAAATAAATTATAAAATTTATGTGAGTTTATGTGCGTGATCGAGGTCTGCGTCGAGATAAGCTCTGCTGGCGCGGTGACACGGTTGATTTCGTTGCGCGGCCATATCGATCTGGCGGACGTTGCAGTTTAGCTGACCGTGGTATTGCCCAAGTGAGATCGACAAGAAGTACCTATTTTACGAACACGACGGTCAATGGGTGCTGATCACTAGGTGTGCTTGTGATGATCGAGCGAAACAGCGATGCGCTGTGCGCTATCCGCGACGGTGTGACGCAACGACAATGCTGGCCGGAGCGGACTGGAGCGGTGTTGGGTGAAGTGATTGGCAGGTTGTTGCTGGAAAACGACCAAGTTTTCGGTCGAATTGTCTTTGAATTCGGTATCTATTGCTAAGGCCTGCAGGAGCGGTTGGTGCCGCGGACCCCACTGGTCCGGGTCTTTGACTGCGTATCCGCATCGTGGTGATCACCGGTGAGATTTGTTTTTCGATGCCTAGGCTCGACACCATGAGGCTGTTTGCGGGTTTTTGAGTGAAAGTGTGTGTAAAGTGCCGTTCTCCTGTGCAGTTGATGTCACCGCCGACTCGTCCAGTTACTGCAATCGAGTGGCGGTTGCCGTGCACGAGATCGCCGCCAGAAGTTATCACAAGGTAACCTTGTCTCGTTGTTTAAAAGTGACTTTCGCACTCGACTTTCAGTCCAGCTATCGACTGGGTCGTCGATACAACGCTCAGGTTATGCCATTCTTGTTGTAGATAAGTGGAATTCGATCTTTGTGTTACAGTCCGGAGTTTGGCGCAGCGGTTTACCGTGACGGCACGGTGGCTACCGAGTTGCCGGCAGGCATTCACGCGCTCGACCATGGTATAGCGCGTGACCGTGCGTAACGCGAAGATTTGGAATCTAATTCTCAGTATGCTGTTAAACGATCTGTTTCAACTCATAGCTCGCTTGCTAAAGATTACCGAGATCGCCGAACTCGGCACTGCAGCCGTCATCGATTTTATGACGGTGTGTAAATAGTGAGGCATGCAGCATCGTAGATCGACGATCAGCGCACTCCTGGACTCTTCCAGCGACCGGATAGATGCGCTGGAGGCACTGTCTCCGGCGGCCACCGTGTCGGTTATACCGAAAGCAACTGGCGTCGAGGCCACCTTGCGTCTATACGAAGTTTAGCATGAACTGTATTCCGTTGTTGTCATTATTATTTCAGTATCCAGTGAATTGGATTGCACGCTGATGCTGCGACTGTGACGGGAAGACCTGGCTGCGGGTCGGAGCCGGAATCATCGGAGAGCCACAACCCGAATGCAAATTCGAGGAGACCTTCGAGAAGCTATGCACACTGGCTTCGTATTTGGTTGCGTGTCAGTAGTGTATCGTGCATCCTTCCTTGTCACAGGCGGTCGCAAGTTCTGTAGCTATCTAGATTACTTCGGCACTAGCGCGTTTGCCATAGTCCGCGGTCAGATGTGACTTGTTGTGGACGCAAAAGGCAGCACCCTAGTCCGAAGTGTATGTTAGTCAGCGATGTGTGGGAGTGGGAATTCCCCAATGTCCTTATATCGTCTGGCCGGTCGTGTATCGAACGATCGTGGTGTCAGCGGCGGGAGTGCGGTCTGTGACTGATGTTTTTATCGACTTGGTGAGTAATAGCCCGGCGTAGCTGATTCGAATGTGACTAGTATTTACAGCTAAATATGACTAACATTCACAGTTAAATTGAGTGTTACTCGACGGAATACATCACTAGGGAGATGGCGTGTCCAAGAACTTGACCAACCGGCAGCTACTCCGTGAGCTTGAGCCCGTGGTTGAGCACTTGCTCAACCGGCACCTCTAAATGTTCAAAGAATGGAGTCCGCGCGACTATACTCCTTGGTCAGACGGCAAGAATTATTACGCCCTCAACGGAGATGACTGGGAACCCGGGCAGAGTCAGTTCTCTGATGTCGCTCAGGTCGCTATGGTGCAAAACCTGCTGACAGAGGACAATCTCCCATCATATCACCGCGAGATCGCGATGAACTTTAGCATGGATGGCTCTTGGGGGCAGTGGATCAATCGGTGAACAGCTGAAGAAAGCAGGCACAGTACGGCACCGCACGATTACTTGGTGGTTACCCGCGCTGTCGATCCGGTCGAGTTGGAGAAGCTACGCCTCGAACACATGACTAGAGGCTTCAGCCCAGGCCAGAACCATCAGGGCGACATGTTTGCTGATAGTCTACTTGACTCCATCATGTACGTTTCATTTCAGGAATTAGCCACCCGTGTGTCCCATCGCAATACTGGACGAGTCTGCAACGAGACAATCGCGGACAAACTGCTCGCCAGGAGTCGGCAGACGAGGACCTGTACATGATCTTCTATCGAGATGTCAGCGCAGCCGGTCTCGAGATTGCACCTAATCAGGCGATGAAGTCGGTGCACAGGATATTGCGTAACTTCAAAATGCCCGGTTTAACGGTTCCAGAGTTCCGACGCAAGGCTGTGATCATCGCCGTCGGCGGCGTCTATGATCCGAGGATCCATCTTAACGAGGTAGTCATGCCGGTGCTGAAAAAGTGGCAGATTTTTGAACGTGAAGACTTCACTGGCGAAGCCGCCTGGATTGCGTGATGACCTTGGCTTACTGGTCAAAGAGCTCGAATTAAGAGGGGGAGAGGTTCGACGAATCCAAGCAGCGCTACCTTGACCACCAGTCCCGCAGAATCGAGAAGATCACGGCAAGCAAAGTGCTCAAAACCCGAGGCACGCTTACGCTCAGCGGACGGTGATAGCTACCGAAGGAGGTGTCGGGCGCGTGCAATATTGTAGCTGCCGGCTAAGCATCGAGGTGATTAGTCGTAGCCGGGTGAGATGAGTGTCCCTCCGGACGCAACACGGCCGACATGCACTGCTGTATTGAGAAGCTGGCGCTACACTGGTCTCAGTGAACTCGTGGAATGCACGTGACTGGCGCCGAACTCGGTTGGGTGCATGTCGTATGCTAAGCAGTACGCTGTTGATCGTACCGGGTGCGGGCTGTGTTGGCTGGTTGGGCACCATCTCAGTGCGCCGCATTACGAGCAAGTCGAGGTGACGAGGGCATAAGAGTGTCATGTTATCACGTCGCCATGCGCGAAAGAGCGCTTCTAGCAACGATACTGGGTGGCGGAACCGGGTATATAGTCTTGTTGGTCTGTTCTTGGTAAGAAACTAGCTGTGGCAAGTCGACATTCAGGCCGGTTAGTTGTGCACGTTGTTCTGCATTTATGCTTTTGTGTCGGCTGCCTACTAGATGGCTCGTTCAGGTGGATGTCGTTGCCGGTAGTACGTTCAGAAGCTTATGCCACGGCCCGAAACGTCCTTGGTCCGCTTCATTCATGACTACGTCAGCCGGGACTCGGCATGTCAAAGAGAGCATCCGATAAACTGTGCTGCATAGATCATGGCCTTGGCGGCATCGGGTGTCAGCCGCGGTAGCGACTGGAATACGTGCACTTGGTCAGGCCACACTTGCAACTCGCAACGGCCGCCGGCGGCCTGGATATCGGCGGCGAGTTGCCGCGCGTCGCCCTCCAGCATTTCGGCTCCACCGACCTGGATCAGCGTCGGCGGAAGCGTTAGCCCTCCGGCAACGTTGAGTGCCAGGCGATGGTGAGTCGGGTCGATCCCCGCATGGTAGAGGCCGACCACGCGAGCGGCGGTTGCCGCTCGTACGGCGGGGTCGGGGCGGATCCGTTCGCGAGTTGCTGACAACGTGAACGTGAGGTCGATCAACGGCGAAAATAACACCAGGGCCGCCGGATGCTGTGCCGAGACCTCGGGTTGCAGCAGCAAATCCACCGACAGATGTCCTCCTGCCGAATCAGCAACAACCACAATGCGCTCCGCCGACAAGTTACACGTTTGCAGCAACCAGTCCCAGCCTGCGCGCACGTCATTGGCTGCAGTGGGAAATCGGTAGCGCGGCGCGAGGCGGTAATCAACACAGAACACCGGCAGTCCGGTCAGCGACGACAACCAAGACGTCAACCGTCGATGCGTTCGAGGTGAACACATGGTGTAGCCACTGCCGTGCACAAAGTAGATCGCCGCCCCGGTATTACGTCGGGTATTGATTGCGTGGCTGCGCTGTCCGTACACCCATTCCCCGACGACGCGCTGGCCATCGGGCAGTACGGAGTTGATCTGTTCGACGCGAGTACCCACTAACGACGACCCAAATATGTCCATGAGCCGGGCGATGGTTTGGCGCGCCACCCAGACATCCCACGCTCGCCTCGGCTGCAGCAGCCCGGTTATCCGCGGCAGGGTGAGTGTGCTTACCGCTACCGCGCCACGGGATCGCCAGGATCCACGCATCGGTATGCAATCAGTCATAAATTGTAGTCAATCGCAAATAGTGGCATTCATCAATGTCAGCAATCAATTGTCGGCGTTGGGTTCGGATCATCCGACGGGCCGGCTCGATGCGCTGTACAGTCCGTAGGTGCCGAACCCTCCAAAGGCCGCTATAGTCAACAGTACAATCATTGCGTACTGTCAAGGTGGGTGGTTTTGACAGCACGAACTTTCGATCGATCTGGCTAAAAAGAGATTTTCTACGGAACGTGACCACAGGAGATCCAGACGAGCAGTGTTTTGCTTTTACACCAAGGCGTTGTTGTTTGAGACAGTCTCACGTCGGGTCGGCAAACCAGCAGTGTCTAACTGACCCCACAGGAACGCCTACCCAACAAAAGTGTTGTCAATAGGATCGCCCAAGAAGAACTGCTAGCCAGTTCGTCCGGTCGTGTCTCCGTTCGGGTGGGTTAGGAACTCAGCTGGCGGGCGAGTGTGCCGATCTTGTCAATCGGTGTCGTGGGCAGTGCCGCCATCGTGACCACCATATCGGGCCAGGTGTGTGCAGCGACACCGCGCTGGTCAAAGTCAGTATCCAACTCCGCAAGCTCGACCAGTTCACCGTCGAAAAATACAGCAGCGCAAGTCTTTTAGCTTAATTAGTGATCTGGAAGTGGGATTGCCGCAGCCGATCAGAAACCCTGAGCGGCTGAATAGCTGCTCCTTGAGGTATTAGGTGGAACTAGTTTCACCGCCGTGGTATATAATCATTTATAAATGCAGTAGGTAACCATCATCTAGGTGTCCTCTCGGCGACGAGCAAGATCGTCCTTGTGGGAGAAGCCTTTAGGATTAAAGCAGCGCTCATTGTTGTAATCGCTTTGTTGTAATCGCTGCGGAAGGAGCCGTCGAATGTGCACGGACTGCGCACCAATAACCCGCCCTCTTTGCCTGGAACTACCTGGTCACTCGTGTTATCCACCACGCGCAGTTCGTCATTTGCGCACAGAATCCGCCCCCGGTTGTGGTCGGCCAGGTCTGGTGGGTCGTCGAGCCGGGCGTAGTTCAACAGCTCTTCGGCCATTCTGAACACTTGCTGTAGGACCAGGGACAACGCTGTGCATACCTGGTGGGCATACTCTAGTCTCGAGCTTGACTCCGCCGACCTGCAAGGTCCGTAGTATTTTTGGCGTTATCGGTTCCCAAACTGCAGGCGCAAGCCTGCAGTTTGGTCAATGTAGGCATCAGGGTGGTTACATTGATGCCGTAGTGTTCGATGGCGACGACTCTGATGGGCGATATCGTCGGAGAAGAACTTGTCGAAAAACTCGAGGGCATTGATGGGTGCTTTGGTGGAGAACGGAAAGTAGCCATTACGCGTGACTGATATCGTCGACACTAGTTCCCGGCTTGACTGGAGCTGCTTCGTCGGCAATACGGCAGATCTCTTGTAGGTAGTGGCGGGCTTCATCACTAGGAGTGAGATCGTTTGGTGGTCAATGTAGTTCGTGAAGACCTCTAGTCAGGCCCACTAAGGGCTGGCGGCCGACACGATTGTTGAGTCGCGCAAAATACCCGTCTCCGTCGGCGTGGCAGTGGATGTTCAAATTCGATGCCGGGATCGCCGACGAGCACATAGGCACTTAGCGCCTGATAAACTAACTCTGACAACGTCGATCCCGACGGGGCAAAGCCCGGATTAGGAAGGTACTGTGCCAGTCTATCGCCTTCAGCGGTAACTCAGGCCGCAAACGCATCGTCATCGATACCGAACCTTCTGAGGGCCCCCTTGGCAGTAATCACAAAAGCCGGTGCACCGTCGGCAGTGTAGGTCGCGGTAGTAGCGCCAAGCATCATCGTCTCCAAATCTGGAGTATCGGTGCTCCATTCAGGCCGGTGGCCCGGTGCCCGCCGCGGCGTATGCAAGTTCGATACCTCATCTACCAGCGATGCCACCTGGCCGTTGACCGTATCCTCCGGAAGGAACGTAGGTCAGTGATCACCGATACGCAACAAAGAAGAATGCAATACCGTTAAATTACGTAAGTTTGCGTAGGCTGAGCTTAAGGCTGACTGGCTGCGGGATCGAGCACTATATAAAGTCTACCGTGACATGCCCGGCTTGTTCATCGCTGCTTCAGCTATATTTATAACGTAATATATAGCGCCTGATGACGGGACATCCGGAGCACTTCGCCACTAAGGTATCGCAGCGACGTCGGAGCCTTGGAATGACGCTGGTCGATGTCAACCGTAACGGTGGACCTACTGCGCCGACGCTCGCCAAGGCAGAAGCGGGAGCACTTGAGGATCCGCGTCCCAGTACGCTGTCGAAGTTCGACGTCGGACTTTGCTGGTTACCTGGTAGTGCGGCCAGTGTCTACTGGGGCGGTGATGAACCGAAACCTCGGGAGGAAGTCGGTAAGCGCACGGTGCTGGAGCCTGCGGGCGGTGCCATAGTCTTGCCCCTGGACCGAATCCTGGCGATGATGACGACTAAGGCGCAACTCAACGACGTCATTGATGGCCACTCGCACGAACCTATTCCGTTCGGCGAAATCCGACCCCTCGTTGATGCTCTTAATCAGCACCTGAGCGTCATCGTCGGGCTTTATGTTACTGATTTGCTCGAACGTAACTACACTAAGAGTGGCCAACCGATGCAGCCGCTACTGGAATACGCGTTTGCCGAGTTGCTCTCGGCGCCGGTCTCGGCAGATGATCCTGAAGAGCTTGAGAAGTTGTACCGACGCTGGCTCTTAGGTTACTTCGACAGCATCGACGCCGAGCTTGAGGTGTCATTTCGGCGGCGACTTCGACACCGCAACCATCCACCCGAAAGGGTCGGTGGATGACTGGTGGCAGTGACAGTGCCGTGACGTTTTCGGCCCAACTTAACTGGTTGTTCGACGTTTATCGGTCACGGGATCACGTGGAGCAGTCCGTCGACGGCGTTGCCAGATCGGTGAGTTAGCTCATCGGTCTCCCCATTAGTGGGTTAGTGGCAGCTAAATCCATGCCCTCAGGCATGAGCGCTCAATCCAGTGTTATGCAGATATCATTTAGTGAGTTGACCGCCTATTTCGGGGTGCCCGTCGGGTATCTCGCCTCAAGCAGAGCATGTGGAGAAGCAGCTTCGACTATTGGCCGCCGCGGGTGACGCTGGCGTCAAGCGTCTCGTGCTGCAGGGTAGGGTGTGATGTCGCGGATCGGGCTATATTGACCAAGGTAACCAATAGAGTAACTCCCGTGAATCAGAGTAACTCCCGTGAATCCGGCTAACAAACTTCGACGATTGCGTAGCGTAATGCGCACTGCCCGGTGTGAGCTATACTCGAGATAGCTGAACCCCTAGCTACCTCACCGGATACAGGAAAAATTGCCATAGAACGTAGACCTTTCCGACAACAGCCGTTCAAGCGCAAGTCTGGTCGTGGTGGTAACGAATTCGTTGAGTCGAACCTGCTGTGGCGGTAGATTTGCCCAGTCTCGGTAGAACAGCCCATGCTCGGCGTACGGTTTGTTCTCCATGATACCTTGAAGGTCATCTGCCCAACTTAACTTTAATGCTTCACCCAAGCCCGATGTAATTAGGCGCTTCTCCTAAATATCTATGTCAAGCCCCAAACACAAGGGCAGCAGTCAGGTTACGAGCCAGAAACTGGGTGATTGGGATCCCGCCACCGTCACCTGCGATACTATGGCTTTGACACTGACCCAGGCTAGTTGAAGAATTTAGTGCTTGCTGCTGTTAGGTTGGGGGGTAGTGAGCTTGGGCTCATCAAGTTAGGTCGATTGAAGACAACCGCCGGTGTAGGTCGGCGGTTATCGCCAACAACAGCTTCTCCAATCGGTCGATCGAGGCGCTGATCGTGGTGGCGTCAAAAACGTTCTCGTATAGTAACGGCACGATGTTCATCCGGGCGGCGTGAGTCTGCAGCGGGACGATGGTGATGTTCAGATCCCTTAATGCCCATTCGGCGGATTTATTGTTTGTCCAGGCCAGTAGGACTTGACTCAGTGAGTGGTGGGCCGGCGACGGAATGGGCGTGAGCTGCACCAACAACCTGGGGTGACTGTGACGACGGGCCTGCTCGACATCTGGCCGCCATGCTCATCGATATATCCGATCCAATCGTGGCTTCCACTCCTGCCATGCCGTGCTACTGCGCAACGTATGCCACCCGACGGTTGCTCATGGCGTTCAGCGCCATTTTGAGACCGTAAAATGAACGCGACTAAGGAGGATGGACTGGCGATGGGAAGCGCTGACGAGCGTCGCTTCGAGGTGCTGCGCGCTATCGTTGCTGACTTCGTCGCTACCAAGGAACCGATTGGGTCGAAGACTTTGGTAGAGCGCCACAACCTGGGTGTGTCCAGCGCCACCATCCGCAACGACATGGCGGTGTTGGAGGCCGAGGGATACATCACCCAGCCGCACACCAGCTCCGGACGAGTGCCCACGGAGAAGGGCTACCGTGAGTTCGTCGATCGACTCGAATACGTTAAGCCGCTGTCAGCGGCCGAGCGGCAGGCGATCCAAAGCTTCCTGGAGTCCGGTGTCGACCTTGACGACGTGCTGCGCCGTGCGGTGCGGCTGCTCGCTCAGTTGACCCGCCAGGTGGCAGTGGTTCAGTATCCGACGTTGTTGACGTCGACCGTTCGCCATCTGGAAGTGATTGCGCTAAATCCAGCCAGGCTGCTGATGGTGGTTATCACCGAGTCCGGTCGGGTGGATCAGCGCATCGTCGAACTTGGTGACGTTATCGACGATCACCAGCTCTCCCAGCTGCGTGAAATGCTCGGCCAGGCGATGGAAGGCAAGAAACTGTCGGCGGCCTCCACCACGGTTGCTGACCTCGCCGGACAGTTTCGGGGTACGGGCGGGTTGGCCAACGCCGTAGGCCGCTCGGCGACTGTATTGCTAGAGTCGCTGGTCGAACACACTGAAGAACGCTTGTTGCTGGGGGGCACTGCCAATCTGACCCGCAATTCCGCAGACTTCGGTGGTTCACTGCGATCCATCCTGGAAGCGCTCGAAGAGCAGGTGGTGGTGCTGCGCCTGCTCGCCGCCCAGCAGGAGGCTGGCAAGGTGAACGTGCGTATTGGTCACGAGACAGCGGCTGAACAGATAATGAGTACCTCGATGGTGTCTACCGCCTATGGTACTTCGGATACTGTCTATGGCGGCATGGGTGTTTTGGGGCCTACTCGGATGGATTATCCGGGAACTATCGCCAGTGTCGCAGCGGTTGCTTTGTATATCAGCGAAGTTTTGGGTGCCCGGTGAACGTGCGCCCGCTACGGAATCTGTGGACAGCCGCTTAGAAGCGGCACTAAGACGCTGCTAGGAGAGTTAAGCGTGGCACGCGATTATTATGGGCTGCTCGGCGTGAGCAGGAATGCCAGCGATGTGGACATTAAGCGTGCCTATCGCAAGCTGGCGCGCGAACTACATCCCGACATCAATCCCGATGAAGCCGCGCAGGCGAAATTCAAGGAAATCAGCATGGCGTACGAGGTGCTGAGCGACCCGGAGAAACGTCGGGTTGTCGATTTGGGCGGGGATCCGATGGAAAACGCTGCAGCATCTGCGTCAGGGTTCGGCGGCTTTGGTGGCTTAGGCGATGTCTTCGAAGCATTTTTTGGCGGGAGCTTCGGCGGGGGGGCAGCATCGCGTGGTCCCATCGGCCGGGTGCGGCCGGGCTCGGACTCGTTGCTGCGGATGCGACTCGATCTTGAGGAGTGCGCAACCGGTGTCACTAAGCAGGTCACCGTCGACACCGCAGTGTTATGCAGCCAATGCCAGGGCAAGGGCACCAACGGCGATTCCGCCCCGGTACCTTGCGACGCATGTGGAGGGCGCGGAGAGGTGCAGACTGTGCAGCGTTCGCTGTTGGGTCAGATGATGACGGCGCGGCCATGTCCCACCTGCCGGGGTGTCGGGGTCGTAATCCCCGATCCGTGCTACCAATGCGTTGGCGACGGCAGGGTGCGCGCCCGTCGGGAGATCACCGTCAAGATTCCTGCCGGTGTTGGTGACGGGATGCGGGTCCGGCTTGCCGCTCAAGGTGAGGTTGGGCCCGGGGGAGGTCCGGCGGGCGACTTGTATGTCGAAGTCCACGAGCAGGCCCACGACATCTTTGTTCGCGATGGAGACGATCTGCACTGCACAGTTTCAGTGCCGATGGTCGACGCGGCGTTGGGCACCACGATCGCCGTGGACGCCATCTCGGACGGTATGAGCGAGATCGACATTCCGCCTGGGACGCAACCGGGTTCGATCATCGAGCTGCCTGGCCGAGGGATGCCACACCTGCGCTCTAATACTCGGGGCGATTTGCACGTGCACGTTGAGGTGATGGTTCCCACTCGGCTGGACCACCATGACACCGAACTGCTACGCGAACTGAAGAGCCGCCGCAGCCGTGACGTGGCCGAGGTTCGCTCGTCGCATACGGCCGGCGGCGGACTGTTCAGTCGGCTGCGCGAGACTTTTTCCAGTCGTTAAGTGTTGTGTGGTTTTGTTTATGTGGAGTGTGTTGGTGTGGTGGAGTTGATTGTGGTGTAGGTCGATGGGTTGTGTGAGTTGATCTACTGTGTGGATGTTCCGGTAGCCATGAATCCCTCGGTAAAGCGGGTGGTGTTGTGAGTTGTTTGTAGAAGGAGCTTGCCGCTATGGCTGGTGTGTCGTGCTTGGCGGTGGGTTTGTGGTTGTTGCGGTACGCGGCTGAGGAGATTGTGGGCCTGTTGGAATCTACATGTAAATGTAGATTGGGATACTGGCCGGGACTAGGTGTCTGGGATGTATCTGTGCGGGGGTTGGGGTAGCGACTCGCAGCACACTGTCTGGCGGGGGGTTGCGCTGGTCTTCATCAAAATGAGGTGAAGGCTAGCGCATGTACCGTAAGGGGCGACGGTCTTGCATCACGACATCACCATGGTCACACTGGCTAGACTCTCCCCAGATAAGAACAGACCAAAACCTCGCTTCAACACCACCAACCAACAACACAAAACAACACCACACAACACCAGCGAGACTATGTATCTATTGGAGAATTTAGCCAATTGGCTTGGGCCAGTATCTCTAAAAGCTTGCGCGAACTGCTGTGCACCCGTGCCAGGCCCCGGACATTCCAGCTGATTGTCAGCTGGAATCCTGACTAGGATGGCTTAGGTGGTGCGCGTACACCAGGCGACACACCACTCAACTCTTCGGTAGGGACACGACCCGCCATGTACAGACCATCTTCACGGGCTGGGCAGCCGATCCATAGCAACGGTCATAAGGTTGGCGACACTGACTCCATCAACCAATATACGGTGAATTTTACCAACCACTGTGATTTGGCTACTAGCCAGACCTTTAACGAAGTACATTTTCCATAGTGGACGGCTGCGGTCAAGCGGGACGCTGGCGACCGTTCTAATTAGCCTCATTCAGTTCACGGCGACTACCCAGGGCAAGTAGCCGCCAAGGCCGGATGTAGTAGGTGAAGTCGACAAAGCAGAGTTCACGTCACATCGGATAGTGCAACTTGAACGGAATGTCTACCAGTTGACAGCAAAGTCGTGTCACGTTTATACAACCGACCGCAAGTAACCTGGTGGAATGCCTCAATGTCGAGATTTCAAAAGTCCTCGTCTAGCTTGACAACCGCGACTTTGAGTCGTATGCATATGGAGATTAGGGGAGTCGTAGTAAAACACGACTGGATTTCCGTCCTCCAACTGCTTTAGCTTGGAACCTCGCTCACAAAATCGCGACATGAACACATAGGAAGATGAAAATAGTAGACGTAACGTCTCCAACGCGCTTCAGCACCACTGCTCACCTTGCAGTGTAGCGTAATCCGCTTCTCAGGACTCCTCCTGTACCTCGAGTGTCGCTGCAGCAGCCGTTACCGCCCCTTCCTCCTCGGCCAGTGTGTCGGCCAAATACTGAGCCAAGGCACGCGCGGTGTTGTTCGTAGCGATGACCTTAGGAGTCAGGCGTATTCCGGTCTCAGATTCAATATAGGTACGCATCTCAAGCATACCCAGCGAATCCAGGCCGTATTCAATGAATGAGCGATCCGCGTCGATCGTTCGACGCAGAATCACACTTGCCTGCTCGACTAGCAAACGCCGCAGTCGGCCGGGCCATTCATCTGATGGCAGCGCAAGCAGCTCCATGCGGAATTTGCTTGGGCCCCTTGAACCTTGCCCAGTGGATGCAAACATCTCACCCCAAGGGCTGCGCCGGACGAGGCCCGGCAACCATGGCGCCCCGAGGATCGGAATATAGCCACTATAGGCCCGGTCATGACGCACCAGTGTCTCGAAGGCATACGCGCCTTCGTCAGGGGTGATCATGATTTCCCCCCCTTCAGCCAAGAACGTAGCACGACCTACTTCTCCCCACGCACCCCACGCAATCGCGCTGACAGGCAAACCCTGAGCACGACGCCAGTGGGCAAAGAGATCGACCCAACTGTTAGCTGCCGCATAGGCACCTTGACCAGGCGAGCCCAGCAGAGCTGCTCCCGAGGAGAACAAGCAGAACCAGTCCAGCGGCTGCCCGATTGTCGCGCGGTGCAAGTTCCACGATCCGTACACCTTGGGCGACCAGTCGCGGTCAATGAGCTCATCGGTGATGTTGGTCAGCGTGGCGTCCTCGACCACCGCAGCCGAGTGCAGTACGCCGCGCACCGGAAGCCCGGTGGCAGTCGCCGCGCTCACCAACCGGTCCGCGGTGTCGGGCTCAGCGATATTGCCACACTCCACCACTATGTCGGCCCCGGCTGCACGAAGACGTTCGATGGTCTGCCGAGCTTTGGGGTTGGGCTGCGAACGCGCGGTCAGCAGGATCCGGCCGCAGCCCGCCTCGGCTAGCTTTGAGGCGAAAAACAGGCCGAGGCCACCCAAACCACCGGTGATGATGTAGGAGCCATCACGGCGATAGACCGAAGCTTGCCCCGGAGGCACCGCCACGCTTCTACTGCCAGCACGCGGTATATCGAGCACAAGTTTACCGGTGTGCTCGGCGTTGCTCATTGCCCGGATGGCATTGGCCGCATCGATCAACGGATAGTGAGTGCACTCTGGTGAGGTCAGAACGCCGTCAGCGGTGAGCTTGAACACTGTGGCAAGCAACTCACGGACCCGGTCGGGTTGGGTAACCGACATCAGTGCGAGGTCCAAGTAGTAAAATGTGAGACCACGGCGGAACGGGAAAAGTCCCAGCCGGGTGTTGCCGTAAACATCGGCCTTGCCGATTTCGACAAACCGCCCACCGAAGGCCAACAACTCCAGCCCGACGCGTTGTGCGGCACCAGTCAACGAATTTAGCACGATATCCACGCCGTACCCGTTGGTGTCGCGCCGGATCTGCTCGGCAAATTCGACGCTACGAGAATCGTAGACACGCTCGATGCCCATGTCGTGCAACATTGCTCGTTTCGTTGGGTTACCGGCGGTCGCGAAGATTTCCGCACCCTTAGCGCGAGCAATCGAAATAGCTGCCTGTCCCACACCGCCGGTGGCGGAGTGAATCAACACTTTGTCGCCGGCCTTAATCCCAGCCAGATCGTTCAGCCCATACCAGGCAGTGGCATGCGCGGTGGCCGCCGTGATAGCCTGCTCACCGGTCAAGCCGGATGGGAGCGTGACAGCGAGATTGGCGTCGCAAGTGAGGAACGTCCGCCAACAGCCTCCTTCGGAGAAACCACCAACCCGATCGCCGATCTGATGGCCGGTTACGCCCTCTCCGACGGCAGTCACCACACCCACGAAGTCCATACCCAACTGCGGCTCGCGGTCGTCAATGATGGGGAATCGGCCGAATGCGATAAGAACATCAGCGAAGTTGATGCTGGACATGCTGACCGCAACCTCAAGCTGTCCAGGACCGGGTGGAATCCGGTCACTGGCAACGAGTTCCAAAGACTGCAAGTCACCCGGCTTGCGGACTTGCACCCGCATCCCGTCGTGCTCGGGGTTCAAGACAACAGTTCGACGATCTTCATGGCTCAACGGACTAGGGCTCAGCCGTGCCACGTACCAGTTGCCATTCCGCCAGGCTGTCTCATCCTCTTCCGATCCGCTCAGCAGTTGCTGCGCCACCCGTTCAACGTCGATATGCTCGATATGCTCTTCCAGGTCAACCAGAGTGGTGCGCAGCATCGGGTGTTCACTGCTGATCACCCGCAACAAGCCACGCAGTCCGGCCTGCTCCAGGTTGGCCACATCCCCCGACTGAACTATCTGGGCTTGCCTGGTCACAACGAATAGACGCGGCATCTCACCCTCTAATTCAGCCAGCTCCCGGATGATTCGAACCAGATGACGTACCTGCTCACGGCCAGCCAGCAGACTTTGCTCATCGGGGTCGCCGGCGCGTGGCCCGTAGAGGATCACCACACCATCGCGGCCACGTAGCTGGCTGCCAAGCTTTTCGCGGCTAACCACGGGATCGTCCTGGATCGACCAGGACAGATTGGTGCATTCGACGCCTTGGGGACCATGTGATTTCAGCGCGTCCATCAAAGTGGAAGCCAACATGTCGGGGGTTTCGGAGGCGTTGGAGGTGTCAATCAACAGCCACGATCCGGCCTCAAGGCGGGTCGCCTCAGGCAGTGTCCGTTGTTGCCATCCGAGGGTCAGTAACCGCTCACTGAGCTGGCGGTCGAGCTCTCCGCGTTCGGTGGTCCCGGTTCCCATATGTAGCCCACGCACAGCCAACAAGACTGTCCCGTGCTCGTCGAGCACGTCGAGATCGGCCTCACCGCCTCTGGTTTCGATCTTGGTCAACCGCGTGTAGCAGTAGCGGGCATTGCGGGCAGGTCCGTAGGCACGCAAGCTACGCACACCCAACGGCAGCAGTAAGTCCCTTTTACTGCCGGCCTTGGTGGCATCGGCGCCAGCACCGACGGATTGGAAACAGGCATCCAACAGTGCCGGGTGGATGTGGTAAGAGCTTTGCTGGAAACGAATCGAAGCGGGCAACGCGACCTCGGCCAGCACAGTGCCGGCTTCCGCTTCGGCAGTGTGCACGGTGGCCAAGCCAGCAAACGCAGTACCCAGCTGCACACCACGCTCAGCGAATGATTCCCGCATGCTGGTCCCGTTCATGCTATTCAGATGCTCTTCCAACAGGGCGGTGATGTTATACGCCGGTGGTGGGCAGGCATCCTCGGCGGCGTGTAGTGTCGCGGTGGCGTTCCGGGTCTTTTCACCATCCTGGCTTGCCGTTACTGTGAAGTTAATGACACCAGGCGCATCCATCGACGCGATGGCGTCGATCGGGGTCTCGTCATCAAGCAACAGCATCTGCTCAAAAGCGATGTCACGGACTTCGGCCGCTTTGCCGAAGATCTTCACAGCCGCAGCTAATGCCATTTCGCAATAGGCAGCGGCGGGGAAAGCGGCAACACTGTGCACCTGATGGTCGGCGAGCCAGGGCAGTGTCGAGGTCCCTACATCCCCCTGCCAAATGTGGCGCTCGGGTTCCTCAAGCAGGTGCACATGCGAGCCTAGCAACGGATGCACGGTTACGGTGCTAACACCTTGCGCCCGTCGTTCTTGCCCGTCGGTGTCGATAAACAAGCGGGGGTGAGTCCAAACCGGTAGCGGCGCATCCAGCAACCGGCCCGCAGGATACAACGTCGCAAAATCTAACGCGGCACCCGCGCTATACAGATCGGTCAACAAGCCACGCAGCCCGTGCGAAAGCAGCTGTTCGCGCCGCATACCGGCCAGGGTAGCAACCGACATGTCGAGATTTCGGGCAGTCTGCTCAACGGCGTGGGTCAGCAGCGGGTGTGGTGACAGCTCGGCAAAGACTCGATAACCGTCCTCCATCGCGGCCTGCACTGCCGCGGCGAACTGCACAGTGCTTCGCAAGTTGTCCACCCAGTAAGCACCGTTGCACACCGGTCGCTCACGCGGGTCGAACAGGGTCGCCGAGTAGTAGGGAACCTTCGGTGTCATCGGGACTATGTCAGTCAGTGCCGCAGCTAAATCGTCGAGTATCGGATCGACTTGAGGCGAGTGCGACGCTACGTCGACAGCCACCTCACGCGCCATCACGTCACGCTGCTCCCATCGTGCAATTAAGTCGCGCACAGTTTCGGTGGCGCCGCCAATCACCGTGGACTGCGGCGAAGCCACCACCGATATCACAACATCATCAATGCCACGGGCCATGAGTTCCGAATTCACTTGCTTGGCAGACAATTCCACCGACCCCATAGATCCGCCACCGGCGATACGGGTCATCAACTTCGAGCGACGACAGATAACGCGCGCTGCGTCTTCGAGCGACAGTGCTCCGGCGACAACGGCTGCGGCTGACTCACCCATCGAGTGTCCGATAACGGCGCCCGGGCGCACTCCATAGGCATGCTCCATGGTAGCAGCCAACGCGACCTGCACGGCAAAAACCGCCGGCTGAACCTTGTCGATCCCGGTCACCGTCTCCTGCGCCGTAATCGCCTCAGTCACCGAGAATCGTGATTCTGCGGCGATTACCGGCTCTAGCGTGGCGACAGTGGCAGCGAACACTGGCTCACTCGCCATCAATTGCGTACCCATCGCCGCCCACTGCGACCCTTGTCCGGAGAAAACCCAGACCGGCCCCCGATCACCCTGTCCAACAGCAGCAGTATAGAGGACGTCACCCTCAGCCACCCCACGTAAACCTTCGACGAGCTCGGACAGGTCCGTGGCAACCACCGCGGTGCGCACCGGTCGGTGCGCACGGCCGCGTGCCAGTGTATAGGCCAGATCCAAAGGCATTACAGAGTCCTGACGTTCTTCCACCCACGTAGCAAGTTGGCGCGCGGTTTCCCGCAGTGCGTCGCTAGACGTGGACGACAACATGAACAGCCACCGGCCGCCCATAGTGTCTCCGGTCGAAGCCTCGGGTAAGTCTAATGCGGAAGCTTCCTCCGGAGCCTCTTCTATAATGGCGTGCACGTTGGTTCCCGACATTCCGAACGAGGAAACCGAAACCCGCTTCGGCGTGTGATTGTCACTGTTGGGCCACGGCGTAACCGCCTGCGGCACAAAGAGTCCCGTCTCGATCTCGGCAAGTTCATCGGGAAGCCGATGAAAGTGCAGCAACGGTGGCACCAGCCCGTGCCGCAACGACAGAATAGCCTTGATCAGCCCGACGGTTCCTGCCGATGCTGTGCTGTGCCCCATGTTACTCTTGACCGAACCTATCGCACAGGAAGTGCCCGCGCCATACACACGTGCCAGGCTGCGGTACTCAATCGGGTCGCCAATTGGTGTGCCGGTGCCGTGCGCCTCCACCACACTGACCGTTTCGGGCTCCACGCCCGCCGCAACCAATGCCGCCCGATACACAGCGACCTGGGCGTCCTCGGACGGCATCATGAGCATCTCCGTGCCACCGTCCTGGTTGGTTGCTGTACCGCGGATCACAGCGAAGATCCGGTTACCGTCGCGCAACGCGTCTGGCAGTCGTTTGAGCAACACCATCGCACAGCCTTCGGAACGCACAAACCCGTCCGCGTCGACGTCGAATGATTTGCACCGACCGGTCGACGAAAGCATGCCCTGCGCGGACGCCGCCACACTTGCGTGCGGTTCCAGCAAGACTGCACAGCCACCCGCTAAAGCAAGGTCACTTTCGCCGTCGTGCAAGCTGCGGCAAGCCAGATGCACCGCCATCAGGCCCGACGAACACGCGGTGTCAAACGTCATCGCCGGACCGTGCAGACCCAACGTGTGCGAGATCCGCCCGGACGCCACACTGTTGTTGAGGCCGGTTACCACGTACGGACTGGCCAAACCACCCGCTGCGGTGGTGAGTACTAGGTAGTCTTCGTGGGTCAACCCAGTAAAAACAGCTGTCAAGGACCCGACTAAAGACGCCGGATCCAGACCACCCTGTTCGATCGTCTCCCACGAGGTTTCCAGCAATAACCGCTGTTGCGGATCGATCGAGATTGCCTCCCGCTCGCTGATCCCAAAAAACTCAGCATCAAAGCCGGCGACGTCGTCAAGAAAACCACCCCACCGTGATACCGATCGCCCGGGCACGCCAGGCTCAGGGTCGTAAAAGTCGTCAGCGTCCCAGCGGTCGGCTGGTACCTCGGTGACCAGATCATCGCCGCGTAGCAACGACTCCCATAGCTGGTCTGGCGAGTTGATGCCTCCGGGAAGCCGACATCCCATTCCGATGACCGCAATGGGAGTGACAGGTATTTCCATCGCTATATTAACCTCGTCTCAGCTCAACCGGCGTTTCCCGGCGACATCACCGAACTTTCACGCGGGCAACGAAATGGTCGCAGCACCGCTAACGCAGCCTCTACCCCCTGGCTGATCCGGATCTCGCCATCGTTGACAGGTGTAGGACCTCAGCTTAGACGCCCCATAGGGAGACTGTGGAACATATAACATGATTTCCCCATATTTGACCGGGCTTACATGTCGACCAGGGCTAACGACAGCGATGACCCCACGCAGGCCAAGACCAGCATGGCTGCCACCCCAAGTATTCTGTCCATCCCGCACCACACGGGTCAAGTATCGGGCAGATTCCACATCTGAATACACTTCACAGGTTTTCCGGCTGGTCGGGCGCCGGAGTGAGTTTGCTGGCGAGGTGCTAATAACCGGCTGAGCCGGCACCGAGCTCTTTGGCGACTTGCGGCAACGTCAGGACTAGTCCAGTAACGTTATCACTATGAGTGTGCGTTCCATCCCCGCTGTGCTGCGCGCGTGCGCACGTCTGCAACCTAATGACCCAGTCTTCACGTTTATGGATTATGAACAGGATTGGGATGGTGTTGCGATAACCTTGACATGGTCGCAGCTTTATCGAAGAACGCTGAGCGTGGCGCAAGAGCTGAACCGTTGCGGTTCAACGGGTGATCGAGTAGCGATTTCGGCTCCACAGGGACTCGACTACGTCGTCGCTTTTCTTGGCGCATTGCAAGCCGGGCGCATTGCTATTCCGCTATCGGTTCCACAGGGCGGTGTCACCGATGAACGCTTCGAGTCGGTGCTCAACGATTCATCACCTGTGGCCATCCTGACAACATCGTCCGTCGTGGACGACGTTGTGCAGCACGTTACACACCAGCCTAATGAACCCGCGCCATCAGTCATTGAAATTGATTTGCTAAACCTGGACTCGCCAAATGGCTCTGACTCGGGCAACAATGATGATTACCCATCTACCGCCTATCTGCAGTATACCTCCGGATCGACTCGCACCCCCGCGGGCGTGGTGATGTCGTATCAGAACCTTCGGACTAATTTCGAACAGCTGATGTCTAGCTATTTTGCGGACACCGACGGGGTCGCACCACTGGGTATTACACTCGTGTCGTGGTTGCCATTCTACCACGACATGGGTTTGGTGCTGGGAGTTTGCGCACCGATTTTAGGGGGATATCCGGCAATACTCACCGGCCCGGTGTCGTTCCTGCAACGCCCAGCCCGGTGGATGCACATGCTGGCAGCCGATTGCCCTGTCCTTTCGGCAGCACCGAACTTCGCCTTTGAACTGGCGGCAAAAAAGATATCAGATGACGACATGGCCGGGATTGATCTCGGCAACATACATACCATCCTCAATGGTAGCGAACGAGTACAGCCCGCGACGGTTAAGCGCTTTGCCAACCGTTTTGCTCAATTCAATCTGCAAGAAAAGGTGATTCGACCTTCGTATGGGCTCGCAGAAGCAACAGTGTACGTGGCGACCAGCAGACCGAGTCAGCCACCGGAACTCGTTGACTTCGATGCCGAGAGTTTGTCCGCTGGCCAGGCTAAACCCTGCGCAAGCAGCCGCAGTACATCGTTAATCAGCTATACTTTACCACAGTCACCGATCGTACGGATCGTCGACTCGGACACCGGCGTTGAATGTCCGGACAAAATCGTCGGCGAGATCTGGGTGCACGGAGACAACGTTGCTAACGGCTATTGGCAAAAACCTGACGAGAGTAAACGCACGTTCAACGGAAAAATCACTGACCCTTCGGAGGGCACACCCGAAGGCCCTTGGTTAAGGACAGGAGACTCGGGTTTCGTCACCGATGGAAAAATGTTCATCATTGGCCGGATCAAGGATCTGCTAATCGTGTACGGCCGCAACCATTCCCCGGACGACATTGAGGCGACGATCCAGGAAATCACCCAAGGACGCTGTGCGGCGATATCGGTTCCTGATCGCAGCACTGAAAAGCTAGTCGCCATCATTGAACTCAAACAGCAGGGTAATTCAGATCAGGATGCGCTAGCCCGGCTAGGCGCTATCAAACGTGAAGTGACCTCGGCCTTATCAAGTTCACACGGCCTAAGCATCGCAGATTTGGTCCTGGTAGCACCTGGCTCGATCCCGATCACCACAAGCGGCAAGATCAGACGTGCGGCGTGTGTCGAGCAGTATCGACAAGATCAGTTCGCCCGATTAGACGCTTAGCCACGGACGGGACCGTACTGTGCAGACGTTAGTACATCCACCCGAAAACCACGAGCGTGTCAACCGGCGATAATCATAGGTCACCCCGGCTTGTCAACCTCTTTGTCGTCGCCGCCTGGATTGCGGCAGCGGTAATTGCGAATTTAGTTCTCACACTGACACCGGTAAAACCCAGCGGTGCCAGCTCGGCGCTCCTACCACAAGATGCCGAGACAGTTGCCGCAACCAGCCGGATTGCGAAGGCTTTCCCGGGAACCAGCACTAACGCCATCGCATACCTGGTGGTGGACGGCACCAACACATTTGAACCGGAAGAACAATCGTACTATAACGACGCCGTCAGTGCCCTGCGCGCCGACACCCGCCACGTAGGATCAGTCCTGGATTGGTGGTCAGATCCCCTTACCGCCCCACTAGGAACCAGCCTCTACGGCCATTCCGCCATAGCCATTATGTGGCTGCGGGGCGAGGCAGGTACCCCCCAAGCTCGGGAATCCCTTGATGCTGTCCGATCGGTGGTGCGTCAGTTACCACCAAATGCGGAGCTTCGCACCCGCATTGTGGTTCCAGCAACCACAAACGCCATGCCGATGGAGATGGCCGCCTGGCAGGTCGCAACCATCGTAACTGGCGCGGCGTTACTCGCCGTCCTACTGCTGCTGCGCGCGCTACATTCGATCCGAGCCGCGGGGGTTGTGCTGCTGACCGCCGACTTGTCGCTCGCGGTAGCCTGGCCGTTAGCTGCAGTAGTGCGGGAACAAGCTGGGGGAACCGTTTCGGGATTTTCTTGGGCCTTGGCCACAGTCCTGACGATCGGGACTATCGCCGCTTCCACCCTGCTGGTGCTCACGATCAACGCAGGTGATTCAGCCGCACCCACCTATCGTGACCACCTACCCGCGTTAGCGATGCCCGGAGCGTGCGTCGCGTTACTCACCGGCCCGCTACTGTTCGCCCGGACACCGGCGCTGCACAGCGTCGGGATAGCCGCGTTGAGTGTCATTGTGGCACTGGCGGCTTCGTTGACGCTACTGCCTACCCTAACCAAGCTGACGAGGTTGAACGGGCAGGCATCAGCACCAGCCAGCGAAGTCGGACGCAGCGAGTGGCCGCGCATCAAGCTCAACTTTTCTCGTCGGGCCTGCGTCACCGCCGTGGTGTTGGCCATCTGCGCTCTACCCGTCATCGGGATGCGGTTAGGTCTGGCTGAGGACCATGCCGGTCAAAGTGGCACACAGGTCCTTCCAGGCAATCCCCTGCCCGACGTTCTGTTCATCAAATCCGCCCAGGACCTCAGAGATCCCGCAGCGCTCATCGCCATCAACCAAGTCAGTCACCGTCTAATGGAGATTCCTGGTGTGCGCAAGGTAGAGTCAGCTGCCTGGCCGGGCGGTGTGCCGTGGACCGATGCTTCGCTCAGCTCCGCCGCCGGAAGGCTCGCCGATCAACTAGGTCAGCAGGCCGGGTCGTTCGTGCCGGCAGTGACGGCGATCAAACAAATTAAGACCGTGATCGATCAGATGAGCGGAGCGATCGACCAAGTGGAAAACACCGTCAACGTAAGTCTGGCCGGGGCCCACCAAGTACAGGAGTACCTGAATCCGGTGCTATCCGCCGCACGGAACCTTAAAAACAAAACCGCTGAGCTTTCAGGATACCTGGACACGGTCCGCAACTGGGTGGTCAGCGTCACAAACTGCCCCAATGATGCACTGTGCTCGGCCATGCGCAAGGTCATTGAGCCCTATGACAAGATAGTAGCTGGCATGGACCAACTGTCCAAGGGTGCCGACCGTATATCTACGATATCGGATCAAACAATGAACTCCTTAAACCAGATTCCGCACCTCGTGACGCAAATGCGGTTGGCGCTGGAGCAAGTGCACGGCTTCGTACCCCGGCTGGAATCCACCATTCAGGAAATCATGCCGCAAATAGCGCAAGCATCAGCAATGCTGAAGAATCTCAGCGCCGATTTCGCCGACACTGGTGAGGGCGGCTTCCACTTATCCATGAAGGAACTGGCGAGTCCGTCGTACCAGCACGTACGGGAATCGATGTTCTCGTCAGACGGAACAGTGACCCGCCTATTCGTCTATTCCGACAGGAAACAACTGGACCTTGGCGCAGCAGCACGTGCGCAGCAAATCACAATCGCCGCCAGCAAAGCGATGAAATATGGAAGTCTTGTCGACAGCCAGATCACACTGGACGGAGCCGTGCAAGTAGCCGTGGCCACCCGTGCTGCCCTCACCCATGATATCGTGCTACTGGCCGTCGCGCTGGTCGCGGTAGTGGGTCTGATCAGCATGTGGAGCGGTGCCGCCGGCGGGCTTGCGGTTGGCTTAGGTGTACTGGCCGCCTACCTCGCCGCGCTGGGAATCTCGGTTGGACTGTGGCAACACGCATTGGATCGCGAGCTGCAAGCCTCAGTCCCGCTGGTGTCGTTCGCCATTCTCGCGTCGTGCGGGGTCCCATGTCTGGTTGCCGGTCTCAAAACTGCTTACGTCGCCACCGAGACAAAGGCCGTGGCGACCGTGTCTGTGCGACGCGCGGTTGCGCCGCTGACTGCACTCGGCATCATATTTGGATTTGGCACCGGACTAGCGGGACTGGTGCCGGTGTCGGAAGGCTCCTTCAGTGCACTCAGCCAGGTCGGTACGGTCTTCGTGCTCGGGCTGGGTGCGCTGACTACGGCGCAGCGAGCGTGGGGGCCTCTGACTATGCCAAAACAACCTCTTCCACATCGCCTACCGCCGCATTGGTAGTCAACCCGACCTAAGAAAGCTAGCTCATAATCCATATTGAGTTATACAGCGCCAATCAGCTTGGGGGCTGGTTCTTTCTTGCTGGCCCCATGACATACACATAGTTTCGGTCTGTTCGAGGTTCGAAGGGCGGGCCAGGTGCCGCTTACTCAGCAGAGGACCTGGACGGTGGCTGCCGGTCCTGGCCGATCCAACACCACGGGCTGGTGCCAGTTGACTCCTGCATCCTCCACACCACACTTACTTGATTCTTATGTGCTGGAATCTCTTGTATATGTGTATATGCTGGAAGGGTAGCCACGTACACAGGGCGTAGGTAAGTTTCTTATTGTTTGCTGTAGTCCTATAGTGTCAATTTTTGACATCCTGTCAGTTGACCCGCGTGGTGCACAGGCCACCCGTGTCGATGAAACTGACGCATATTGCGAACATCGCCAAAATGGCATTGCGATCGGGGACAGACCACAGTACCGTCACTGCGGCCACGTCAGTAGCCAATAATGACAAATCGCTGCAGGACTCTGAAACATCGAAACTCGCACCCCATTACAGGCCACCTCTTAGTCGACGTTCACCGGTTCATTCCATTTGGACTGTGTAAGCTGGATAGCTCCGGATCCGGGGTCGATGCTTGCCCGGACAAGGTGGTGCGAACCGTCCTGGGCAATCCACACAGTCGCCTGTTTCGAACTCTTGGCTTTAGGATCAAGTATTTTTACCGAGCTCGGAGGGATCATGCCGGTGAGTTTGATGGTCGGAATTCCGTCGATCACCTCGGTACCTTGCGACTGTAGGTTGGTCACACCCGACAGCAACTGGGTCATACCGGTATTGGGGTTGAGTACACGTGAAGTTGACAGCTCAGAAATAGAGCCTAGATTGCTCCAGTCGTCAAACAGCTTCACCGAGATGTTGTCGCCCTCTACCCGGAACGGGACACCCTCCTGGTCATTGTAGGTGCATATGCCCTTTACTGCGAGCGGATTGGCCCGGATGTCGACATCAGCGTTACTGATGCCGAGCAAGACGTCAACTTTTCCAGTCGTTCGGACTGCGACGTGCACGCTGGTCAAAGCCTTAGTCGTATCCAGCGACTGCCTGACCTCAGCGAGGAGAGCGGGGTCAGAGGCCACCGTTGGACTAGTCGAACTGCTCTGCTCCTGGGCATCAGGTTTCTTCGAAGAACATCCGGATAGCCATAGCGTAAGGCAAGTACTCAACGCCACCAGAACAGCGGACATCGCCGTGCGTTTCCGATCATTCATTATTCCACTACCTCGACCTGTTTGGTGGGCCCACAGCCCGAATGGTCTTATATACGAATCGTGCTGGGCCTGATTACCCTAGTCTTCACTCGCACCGTTCCTGTACTCGCCGCCAAGCTAGACATGGACCGACACTTCCTCGGTATCGAGTTCGGTGGTCTTCGACGAGCCCTCACCGAATTCCATTAGGCGGCTTCCCGGCAGTTGCCGAGCAACATAATCGGCAACTGCAGCGGGAGTGGGGTGATCGAAGATCACGGTCGGAGGCAGCATCAGCCCAGTCACCGACTTGAGCCGGTTGCGCAATTCGACAGCCGTCAGCGAGTCAAAACCGAGATCCTGGAACTCGGTGTTGGGGTCAATGTCCTCGGGAGAGGGCCGGCCCAGCACCACCGCTGCCTGCATGCACACGATCCCTACCAGCAGTTCGAGTTGCTCGTTCGCAGCCAATCCCTGTAGGCGCTGAGCCAGCGCCGACTTCGACTGGGTGGCGTCCCCAGCGTCTTCGATTTGGCGTCGCCGTGTACGGCGTACCAGCCCACTGAATAATGGCGGCAACGCGCCAGCCTGGGCTCGAGCATCTAGTGCGGCCCGGTCCAAAAGGGTGGCGACCATGAGAGGATGATCGATCGCTAGCGCGGCGTCAAACAATTCCAGCGCTTGGGCAGGGCTCATCGAAGCCAGTCCGCTGCGACTCATCCGAGCCAGATCGCGGCTGCTCAAATGAGCGCTCATGCCGCCGGGCTGCTCCCATAACCCCCACGCCAACGATACCCCGACTAACCCTGCGGCCCGTCGGTGAGCAGCCAATCCGTCGAGGAACGCGTTTGCCGCGGAGTAGTTGCCCTGCCCCGGCGAGCCCACCGTGGCCGCGATCGAGGAACACAGCGCAAACATCGACAAGTCCAGATCGCGAGTGGCCTCATGCAGGTTCCACGCCGCGTCTACCTTGGCCCGTAACACGGTATCGACGCGATCCGGTGTCAGCGAAGTAATCAGCCCATCATCAAGCACGCCGGCGGCATGAATCACACCGCGCACCGGCGGAAACTCCAGCATCAGCTGGGCGAACAACCGCTGCACAGCATCGCGATCGGCCACGTCGCAGACCACCACCTGCACCTTGGCGCCGGTTTCACCCAATTCGGCAGCCAACTCAGCCGCTCCCTCGGCGCGATCGCCCCGTCGACTGGCCAACACCAGATTGCGTACCCCATAGGCGCTAACCAGGTGGCGGGCCAGTATCCCACCGACCGCCCCGGTGGCGCCGGTGATCAGAATCGTGCCATCGGCCAGCACCGAGGGCATGGTCAAGACAACCTTGCCGATGTGGCGGGCCTGGCTCATAAACCGGAAGGCCGCCGGCGCGCAGCGCACATCCCAAGTAGTGACTGGCAGCCGATGCAGCACCTGGGTGTCGAAGAGTTCATGCACCTCGCACAGCATCTCCTGCATGCGCACTGGGCCGGCCTCAGACAGATCGAACGCCCGATACTGCACACCGGGATAGTTGGCGGCGATCTCCTGCGCATCGCGGATATCGGTCTTGCCCATCTCAAGAAAACGCCCACCGCGGACTAGCAAGCGCAGCGAAGCATCCACAAAATCACCGGCTAGCGAGTCGAGTACTACATCAACCCCGCGCCCCTCAGTGACTGCTAAGAACTTCTGCTCGAACTCCAAAGTCCGGGAATCACCGATATGGTCGTCGTCAAAACCCATGGCGCGCAACGTGTCCCACTTACCGCGACTAGCGGTGACGAAAATTTCCACACCCCAGTGGCGAGCAAGCTGGACTGCCGCCATGCCCACACCACCGGTCCCGGCATGGATAAGCACCGATTCCCCGGCCCGGATCCCGGCCAAATCCGCCAATCCGAACAAGGCCGTCAAGAACACCACCGGCACGGCGGCGGCCTCAGCCAACGACCAACCCTGCGGCATCCGAGTAATTAGTTGCTGGTGTACAACCGCCAGCGGACCCGCCCCACCGAGAAATCCCATCACCGCGTCACCAACCGCCACACCGGTTACCTCGGGACCGATCTCGATCACCACCCCAGCACCTTCTGCACCCAATGGCGGGGCTTGGCCGGGATACATTCCCAGAGCGGTCACTACGTCGCGGAAGTTGACCCCAACCGCAGCCACCTTCACCCTCACCTGCCCCGCCTGCAGCGGTGTTTGCACTTCTGGACAGGGCTGGATAACCAGATCTTCCAACGTCCCGCCTCCACCGGCGGCTAAACGCCACGCCGACTCCCCAACCGGCAGCGCCAGAAGCGACGGAGCCGGGGACAGCCGAGCGGCATGCACGGTGCTGCCTCGCACCAACAGTTGAGATTCCCCAACGTCAGCTAGCACAGCCACGTCCACCGGTGTGTCGGTGTCGATCAACACGATCCTGCCGGGATTTTCGCCCTGCGCCGACCGCACCATGCCCCATATCGCAGCAGCGGCTAGATCGCTGACATCCTCACCGACCAACCCCACGGCACCATGGGTCAACACCACCAGCGTGCCCTCTCGATCCTGGCCAAACCAGGACTGCAGCACCTCAAGGGCGGCGTGGGTGGCCGCGTATACCGCAGATACTGAGTCCACGGGTGCTTGGGCATCGACAGACCCGAATTCCCACACCACGACGCCCGCGTCATTGTCGCTGCCGTCGCAATAGTCAGCCCAAGAAACCGCGGAAGGCTGGCTAGAACCGTCAGCGTCGCTGTTGCGCACCGGTATAGGCGACCACACTAAATCCAACGGTACTTGTTCGGGCGCACTGCCAGCTGCAGTCACGGCAGCATGCAGCTGTTCGATGGTCATCGCACGAGTGACCAAGGAACGCACAGTCAACACCGGCAATCCCGCGGAGTCTGCGACATCCACGGCAATCGCGTCCGCGCCTACCGAGGTGAAGCGCGCCCGGACCCGCCCTGCACCACCGGCATGTAACGACACTCCGCGCCAGCAAAATGGCAGTTTCGTCTCGGTGGTCTCAATCACTAGTCCCAGGGCATGCAGCACCGCATCCAGCACCGCCGGGTGCATCCCCATCCCGTCAACAGTCACACCGGCGGGAGCGGCCACCTCGACGAACAGCTCTGACTCGCGCCGCCATATCGCCACCAATCCTTGAAACGCCGGGCCATAGGCATAACCACGCTCGGCTAACTGCGAATAAGCGTCCGAGATATCGACACTCTCGACACCCTCCGGCGGCCACACTGACAAATCCGCGGGGGCCGCAGCAGCATCTGCCCCAAGCATACCCTCGGCATTCAACAACCAACCCCCGTCGGCTTGATCACCCCGGGAATACACCGACACTGCCCGGTGTCCCGACTCATCAATGTCCGCCACGATCACCTGCACCCGCACCCCCGCACCCGGATGCAACACCAGCGGTGCCGCCAGCACCAACTCTTCGATGACCGCACAACCGACCTCATCACCGGCACGAATCACCAACTCCACAAAACCCGCTCCAGGGAATAGCACGACCCCGCCAATCACGTGATCGGCCAACCACGGCTGATCCACCAGCGACAACCTGCCGGTCAGCACCACCCCGCCAGAATCAGGCCGCTCCACCACCGCACCCAACAACGCATGTTCAGTCGCACCCAGGCCCAAACCGACCGTATTGGCAGGCCCATCGGCGCCCGGAGTTTCCCAAAACCGCCGTCGCTGAAACGCATAGGTAGGCAACGTCACCCGTCGCCTACTCGAGCCGGCAAACAACGCAGCCCAATCCACCGGCACACCTGTTGTGAATAACTGACCGGCAGCACCGAGAACCGAAGCGAGTTCGGGCCGGTCTTTACCCAGCATCGACACCACCACCGCCTCAGCCGGAGCCAAGGACTGCTCAATAGAGCCAGTCAAACCACTGCCGGGGCCGGCCTCAATGAAGTGCGTCGCCCCCAGGTTCTGCAAATGACGCGCACTGTCGGCAAAACGGACCGCCCGGCTTACGTGCTCTACCCAGTATTGCGGCAAACCGAAATCAGGACCGGCCAACTCACCTGTCACGTTTGACACCAGCCCAATCTGGGGCTCGCACACCTCAACCTGAGCCGCGACGCACGCGAACTCCTCCAGCATCGGCTCCATCAACGACGAATGAAACGCATGCGAGACTGCCAGCTGATGTACCCGCCGGCCCTGCACGGCGAACTTATCCGCAATAACGCTCACCGCGGTCTGCGCACCAGAAATCACCACTGATTCGGGCGCGTTGATTGCAGCGATCCCGACACCCTCACCTAGTAGCGGCATCACCTCGTCTTCCGAGGCAGCCACCGCCCACATCGCGCCGCCTGCCGGCAACGCCTGCATCAACCTTCCTCGCGCCACCACCAGCATTGCCGCGTCGGCAAGCGTCAATACCCCAGCCGCGTAAGTCGCCGACAACTCCCCAACAGAGTGTCCCATCACAAAATCCGGACGCACACCCCAGTGCTGCAACACCGCGAATGACGCCACCTCGACCGCGAACAACGCCGGCTGAGCAAACTCAGTACTGTCAAGCAACCCCACGTCAGCACCCCAGACGACATCACGCAACGGCAACCGCAGATGCTGATCCAACTCACCGGTCACCGTATCGAACGCCTCAGCAAACACTGGCAACTTGCTGTATAACTCGCGCCCCATCCCGATACGCTGCGCACCTTGCCCGGGAAATACGACCACCGTCTTACCCACCGACGCTGCTTGACCAATAGTCAGGCCAGCGCCCGGCTCGCCCGCTGCAAGCCCAGCTAACCCCGCTATTAGTTGCTCACGGCTATCGCCAATAACCACCGCTCGATGCTCAAACACCGATCGACTCGCCAACGCACATCCCACATCGACCGGATCCAACTCCGGATCAGCTTGTACATAGGACGTCAATCGACTAGCCTGCGCCATCAACGCCTCAGCCGATCTACCCGAAACCACCCAGGGCACCACCGACAACCGCGGCTGGTCCCCGGTGATGTCGCTTACCTCAGCCGGAGCCGGGGCCTCTTCTAAGATAACATGCGCGTTGGTACCACTGATCCCAAATGAAGACACCCCCGCCCGGCGCGGACGCCCTTGCACCGGCCAATCCCGAGCCTCGGTCAACACCGACACCGCACCGGTAGTCCAATCCACCCGCGGGGACGGTTCATCCACATGCAGCGTCGCCGGCATCACCTGGTGACGCATCGCTTGCACCATCTTAATTACCCCGGCCACCCCCGCAGCGGCCTGGGTGTGACCCATGTTCGACTTGATCGAGCCCACCCACAACGGCTGGTCGGCCGGACGCTCCTGCCCATAGGTGGCCAGCAATGCCTGCGCTTCAATAGGATCACCCAACGTGGTGGCGGTCCCGTGTGCCTCGACCACATCCACGTCAGCCGAGGAAAGCCCTGCGCTGGTTAACGCGGCCTGGATTACCCGCTGCTGGGCAAGCCCGTTGGGTGCGGTCAACCCATTGGACGCCCCATCCTGGTTGACCGCGCTGCCACGCACCACCGCCAACACCGTATGGCCCAATCGTTTTGCGTCCGAAAGCCGTTCGAGCACGACCACCCCGGCACCCTCACCCCAGCCGGTCCCGTCGGCCGCTCCCGCAAACGCTTTACAACGCCCATCAGCGGCCAACCCCCGCTGCCGACTGAAACCCACGAAAATTGACGGCAACCCCATCACCGTCACCCCACCGGCCAACGCCAAATGGCACTCGCCTGAACGCAACGACGACATCGCCCAATGGATCGCTACCAATGACGACGAACACGCCGTATCCACCGATACCGCCGGGCCCTCCAGCCCCAACACATACGACACACGCCCCGAGGCCACACTCACTGCGGTACCGGTCAACCCGTAACCCTGCAGACCCCCGGTGTCCTTGCTGCCGTAACTCGGCGCGAAAATCCCAGTAAACACCCCAGTCGCGGACCCGCGTAACGACAACGGGTCAATCCCCGCGTGCTCCAACGCCTCCCAGGAAACCTCCAGTATCAACCGTTGCTGAGGATCCATCGCCAACACCTCGCTGGGGGCGATACCAAAGAACCCGGCGTCAAAGCCGGCCGCATCATCTAGAAATGCGCCCCACCGCGTGTAAGTCTTGCCCTCCGCATCTGGATCTGGATCGAACAGCCCATCGACGTCCCAACCTCGGTCCGTCGGAAACTCCGACACGACATCACGAGCCTCCGAAACGACATCCCACAGCCTGTCTGGGCTATCCACGCCGCCTGGGAACCTACACCCGATCCCAACAACCGCCACCGGTTCAGTTGCACGGTATTCATATTCCCGTAACCGGGCGCGTGTTTCATCAAGTTCGACAGCAACCTTTTTGAGATAGCGGACGAGCTTTTCGCTCTGCTGGTCGGCGCCTTCAACGCTCGCAGTCATGGTCAATTACCACTCCTCATCATTACTCGCAAAACTCAGAATCGATTAGCTGGAAAATCTCGTCGGGAGTCGAGGCAGCCTGGATCCGTTGGCTCAAGCCAGCTTCACCGGCAGCGATGGTCCCCAGCAGGACACGTAAACGGTCTGCCACGCGCTGCTTCTCGCTGTCCGTAATCGCCGCCACCATTTCTTCGACCTTCTTCAGCTCCTCATCGATCGGTGAGAAGCCTTTCGCGCCAGCATTCGCGGTAACGGGCGTCCCCGGCTGTCTCTGTCCGCCCGACAGTTCAGCCTCCAAATATCGGGATAACCCCGATATCGAGCCGTAATCCCACCCGACCGTTTCAGGCAACCGCAGACCAGTAACTGCCGCCAATCGATTGCACAATGTGACTGTCATTTGTGAGTCGAAACCCAGCTCCGAAAAGGCAAGATCCCGATTTATCAATCCGGGATCCGATTCACCCAACATCCTAGCGGCCTCCGCACAGACAGCCTCGACTACCAGCCGTTCACGTTCTTGCTGCAACGCGTACAACCGCTGCTTGAACGTTGCTGCGCCGGCATTTCCCACAGCAACCTGCGTGTTCGACACCGGCCGACTTTTAAGCTGTGCGTTCGCGTCAGATCGAGGCTCGGTCAACGAAAGTTCCCAAATCGGTTTCGTTGGACTCTCCTTGCGAAGCGCATTACGTAACAACTTACCGTTCGCAGTTCTTGGGAGCCGTTCAACAATAGCAAATCTATGTGGCACCTTGAATGCAGACAGTTGGGAAAGCAATCGCCGATGGACGTCTCGCACATCTGATTCATCAATAAACGCGCCACTCGCTGGCACCAGAAACGCCTGCAGCGTGGACGCTCCGGTGGATTCCTTTACTCCAACAACTGCAGCCTCCGCCACGGCGTCAACCTCACTAATGAGCCGCTCAACCTCCCGCGGATTAACGTTGACGCCTCCGACAATTTCCATGTCATCTGCACGGCAACCGTACGTAACCCACCCGTCACCGTCGATACATACCCTATCCCGTGTGTTGAGCCAACCCTCATTTTCCAGGAGTGAATCAAAACTATTCCAATAGGTCTGTGCAACCGATGGTCCACGAACCCACAGATCCCCCTCCACTCCAAGACCAGCAGTTGCTCCATCCGGCGCCACAACACGAATCTCGTAGGGCGAAAGTACCCTTCCTAGAGTCCCCACACGCCATTCGTCAACGCTATTTGATACGAATGTCTGGCCAACCTCTGTAGATCCAATTCCGTCCAGAATAGGTATACCACCAAAGAATTCCATGAGCCGCTCAGCAAGCCTCAGTTCAAGGGCTTCTCCTGCTGATACCACACAGCGCAAGGAACGGAAGGAATCTGGAGAACATGTGTCGACAACTCTTGCAAAGAAACTCGGCACACCATAAAGTATCGATGGCTCGTACCGCGCACTCAGTGTGGCAGCAGATTCTGCATTGACCAGCACCGGACTGATGACAGCTGACCCACCTGTCGCGAGCGGAAACCAGACCGAATTACCTAGGCCGTACGCAAAATACATGCGTGCGCTACATAGCACGATATCTTGGGGAGTGAGTCGCAACGCTTGACGACACATCGCTTCGACGAACGTGAATGGATCAGCGTGCCGATGGATCGCCGCCTTCGGTGGACCCGTAGTACCGGATGTGTACATAGCGTACGCAATTGCATTACCACTCACCGGTTCGTAGTCGCTCGGCTCAACTTGGGTTGCATCGGACAACAGTTCAGCGGCTTCGACCACATTCGACGGCTGAAATCGATCGCGGAGCGGACCTGTTGTGATAACAAGCGCCGTTTTGGTGTCGCGCTCAGCAAACGCGTGGTCTTCGCAATGCAGTTCTGGATTAACCAGAAACGCCACGATCCCGCGAGCCAGGCACGCCAGCAATAGCTGGACTAGATCCGGCGAATCGGGGAGACACAGCAGGACGCGATCTCCTGCCGAAAGGTCACGGTTTCTCAGTACTTCTCCAAGACGTATCGCACCGTCATGGATTTGGCCGTGAGTCACGACCTCCGGCGCATAATAGGCAGGCTTGTCGTACCACCCCGCTTCTGCTGCCTGGTAAGCGAGCAGTGCTGCCAGATTCTCATGCCGCATTATTGGACGACCGTCCTAGCCCGCCATAAGTTGATATCCTTGTTAACTTGGCAATCGAACAAACATCTGCTTGGCGACGCTATACGCAAAGCGCTGTCAGTCCACAGACTCGAAGACTGCGACCTGACATTGTAAACACTAGAGACTTTTGAGGACTCGACTATGAAGGACAAAACGATCTCCACTCCTGGTGTCGATGTCGTTTGAATACCGGCAACGATCGGGCTCTTCACGGGGAGCATCTTGAAATACACTTCGAAGAAAATATTCGGTGGTAATAATGACCGGTCGACCTCCGGCAATGAGTCGATACCGGCGGCCGACAATTCTCTCTAGCGAATTTTTATATCCATTATCTACAAGCCAACATGGCAAATCTCCGATCCAGACCTTAGCATCCTCCTTATAGGTCTCGATGCAGCTCGCCGCCATAACCTCACCAATAGGACGGTGCGTCTTTGTCAAAGACTCCGTAATGGCAGGAGGCAATAAATCAACAGCAATCAACGATTCAGCAGCTACGAATACTATTCCTGATCTACGACCTTTAAGCAAGATATTACGCTGAAGTACCTGGCCAATTTCTGAATCATCTAATTCAGGTATTTTCGGTACCGTATCGAGAATTTTCTGGTTGATAATATCGACAACTATGCTTTCGTTAGCCATCACGCTAAGCACCCGCGTGAGGGTGCCGTTCGTTGCGACAAGGATCCGAAGATCACGATCGAACTTTCGGATTTCCTCCTTAGACAAAGCACTATTGGTCATATCTCATCCCGGGATAAAGTAGACAGCCCACATACGCGTACGGTCATACCGTAACCGTCCAGGCGGTTGAACTCGTGGTTTAGATAACGCTCAACGCAGGCTGCACGTCGAACCTTGCCGCTGGTGGTGACGGGAATTGAACCCGGCGCCACCATAACGACGTCCGCGACGCGTACCCGATGCAATTTGGATATCACGGAGGTGACCTCACGTTTGACCGTGCGGAGCTTGTCCATCACATCACCATCCGCATGACCCCACTTCATCAGCTCGATGATGGTTACCAACTTCTCAGTGCACTCATCCGGCACGACTATCGCCACGACCCGACCACCCGTAATTTCCTGGATCGTCGCCTCGATGTCATCCGGATAGTGATTTGTCCCATCCACGACCAGGAGATCCTTGATACGGCCTGTGATGAACAGTTCACCTTCAAAAATGACACCGAGATCTCCAGTCCGCAACCACGGACCGTCTGATGTGCCGGGCGAGGGATTGACAAGCTGACCACCGAACGTCCGCGCAGTGTTTTCGGAGTTACGCCAATAACCACTGGCGACGTTGTCCCCCTGCACCCAGATTTCCCCTACAGTCCCCTCCGGGACCTCAATCCTGGTATCGGGGTCAACGATCCGTAGTATCGATGCCCGCGGCGGGCCATAACTGACCAAGTTGGCGCCATCGCCGACAGCGCTGTTACTACGCTTCGCTTTACCAGCAGACAAGTGCCCGTAGTCGAAACAGACGCTTTTAGGTGGCCGTCCTGGCCCGGCCGTGGCCACGTACACCGTTGCCTCGGCAAGTCCATATGACGGTCGGATTGCTGTCTCGTTGAGGTTGAAGCGGGCAAACCAGTCGGTGAAACGCTGAAGCGTCGTGACATTTACACGTTCGGCACCTGTGGCGATCGCCCGCACGTGCCCGAGATCAAGTCCGGCCATATCGTCATCCGACGTTCTGCGCACCGCTAATTCAAAACCGAAATTCGGTGCACAGGAAATCTGTCCAAAATATTTGCCCAGTAATTGCATCCAGCGAGCCGGACGTTGCAAAAATGCCATCGGACTTAGCAACACTGCGGTGTCTTGATTGACCATCGGTAGAATGACGCCCAGGATCAACCCCATATCGTGGTAGAACGGCAGCCATGAAACAGCAGTTGACGGAACCTTCTCTACATCCCCCAAATAATCAGACATTAGCTGCACACAGTTGGTAATGACGTTTTTGTGCGAAACAATAACGCCAGCAGGGGTACGAGTAGACCCCGATGTGTACTGCAGATAGGCCGTGCTCGAACGCACATACCGACTCGCATCGCACTCTCGCGTAGAGTCCAGGTCCAGCGCGTCCACCGCCACAACGACCGGCACAGGACTCTGCGCAGAGCGCGCATGTGTCGCATATTTTGCGACCTCAGCGGCTGTCGCCGAGGTCGTAATAATGACGCTGGGCAAGGAATCCAGCAATGTTGCAGAAATTCGCTCGTCATGAATGCCGAATTGGGGCACTGGAAGAGGAACAGCAATGAGACCAGCCTGCAGCACCCCCATAAAAGCAACGATGTATTCGAGCCCCTGCGGGGCCAAGATCGCAACCCTATCGCCATCCGACGCGTAGATCCTGAGCTCGTCCGCCACAATCATCGAACGTCGATAGACCTGCCACCAAGTGAGAGTTTCGGTAAATCCCGCTGGATCCACGTCATAGTCGATGAACTTGTACGCAGCGCGATTGGGGAACTGGCTGGCTGCTTTCTGCAACAGATCAGTGAGCGTCACCTCGCTCATCGCGAATCGCATTACAGTCCCGTTGACCAGTTGTCCCGTTTGTTGCTTAGCCGTGCCCTGCGTAGGTTGCGTCGCCTCCTCACCCCCAACGCGAAATGATAAGTCCGTTTTCATGATGATCCTTCGGCTATTGACGGCAATAGAATTACGACTGTTTCGCTGCCGTGTCCTCGAATCCGAGTCGACGCATAGACGATTCGTATCTCGCCCGGGCCCACCACGCGAAATCGACAAGGCCCTAGGATATCAGGTTAAGGCTGCGCTTCTTGTCGAAAAAATTAAACTCTATATATCCTGTTGTCGAAAAAATTAAACTCTATATATCCTATATATCCTGCGCAGCGTCAGCGCTGACAGGACCTGTAGGTTTGCGCGATGCAGGACTTGGGTACAGCTTAGTCTATCCTAGCAATCTGGCTTTCAAGGTCAATCTGTTGATCGCACCAAAGACCAAGTGGCGTCTACACTGACACCCTTTCGCTCCGGTCTTGAGGCTTATTCTGGCGGAACACGCGTCACGAGACAAGTCATGGTGCCAAAATCGTGATTGGCAAGTCCACACGGTACTGTGTGTCCTGCACTCGCACGAATCGCAGCAAATCCGTTGCGGCAGGGGACAATGGGTCCTTGCCTGCCGTTAACCACTCGCCCAACAGAAGTGACCAAGCTCATAACCTCGTCAGGTCGGAGCAAACGCTTACCAACGCAAGTACTCATAGGCCAGTTACCCAATAGATTTGGTCTCCTGACCCTGACTAGACTGTAATTACGAACGTCGAAGTCTTATGCTATCCTTGAAAAGAAAAGGTTTCACATTTAGGCTCGGGAAAGCGAAACTGCTTGTCCTGGCTTCAATTGCTGCACCAACAACTAGATTGGATCGCCAGCGTTTTCTGATAGTGACGTAAGTCACGACTTCTTGAGTCTGCGAGGTACTTTTAGATATCTGGCAGAAGTGCCTAAAACAATTTTACACAAGCTGAGGTTAACCAAACTGCCAGTTGCTAACGACCGGATATTTTAAGTCGTTATTGCACCATTTCACTACTTGATCGATGATTTCGTCGGAAGTCCTAATCAAAAGAAATTTTTACATAATCACGGCTGGGATTTCAGCCGCATACGATCAAACCGTTTCCTCATCTATGATCTCTGGTTTGTGGAATGATGTCCTGAACGCCCGCGAAATCGGCTTCTAATTGTATGCTCAACACTATGATATTCCTGGGCTTCCCAGATACTCCGAGCGCATTTATTTTTACGAGGACAGAATCCAATCCATGTCATCGCGAGTCCGACCTGTTAGTATGCCACACACTGCCGCAGGGGTAATCTATGATTGGGTCATGGTTTAGCGTCGGACACCGACGGTACACACGGCTTCGAATGTACGGCTGTATTCGGTTAAGACGAATCAAAACAATCGGAATCTAAGCATCGTACCCGTAGCATCGCGTGGCCCGCAGTATCCACGGACTGTGTGCCACGTCCCAGATTTAGTGCTATTTTCCTGGTATAGCGGTAAGGTCACACAAGGCATTATGCAGGGGAAAGAATGGGGATTCGCGCGAAACCAACTCCCCGCTTGAATCCCACAATGCGCGAGTGATAACCGACACTTCTTCAAACCGCGCAACCGAGTTTGCGTATTTTACGCCGTAAGGCTCGTTGACTTCACACTCCCCCACGCTGATACCAAGCATGGCTTTGTCTTGGGTAAGTAAATGCAGAGTCGCGGTGGTTTGAGCTTTTCTCATTGCCCTCATTGTGCGCCGCCGACCTAGATGTTATGCCGGTGACACTACCACAGTTGCAGCTGTCTCCTACGCTCGGACATCCCGGCAACACGTGCCATAGGCAAGCGACCCAGAGTTTTTTGCCATATGCCATTGCCCATGGCCTTTACTACGAACCCGTAGTTTTCTCATCCGCGCAGGCAGTACCTTAGACATACAAGTAGGGTTTGGAGGTTCTGGTATCCGTTCATTACGCGTGAGCTCAGTACCGGACGAAATTGGCTTCATCAACTGGACCGATTATAACCCTTATACAAGGGTTTGCTATTGCGAGGGAACTTACAAACCGAACTGGACTCACATCAACCTGTACCACCATATGGCAACCCAGGCCGATGTGAGCGGCGAGCGAGTACTATGCGGTTCGTTTTGCGACCACAGCGGGAACAACAGCATATCTCACCCGCACCCTACATCTGACCTCCTTAAGTGACATCAGCTGTCTGTTTTGGACTTCACGCGAGGGCGATGCCGAAAACTTGCCCTTTGACGTGGTGCTCGATGTCGGAGCTTCGCACTGCTGCCCGAACTTTAGTTCTCGCATCGGGGTGGTTCGTGTGCTGCGGCCAGGGAGTATTCCCCTACGCTGACCTGCGCTCCGGCAATGCGGTCGCCGCATAGTATACCGATTTTGCTGCTTCTCCGCTGTAGCAACTGTCACAGAGAAAAATCAATGCCGAAGTACTGCGCAGCATTGCGAGCAATTCACAAAAGTCGCAAGACCTGGTCGATCGCCATCTGCCAATTTTCCTGCTCTTAGTGAGCCTCGAATTCATTGGCGTGCAAGGCACGCAGCTGGCCCCCTAATCTTGGAGTAGTGAGGCCCCTACTTATCGTGATGTATTACTTTAACTAAGGACTGAAGCTGCATCAGTGTCTCGCGCTCAGGTAGTGTCGCTTGCATGAGCCCAGCTGAGCGCGAGTTCGATATAGTCTTGTACGGTGCCACCGGCTTCTCTGGCAAGTTGACCGCCGAACATCTCGCACGTAGTGGATCTACAGCACGGATCTCGCTGGCCGGCCGGTCAAGCGAGCGTTTGCGTACCGTACAGATGATGTTGGGCCCGACCGCACAGGACTGGCCACTCATTGTCGCCGACACGTCACAACCATCGACACTCGAAGCGTTAGCCGCCCGAACTCGGGTGGTGCTGACGACTGTTGGGCCTTATACGCGCTACGGCCTGCCGCTGGTGGCGGCTTGCGCGAAGGCTGGAACGGACTATGCTGACTTGACCGGCGAGCTGATGTTCTGCCGAAACAGCATCGATTTGCACCACAAACAAGCCGCCGACACTGGTGCCCGAATAATCCTCGCGTGCGGATTTAATTCGGTCCCTTCCGATCTGAACGTCTACCAGCTGTACCGCCGAGCGATCGACGACAGCGCCGGTGAACTCTGCGACACTGATCTTGTGCTTCGTTCGTTCTCTCAGCGCTGGGTCTCCGGTGGCTCGGTTGCCACATTTGCAGAGGCAATGCGGACTACATCTAGCGATCCCGAGGCTCTTCGGTTCGTCACTGACCCATACACACTGACCACAGACCGAGACGCTGAACCTGAACTCGGTCCGCAGCCGGATTTTTCTCGGCGTCGAGGAAGCGATTTGGCACCTGAACTTGCCGGCTTCTGGACCGGAGGATTTGCGCAGAGCCCATTTAACACTCGAATTGTCCGGCGTAGCAACGCATTACAAGACTGGGCCTACGGCCGGCAATTCCGCTACTCGGAAACGATGAGTCTAGGGAAATCGTGGGCAGCACCGGTTGCTTCCGCGGCTGTCACCAGTGTCGTAGCTGGTGCCATCGGCTTAGGGAATAGGCACTTCAGCCGACTACCCCAACGGTTGGTGGAGCACGTCACCCCCAAACCAGGTACCGGTCCAAGCCGGAAAACGCAGAAGCGGGGCCACTACGCATTCGAGACATACACCACGACAACGACCGGTGCGCGCTATATGGCGACTTTCGCGCATAACGTTGACGCGTATAAGTCTACGGCGATGCTATTCGCCGAAAGTGGTCTGGCCCTGGCGCTCGATCGTGATCGACTCTCTGAGCTGCGGGGCGTGCTCACTCCCGCCGCGGCGATGGGCGATGCGCTGCTGACACGGCTTCCCGAAGCAGGTGTAACCATTGGGACAACCCGACTGTGTTAACCGCAAACCCCCAGTCACCCCTAAGCCGCGCCGTTGAGCCGATTTCTTTTGCGCGACGCGACCGACAAAGCCTCCCTTCCCTTAGCGCTACAAGCATTACGGCGCCAAAGTCCCCCGGTTCTAATACCTACAGAACCCAACAATCATCGGCTTACCAAAGCTGCTGTATCTAATCCAGCGAACTTCCCCGAGCCAGTCCCCCAGAACACAAGAGCGCCGAGTTGACATGATGACAGTCAAGTATGGTCTGTGTGTGCAGCATCGTGGGGATTCGGTGGGATTCGGCGCTCCGAGCCGAGAAACTCGTCGAGGTACGCGGCCGGCTTGAGGTTAAGCAAATGCTCACGGTCAGCGGCAAGATCTGCGTAACTGAGTGCCGCGATCTGCTCAACCGAGTAGGACAATGGCTGTTCCGGCGATCCCTTTCGTATGATTCCAACGCCAAAATCACAGTCCAGCACAGCAATTCGTAGATCGGTCCGGGTGCTGCGCAGGTGCACGATCGCCTTCCAAACATCGCCGCACCACAGGCCTTCCCACCAATGGTTTTGCGCACGAAAGTCAGCGTAAGATGTCGCCGGAAAGCCAGCCGATGCCAACTTAGGGTTGCAGTCATGCAGCACAATGACGCCGTCGTCGCGCAAATAGCGCAGAGTATTCTCGACATCACGCACGACCTGTTCATAGACATGCAGCCCATCAATCAGAGCGACATCGATAGCGTGCCGCTCCAGCAACGCTGTCTCGTTCGCGAAAAAGGCATCGCTAGTCGTCTCAAAGTAGTGGGTAGCACGCGCCTGCGCGGCAGCCAACCTACGAGAGCGCGCCGAGAGCTTGAAAGCCGGGTCGACAGCCACTTTCTCATCGGCAGCAATATGCCGAAACGCGAATCCATGCGAAACACCGACCTCAAGATAAAAAGGCGCCGTCCGCCCCTCAAGCGCCCGTCGCACGACCCTGATCCGGTTCATGCGACGATTAAGGTGGAACTGCACGTTGTTCCAACTTTCTTCGATAATGCGCCAGATGAACGCATTCGCAATTTCGGTTACTCCCATAGCAGGTTCCTTTCGCCGAGACGAACAACCCTAGCCCGCACACAACATCGAACTAATGTTTGAACAATACAAACAATACATATGAGCTAAGCGGCTTCGGCTGAGTAAATGTTGCAGTGCAGTTGCGAGTCATTCACCGTATGCTCTTCATGTTTTTCGGTCCTGCTAAGGCGCGGGCACGCTCCCGACGCCGGTACCAACGAACTACCATGTCAATCGGGTAGCGCAGATCATCCGTTAATATTCCATAAAAGCTGATCGCCAAGTCAATCGAATATTTCCGAATACTAATGACGCGTGAAGTTAATATGCGGTTTAAAATCGGCGATCCAGATAGGAAGAAGTGTGTAACTGTAGTCACTACGAAACGACACCGGAAGGCCTTCCGATATTTTCGTGCAACGTCTTTGCGGTATCTATAGAAACTAGCACCGGTTGTACCGACACCCTTATGACGTAGATGAAAATCAATCACCCAAGCGCTGCGTCCAAGAAAATCTGCTATAATACACAAATCAGCACCGTAGAAGTGGAAACCAGAAAGATCATGCGACATCGCCAGATTGGCTTCGCGTCGCACGAGAATGAAGTTCTCGTCAAGAGCTGTGACAGCCGCCGGGAAGGAGCCAATGGATTGGTTCACTCCAAATCGATCAGAAATTCTGACGGCCAGACGATTAAATGAAACCCCACCTGCATTGCCGCACAATCCCCATTTTGGATCGTGCGCTGTGAGTTCATCAAGCCGCTGTTCAAGTTCAGCTCGCCCGTCGTCGACAAGTAGGATATCTTGATGGCACAGAATAATGAAGTCGCCTCGCGCTTCGGAAAGAAACAGATTGTAGCCACAGAAGGCATCGAATCGATTTGATTCACTATTATCAAGACAAAGATATTCACAGTCAGCAGGAGTAAAGCCGTGACTGACAAAAGAATCTATCATCTCTGCATATTCAGTGGGGCGGGTGACCAGCGTACAGATCGAAAATCGCGGCCGTGCCCCAGTAGCAGAAACAGCAAGGGATACCACAAAATCGGGTATAGATGCCTGCTCAGTCACTATGGTAAATACCCTAGAACGTGGTTAGGAACAGACTTAGAACCATGGTGCACCAAGAGCCCAACCTGCATGTTAGTCCGCGTGAACAACGAAACTCCCGCATGGTCCATTTGATCATAACTTTTGGAATACGTCATCGACCGTTCACCACAGATGAGGCGCCGATAGCCCACCATAAGCCACTTCAAAATGAATCACTAGTTGCGGATTAAAAATCCATTGGTCGCAAATGTAAAGCCGAATTTGCGTTCCCTCGCCTCATCGTGTTTATAGTCACCTAGGAATTCACGCTCGTACGCCTCAATGGCTTCATACGGACCGGGCCCAAACAGAGGAAGGACAGGATGTCCGTTGACGTTGGCGTCTTCCACTACCACATAATCACCACTAGACAGTAAAGGACGTAGCAATTTCATCTCCTCCAGTACATGGTGCATTGAGTGGTCACTGTCCAAGATGGCGAAGATCTTGCCAGGGTATTCCTCTTTGAGACTTTGAATCTGCTTGGCAATAGCCGGGGCTGTGGATGACGATTCAATGAACAAGACATCCGGCTCACGTCGTGCTGCTGGATCTAGCATCTTATGAGAGACGTCCACGGAAAGCACCTTGAATGGTTGACCGATTTGCCTCATAATATTGGCGAAAAACACTGCTGAACCACCGTAGCGAGTGCCGAACTCGATCACCAGTGATGGCTTCAAGTCAGCTAAAATTTCCTGATAATTCCACATATCACTGACTGACTTCCAGCATTTGATCCCCGCCCAAGTGGTCGTAGTCCACACGGCGTTGTCGTAGTACCATTTGTGGTACTCCTCCGCAACCGCATCGGTTGGTCGGTAAATTAAGGTGGGGAAAAAACTCAATGCTTGCCTGATCAAAGTGATCAGTCGACTTATTGAGCTCACCTCATCATCTCCTCACTGCTCATCCTGTGGTCACTCACATGTTGATCTAGCGAGCCTCTTTAAAAGAACCGATAGCACCGACACGCACTCACATTATGATCGCAGTAATTCGCAGACTCACGATCCGCTTCACCTAAGCTCACTCCGCGCGCCATCACTCTGCAACCAACGCCAGATGTATATAACCGGGTTTCGCTCCAGCATCCTTTTGACGCTGCCACCGCCCCCACAGGAATACTATCAGTATACGCTTGTACTCGCTCACCTCACAGTTAACAGCTACCGTTTAGCGAACGACCACGCAAAAATTATACCACCACGCACCAGCCACTAGAGTCAACGTTTACAGTATATCGTCTAGTCCAGCTAACGCACTAGCAGTGTAACAGCCAAAACCATCGCTGCCATAATAGCAACATCGCTGCTCTGCTATCCTGATTGCTAATCAACAAGACGCCTGACCCGCAGGATCGTCATTGCCTGTGCTGCTGATTTTTTACCTCATATTCGTGCCGAACCGAATCAACGCTGTTCACAACATTATTCGTCCCCCGCTAGATCTGTCGTGCTGTCTGCTAGCTGGCCAACGATGTTGAGGGCAAGTTTTCCAAGGCGAAACGTAACACATTCTCCAAGTGTTGCGGGAATTCAGGGCGGTCCCGTCCGAAGGCCTCAGCGAGTCGTTGGGCACCTTGTCGGTACTCGGCCCGACTGAGCACCTGGCTTACCACATCGGCGACCCGCTTACTCTTGAGCCGTTCCGTACGCAACAGCATGCCCGCACCGGCACGCTCGACGGCCTCCATGTTCAGGTGTTGATCCAGATTACCTGCTATCCCGACCACCGGTACCCCAGCTACCAAGGCCTGCTGGGTTGTCGGGCTGCCGCCGTTGCAGACCACCACCGCCGAGCAGGCCGCAGCTGCTTCACCCGGCAAGTAGTCGGCCACGAAAGCATTGGCCGGTACGTTCTGTAGTTCGCTGCGGCCGGCGGTGGCCGCGATCACCGTCACCGGCAAATCCGCCAGGGCGTTCAACACGACCTGCAACAGGCCTTTTCCACCGGAACTACCCATGGTCACATAGACAATCGGCCGGTCTGTCGGCAACGAATCCCACCAGGCGGGCAACGGCACGGAGGGCGACCACAAGACCGGACCAAGATATTGGTGATTAGCCGGCAGACCGTCCGTTGGCACCATCTCGGGTACGTCAGCATACAGAGTATAGTCACCATCGGTGAAATGGCGGCACAAATCCCAACCCAGGCTCGGCAACCCGTACTTGCGGCGGACCCAGTTGAACGGCAGGCACTGGTAGGCAAAGAACAACGGGCGTTCCAGGCGGTAGAGAAGTTTGACCAGCCTGACGCCGAACAAGTGGGTCCACAGCACGTCCGGCAGCGGAAAACCGCGGCGGCGGGCCTGGGGACTCCAGTAGGCATTCGCGATGGCAATATAGGGAACGCCCGCCAGTCGGGCACTAACAGACAACGTCAAGCGAAGATCACTGACCACGAGATCCGGCGCGACCTCAGCCAGCACCTTAGTATCCTCCTCCACATACTTCCGTAAAATCTTCGGGGTATAGCACAGTCGACCCTGAAACATTTTGGTGAGATGTTGATCGGTGGGCACGGTGTAGATCGGATAGTGGGTAAAAGGGAGCGGACCCAACAATTTGTTGAACCGCGCGTCGCAGGCAAAGTGAACCTCATAGCAGCTGGGGTCCAGCGATCGCGCCAGGACAAACGGGCGGACGACGTGAGCCAAAGACACTGCTTCCGCGATAAACAAGATCCGAAGCCTGCGGGACTGAGGCTTAGCTGCGGCGTCCGGTGCCGTACTCATGCCGGCGTCCCTTCTCACATCGCTGACAACGTCAATCGCTACCTGCCACCCCGACGCCGTAGCCTACACGCACGACACGCGAACTCAGAAAATACGGGCAAAAACAAACAGAATCCATGGGGATGGTACCCGATGGTCCGCCAGACTGCTTGTTCGGTGGCCATCGAGCACCCCGGCTATGCTTCGTCAATGCCAGTTTTAAGTAAGACCGTCGAAGTCGGTACTGACGTTGCAACGATCATGTCCATCGTCACCGATTTTGAGTCGTACCCACAGTGGCATGAGTGGATCAAAGGCGTCTGGGTGCTGGCGCGCTATGACGACGGTCGTCCCAGCCAGTTACGCATCGACATCGACTTTCAAGGCATGCAGGGAACCTACATCCAGGCCGTATACTATCCGGGCATGAATCAGATCCAAACCGTCATGCAGCAAGGCGACCTGTATGCTAAACAGGAACAGCTATTCAGCGTGACGGAGGCCGAGGCAGGCAGCATGCTGACGGTCGATCTCGATATCGAGCTCACTATGCCGGTACCCACACCGATGGTGAAAATGTTACTTAACACCGCACTCGATCGCCTCGCTGAAAAACTCAAGCAGCACGCCGAACAGTTGGCCGCCAGTTAGACCAAACGCAGTCCAAAATTCACACGGCGCAGCTATTGCGATCCCGGCTTTAATTTTGTTGTTAGCTGAACGGATGCAAAAAAGCGTTGGCAGAATTGTACCCTAAACATTTATGCGGAATGCTGCGATCATAATTGAGCCATCAAGCTCCATGCAAATTGCCTCCAGACGTCCCGACCATGATCGCTCAGTCTAACCGGCCACGGCTGTGCACTCCTTGGAATACCAGAGGTCTTCATAACACGTGACGTTAGTGTAGGCGGCCTGGCCGCCACAGCCCGCATGCGCTGCATTTCTTCACGCCGGTATCACCCCCAACTTGGGGTCGAGGAGACCTCTCGCCAGAAATGCTGGAAGCCAGCTAGCTGCCATCCGAGCTAAACATATACATACGCTTAAACAAAAGTTCTTGCGCTTGCACCGGGAAATAACGCACTAGCTTCTCCGTCGACCAAAATCCTAGTCATGCTACATCAAACCCATTCTCCTGCAAAGCCTTTTGTCAATCTTGACGGAAGCTAATCGGAATTCGCATCAACTATACTGTTAAATATACATCCTATTCTCACAACGTGGCGGATTTGAATTCCAACATTTGTTCTGGTCAAATTCGCAGACAACGATACTGTCGGGTAATGGAAACCGCTATGACCGTGCGTCCAAGCCAGTCGCTGTAATATACTACCTGACGGACACCAAGGTCGTCGCCGCGAAGTAAAGAATTCGTAAAAGGACGCGGTACAAGTAACCATGCAGTCGATCGTCAGTTGGATCGCCACCTAGTACCGTCGGGTCCAGTTTCGATGCTGCAGCATGCGATTGGCACAGATTCTCCACATCCCGTCGCCCGCCATATCCGCAAACACACGCACGAATAGGTCGTTTACGAGCGGATTTCGCTTTCAGTCTCCGCGGCGCGCACCACAGCGACACCCAGTACGGTGGCTTCCACGCTCTGGGTAATACCCCAGGAATCATTGTTGGTACACGGCATCGCCTCATGCTTTTCCAGCCAGAAAATTAGTTACGCTTCATTCTTCCAGCTGCTGATAGCCGGGGCCTTGCATCAAGAATGGCCTACGTTTCTTCCAGACAGTGTACAGTTCTCAGAGTAGCACCGTGAGATAAACGCCGACACATATGCCACAGGAAATCTTCGCCTACCACGGGCGGGCACTCGCCACAGTTGATCTCGACGAAATTATCGCCGATTATACCAATAATTTCGTGATAATCACGTCTACCGGATGTCTTACTTAGCAAGAACGGTGTCCGAAAGGTGTTCGTCGGCTTACTCAACAATCTGACTAATATAGCCTGGGACTTAAATCAACAGCGATCCATTGTTCCTCGAGTATGCCGTCGATTCAGTGGTCAACTGCGTTGACAATGGCGTCGACATTATCCGTATTTTGGGATGGCATAATCCGGGTACAAACTATTCGATACACCCCGCTTCCTAAAAACTGACGTCTCCCTCGAAGCTCTGTCGTCCGCCAAATAGGTTCGGTCCCGTGGGCGACCTGGATCTCAACGTGGACTTGACAACCGTCGCGGAACGGATATCGCAACAGGGATTTAGGCAAGGACCCACTAGACGATGTTGCTGAGGTCACCGGTTAAATACCAAATGTCATTTTGCGATTCAGCTAGTCGGGGCAACCCTACTTGCTGCGGCACAAACCACGGCACCTGCATCCCCATAGTAACAGCGTGATCCTGCGCGAAACCAGTGTCCCTGCCGCACTGACCGATTTCGATATGCCGCACCCCATACAATTGCGAACTGCGCCAACCCCACTGTGCAGTGGTGATATCATTGCTTTACCTTATGGGGCCACTCAACGGATTCAACGCTAACAAAAAACCACCACCATCCATACCCGCGGGTGATCCCAGTGTGCGGTTCTAGGTGGGACTGTCAATGGCCGATGAGTTTAGTGAAGCTAGGTGCGATCTAGCAACACCGTCCACCAATCCCAAGCCCAAAGCTTCGTAAAAAGCTAAACCATATGCACAGCCTCTGGCACGACACCTCGACTCTTTCGGCGACCTGTAAAGACCAACAGGCCATCACCAGTCACGGCCGAAATACCTCTGCTCAGCCACGCTCAACCCCCTCAGCTAGGAATCTGTCAAGGATCAACCGGAGCAACTGTCAGGCATTACCCGAAGATAAACTGTCAAGCATCGACCGAGATCATACGCTCATAAAAGCGCGCCCGAAGGGATTCGAACCCCTAACCTTCTGATCCGTAGTCAGATGCTCTATCCGTTGAGCTACGGGCGCCCGTCTTTAGTTATGTTCATGGCGGAGGCGAGAGGATTTGAACCTCCGGTCCCCTTGAAGGGGACAACTCATTAGCAGTGAGCCCCATTCGGCCGCTCTGGCACGCCTCCTTTGACCCCTGAGGGTACCCGACCCCTTCCCGGAATCCCTGAACCGCCGGAGGCATAGCATACACAGCCGCAACATATACTGGCGCAGTGACTGTCCGGCTGCGACCCGAGCTGGCCGGGCTGCCAGTCTATGTACCTGGTAAAACGGTGTCGGGCGTCATCAAACTGGCCAGCAATGAAACCGTGTTCGGACCACTACCCAGCGTGCGCGCAGCGATACAGCAAGCCACCAACACCATCAACCGTTATCCCGATAACGGCTGCGTGCAGCTCAAAGCGGCGCTGACCAAGCACCTCGGTTCGGTGAGCTCCCAAGATTTCACCCCCGAACAAGTGGCCATCGGTTGCGGTTCAGTCAGCCTGTGCCAACAGCTGGTTCAGATCACTGCCTCACCCGGCGACGAAGTGGTTTTCGGATGGCGCAGCTTTGAACTCTATCCCCCGCAAGTCCAGGTTGCCGGTGCAACCGCCGTTAAAGTGCCATTGACCGACCACACCTTCGACCTTTACGCGATGCTCGCCGCAATCACCGACCGCACCCGGCTAGTTTTCGTCTGCAACCCAAACAATCCGACATCCACTGCCGTAGATCCAGACGAACTGGCCCACTTCGTGGAAAAGGTTCCGCCGCATATCCTGATCGTCATCGACGAGGCCTATGTCGAATATATTCGCGACGGTATGCTGCCGGACAGCCTGAAGCTAGCCCAATCCTACTCAAACGTCGTTGTGCTGCACACTTTTTCAAAGGCATACGGGCTAGCCGGCTTGCGGGTCGGCTATGCGATCGGCCACCCTGACGTGATCACCGCGTTGGACAAAGTCTACGTGCCGTTTACCGTGTCGAGCGTCGCGCAGGCCGCCGCCATTGCTTCGCTTGACGCCGCCGACGAGCTGATACTCCGCACTGACGCCCTAGTCAGCGAGCGCGCCCGGGTCAGCGCCGCGTTGCGCGAAGCCGGGTTCACGCTGCCGCCGACACAAACCAACTTCGTTTGGCTGCCGCTGGGACCTCGTACACAGGATTTCGTGGAGCAGGCCGCAAATGCGCGCATTGTGGTCCGCCCGTATGGCACCGATGGTGTCCGAGTCACTATCGGCGCGCCGGAAGAAAACGACGCCTTACTGCGGTTTGCCACTGACTGGATTGCAGATACCGAACCACAGACTACCCGATGAGTTTGGTGCACACTACGTTCACCGAGTTCGAGGAAAGCACTGACAACACTGCCGATGCCGAGTTCGACAACTTCTGGGCAGCCCTTACGCCCGCGATTATCTACGGCATGGTCAACGAGTGAAAGGCCAGCGAATTCCGCACCGGACACAAGATGAACAGCCAGTTGGAGAAAGCGAGCTGGTTCAACAAGACCTTCGCGTAAGCCAGTAACGTACATCCGCTGGTGTGGCTGATTACTTCCTCGGTGAAGTCACCGTCACCATGGCGCACGATAGTCAACCTATGCACAACTACTTCAAGTAGATCGACGACAACCTGGTGATGTGCACCATAAACGACAAAGACGCCTTGGATAACAACCGGTACTATATATAATCTACACTACATCTAATCTTAATGTTTAGAATGACTGTAACTGCATGTAGTATAGTTATGGGCACCTGATGCGCCGAGCTTCAGGAAAGTGACCTCGAGCTTCGCATTTTTCTGGGATCGCTTTCTGCTGTCGCCAACTATCCCCATAACGTTCAGGAACAGCAAAAAGTCGCTGGCTGCAATGGCTCATCAATGTATCCAGCTGGGCTGGCATACTCCATGGTACTGCCTTGAGCCCGGCAAGCCAGGTTCTGGCATCGCCTCTTGTTGTGACGGTACATACCGCTCTACATCGCTCCAGATCCATGGCCTGGATTTCGAGGCGGCATCGTAAGGAAACGGGACGTAGTAACGGTGACAACACGAAAACCGTTGTAGTAACTGCCCATAGCCCATAGCGGCAAGAGCGTATGAAGGAACAGCATAGACAATTCCGATCCTGTCTCGCCCATAGTCTCCGGGTTCGTCGGAGCCCATTCCTGAATTTATGACATTTGCCGCTAACCGAAGGTTACGCTAGCTACAATAGAAAGCTGCGCCTGTTCCGACTACGACCGTCGGAACCGCGCTGTGCAAGGTTGCAGTAACCCGTTTGGCGGCGTGGTAGGACGAATTTTTGCTGTCGCAGGCTACGCACAGTCACGCAAGAACCCCAACCTGTGTGTCCTTTGCGATAATAAGGATTCCCCCAGCGAAGCTGCAATTGACATTGCGGTGCTGTTCGCCGACGTGCGCAAGGCCATCACCACAGGTTAAGCCACCGTTGTTTCGGATTTCGCCGTGTTGCTCAACCGATTTTACAGAGCTGCGACACGGGCGCTGCTGCGCAGAGACACGGTAATTGACAAACTGATTGGCGACGAAGTCATGACGCTTTTGTTAAAGGCATCAACGGAACCGAATATCGATCGTCAGCGGTTAATGCAGAACGCGATCTGCTCTAAACCATTAGGCTACGGAACAGAGAAAGATTCCTGACTGAACACTGGTGTGACATCCAATACCAGCGTGGTATAGGTAGGCAAGGTTGGCGAAGCTGTGGTGGACTTCACCTCGCTTGACGATCCGGTCAATGTTGCGGTGTGGATGCAGCAACAAACGGTCGGCGACGTATTACACTTCGCCCGTGGTGTCGCAGACGAGCTGGTGAGTCAGGTGCCGGTACACACGCTTTCCCTGCGTGGAAAAGCGAAGCTGGTGGAAGCTTTCGCCCTTACAGCGTGAACATCAGCGGACCGCTAACACGCTACGGTCTTGATATGGGCTCAAACATAAATCGGACATATGAATCTGTCACCGTCGAAACTAAAGGCCAGGTCGCACAGGTGACACTGATCGGACCGGGCAAGGGCAACGCGATGGGGCCCGCCTTCTGGTCGGAAATGCCCGAGGTGTTTGTCAAGCTAGATGCCGACCATGAGGTACGGGCCATCGTCATCACCGGATCGGGCAATAATTTTAGCTACGGCCTCGACTTATCAGCGATAAGCGGGACGTTCGCCCCGTTATTGGCTGACGGCGCGTTGGCCCGCCCCCGCACCGACTTCCATGCGGAGATGCTGCGGATGCAGAAAGCTATCAACACCGTCGCTGATTGCCGTGCTCCCACGATCGCGTCGGTTCACGGCTGGTGTATTGGTGACGCCGTCGATCTGATTTCCGCGGTCGACATCCGCTGCGCTAGTGTCAACGCTAAGTTCTCGGTGCGGGAAGTCAAACTGGCCATCGTCTCCGACCTGGGCAGTCTCTCCCGCCTCCCGCTGATCTTGAGCGACGGGCATCTACGTGAATTGGCGTTGACGGGCAAAGACATCGATGCTGCCCGCGCCGAAAAAATTGGTCTTGTCAATGACGTCTATGAAGACGCCGCTAAGACGCTGGCTGCCGCCCATGCCACCGCCGCCGAGATCGCCGTCAATCCGCCACTGACGGTCTACGGTATAAAGAATGTCCTGGACCAGCAACGCATCTCTGCTGTCTCACAGAACCTGCACTATGTCGCTGCATGGAACACAGCTTTTCTGCCGTCCAAGGATCTGACCGAAGGTATTTCGACCACATTCGCCAAGCGGACGCCGCAGTTCATCGGGGAGTAGGACAATACATTGATTTCAAGCAACAAAATCCAGGTCCCGACTGACCTCGACACCGTGACGACTATTGGCGATGAGGACCATACCGACATCAACAGCGCTGCCGTCGAACGAATTTGGCAGGCTGCCCGCCACTGGTACCAAGCCGGCATGCACCCCGCAATCCAATTGTGCATCCGACAACACGGGCGGGTTGTGCTAAACCGCGCAATCGGCCACGGTTGGGGCAACGCCCCGACCGATCCGCCCGAAGCCGAAAAGGTCCTCGTCACGACCGATACCCCGTTCTGCGTATACTCTGCAGCCAAAGCTGTCACTGCAACCGTAGTACACATGCTCGTCGAGCGGAGGGTTCTATCACTCGACGATCGCGTGTGCGACTACCTACCCAACTTCACTAGTCACGGCAAACATCGGATCACGATCCGCCACGTGATGACACACAGCGCTGGACTACCATTCCTCACTGGAGCCCGGCCAGACGTGACCCGCACCGACGACCACGAGTACGCGCAAAGTAAGCTAAGCGAACTGCGACCGCTCTACCGCCCGGGGCTAATGCACATGTACCACGCCCTAACATGGGGTCCATTGATGCGTGAGATCGTCTATGCAGCCACCGGGAAAGAAATCCGCGAAATCCTCGCCACGGAGATCCTCAACCCGTTGGGTTTCCGGTGGACCAACTTCGGTGTCCCTAAGAAAGATGTCCCATCGGTTGCGCCGAGTCATGCCACCGGAAGGCCTTTGCCGCCGGTGGCCGCCCAGATTTTCCGTAAGGCGATTGGGGGAACCGTGCACGAAGTCATCCCGTACACCAACACTCCACCTTTTCTCACCACCATCATACCGTCGTCCAACACCGTGTCGACCGCCTACGAGATGTCGCGGTTCGCTGAAATCTGGCGCCGGGGTGGCGAACTTGATGGTATACGGGTGATAAGCCAAGAAACCCTGCACAGTGCAGTGGCCGAATGCCGACGTTTACGGCCGGATTTAGCGGTGGGGCTGATGCTAGCTCGCTGGGGTACCGGATTTATCCTGGGAACGAACAAGTTCGGACCATTCGGACGCAATGCGCCTGCCGCGTTCGGTCACCTCGGCCTAGTCAACATCGCCATCTGGGTTGACCCTCAGCGCAGCCTTGCTGCCGGTGTCATCAGCAGCGGAAAGCCTGAACGTGATCCCCACACGAGCCGCTACGACGCACTGATGAACAGTATCACCGCCGAGATCCCGCCGCACTAAAATCGCTGCCTGAGCGTCAACGAAATGACAACGGCACCGTCGTGTTGCTATAAAGACACGCGCGCTCGCGGCATTGGCACGCCACGGCGGTGGCGGAGGGATTTGAACCCCCGGACGGGTTTAGCCGTCTCTCGCTTTCAAGGCAAGTGCATTAGGCCGCTCTGCCACGCCACCGTTAACAAGAGTAGGGGGTAGTACTATATGTATATCGTAACAGCATGTACGCCATTGTCGCTGAACCACCCGAGCAACTGGTATGGCGAGAAGTTCCCAATATTGCGGTGTGCCCCGGCGAGGTCCTGATCAAGGTTTCCGCGGCCGGTGTTAACCGCGCCGACGTGCTGCAGGCAGCTGGAAAATATCCGCCTCCACCAGGGGCCAGCGAGATCATCGGCATGGAGGTAGCCGGCATCATTTCAGCAGTCGGCTCAGGTATAACCGAATGGTCTGTCGGACAAGAAGTTTGCGCTTTACTCGCCGGAGGCGGCTACGCGGAATACGTCGCCGTTCCCGTCGGTCAGGTGATGCCAATTCCCAAGGGTATCGAGGTGGTCGACGCAGCAGGACTCCCCGAAGTGGCCTGCACGGTCTGGTCAAACCTAGTGATGGCAGCTCATCTAAGCGAAAAACAGCTGCTGCTGGTGCACGGCGGAGCCAGCGGCATCGGAAGCCACGGAATCCAAGTGGCACGAGCGTTGGGCGCCAAGGTGGCGGTCACCGCCGGATCAGCAGAAAAGCTGGAATTTTGTCGCGAACTAGGCGCCCAGATCACTATTAACTACCGCGATGAGGACTTCGTCGCGCGGCTGCGGCAGCAGACCGACGGTGCCGACGTCATCCTCGATATCATGGGCGCGGCGTATCTGGACCGCAATATCGACGCGCTGGCCGCTAATGGACAGCTGATCGTCATAGGCCTGCAGGGTGGGATAAAAGGCGAGCTCAACCTCAGTAAGTTGCTAAGCAAACGAGCGCGTATTATCGGCACCACACTGCGGTCCCGGCCGGCAAACGGCCCGAACAGTAAAAGCGAAATCGTGGCCGCCGTGACAGCGTCGGTTTGGCCGATGATAACCACCGGGGCTGTGCAGCCCATCATCGGAGCACGCATGGCTGTCCAGCAGGCGGCTGACGCACACCAACTGTTGATGTCAGGAAAAGTATCCGGGAAGATCGTGCTGACCGTCGCGAATTCACACCGTTAACCAAGCGACGCCAGCGCGCGCACCAGCTGGTCGACTTCGGCTGTCGTCGAATAATGCGCCAATCCGGCGGTAACCGCGCCGCCGATATCATTGGCGCCAAGTACGTCGAGCACGCGCGACTTCGGGTCGCAAATCGCCAGAATTCCGTTGTCCGCCAAGCGCTGCACCACCCGGTTGGCAGGAACCCCTTGGTGTGTAAAACTGACGACCGGTATCCGTGCCTCCGGACGGCCGATCACCATCACCAGCGGCAACGACCTCAACAACATCATCAGGTAGTCGAAGATCCGGCTCAGATACAAGCCGGCAGATTGCATTGACACCGATAACCGTTCGCGCCTGCTGCCACCAGCCGACTCATCAAGTGCCGCAAGATATTCGATACTTGCTACTACACCAGCCAGCAGTCCGAACTGGTGCAAACCAACCTCGAGACGCGCCGGGCCCGCAGCGTTGGGGTCCGTCGACGCCGAGGTAAAGGTGTTGATCAACCCCGGGTCGCGAAACACTACTGCCCCGATCGGAGGACCGCCCCATGCGTGAGCGTTCACCGCCACCACGTCTACCTCGGTCTCTTTGACATCGAGCAGCCGGTAGGGGGCGGCAGCGGAATGGTCGACCACGACGAGCCCACCGACATCATGGACAAGCTTGGTCATTGCCCGCAAGTCGGTGACGGTACCCAATGTCCCCGACGCGGACGTGACCGCCACCAGTCGGGTCGACTTGCCGATCAAGCTCTCCCATTGCCACGTCGGCAGCTCACCGGTTTCTATATCGACCTCGGCCCACTTCACCTTCGCGCCATAGCGGTGTGCAGCCCGCAGCCACGGAGCGATGTTAGCCTCGTCGTCGAGCCGGCTGACAATCACCTCGTACCCCAGGCCGGCGCGCGAGGACGACGCTGCGGCCAGCGATGACAGCAAGACTGCGCGGTCAGCACCCAGCACAACACCGGCCGGGTCAACATTGAACAGATCGGCCACAGAAGTACGCGCCGCGTCAAGAACCGCTGCACTGCGCTGTGCAGACGGGTGCGCACCTAACGTGGTTGCGCTAGACCTACGGAATGCAGTCGACATAGTGGTCGCAACAGAATCCGGAATGAGCATACCGGCTGGCGCGTCGAAATGCACCCAGCCATCACCCAGGGACGGGTGCAGACCGCGCACCCGGGCGACGTCGTATGCCATACCAGCCACCTTAGAGTTCCGCTATTCCGCGAATTCGCGACGGTAGCGGCTACCGAGAATCATCCAAGCCGTTCCGACCAGTCGAGCGTCGCGAGCAAGGTCACCCGGCCAGCCATACTAGTCGAGTGGGGTTGTGCTTCGGAATGCTGATCACATTGTTTTTACTGATCGCGCCCGGAACAATCGTCGCGCGTGCCGCTGCACTAACATGGCCGATCGCTATTGCGGTTGGTCCGGCATTGACGTACGGCGTGATTGCGTTGGCGATCATTCCCTGCGGCGCGCTCAGAATACCGTGGAACGGTTGGACAGCGCTGGCCACTTTGGTCGCTGTAAGCATACTGATAGTTGTTTTTCAACTGTTGCTCGCCCGCTACCGCGACACCGCGGCCGAAGCCCGAGGAATCAGTGGCTGGCCAGCGGTTACAGTGGCGTCTGGAGTGTTGTTGGGCGCCCTATTGATTAGCTGGGCGGCTTATCGCGGCCTGCTGCATTGGCAATCCGTTCCCAGCACCTGGGACGCAGTCTGGCACGCCAACACAGTGCGCTTCATCCTAGATACCGGTCAAGCGTCGTCCACTCACATGGGTGAGCTACGCAACGTCGAAACACATGCAGTGCTATACTACCCGGCAGTGTTTCATGCCCTGGCAGCGGTCTACTGTCAGCTTACCGCGGCAGCGCCCACCACTAGCTACACAGTCAGTTCGCTGGCGGCGTCTGTGTGGCTGTTTCCGATCAGCGCAGCCGTCCTCACTTGGCGTCTGCTGCGTCCAGTGACGGCGCAACAATGCGCCGCCGGGGCATCGGCCACCACAGCCGCGCTGTCGGCGTCGTTAACCTCCGTCCCTTATGTCGAATTCGGTGTCGCTGCAATGCCGAACTTGGCTGCTTATGGGGTCGCGGTACCGACGATGGCCTTGATCACCTCGACGTTGCGCCACCGCGACCGCATCCCAGTGGCCATTCTGGCGCTGGTGGGCACCTTCTCGGTGCATCTCACCGGCGGGTTCGTCGTCATCCTTTTCCTGTTGAGTTGGTGGTCACTGGACGCGTTGTTGCATCCGGTGCGCAGCCGGACAGCAGACGCGCGGACCCTGGCCGCCGTTGTCGTGCCGACCGCGTTGATGCTGGCACCACAGTTCATCGGGGTGTTAAAACAGGTCGACACCATCACCGGGCACTCATTCCCCAGTTTCAAGGGCGTGCAACAGAGCGTGATCGATGCTCTCCTTTTGCACACCCGACACCTAAACGACTTCCCGACGCAATATGGTCTCATGGCGTTGTCCGCCATTGGCATGACAATCCTGCTGTACAAGAAAATCTGGTGGCCCCCGGTGGCCTGGCTGATACTGACCGTGGCGACCGTCTATTCGGGGACGCCGTTTCGCGGCCCAGTCGGCAACATTATTAAAGAGTTCAGTCAGTTCTTCTACAACGACCCGCGACGACTCTCGGCAGTGGTGACCATGCTGTTGACGCCGATGGCGGGCATCGCATTGTTTGCCGCGGTGCTATTGTTAGTCACCAGCGCTCAGAGAGTCGCTGCCCGGTTCACACCGTTGCCCGGACCGGTCTGGAAATCAGTCAGCGCGGTGCTGCTGGTGCTTGCCTCCGTGTTCATCGCCCAGCACTATCTTTTTCGACATCTGGTTTTGTTCGGCGACAAATACGACTCGGTGATGGTCAACCAGAAAGACCTCGACGCTATGGCCTACCTGGCATCCCTGCCAGGTGCACACAACACCATCATTGGCAATGCCAATACCGATGGCAGCTCTTGGATGTACGCGGTGGCCGACCTACATCCGCTGTGGACCCACTACGACTTCCCGCAGCAGACGGGCCCTGGCTATTTCCGGTATGCTTTTTGGGTCTACGCGCACACCGGCAATCCGTGGGTTGTCGAAGCGGTCCGAGTGCTCAATATTCGCTACATTCTGACCACCAGCCCAACGGTGCGAGGGTTTGCCGTACCCGACGGACTAGTCTCCTTAGAGAAATCAAAGTCGTGGACGAAAATTTACGATAACGGCGCAGCCCGCATCTTTGAGTGGCGCGGGAACGCCGCAGCGGTTCATACCTAGAAAGTACGCAAGAGAATGGTATTTGGATTGAGTACCGGCAATGATGACGACAGCATCGAAATCATCGGTGGAATCGATCCGCGGACCATGGCGATCCGCGACGCAGATAAGAGCAGGGACTCCGATGAACCGGCCCTGACCGACCTGGTCGAGCAACCCGCCAAGGTGATGCGTATCGGCACCATGATCAAACAGCTTCTCGAGGAAGTGCGCTCCGCGCCTTTGGACGAAGCTAGCCGCAACCGGCTGCGCGAAATCCACGCTACCAGCATCCAGGAGCTGGAAGACGGCCTAGCGCCCGAACTACGCGAGGAACTCGATCGACTCACCCTGCCCTTCAACGCGGGTGCAGTCCCCTCGGATGCCGAATTGCGCATCGCGCAGGCTCAGCTGGTCGGCTGGCTAGAAGGGCTTTTCCACGGCATCCAGACCGCATTGTTCGCTCAACAGATGGCCGCCCGCGCGCAGTTGGAGCAGATACGCCACAGCGCACTACCGCCGGGACTAGGCAAAGCGGGCCAAACAGGCGGTCACAACACCGGACAATACCTGTAAGCAGACTTAAAGTAGCTCATAGTGTCGGCTCCTCGTATCGAGACAAGCAATGCGTGGGTAGAATTTCCTATTTTTGACGCCAAGTCGCGTTCGTTGAAGAAAGCCGTACTGGGTAAGGCGGGTGGCACCGTCGGGCGCAACAACTCCAACGTCGTCGTCATCGAGGCATTGCGGAACATCACGATGTCGCTGAGCTTGGGTGACCGAGTGGGTTTGGTTGGGCACAACGGCGCCGGTAAATCGACACTGCTGCGCCTGCTTTCGGGCATCTACGAGCCCACCCGCGGTAGGGCGAAGGTCACCGGCCGAGTAGCACCGGTTTTCGATCTCGGGATTGGCATGGACCCCGAAATCTCTGGCTACGAGAACATCATCATCCGCGGCCTGTTCCTTGGGCAGACCCGCAAGCAGATGCTAAGCAAAGTGGACGAGATCGCTGAGTTCACCGAACTCGGCGATTATCTGTCCATGCCGCTACGCACGTATTCCACCGGGATGCGAGTTCGGCTAGCGATGGGCGTGGTCACCAGTATCGACCCCGAAATCTTACTGCTCGATGAAGGGATCGGTGCGGTGGACGCCGACTTCTTGAAGAAAGCACAGTTCCGCCTGCAGAGTTTGGTGAAGCGCTCTGGAATCCTGGTCTTCGCTAGCCATTCCAACGAGTTTCTGGCCCGACTGTGCAAGACTGCGATGTGGATCGACCACGGAGTTATCAAGCTGTCCGGCGGTATCGAAGATGTAGTGCGCGCTTACGAAGGCGAGGATGCAGCCCGACATGTGCGTGAAGTGATGGCCGAAACCTTGGACACGACTCTAGCTAATAACACTGTTGTGCAAAAAACTTCCAGAAATGAGTGAATCCGTCTTCGCTGTCGTGGTTACCCGCCGACGTCCCATCGAGCTGGCCAAATCACTGGATGTGCTGAGCACCCAGACTCGGTTGCCTGATCACTTGATCGTGGTGGATAATGACGATGCCGGAGATAGCAGAGTGTGCAATCTTGTTGCCGACCAACCAATCCCAACCATTTACTTAAGATCACGCCGAAACCTTGGCGGGGCAGGAGGTTTCGCACTCGGCATATTGCACGCATTGGCGCAGGGTGCTGATTGGGTTTGGCTAGCCGACGATGACGGGCGCCCACAGGACACTCGGGTGCTGGCGACCTTATTAGCTTGCGCCAACAAGTACGGCCTGGCCGAGGTGTCGCCGATAGTGTGCAATTCCGACGACCCGGAACAGCTTGCTTTTCCGTTGCGAAGTGGCTTGGTATGGCGAAGGTGCACAAGTGAATTACGCACCAAAGAGGGACAGGATCTACTGCGGGGAATCGCGTCGCTATTCAATGGCGCGCTGTTCCGGGCGTCCACCTTAGACTCGATCGGCGTTCCGGATATGCGACTTTTCATTCGCGGCGACGAGGTGGAGTTACATCGCCGGCTCGCACGATCCGGCCTACCGTTCGGGACCTGCCTGGATACGATCTACCTGCATCCCGGCGGATCCGATGAATTCCGGCCGATCCTGGGCGGCCGCATGCACACTCAGTATCCCGACGATCCCCTTAAGCGGTTCTTTACCTACCGCAATCGCGGTTATCTGCTGGCACAACCGGGTCTACGCAAGCTGCTGGCCCAGGAATGGCTTCGGTTCGGCTGGTTCTTCCTGGTGACCCGCCGCGATCTCAAGGGGTTACGGGAGTGGATCCGCTTGCGTCGCTTGGGACGTCGCGAAAAATTTTACAATCCCGACATGAGAATATCCTCATGATGCGCACCGGCGACCATGCAGTGGGGCATCCTCAGAGGAAGACACCCCGCCCGCTTGCAGGAGACAAAACGAGGAGGAGCGGTGCACATAACGTCTATCGATGCAGCGACACAGTCACGGACCCTTGCTCGCGCTCGAAGTGATCTGATCGAGGGCTTCCACCGCCACGAACTGTGGTTACACCTGGGCTGGCAGGATATCAAGCAGCGCTACCGCCGCTCGGTGCTAGGACCATTCTGGATCACCATCGCGACCGGGACTACCGCCGTTGCAATGGGCGGGCTGTATTCGAAGCTGTTTCACCTGGAACTGGCTGTGCACCTACCGTACGTCACTCTCGGGTTGATCATCTGGAATTTGATCAACACCGCAATACTAGAGGGTGCCGAAGTGTTCGTCGCCAACGAGGGCCTGATCAAGCAGTTACCCACGCCGTTGAGTGTGCACGTCTACCGGCTGATGTGGCGACAGATGATTTTATTCGCGCATAACATCGTCATCTATATCGTTGTTGCGATCATCTTCCCCAAACCGTGGTCATGGGCCGATCTATCGGTCTTTCCGGCGCTGACGCTGATCGTCCTCAATAGTGTTTGGGTGTCACTATGTTTCGGTATCCTGGCAACCCGCTACCGCGACATCGGCCCCCTGCTGTTCTCCGTTGTACAGTTGCTGTTTTTTATGACGCCAATCATCTGGAACGACGACACGCTACAGCAGCAGGGCGCGGGACACTTGTTGAGCATCGTCGAACTCAACCCACTGCTGCACTACCTTGATATAGTGCGTGCACCACTGCTGGGTGCTCACCAGGAGTTGCGGCATTGGGCAGTGGTGGTGGCACTAACAGCCGTCGGATGGCTACTGGCAGTGTTCGCGATGCGACAATACCGTGCTCGAGTGCCTTACTGGGTGTAGTCCGGCCTGCCGCGTCCGACGAAGGCCTAACCCAACTAGCCAGCAGGCTGGCCTCCCAGGATGAGCCGTGGTTCGCCGGGAAAATGAAAGATGCTGTATAACAACCCTTGCTCGCGTGATCGCACCGCGACCCACACTCAGCGTACAGGCAACGGCCGAATGACTGTGCTGCTACCAACGTCGCAACAGATGATAGAACCGCCGACCAAGTAGGTATCCCGGTATATAACCGACTGCAAACTGCTTGTCGAATGTTCATGGAGACTGCGCCGTAATGATGTCACACTGCAAAACTACGAATCGAATTCGCTGCACACATAAGTAATCGGGCAACCCAAGACCGAGCAAAGCAAGCTAGACGCTCGGTAACAAGACAGTCACCGGCGCGCCGCGAAAGGCCGATAGTCGTTAATGAAGAAGTACAAACAACGGGGTCTGACAAATGCGTCGCGAGATTACCTCGCCACAGAGCTAGACCGACTGCGGCAGCGCCACGATCGGCTCGAGGTTGAGGTCAAGAACGACTGCGGTATTATCGGCGATCACAGAGATGCGGCTGAAACGCTACAACAAGCTGATGAACTCGTCGTCCTCAGCGACCGGATCAACGGACTGGACCGTCAACTGCAGGCCGACCTGTAGTGGGTCGATTAATAGAACCAGTGCTGCCCAACGATGCCGAGATGACATTGCGGTTTCCCGGACGGAGAGGTCGTCGTCATACACGTGATCTCCATCGTGGAAGTAGACTCCGTCAGCCATGAAGCCCAGACATTGACCACACGCAGTCCGTTAGGACAGGACTTGGCCGAACACCAACCGGAGGATACAACGACCGACTCCACACCGCAGGGAACAAACCGGATCCAGCTAATCGCGGTGAAGTTACCCACCTAACGTTGCGCCGAGAATCATTCAAAACCCGGAAAATAACCCCGAGACCCCATTAAACTCACCTCCAATGGAACCCCTGATGGTCCCCCCAGAATCTACGACTGCTTCGCACCCACATCTGAGCCTAACGACGCAAATGCTACGCTTCATCGTTACCGGCGTCTTGGCGGCGGCTGTTGACTTCAGCGTCTACGTGACGCTCTATCTTGGGGCATGCTTGCAGGTCGATCTGGCAAAATCCACCAGCGTCGTCATTGGCACCATCACCGCCTACCTAATCAACCGTCGATGGACGTTCCAAGCTTCACCGAGCACCACCCGGTTTGCCGCGGTCATAGCTCTTTACGGGATCACTTTCGCTGTGCAGGTTGGGCTCAATCATTTCTGCCTTTTCCTGTTCCACTACCAACGACCGTGGGCAATATCTGTCGCCTTCGTGATTGCACAGGGTATCGCCACAGCGATCAATTTCATCGTGCAACGAACCGTAATCTTCCGGATCCGCTAAGCCAACCTAGCCACCGACTGGAAGTGTCCTGTATCGTCGCCGGACCAAGCGGTACTCTCTTTGACGATGTTGAGCATGGAAGTTTCCACCACCCCAACCCGACTGACCGGATGGGGACGCACCGCACCATCGGTAGCAAACGTGCTACGCACTCTTGATGCCGAACTAATCGCCAAGGCAGTGGCCCGAGTCGCCGACGCTGGCGGTCGAGGGGTGATCGCTCGCGGGCTGGGCCGATCCTACGGCGACAACGCGCAAAACGGCGGTGGGTTGGTGATCGACATGACCCCGCTGAACACCATCCACTCCATTAACGCCGACACCAAATTGGTCGACGTCGACGCCGGCGTTAACCTAGATAAACTGATGAAGGCGGCCCTGCCGTTCGGCTTGTGGATCCCGGTGCTGCCGGGTACCCGGCAGGTCACTGTCGGCGGTGCGATCGCGTGCGACATCCACGGCAAGAATCATCACAGCGCGGGAAGCTTTGGCAACCACGTGCGTAGCATGGAGTTGCTGACCGCCAGCGGAGAGGTGCACCGACTCATGCCAGTAGGTGCGGATTCCGAACTGTTCTGGGCCACCGTCGGCGGCAACGGCCTAACTGGCATTATCATGCGAGCTACCATCGAAATGACACCGACCGAAACGGCCTATTTCCTTGCCGACGGCGACGTCACCACCAGCCTAGACGAAACCATCGCATTGCATAGCAACGGCAGTGAAGCAGACTACACTTACTCCAGCGCTTGGTTTGACACCATCAGCGCTTCTCCGAAATTGGGCCGTGCGGCGGTATCACGCGGCTGCTTAGCCACCATCGGGCAGTTGCCCGCAAAACTGCGGCGCAACCCACTGAAATTCGATGCTCCACAATTATTTACTCTGCCCGATATTTTTCCGAACGGGCTGGCCAACAAATACACCTTCGGGCCCATCAGTGCACTCTGGCATCGCAAATCCGGAACCTATCGCGGCAAGATCCAAAATCTGACGCAATTTTACCACCCATTGGACATGTTCGGCAAATGGAACCGTGCCTACGGTGCAGCAGGCTTTCTACAATACCAGTTCGTGATACCTACCGAAGCAATCGACGAGTTTAAGAGAATCATCGGTGAAATCCAAGCCAGTGACCACTATTCATTTCTCAACGTGTTTAAGCTGTTCGGTCCCAGCAACCAAGCACCGCTGAGCTTCCCTATCCCAGGCTGGAATATCTGCGTGGACTTCCCGATCAAACCCGGACTCAATGAGTTTGTCACCGAACTGGACCGCCGTGTCATGGAATTCGGCGGCCGGCTCTACACTGCCAAGGACTCCCGTACCACCGCTGACACCTTTCACGCCATGTACCCGCGCATCGATGAGTGGATCGCTGTACGTCGCAAGGTCGACCCCTTGCGGGTTTTCGCCTCCGACATGGCCCGACGTTTGGAGCTACTCTAAATGGTGCTCGACGCCGTAGGAAACCCCCAGACGGTGCTACTGCTCGGCGGCACCTCCGAGATCGGGCTGGCCATTTGCGAGCGCTACCTGCGCAACGCCCCCGCTCGGATCGTGCTGGCCGCTATGCCTGACGACCCGGGCCGTGACGACGCAGTAACACAGATGACAGTTGCAGGCGCGCGATCGGTAGAGCTGCTCAATTTCGAAGCACTAGACACCGACAGCCATCCAAAGATGATCAAGCAGGCCTTTACCGGAGGCGATGTCGATGTGGCCATTGTCGCGTTCGGTTTACTCGGCGACGCAGAAGAATTATGGCAGAACCAACACAAGGCTGTGCAAATCGCTGAAATAAACTACACCGCAGCAGTTTCCGTAGGTGTTCTGCTAGGCGAGAAAATGCGTGCGCAGGGGTTCGGCCAGATTATCGCTATGAGTTCTGCCGCCGCTGAACGAGTGCGCCGATCCAACTTCGTCTACGGTTCCACCAAGGCCGGCTTAGACGGTTTCTATCTAGGATTGTCAGAGGCTTTACACGAATACGGCGTTCGCGTTCTGGTGATCCGTCCCGGCCAGGTACGTACCCGAATGAGTGCGCACGTCAAGAAAGCCCCGCTGACCGTCGACAAGGAGTACGTCGCCAACCTCGCGGTGACCGCAGCCGCTAAAGGTAAGGAATTAGTTTGGGCACCAGCAACATTCCGTTATGTGATGATGGTGTTGCGACATATTCCGCGGAGCATCTTCCGCAAACTGCCAATCTGACCATGCGTAATGCACTGGCCAGCCTCGGCCAGATGGCGTTGGCTGTCTTGGTGGCTAGCGGGGTAGCCGTGGTGTCGCTAATTGCCATTGCTCAGGTGCAATGGCCGGCTTTTCCATCGTCCAACCAGCTGCATGCGCTAATCACAGTCGGCCAATTCGGTTGCTTGACCGGGCTGTTAACCGTCGTCTGGGCGTGGCGGGCTGGGCGATTCCGGCGTTTCGCCCAATTAGGTGGGCTCGTTCTCGTATCCGCCTTCACTGTAGTGACGCTGGGCATGCCGCTAGGAGCCACCAAGCTGTATCTATTCGGCATCTCCGTCGACCAACAGTTCCGCACCGAATATCTGACCAGGCTCACTGACAGCGCCGCCCTGCAAGACATGACTTATATAGGGCTCCCACCGTTCTACCCGCCAGGCTGGTTTTGGATCGGCGGACGCGCCGCGGCGCTAACTGGAACCACGGCCTGGGAGATTTTCAAGCCGTGGGCAATCACGTCCATAACTATCGCGGTCGCCGTTGCGCTGGTGATGTGGTGGCGGATGATCCGCTTCGAGTACGCCGTGCTTGTCACCATCGCCACCACGGCGGTCACGCTAGCCTACAGTTCGCCGGAACCCTACGCCGCAATGATTACGGTGTTGCTGCCTCCAGTTCTGGTCTTGACGTGGTCGGGTCTCCGTGCTACTGACCGCGAACGTGCAGCTGTCCACACGCTCACACCAGGCGGAGCAGGATGGGCTGCGGTCATCGCCGCCGGCCTATTCCTGGGCTTCGCCGCTACCTGGTATACTCTGTTATTTGCCTACACGGCGTTCACCGTGGGATTGATGGCCCTGCTACTAGCCGGGGCGCGCTGGTACCGCGCGGATGTCCGGGCAACCTTCGACCCACTGCGCCGGCTTGCCGTTATCGTCGTCATCGCGACGGCCATCGGAGCCACCACCTGGCTGCCATTCTTGGTGCGGGCAGCCCATGCCCCGATCAGTGACACCGGCAGCGCCCAGCACTACCTGCCAGCCGACGGCGCCAAACTCACCTTCCCGATGCTGCAGTTCTCTCTGCTTGGGATGATCTGCTTGCTGGGCACCCTGTGGCTGGTAGGACGCACGAGCTCGTCGGTGCAGGCAAGTGCACTAGCGATCGGCGTGTTGGCCGTCTACCTATGGTCACTGTTGTCGATGCTGACCACATTGGCACACACCACGCTGCTGTCATTCCGACTGCAGCCAACACTGACCGTGCTGCTGGTTGCCGCCGGAGTATTCGGCTTTGTCGAAACCGTGCAGACGTTGGCCAAGCGCAACCAAGCCGTACTACCGGTCGCCGGCGCCGTCGGATTGGCCGGCGCAATCGCGTTCAGCCAGGATATTCCCGGCGTGCTGCGACCAGATCTCACCATCGCCTACACCGACACCGACGGCCACGGCCAACGCGGCGATCGGCGACCGGCGGGCTCCGAAAAATACTACTGTGCCATCGACGAGGCCGTCCTGCGTGTTACCGGCAAACCACGCGATCAGACCGTCGTGCTCACCGCCGACTACAGCTTCCTGTCCTACTACCCCTACTGGGGCTTTCAGGGATTGACGTCCCATTATGCCAACCCGCTGGCACAGTTTGACTTGCGATCCGCTCACATTCAGCAATGGTCCAGGTTCACGACGGCCGACGAGCTCATCTATGCGCTGGACACGTTGCCCTGGCCGCCGCCGACGGTATTCATCATGCGTCGCGGCGTAGGCAACACTTACACCTTGCGATTAGCCAAAGACGTATACCCCAACCAGCCCAACGTCCGTCGCTACACTGTCGATCTACCGTCGGCCCTCTTCGGGGACCAACGTTTCGCCGTGCAAAACATCGGACCGTTTGTGCTGGCCATCCGCAAGCCGATGGGTAACACCTGATGGCTACCGAAACTGCGCCTGATGCGGTCCAACAACTAGCCCAATCGCCCTGTTCTCCCCCACAAACAGGTGGTATTTTCACCTCGCGCCGCAGCGCAGCACGCACCGATGTAAAGCTAGCATCAACCTCCGTGAACGACGCGGGAGCAAACCATCGTATCGCCCGCCTCGTTGCCGTGATCGCCGGCCTGCTTGGGGCCCTACTAGCAGTAGCAACCCCATTTCTGCCGGTCAACCAAACTACCGCCCAATTGAACTGGCCGCAGAACGGCACGTTCGAGAGTGTCGAAGCGCCACTGATCGGGTATGTGGCCACCGAACTGCACGTCACCGTGCCATGTGCGGCCGCTGCTGGGCTGGCAGGACCACAAAGCGCAAGTCGGACCGTGCTGCTATCGACCGTGCCCAAGCAAGCCCCGAAGGCCGTCGACCGGGGGCTACTTATCCAACGCGCCAACGACGACCTGGTACTCGTGGTCCGCAACGTCCCGGTGGTCGGTGCCCCAATGAGCCAAGTGCTCAGCCCGGCTTGCCAACGCTTGACGTTCACCGCACACTTTGATCGGGTTAATGCCGATTTTGTTGGGTTGACGACTCAAGGGCCCCATGCTGAACATCCTGGCTCCCCGCTACGTGGTGAGCGTAGTGGTTACGATTTCCGACCTCAGATCGTCGGGGTGTTCACTGATCTATCCGGGCCGGTCCCGCCGGGCCTAAGTTTCTCTGCAACCATCGACACTCGTTACAGCAGCAGCCCGACACCGTTGAAGATGATCGCGATGATCATCGGTGTGGTGCTGACTGGTGCTGCCCTGGTCTCATTGCACATGCTTGACACCGCCGATGGCACCCAGCATCGACGGTTCCTACCCTCCCGCTGGTGGTCCATCGGCGGTCTGGATGCCTTGGTCATCGCCGTACTAGTGTGGTGGCATTTCGTTGGTGCCAACACATCCGACGACGGTTACATCCTGACGATGGCTCGAGTATCCGAGCATGCTGGCTACATGGCCAACTACTATCGGTGGTTCGGCACTCCCGAAGCACCGTTCGGCTGGTATTACGACTTGCTGGCACTGTGGGCGCACGTTACTACCACCAGCATCTGGATGCGGTTACCGACCCTGGCGATGGCGCTGACCTGCTGGTGGCTGATCAGCAGGGAGATCATTCCCCGACTGGGACACGCCGCCAAGACCAGCAGGGCCGCGGCGTGGACTGCGGCGGGCATGTTCCTCGCGGTGTGGTTACCGCTGGACAACGGCCTGCGGCCGGAGCCAATCATCGCCCTGGGTATTCTACTGACCTGGTGTTCGGTGGAACGTGCGGTAGCCACCAGTCGCCTGCTGCCGGTGGCGGTCGCCTGTATCGTCGGTGCGCTGACCCTATTCTCCGGACCAACAGGTATCGTCTCCATTGGTGCGTTGCTGGTCGCCATCGGGCCATTGTTGACCATCCTGCACCGTCGCTCCAAGCAATTCGGCGCGTTACCGTTGGTGGCACCCATCCTGGCTGCGGCCACCGTCACCACAATCCTGATCTTCCGAGACCAGACGTTTGCCAGCGAGAGCCAGGCCAGCTTGCTTAAGCACGCCGTCGGCCCCAGCCTGAGATGGTTTGACGAGCACATCCGTTACGAGCGGCTATTCATGGCTAGCCCCGACGGGTCGGTCGCCCGCCGCTTTGCCGTGCTGGCATTGCTTGTCGCGCTCGCGGTGGCGGTAACAATGTCGTTGCGCAAGAGGAGAATTCCGGGCCTTGCGGCTGGGCCGAGCCGCCGCATTATCGGCATCACCGTCATCTCCTTTCTGGCGATGATGTTCACCCCAACCAAGTGGACACACCACTTTGGGGTGTTCGCTGGGCTGGCCGGCTCACTGGGAGCACTGGCCGCAGTCGCGGCGACCAGTGCAGCACTGCGGTCACGACGCAACCGCACCGTGTTCGCCGCTGTGGTGCTGTTCGTGGTGGCGTTGTCGTTTGCGAGCGTCAACGGCTGGTGGTATGTATCCAATTTTGGTGTGCCATGGTCAAACTCGTTCCCGAGGCTGCGATACTCGCTAACCACCGCACTACTCGATCTCACAGTGATGGTACTGTTACTGGCGGCCTGGTTTCACTTCGTTGCTACCACTAACGGACCTGCCAAAACTCGGTTCGGAGCACGAATAGCCAGAATCGTTCAGTCCCCGTTGGCAATTGCGACCTGGGCGCTGGTCATATTCGAGGTGACATCACTGACCCTGGCGATGATCGACCAATACCCGGCATGGACGGTGGGCCGGTCCAACTTACAGACGTTAACCGGCCAGACCTGTGGACTGGCCGAAGACGTATTGGTCGAGCAAGATCCCAACGCCAGCATGTTGCTCCCGGTGTCCTCTCCGGTAGCCGATGCACTGGGGGTGGGCTTATCGGAAGCCTTCACGGCCAACGGAATTCCCGCCGACGTGTCAGCAGACCCGGTGATGGAACGTCCGGGCGACCACAGTTTCGTCAACGAAAACGGGGCGATCACCGGCGATGCGGCCGGCAACAAAGGCGGCACCAACTCCACACCAGGAATCAACGGCTCCCGTGCCCAGCTTCCCTATAATTTAGATCCAGCTCGCACACCAGTGCTGGGCAGCTGGCAGTCCGGCATTCAGGTGGTCGCCAGACTGCGGTCAGGCTGGTACCGACTACCAACGCTGGAACAGGTCGGGCCATTGCTGGTCGTGAGTGCGGCCGGCCGTTTCGACCGACACGAGGTGAAGCTGCAATGGGCCACCGATAGCGGAGCGGCCAGCGGACAGCCCGGTGGGTCATTGCAATTCTCCGATGTCGGAGCGTCGCCAGCCTGGCGCAACCTCCGGCTGCCTATGTCGGCGATCCCAAACACTGCGACCCAGGTCCGCTTAGTCGCCGACGACGAGGACTTAGCGCCACAGCATTGGATTGCCCTCACTCCGCCGCGGATTCCACAGTTACGCACTCTGCAGGATGTGGTTGGCTCCCAGGACCCGGTGTTCCTGGACTGGCTGGTGGGTCTGGCATTCCCCTGCCAGCGCCCGTTCGACCATCAATATGGTGTCGACGAAACGCCGAAGTGGCGCATTCTGCCGGACCGGTTCGGCGCCGAAGCCAACTCACCGGTGATGGATAACAACGGTGGCGGTCCGCTAGGTGTCACAGAGTTGTTGGTAAAGGCGACCACGGTAGCCAGCTATCTCAAAGACGACTGGTCCCGCGACTGGGGTGCATTGCAACGCTTGACGCCCTACTACCCCAAAGCTCAGCCCGCTCGTCTGTCGCTAGGCACAACCACGCGCAGCAGTCTGTGGAACCCCGCTCCACTTCGCCATTAGTAATGGTACCCGGAGAACCGCCGGACATAATTGAGTATTATTTGAGGAACACTACCCGTAAACCTATGACCTTATGGACTTACTATATGGTGGTCATTCACCGAGAAATGGCCCAGATGGTGAGGTGGCTAGCCCTGGCCGACGGGACACGACGAGAGATTGTCAAGCACCTTGCGCATGGCTCATTGGCCGTCTGTGAATTGGCCCGCAACCTGCCAATCCACAGACCAGCTGTGTCGCAGCACCTCAAAATACTCAAGTCTGCCGGACTGACGCACACTACCGCGTCCGGGAATACGTCGCGTATACCAGCTCGATCCAACCGGTCCTGAAGCGTTACGTACCAATCTCGACCGGTTCTGGACGCAAGCCCTGGACACCTAGACCCGGATATACGCGGAGCGCCCACAGTTCACCAAAACTAAATCAAATAGGACTGCGAACTCCCACCATCCAGCACCAGGCTATCTCAACGCTCTGATCGAGCGCACATTTGCTGGTCTTCGTCGACCAGTTCGGCGACCTCAAAGCCACATTAACACAACTTACCAGCCATCCTGATCGATAACACAACTTACCAGCCATCCTGATCGATGAAACAGTATTTGACTGTCAGGTGGAGAAGCACATCTTCTCTATGATCGCGGCGGTGGCGGCAACATATGACAATGGGCACAGGTAGTGGTCTACGAGTCTCCCCACCAGATGGTGTTTAACTTAACAATCTAGCAGCTTGGAACTGATTGGCCCAAGACTAGCGGAGTCGAAGTGCGCCTTACCGCAGTGTCTAACCAACGCACGCGCGTCAACCTCACACACTGCCATCTGGACCACCACGAGCCGAGCTGACAGCCGGTTGTCGACAACATCGACAGACGAGGCGGGATGGCCGCTGTGCTTTGGATCGCTACACCCACCTGTTCGATGTCTAAGTGCGATGATGGCAGCAAACGAGATCCGTAATGAATCCACTCTGACGAACATGACTCGCACCGAGTGAACCAACCTCGCTACGTTCCTGGTAACTTTGTTGCCGCAACAATGACAGGCATCTAGCTTCGGCGTCGGATGAAGTGTCGAAGATGCTGTCGCGCATATGACCAAACTATGAAGGACTTGGCGCGACGAGACTGCTAAAGCGATTCGCGAAAGGCTGGCTGGCGCGAGCTAACCAGGTGGAGTCGATGAATGCGCTACACTATTCCTTCCCAAGAAGTTGCTCGACTTCTTGGATTAATCACCTCGAGCCGCAAGAGGTTTACCGCGGTTTTCGACGGAATAACCGGACTCGTCGATGGCACAAATCCATCACCAAGACATCCGGTGCGCTTTGGGCCAACCCCGCATCGTTTCCGCCGATCGGCTGAGCCGTGTTCTCGGCTTGGTGCCAAATAACCGCCGATTCGGCGCGTGGTGCCGGATCAGAGGCTACGACTATGCGTCACCGACCTCAATTGCGATTGGGTACACGGCCGTAGCTCGGAGATCACCGGCGCCAGCGAGGCACTCTTGATAGCGATGTCTGGCTGGTCGGCGACTATCCCGGAGCGTGTCGGTGCCAGAAAGGCGGCACTGGCTGCCCAACTGAGTCAATCCCGCTAAGGCCCGCATCACACCACATCCTCATAGGACATAGCAATGTCGCTTACGATCGACCCTCGTGCCCCACGACGGTCATCAACCACCACAGCGAATCATCCGGTTGATCGCCGTCGTTGCGGGAACCGCGGGTCTACTGTTGTGCGCCGTGGTTCCGTTGCTTCCGGTCAAACAAACCACCGCGACAATCCTGTGGCCGCAAGGCACCACCACGGATGGCCGCATCACCCAGATCACTGCTCCGCTGGTGTCCGGGGCGCCGCGCGCGCTGGATATCTCCCTCCCCTGCTCGGCCATAGCCACCTTGCCGGCCAGTGGCGGACTGGTACTATCTACACTGCCCGCCGGTGGTATAGACAATGGTAAAAACGGGCTCTTCGTGCGTGCCGACAAAGATGTGGTCGCCGTCGCGTTCCGGGATTTGGTCGCCGCTTTAGCGCCGCGTTCAACGGTCGCAGCTGGCGCCTGTAGCGTGTTGCACATCTGGGCCGACGCCCGCAACACAGGAGTGAATTTCGTCGGCATACCAGGCGCCACCGGAATTCTGCCTGCCGAAAAAAAACCCCAGTTCGGAGGGATTTTCACCGATCTTAAGGTGCCCGTACAGCCCGGGTTGTCGGCCCGCATCGACATCGACACCCGATTCATCACAGCGCCTACCATAATCAAGCAGATCGCGATGACGTTGGGTGCTCTGGCGGTCCTGATCGGGATTCTCGGGCTGGCTTCTCTGGATCGTCGCAGCCGGGGCAACCACCGCCTGGTTACCTGGCGGTGGCGGGCCCCGATGGCTTGGCTGGCCCGGTGGCGTGCCGACCTAACGACCACTATCGCCGACGTGGGAGTGACCGCGACACTGCTGTTGTGGCACATCATCGGCGCCACCTCCTCGGACGACGGCTACAACCTGACCGTCGCGCGGATCGCGCCGAAAGCCGGCTACGTGGCCAACTACTATCGATATTTCGGTACGACGGAGGCGCCGTTCGACTGGTATCTCACGGTGCTAGCCAAATTGGCGTCAGTGAGCACCGCCGGCGTGTGGATGCGGCTACCGGCCACATTGGCCGGGATCGCGTGCTGGCTCATTCTCAGCCATTGGATGCTACAGCGGCTAGGCCCCGGAACGGGTGGCCTGTCGACCAATCGGGTGGCAGTACTCACCACGGGTGTGGTGTTCCTGGCCGCGTGGCTGCCGTTCAACAACGGCCTGCGGCCCGAGCCGTTGATCGCGCTGGGCGGATTGGTCACCTGGGTGCTGATGGAACGCGCTATCGCGTTGCAACGACTGGCTCCGGCCGCGGTGGCGGTAATCATCGCTATGCTGACCGCCACCCTAGCGCCGCAGGGGTTGATCGCCGTCGCCGCGCTGCTGACCGGGGCGCGGGCCATCGGCACAGCGATCCTGCGACGTCAGACGACCGACGGCTTGCTGGCACCACTACTGGTGCTGGCGGCATCCTTGTCGCTAATCACCCTGGTGGTGTTTCGTAGTCAAACATTGGCCACAGTCGGGGAGTCGGCGCGCATCAAGTACCAGGTCGGTCCGACGATCGCCTGGTATCAAGACTTCCTGCGCTACTACTTCCTCACGGTGGAATCCAACGCCGACGGGTCAATGACCCGACGGTTCGCGGTACTGGTGCTGCTATTGTGCCTGTTCGGCGTGCTGGTGGTGGTACTGCGCCGTGGCCGTGTACCGGGGTTAGCCACCGGCCCGACGTGGCGACTGATCAGCACCACCGCAGTCGGCTTGTTGCTGTTAACGTTCACGCCGACCAAGTGGGCCATCCAGTTTGGTGCGTTCGCCGGACTGTCCGGTGCGCTCGGTGCTGTCGCCACACTCGCCTTCGCCCGGATCAGCCTGAACAACCGTCGTAACCTGACGCTGTACATCACCGCGCTGCTGTTCGTACTGGCGTGGGCCACATCCGGCATAAACGGCTGGTTCTACGTCGGCAACTACGGAGTTCCGTGGTTTGATATCCAGCCGGTCATCGCTAACCACCCGGTGACGTCGATATTCCTGACGTTGTCAATCGTTACCGGGCTGCTGGCCGCCTGGCAACACTTCCGGCTCGACTATGCCGAACACACCGAAGTCAAAAACACCCGACGCAACCGTTTCCTTACCACTACCCCGCTGCTGGCGGTCGCGTCGATAATGGTCATCTGCGAAGTCGGCTCGCTGGCCAAAGGGGCCGCGGTCCGTTACCCACTTTACACCACTGCCAAGGCCAACCTGGCTGCACTCAGTTCCGGGCTCGCACCCCGCGTCTGCGCGATGGCCGATGACATACTAACTGAGCCTGACCCCAATGCCGGTCTGCTGCAACCGGTTCCGGGACAAACCTTCGGTCCTGCCGGGCCGCTAGGCGGGATTAACCCCATAGGCTTCAAACCCGACGGCGTGAAGTACGACCTGAAATCCGATCCAGTGGTGAGCAAACCCGGATTGGTCAACTCCGACGCCTCCCCCAACAGACCCAACGTCACCTTCAGCGACTCTGCAGGCACCGCCGGCGGCAAAGGTCCTGTGGGGGTGAACGGGTCGCATGTGGCACTGCCGTTCGGTCTGGACCCGGCTCGCACACCGGTGATGGGCAGCTACGGCGAAAACACACTCGCTGCCTCGGCCACCTCGGCCTGGTATCAGCTGCCTCTCCATTGGAAAGAGAGCATCGCGGACCGACCGCTAGTGACGGTCTCTGCCGCGGGCGCCATCTGGTCCTACAAAGAGGACGGCAACTTCATCTACGGACAGTCGCTCAAACTGCAGTGGGGTGTCACCCAGGCCGACGGCACCATCCAGCCGCTCACGCAGGTAATGCCGATCGACATCGGGCCACAGCCGGCATGGCGCAATCTGCGGTTCCCGCTGACCTGGGCACCGCAGGAAGCCAATGTGGCACGCATTGTGGCTGACGATCCGAACCTGAGCCCAGAGCAGTGGCTGGCATTCACGCCGCCACGGGTACCAGTCTTGCAAACTCTGCAGCAGTTACTCGGGTCGCAGACCCCGGTGCTGATGGACATCGCAACCGCGGCAAACCTACCCTGCCAGCGACCGTTCTCCGAACATCTGGGCATGGCCGAACTCCCGCAGTACCGCATCCTGCCCGACCGCAAACAAACAGCAGCATCGTCGAACCTGTGGCAATCCAACAAGGCTGGTGGGCCGTTCCTGTTCCTACAGGCGTTACTACGAACCTCGACGATTTCGACGTACCTGCGTGGCGACTGGTACCGGGACTGGGGATCTGTGGAACAGTATTACCGGCTGGTACCCGCCGACCAGGCGCCGGAGGCCGTTGTGGAGCATGGCGTTATCACAGTGCCCGGCTGGAACCGACAAGGACCGATTAGGGTGCTGCCGTGAGTGTGATAAACCACAAAGACCAGGTGGTTACCGCAGTCACGGATACTAGCCGTCAGGCGTGGATGACGCGCTGGGTTGCCACTATCGCTGGGTTAGTTGGCTTTGTGTTGTCGGTCGCGACACCGCTGCTACCGGTGGTACAGACAACCGCTACACTGAACTGGCCACAGAACGGACAATTAAATAATGTGACGGCACCGTTGATTTCGTTGACGCCAGTCGACATGACCGCCACCGTGCCGTGCGCTATGGTCGCCGCCTTGCCGCCTAGTGGTGGGGTAATCTTGGGTACCGCACCCAAACAGGGTAAAGACGCTAACCTCAATGCGTTGTTCATCGTAGTCAGCAATCAGTGGGTAAACGTCACCGACCGCAATGTAGTGATTCTCAGTGTGCCGCGTGATCAGGTGATCGGAGATGCAGGTGCCCCCAGATGTTCCAGCATCAAAGTCACGTCGACGCACGCCGGAACCTTCGCCGCCTTCGTCGGACTCACCGATCCAGCCGGCAATCCGTTGCGTGGCGGCTTTCCAGATCCGAACCTTCGTCCACAAATTGTCGGGGTGTTCACCGATCTGACCGGTGCCGCGCCACCCAGATTGCAACTCTCGGCGACTATCGACACCCGGTTCTCCAGCACGCCGACGACACTAAAACTGTTTGCTATGGTGGCGGCGATCTTGGCTACCGTCGTCGCGCTGGTAGCGTTGTGGCGCATAGACCAGCTGGATGGCCGACGGATGCACAGGTTGATTCCGGCCAGATGGCACACGTTCACATTAGTCGATGCCGCGGTGATATTCGGGTTCCTGCTGTGGCATGTAATCGGCGCAAACTCCTCCGACGACGGCTATCAGATGCAGATGGCGCGCACCGCCGACCACTCCGGGTACATGGCGAACTACTTCCGCTGGTTCGGCAGCCCGGAAGACCCGTTCGGTTGGTATTACAACCTGCTCGCGCTGATGACCCACGTCAGCGACGCCAGCATTTGGATCCGTCTACCCGACTTGATCTGCGGAGTGACGTGCTGGCTGCTGCTGTCTCGCGAAGTCCTGCCACGACTAGGTCCCGCGGTTGCAGGCTCCAAGCCCGCGTTGTGGGCCGCCGGGTTGGTGTTGTTGGCGGCGTGGATGCCGTTCAACAATGGGCTGCGGCCTGAAGGGCAGATCGCACTGGGCGCACTAATCACTTATGCGCTCATCGAGCGAGCCATCATCTACGGCCGCATGACACCGGCAGCACTGGCTGTGCTGGCTGCGGCGTTCACATTAGGCATACAGCCAACCGGGCTGATCGCGGTGGCAGCATTGCTTGCCGGCGGCCGGCCGATGCTACGCGTTTTGGTGCGCAGGAACCGGGTCATAGGAACCTGGCCGTTGGTTGCGCCGCTACTGGCCGCTGGCACCGTCATTCTCACGGTGGTATTCGCCGATCAGACGCTAGCAACGGTATTGGAAGCCACCAAGGTTCGGACCGCAATCGGACCTGCGCAGGCATGGTACACAGAGAATCTACGCTACTACTATCTTATCCTGCCCACCGTAGACGGTTCGTTGTCACGCCGATTCGGCTTCTTGATCACCGCGCTGTGCTTGTTCACTGCAGTGTTAATCACATTGCGGCGCAAGCAGATTCCTCGTGTAGCATGTGGTCCGGCGTGGCGGCTCATCAGCACCATCCTAGGCACCATGTTCTTCTTGACGTTCGCCCCGACCAAGTGGGTGCACCACTTCGGGCTGTTCGCCACGATGGGCGCCGCGATGGCCGCGCTGACGACTGTGCTAGTATCGCATAAAGTGCTGCGCTGGTCCCGTAATCGGATGGCATTCTTGGCAGCGTTGTTATCCATCATGGCGTTGTGTTTGGCAACCACCAATGGCTGGTGGTACGTCTCCAGCTATGGTGTTCCGTTCAACAGCACCATGCCACACATTGGTGGAATCACAGTAAGCACAATATTTTTCATACTTTTTGCGATTGTCGCTCTCTACGCAACCTATTTGCATTTCGCAACCAACGAGCATAGGGAAGGTCGGCTAACCCGGGTATTGACGGTGTCTTTGTGGGCGCCTATACCGCTCGCGGCTGGGTTCATGACGCTGGTGTTCATCGCGTCAATGGTGGCCGGGATCGTGCGTCAGTACCCCACCTACTCCAACGGGTGGGCCAACATACGGGCGTTAACCGGCGGTTGCGGCCTGGCCGACGACACACTCGTCGAGCCGGACAGTAACGCCGGCTATCTGACTGCGTTACCCGGCAATTACGGCCCTTTGGGACCGCTAGGTGGGGTCAACGCGATCGGCTTCACACCGAACGGGGTGCCAGAATACACGGTGGCCGAGGCGATTCGAATAACACCTAATCAGCCTGGCACTGACTATGACTGGGATGCCCCGACGAAGTTGCAAGTACCGGGCATTAACGGGTCTGTAATCCCGCTGCCCTACGGTCTCAACCCCAATCAGGTGCCGCTGGCCGGCACCTACACCGCCGGTGCGCAACAGCAGAGCAGACTTACTTCCGCGTGGTACCAGCTGCCTAAACCCGACGACAGACATCCACTGGTGGTGGTGACCGCTGCCGGAAAAATCGCTGGTAACAGCGTGCTGCACGGGTACACGCCTGGGCAGACCGTCGTGCTGGAATACAGCAAACCCGGTCCTGACGGCGGCCTGGTGCCGGCGGGACAGCTAATTCCTGACGATCTATACGGGGAGCAGCCAAAAGCGTGGCGCAATCTGCGCTTCGCTCGATCCAAGATGCCTATCGATGCCGTTGCGGTCCGGGTCGTCGCCGAGAACCTGTCCCTGACACCAGAAGACTGGATCGCGGTGACCCCACCGCGGGTGCCGGAGCTACGCTCGCTACAGGAGTACGTTGGCTCGTCACAGCCGGTGTTACTGGATTGGGCTGTCGGGCTGGCGTTTCCGTGTCAACAGCCGATGCTGCACGCTAACGGCGTCACCGATATACCGAAATTCCGTATCACACCGGACTACTCGGCCAAGAAAATGGACACCGACACTTGGGAAGACGGTACCAACGGCGGTCCGCTGGGCATCACCGACCTGCTGCTGCGAGCCCAAGTGATGTCGACGTATCTGTCTCGCGACTGGGGTCGTGACTGGGGTTCACTGCGTAAGTTCGACACCCTCGTGGATGCCCATCCTGCACAGCTCGACTTAGGCACCGTTATCCGCAAGGGATGGTGGTCGCCGGGCAAAATTCGAATTAAACCGTGACTTCGCCACCACCCCGCCCAAGCCGAAGGTCACCATCACCAAGACGCGATCTATCGCGGCAACGTGTTTGACCGTGCTCCGGCGAACTTCTCGGAGTTGGAACATGCTGCTCAACAACACATATCGAAACAATCCTGAGCATATGTGACTGGCAGTGCTGGCGAAGGCATCGGACTTACCGGCAACCGAACCGCCTTGTATCAGTGAACCTCCTACCAAAGGATACTGCGCGATACCTCCGACCGTATTCTGACCGTCAAGTTGTTCTGCTGGCGCCTACCCGGTACCAACCCTGGTAACGCTGGTCGGAGCAGCCGACTTGGTACGCAACCAGACAGACGTGGAGATCGGCTCAGCCGCTACTGCTGTCAAGGTGCCATATGTCTTCTCAAAGCAAAGTTCGGAGTCGACGGAAAACACCGCGGCAAAGATGGATAGCATTACCCGGCAAAGCGTACCGCGAACAGACATCGCACTGATTTCAGCTGTACTGGTTCACTAACTACGCGGTCGCGATCAGTCTAATCCGACGCGCCGAAACTCTCAGCTGTGATGCCCTGGTAGTCACTTTGAGCAAACTCAATTGGGTTGACTACCAAGTTATCTCAATATCGGATCCCTTCCCTTCACCCGAGCTACCGACATCGCATAGTACTATTATGACACCGCACCTTCCCAGTAGATTCACGAGTGTATACACCAGGAGCACCGGTCCGCCCGACAACCCGACGTATAGCTAACGCTCGGGTTATTGCGGACATTGACTTCCCTAACCCGCCGCATACTCGGTAGCTTCCTCGACAACCTGGTGTCACCGGTTCTCCATGCCAGCGTGGAAACGTTTTTGTACACCTAATTCGCATCGTAACTGAACTTGAGACAACATCGCCGAATTACGAAAAGGGACTCGACTGCTGATCTTACTGAAGAGAATCCTGTATCCATACGATGCCCGTCGAGCCGATGCCTTCGGTGTTGAAGACATCGACGTATAAAACCATTTTGTACAACAAGTTAATTCGTTCATCGGGGAAGCTGATTCCCTGGTTGACATCGTCACCGCAGTCGGAGAGCAGATCGGCACCGTCCTAAACTCGAGTATCTGAAGCAACGCGAACGTATTCACGGCCCTGGTGCTGGGCGCACACGCAGTACCCGTTCTGTAGATCACACACATATGTATAGCCTGTAGCAGGCCAGCCGCTGAGTGAGGTGAACGTGCAGTTCAGCATCACTGATATCGGCGTCGAGGGTCAAGCGGATCACCGTGGCGGGTGCCTCCTCAAAGGGGATGAGCACGTCTTTTCTGCGATCGACGCTAGTTAGATACTCCTCGGGGCTTATTTGGTCCAAATCCCCAGTTTGCAGTCAACTATCGGTGAACGCATCAGCAGTAGTGACAAGGTTATTCCAGTAGCCGGCAACCACTTTTGCCCCGTGTACCCGTAGTTAGCCAACCTGTTCGGGCCCAACAGTTTTCCGTTGGAATCAACAACAATCATCTCACCGGTCGGTGACGCTAGACTACAGCTACCGAGGTGAGCAAGATGGTCTTGCTCACCGTGCATAGTCAAGATGTCAGACGTTGCAGTCATCCCCTAATCCTAAGCGGATATGATGTGTAGCCAGGCGTTGATAATCCGGTGTGCTAGCGTTGCTACTGTCGCGGTATCGCCGTAGTGGGCCGTTTCGATCGATGACAGATTTAACTATGCATGGTTACGGTGGTGCACGACCTATCAGACAATGATTGGTACGTTACGGATGGTAGTGCACTGTTCACGTTCAATCAGGCCGAGGGCCGCAAGGGGATCCCAACGCGGCGTTAGCGCGATACGGTCGCCGGCTAGAATCGTGGTATCGAAGAGCATCAATCACCCAGTCACATGAAACAACACCACTGACAACAAAGTTCATTTCTCCTGCGCATTGTGGTCTGTTCGCCGCGGCGCAGTTACTGTGCGAGTGAGCCCAAATCTTGACCCGAATGCGACTGTGACAGCGTTGCAATGCGTTTCCAGTGACCCCCTTGAGTTTTCCGGTGGTTCCAGAAAGTGTAGAAGATGGTCATGTTGGCATCTGGATCCAGCCGCAGGTCATGCGACAACGCGTCGGGTAGCTCGTCCCAAGCCGAGCAGTCACCGATCACCTTCTCTAGTAGCCACAATAGCGAGGTCAGCGTGATCATAGTGACCTAATTCGGCCTTGTCTTGGTAACGTAAAACCGTCTTGGATATCTGTCGGATACCTAAGACGGGCAAGCTGTTCCAGATTCAGGATGACCACCCACGCATCGCAATCCGCTAGCGCGTATCCCAACTCCGGGATAGCCGACCAGGCATCGAGCGATACCACACTTGCACCGGCAAGCAGTGTATTATAAAAGGAAAACGGATATTACGGTTATTTGCCTTCTATGGCGCACTGTAACTCGAACCCCGTCACAGGTCCGGGCATCGGCCAACGCCGGCATCGCCCGCGCGAACTGCCGATAGACAACCCGCTGACCGTCATACACCAGAAACAGGCGGTCGGCGCAAGCGCGCGCAGACGTTTAATATGTCCAATAACGTCGGGGTGCGTTCTTCCACACTGCGGTGACCTGTCTGGTGACGATTCGCTGTTCAGTTTCCGGCGCGGTCAAGGCAACATTCACTTCAGCCACCGTGCAGGCAGACCACATCGGCGTCACGCTAGTACCGGTGCCGCGCCGGCTTAGACAATGCCACTCAATGCCTTATGAGCAGCAGGAGTCGATGCTGATTGGGTAAGCTACCCGATCGGCATTGCAGCCAACAGGTTAACAGGATTACCGCGTCGATCATACTCGCGATGAAAATTGCAACGATGTTTGCTAACAACGTCCGGCTGATGGCAACATCGTCGATGAGCAAGAAAAAGTTTGACACCACGACCCAGGCCAGCTCTGCCAAGGGTAACCACGCGATTACTGGCACAATCCGCGTTGCCACTAACATGGATTCGCCGATGCAAGGTTACACCCAAAAGAAAACCATCATCGCTAGCTAAGTCAGCGGCATCAACACCACAGTCTCCAAAACAGCGACTCCCGAGAACCAGGGATAAGATTGCCGTAACTGTATCCATCCACACCGGCACAATTACAATTACGAGCGTAACGACCAATAATATACGCACAAAGGAACCTATATTTAATTTACACGACATTCACGGCTGGTGGCAACAGTGCGCGAGTTCCCAGGGCAAAACCGTAACGGGTTGTTAAGTTATGGAACATCAACACACAGATGAAAGAAAAGGCTAGGCAACAATGAAATCGCCCTAGACCGGGATGAGTCCGTGCTTACGTCCCACCCGCCACCACTGCTGCTTGTCACGCAACAGATGTAGCGACTTGCGCAATAACAATCGGGTTTGGTGAGGTTCGATCACAGCGTCGATGAACCCGCGCTCGGCGGCGATCCACGGGATCGCCATGTTGAGGTTGTAATTATCGACGAAGATCTTGCGAATCGCCTGCGCGTCCGGCGAATTTGGGTCGGGGAAGCGTTTCATCAAAAGCTGCGCAGCACCGTCAGCACCGATTACGGCGATTCTCGCAGTTGGCCAGGCAAAGTTGAGGTCGGCGGTCAGTTGCTTGGATCCCATAACCGCATACGCGCCGCCATAGGACTTGCGAACTGTGATAGTCACCTTCGGCACATCGGCTTCCACCACAGCATACAGGAACCGGCCGCCGCGCTTGATGATGCCGTTTTTCTCCTGCTCCACCCCAGGCAAGAATCCGGGTGTGTCCACCACGAAAACCAACGGGATATTGAACGCGTCGCAGAACCGGATGAACCGCGCAGCCTTATCGGAGGCTTCGTTATCAATCGCCCCAGACAGATGCATGGGCTGGTTGGCCACAACGCCAACAGTACAGCCGTCAACACGCGCATAGCCGGTGATGATGGCCTGTCCAGCTTGTGCGGCGACGTCCAAGAAATCGCCGTCGTCGAAGATCCTTAGCAGAATCTCGTGCATGTCGTAGGCTGTGTTGTCCGAATCCGGCACGATCGAGTCGAGCTCGAGGTCGTGCGCCGTGATCTCAGGCTCCAACCCGGGGTTCACAATCGGCGCTTGGTCGAAACAGTTGGGCGGGAGAAACGACAAAAAGGCCCGCACGTAGCTGAATGCAGCCGCCTCGGACTCCACCACCTGGTGGATGTTGCCGTACTTTGCCTGGGAATCGGCGCCACCCAGCTCGTCCAAGCTGACGTCCTCGCCAGTCACGTCTTTAATGACTTCAGGACCGGTGATGAACATGTAGCCCTGGTTGCGCACCGCGACTACTAGATCGGTCTGGATCGGCGAATAGACCGCACCGCCAGCACATTTACCCAAAACAACGGAGATCTGCGGCACAATTCCACTCAGCAGCTCGTGCCGACGACCCAATTCAGCGTACCACGCCAGCGAGGTGACCGCATCCTGGATGCGTGCGCCGCCGGAATCGTTGATGCCAACGATCGGGCATCCGACCATTGCGCACCACTCCATGAGCCGGGCCACCTTACGGCCGAACATCTCACCAACCGTGCCACCGAACACTGTCTGGTCGTGTGCGAACACTCCGACCGACCGGCCGTTGATGAGACCGTACCCGATGACAACACCGTCACCGTAGAGGGCGTTGGGGTCGCTCGGGGTGCGCACCAGTGCGCCGATCTCAAGAAACGTACCCGGATCGACCAGCTTGTAGATGCGGGCGCGGGCACTTGGAATGCCCTTCTTGTCGCGCTTAACGACAGCCTTCTCACCTCCGGGCTCTCTGGCTAAGTCCAGCTTTTCATGTAGCTGGGCCAGGCTCTCGGCTGTGGTCTTCGGAGTCATTTGGGAGCCTTCTGCTCAGCCTCAATCTTGTTCAATGCCTGGCTCATATGTTCGCCCACCTTGGCAATGATAGGCTCGTCGATAGCCTGGATGTGCTCGCCACCGATCGGCACCACCTCAAGATCGGAAACATACTCACCCCAGCCGCCATCCGGTTTACGGACGGCGTACCGCGGCTCGAACATGATCGCGTCGTCATGGTAGCGATCGGCCATGTACAGGGTGACATGTCCGTCATAAGACTGGATCTGGGCTGTGTCGATCGCCCGGTTGTCCAGGTACGAGGTACGTTGGTGCTCGATGATCCCGGCCGGAATCCGCACACCGCTTCGGCTGATGGCGTCCAGCACAAACCGGACCTGGCCCTCGTCGTCGAGCTCCTCCAGCTGTTCGTAAGGGATCGCCGGAACGGTGACGTTGAAGGTCTTTTCGGCAAACCGCGCGTAGCGGTCCCAGCGCTTACGGATCTCCTCCTTGGTTTGCGGGATCTCCTCGCCGGCACGCACCGCATCGATCAGCCCCACCCACGCGACGTCCTTACCAGCGCGTTTCAGCCCGATCGCACAAGCATAAGCCAGCACGCCACCCAGAGACCAACCGGCCAGAATGTAAGGCCCGTCACCCTGCATCTCAATCAGCTTCGGCATGTAGGCCGTCGCGCGCTCTTCGATCGAACCTTCAACCCGCTCGAAGCCGTACATCGGGGTATCAGCTGGCAACCGCTTGAGTAGCGGCTCATACACCACAGTCGAACCACCGGCCGGATGGAAAACGAACACCGGAATTCGCGATGAGCCCTCCACACTGCCCTCGGCCCGCGGCCGGATAGTGCGGACGAACCCATCGATCTGCCCGGCTTCCAAGTAGTTGCGCACCTTGTCAGCCAGCACCTCAATGTTCTCCGACGTCAACACATCCTCGGCGGTGATCAACCCTTCAGCGCGCTCGGAGAGCCGCTGCGCTATCTTAGTAGCAGTGCCATCGTCCAGCTTGGGTAATATATTGAAAATGCCGCCAGGGGACTTCCCAGTGACGATCGCCCAAGTAGCGAAAGTAACCCGTTCGGCAGCATCGCGCGGCGGCACGTCAGAGTTGAGCGCCTTGTCGACCGCTTCGGAGTTGAATGTTTCCGCAGCCACAGCCAGATCGTCCTGTATCCCGTTATTGGGCGGGCCTAACTGGCCAACGGGGTCGGAGGGCAGCGGAATCGACACCCCGGAGGGGGGTAACTCTTCCGATGTCACGCCGCTGAACAGCTCCGCCTGCGCCTTGGCGATCTCTTCTGACGTCTGAGTCTTCTGGTACTCGTGTAACTGCTCAACTTCGTCGCGATGCCCGATCGCGTATTCGATCAGCTTCTCGACGTTGTAAAGGCTAGCGTCACGCACCGCCGTTAACTGGATCGGCGGCAAATCAAAATCGTACTCCACACGGTTCTTGATCCGCACCGCCATCAGCGAGTCTAGACCCAGCTCGAGTAGCGGTACCTCCCACGGCAAGTCCTCGGGTTCGTACCCCATCGCCGCCGCCACAATCATGCCCAGTCGCTGGCCGATGGTCTCACCTGAGTCGGGCGACCACCTATCGATATCGGACGGCAGGTAACGGTTGGTCAGGCTGTCTGACAAAGTTTCTGCATCCGACTCCTTAGCAGGCACTGCTGCGGACACTTCAGTAGGCGCAATCGTCGCGGCGAGACCAACGGCGGTCGGCAATACCGATTCTTGAACGCCCCAGGACACCAACGCGTCGTACACCAGCGTGAAGGATTCGTCGATGCGGGCATGCACCTGAACTGAAGCGCCACCAGGGTGCCGAGCCAACGTCGTCACCAGCCGTGCACCCTCACCAGGCACCGCGCGCTGCTCGGCAGTAGTCATTTGCGGGTCCGAAAGAATTTGCGCCGCAGCAGCTTTCACCAAATCCGCGAGATCTGTCTTGGTGTCCTGCGGCGCAAATTCCCAAACGTGCCGACCGTCCGGCAATGCGACATGGTTCCCTGGCATGAGCATTGAGCTATCACCAGAGAAATGGACGTCAAGCCAATGTTCCTTGCGCTTGAATCGAGTTGGTGGAATGTCCGCGTAGTCCTCGGATCCCTTGGCACGCGTGAACAGAGTCCAGATGTCCAGGTCGTGACCATAAACGTAAAGCTGCGCCATGGTCGAGATCATCGACTCAACTTCGTCAAACTTACGGACCAGCGTCGGGATCAGCTGGGCGTCATGTAAGCCGGCCGCAGCCGTAGTCAGACCTACCTGCATCAGCGCCACCGGGTTGGGCGCCAACTCCAGGAACGTGGTGTGGCCGCTGTCGACGGCGTTACGGATGCCGTGGGTGAAGTAGACGCTGTGCCGTAGCCCTTTCTTCCAGTAATCGACGTCGTGGATCGGGTCGGCGCCAGGCTTGATATAGCTGCCCTCGTGCACCGTCGAGTAGATGCCTACCGTCGGACTCATTGGCTTGATGCCCTGCAGCTCCGCGGCAAGTTCACCGAGCAACGGATCCATCTGCTGGGTGTGGCTGGCTCCCTTAGTCTGAAACTTGCGGGCGAACTTTCCCTCAGCTTCAGCGCGGGCGATGATCGCGTTCACCTGCTCGGGCGGACCTCCGATGACGGTCTGGGTGGGTGCGGCGTAGACGCACACCTCAAGATCAGGGAAGTCAGAGAACACCGCCGTGATCTCGTCAGCGGAATATTCGACCAGTGCCATCAACCGGATGTACTCGCCGAACAGCATTGCCTCGCCCTCGCCCATCAAGTGCGAACGCGAGCAGATTGCGCGGGTAGCGTCGCGCAACAACAGCCCGCCAGCAAAGTAGGCGCAAGCGGCCTCACCCAGCGACTGGCCGACCACCGCTGCCGGTTTGGCGCCGTGGTGGCAGAGTAGCTCACCGAGTGCGATCTGGATCGCGAAGATGGTGACCTGAGTGGTTTCAATGTCGTAGTCCTTCGAGTCGTCCAAGATCAGCTCGAGCACCGAATAGCCCAACTCTTCCTGGATCAGTGCGTCGACCTTCTCGATCCACTCAGCAAAGACGTCGTTGCGCAGGTAGAGGCCCTTGCCCATTTTGCGATGCTGCGCACCGAACCCGGCTAGCACCCATACCGGGCCCCTGGGCACCGGACCGTCGACACTGAACACGTGCGGCCGCCGCTTACCCTCGACGATCGCTCGCAGACCCTCGATCGCCTCGTCATGGTCATGAGCCAGCACCACCGCGCGGGAACGACCGTGGTTGCGCCGCGACAGCGATCGACCGATCGACTCCAGCGACGACGCCCGGCCTTGCGGGCTATCCATCCAATCCGCCAGCTCGGCAGCAGCAGCTTTTTTGCGGGAGGTTAAAAATGCCGACACCACAAGCGGAATCAAGGGTGTCGTGCCTGTCTGCGCCGCAAGCTCTTCCAGGGCGGCTTGCTTGAGCTGCAGTGCCTTTTCGGTGAGGCCCGGCAGCTCGGATTCGATGTTCTCGGCCCCGGGAGCGTCGGTTATCACCTCGCCGCATTCGTCGAACCGGAGCGCGTGGCCTTCGAACGTTACTGTATGTGTCGCGCTCGCTGCGATGAGCTCGGTTTGAAACTCCGGGTGCAGCCCTTCCGTGCCCACGATGTCACGCGGCAACACTTCACGCACCACCAGATGTGCATTGACACCTCCAAAGCCAAAGCTGGACACCCCGGCCAGCGCGTAGCCACCGTAGCGTGGCCAGTCGGTCACCGTGTCAATCACCTTCAGCCGCATCGCATCGAAATCGATGTACAGACTGGGTCCGGCGAAGTTAATCGACGGCGGCAACTTGTTATGCTGCAAAGCCAACACCACCTTGGCCATGCTGGCCGCACCGGCTGCCGACTCCAGATGTCCCACATTGGTTTTCACCGCGCCCAGCAACGCCGGCCGGTTGGGAGGACGCCCCCTACCGACGACGCGGCCCAACGCCTCAGCCTCGATCGGGTCACCCAAGACAGTGCCGGTGCCGTGTGCTTCGATGTAATCAACCGTGCGTGGATCGATGCCAGCGTCCTTGTAGGCTCGGCGCAGCACATCGGCCTGCGCGTCCCGGTTGGGTGCGATCAGACCGTTGGACCTGCCATCGTGGTTGACCGCGCTGCCGGCGATCACCGCCAAAATTTGGTCGCCATCGCGGCGGGCGTCGTCCACCCGCTTGAGTACCAGCATGCCGCCGCCCTCAGAGCGAACGTATCCATCGGCGTCCGATGAGAAGGACTTGATCCGGCCATCAGGAGCTAGCACCGCACCGATCTCGTCGAAACCAAGGGTCACCATCGGAGTGATCAAGGCATTAACACCCCCGGCCACCGCGACATCGGCTTCGCCATTCCGCAGCGCCTGCACGCCCTGATGAATTGCTACGAGCGAACTTGAGCACGCGGTATCGATGGTGATTGACGGTCCGCGAAAGTCGTAAAAGTACGACACCCGGTTGGCGATGATGGAGCTGCTGGTACCAGTGATCGCATATGGGTGAGCGACCGTCGGGTCTGAGACCGCCAGAAAGCTGTAGTCGTTGGTGGAACTGCCAATGTATACGCCGACGGCCTCGCCACGTAGACTCGACGCGGGGATGCGGGCATGCTCGAGAGCCTCCCAGGTCAGCTCTAGCGCCATCCGCTGCTGCGGGTCGATGTTGTCGGCTTCGGTCTTGGCTACCGCGAAGAACTCAGAGTCAAAACCCTTGATGTCCTTCAAATAGCCACCGCGGGTACGGGCGTTGGCGACGCGCGCGGCCAGCCGTGGCTCGTCGAGGAATTCGGACCAGCGGCCCTCGGGTAGGTCAGTGATGGCGTCGCGGCCTTCCAGCAGCGCATGCCAGGTTTCCTTCGGGGAGTTCATGTCACCCGGTAGCCGCGTCGACAAGCCCACAATCGCGATGTCAACGCGCTCTGCAGGGCCTGTGCGCGACCAGTCGAAAGCGTCGGTTTTGTCGTCTGCCGTTTCTGGCTCGCCCTCGATGATCCGGGTCGCCAACGATTCAATGGTTGGATGTTGGAAAGCGACCGCGACCGATAGCGTCACGCCGGTCACTTCTTCGATATCGGCCGCCATCGCCACGGCATCCCGCGACGCCAGACCCAATTCCACCATCGGCACGGATTCGTCGATATCGTCAGGCGACTTCCCGACGGCTTTGCCCACCCAGCTGCGCAACCACTGCCGCATTTCGGGGACCGTTGTTATGCGCTCCTCCTCGCTTCGTTCTGCATCATCGTCGCCGGCACGCATATCGGTCTTCTGGGCGGGTAAGTTCTCCTGAAATCCGCCGTTCTCTTGAAACTCAACCGAGTCAGCCATGTGCGCCTTGCTCAGGATCCAGCAGCAAAGACCGCTGGGGAGCCAACGCCGCTGCGCAGACTGCCATCAATGTAGGCGGCGCGACAGGCACGGCGCCCGATCTTGCCGCTAGAGGTGCGGGGAATCGTTCCAGCCTGTACCAGCAGCACATCACGCACCGTCACCCCGTGCCCCACAGCGATGGCCGCGCGGATGTCGTCAACGATGGGCTGGCAGTCGAGCTTGTACGTGCCGGCGGCGCGTTCACCGACGATCACCAGCTGCTCGGAGATGTCCCCGGTGTTAAACTTCACGCCGGCATGCGGGTCGTCGAACACTGTCTGGGGCAACTGGTTGGCCGGCACTGAGAAGGCGGCCACATAGCCCACCCGCAACGCCTTAGTCGATTCCTGTGCCGTGCACTCCAGGTCCTGCGGGTAATGGTTGCGTCCGTCGATGATGACGAGGTCCTTGATCCGACCCACAATGTAGAGATGGTCCTTGAAGTAGGTGCCGTAGTCGCCGGTACGCGCCCACAGCGCGTCGCTGGGGGTTCCCTCGGCACGTGACTCGCTAATCCGCGATTTGAGGATATTTTTAAAAGTCTGGGCAGATTCTTCTCTCTTACCCCAATAACCGGTACCGAGGTTATTGCCATGTAGCCAAACCTCACCGATCTGCCCGTCCGGTAGTTCGCTGGCCGTGTCGGGATCGACGATAATCGCCCATTCGCTGACCCCGACCTTGCCCGCGGAGACCTGGGCAACCGCGTTCGATGCACCGGCGGCTACCTCGACGAACCGCTGGTTGTTTAGCTCATCACGGTCCACATGGATCACGGTGGGCGACTCGTCCATCGGAGTAGTCGAAACGAACAGGGTCGCCTCGGCCAGCCCGTAGGACGGCTTAACGGCGGTCTGCTTCAAACCGTACGGTGCAAACGCTTCAAAGAACTTGCGCATCGACGCCGGAGATACCGGTTCGCTGCCGTTGAGGATACCCTTGACATTGCTCAGGTCCAGTGGCGGTTCATCATCTCGGGGCAGTCCACGTATCGCGGCGTGCTCAAACGCAAAGTTCGGCGCGGCTGAAAAGGTGCCACCGGTGTCTTCGGGCTTACGCGCGAGTTCGCGGATCCAGCGACCGGGCCTACGCACAAACGCCGCGGGCGTCATAAAAGTGAAGCTGTGGCCAAGCACCGACGCGAGCAGCACAGTAATCAGACCCATGTCGTGGAAGAACGGAAGCCAACTGACCCCTCGGTCACCTTCCTGTCCTTGTAGAGCATTCAACACCTGCACCACATTGGTGGGCAAGTTCAGATGGGTGATCTGCACGCCGCTTGGAATACGGGTGGAACCCGAAGTGTACTGCAGGTAAGCGACAGTTTCCTCGTCAGCCTCGGGGTGCTCCCAGGTGGCGGCTACCTCGGTGGGCACCGCATCTACCGCGATGACGCGGAGTCGCTCCTTGGTCGAACGAGTGCGGATGAATTCGCGGACACCTTCGGCGGAGTCAGTGGTAGTCAAGATCGTCGAGGGGGTACAGTCATCGAGCACCGTGTGCAATCGGCCGACGTGCCCCGGCTCGGCCGGATCGAACAACGGCACCGCAATCCGGCCAGAGTATAGGGCGCCGAAGAAGGAGATCAGATAGTCCAGGCTCTGCGGGCACAAGATAGCGACGCGGTCGCCTGGCTGGGTGACTTGCTGCAGACGGGCCCCCACCGCACGGTTGCGAGCACTGAATTCCGACCACAGAATATCGCGCGCGACACCAGTGCGTTCAGTGGAGAAGTCCAGGAATCGATAGGCCAGCTTGTCGCCACGAACCTTTGCCCACTTTTCGACGTGACGAACCAGGTTGGTATTAGCCGGGAACCTAATCTTTCCATTCACGATGAACGGGTTGTGGTACGCCATGCGACTCTCTCCTGTAACGACACATCTCTCGGTCGGCTTCACCGACAGTTCCATCTGCGCGCGAACCAGCCTTCGCACGGCGCACATTTAGGCTTGTGCTGACCACTGCTAGTGCTAGCTTCGACTCGAACGGATCAACCACATGCTCTTAAATTCCTCTTAATGTTAAACGGCGGTGCTCAGCAGACCAAATCACAAGGTTTCGTTGATCGCGCCCACTAGCGGCCTACTTTAAGCCATGTCATCCATGTTTAGGATGCGGCGCATCCTCGATAAGCCGATGCACCCAATCCAATGCCCAAACGGTCGCGGGCAACCCGTCTAGGTTCCAGAACTGGGAAGTAGCATACATCGCATGGATCCGTTGGCCGGCGGCGCCGGCCAACGTTTTTAACGTGGCCGGTAAGTTAGCAGCGCTAAATGCCTCCGCAGGAGCAGCACAAACAAGGTCACCGAGAGCACAGATCTCATTGGTCTTGCCGTCTAGCGCGCCAAAACCACCGGGCCGCGCGCCCGTCATAGTCATGCCGAGGTTGGATAGAATCGGCACCTCGTGCAAGGTAACCTCGGCGCCCTCGCCCGGCGGATTGGGCCCGATGTCATTGCCCACCCCCGGTTGGCGACGACCATCGGCAATCAGCGTTACACCGAGCACCAGGCTATCATCGACGGGTCCGCGGCCGTTGCCAATATCGCTGGCGATGTCGCCAGCGATCACCGCGCCCTGCGAAAAACCCACCAGTATGTAACTGGTCAACGGGCAGTTTTTATTCACGTTAGTCATCTCTTGAACCAGCGCACGGGTGCCTTCTGCACGACTGTCGTTATAGGTCATCTGTTTGTCGCCACTGAGCGGATTGTGGAACTGCGCAGTGTACGGAATCGTGTACCCCTGAACTCGGGAGGCGGGAAACTGCTGGCCGATCTTCGTAGTCACGTTGCGCAGCAACGCATTCGGAAACTGCACTGGATTAAGTGGATTGTCCTGCGAAGAAGACTCCCAGGTTCCGGGGACAACGATCAACTGCACGTCGGGGCAGGACGCGTCTTGAGAGGCGGGCTGGTGCTTCCGCGGGTGAGGTGCGGTAGACGGAATAGGCAGCACGCCGGGCGGCACCGCACTAGGCGGGAGTTTGGTCCTGCGAAGCATGATCGTCACAGTCACAATAACCAGCACCACAACAGCCGCCATCGACAAAGCGGCTGTCCAGGCGAGGAGTCGATGGTGTTTACGCGGCATGTTGTTGGCCTTCTCGGCCATCGGGGTCTCCTGTTAGCAGAGTCGGTAGGTCGCTCAGAAGGCTCCGGTGCACATACAGCGGACGGTAGTAACGCACACCGCTACCCACCCGAACGCACCCACGCCGCACGGTGACGCTACGTGCGCTCTACGCTGCACCTCACCTAAACGGTACCGGGCCCCTCGTCGCACAACATATCCCACACGCTGCGGGCGCCGCTAGACGGCTTGGCTGGCGCCTCCCTAGCGAATGGCTCCGACGATATCGCCCGACATAGCAGCCAACTGCGGTGCCCACGTCCCCCAGCCATTGTCACCGTCTCCCGGAAAGTCAAAGTGACCGTTGCGTCCACCGACGTTGCGATACTGCTTATAAAATTCCCGGGAACTGCCCATCGCCGCACCAGCCTGGCCGATCATTGCAGCGTCGTCGCCCCCCGTATTCGTCGGGCTGTAGACCCACACGCGGGTGTTGTTCTCAACCAGCAGCGCGGCATGCACGTAAGGATCATGCCACTTCCACCGACCCAACTGTGGGGCACCCCACATCCCATTGCCATCGATACCGCCGAATCGCTGCAGACCAGCCAAGATTGCGCCATTGTAGTTCGTGCTCGACGGGTACACGAACCCGGACAACGCACCAGCAAAGCCGAAGCGGTCAGGGTGGAAAGCGGCCAACGCCATCGCGGCATATCCGCCCTGCGAAGCACCGGCGGCCGCGTGGCCGCCGGGCGCCAGGCCCTTGTTGGTGACCAGCCACTCAGGAAGCTCGCTGGACAGAAAGATATCCCACTGCTTGCTGCCGTCATTCTCCCAGTCGGTGTACATGCTGTAAGCGCCGCCGGCGGGCGCCACTACCGAAATACCCTTGCCGGCCAACGTGTTCATCGCATTGCCCACAGTCACCCAATTGCTCACATCAGGCGCTGCGTTGAAGGCATCAAGCAAGTACACCGCGTGCGGCCCACCGGCCATGAAAGCGACCGGAATACCACGACCCATCGCTGCCGACGGCACCATCAAGGATTCATAACCCGCAGCCTTGACGTTGCCAGTGGTTCCCGCCAGCATTGACACAGCACCTACCCCCACTGCCAGTGCAACAACACAGAGCACCCGCAGACACAGAACCGATGACAGACCCCGCATGCCTACCTCCATCGCCGTCGCTGTGTGCACGCTATCCAGGGCATAACGAACCCATGCCCGCAGGGTAGTGCACCACACCACACTTGTTGGAGCTGCCTGGAAATAGCTAACGGTGGCGACCACGAAAGGTGACCACCGTGAGGCGGGATTGGCTAGGTGCCCTGAGTGGCCTCACCGCCAGTGTTAGGCACGGCACTCAAATGCTGCTGCAGGTCAGGCTTCATGGCGTTGAGCTGCTCGCCCCAATACTCCCAGCTGTGCGTCCCATTGTCCGGGAAGTTGAATACGGCGTTGTGGCCGCCACCTGCGTTGTACGCATCCTGAAACTTGATGTTGCTGGTACGCACGAAACCTTCGAGGAACTTGGCGGGTAGGTTATTGCCGCCCAATTCCGTAGGCTTGCCGTTGCCGCAGTACACCCAGATGCGGGTATTGTTGGCGATCAAAGCACCAATGTTCACCGTCGCGTCGTTACGTTTCCACGCCGGGTCTTCCTTCGGGCCCCACATGTCCGTGGCCTTGTAGCCACCGGCGTCACCCATAGCCAGGCCGATCAACGAGGGGCTCATTGCATTGGAGGGGTCCAGCAAGCCCGACATGGCGCCAGCGTAGATAAACTGCTGAGAATGGTAGATCGCCAGCGTCAGCGCCGACGACCCGGCCATCGAAAGACCGACCACCGCGCTGCCAGTCGGCTTGACCTGCTTGTTATTCTGCAGGTACTGCGGCAGCTCGCTGGTCAGAAAGGTCTCCCACTTGTAGGTCTGACAGCCGGCCTTGCCGCAAGCCGGGCTGTACCAGTCACTGTAGAAGCTGGACTGTCCGCCGACCGGCATTACTACCGAAAGGCCCGACTGGTAGTACCATTCGAAAACGGGAGTGTTGATGTCCCAGCCACTGAAATCGTCCTGCGCGCGCAACCCATCTAGCAGGTACAGTGCGGGCGAGTTGACACCTCCGTTTTGGAACTGGACCTTGATGTCGCGGTCCATCCCCACCGACGGAACCTTCAGATACTCTACCGGCAGTCCCGACCGCGAGAACGCCCCCGCGGTTGCCGAGTCGACGACGCCGATCAGACCCGACAGCAGAGCCGCTCCTACGGCCCCAACCGCGAGTCGACGTGGCATACCCGCCACAGCGCGTCGAAACCTCTCAAACAACTTCATTCTTGCTTCCTCATCATCCTTTACATGCATTGTTACGTTTTGACACATCCTTAAATTTAGAGAGAACTGCATACGCTAGACTCTGCAGTGCCCGTTTAGTCAACCACAACTTAAGGCATTCGCTGGCATCGAACGAATTGCTCAAACCGCTATCCGGAGGCTATATTTCGATGATTTTCACATCAAACGCAGCCCTGGAAACAGCATTTCTGCACGTGTCTGACGGGTACCACCGCGCAGTTGAGGGCTAAATTGTGATTTTGCTGTCAGTATTTGCAGGATCGGTCCTATGGCTGCGCAGATTTCATGCCATCTGAGACGGCACAGCGGCCGAAATTGGCTGACTTCACCTCACTCGCGAGTCGTCTAAGCCGAGTGCTCATTCGTGTGGGGTAGCGGAGGGCGCGTCGGGTACTGGAAGCCCACACCTGGCGAGCTCATAGAGCGGAACACGGTCAATCCGGTACTGAGTGAACTCAAACGAATTCAACAGGTTGGAGATGAACCGATGCGGGGTCATCGGGGCGCGCACCGAGTTCAGCACCGCCTGAGTCCCGGAACATTGCAAGGCCACTGTCGCTTGCGCAACCCATGTCTGGTCGAGATAGCCGGGAATGCCCGGGTACCGCTTCACCCATGGGCCGTCGGCGATAACCCAGTCCGGGAAAAGGTTCTTGTCATGCCCGATCCGACCGCGTTGCAGTCGTTCGGTGTGTTGCGCCAGTGGATTCGCCAACCCGATTTGGTCGATCACCCGGACATCAAGTCCGACGTTCATCCCAAGCATACCGAGGTTAGTGAAAAACACCGTGTGCTGGGGCTTTTGCGACACTGCACTGCCCAGAGGATTTCCCGGCGCAGGTAGCGATGGCTGAATCATCGGCACAATATCCCACTGAATGTAGTTGCCAGACGGTAGCAACAACGCACCGTCAGGGGTGTTGTTGAGCGCTACCAGGACCGCAGCCATCCGCGGATAATCCAGATAGTCGGCCGCGGTCAACGGATGGGCGTGGCCGGTAGCTTGCGCGTAGAAACGTCGCTCGTCGACGATCCCCGAGTAGCTAACATGGGTGGCATCATCACCCATCCCCGGCGAGTTGGTTGCCCACAGCGACCAGCCTGCGATCCCCAGCCACAGTAGGCCGGCCACACCAACCAGCCAATGGCGGGTCTGTCGCGAGAAGTCCGCCCTGTCAGGAAGCGCCACCGAGATTACCATCACCGGAGCCAGCAAACAAAATATCGGCGCCAACAACACTCTTCCGTGCATAAAGTCGCCACCTTGCCGGATCCAGTACAATGCCTGCAAAAATCCGCTGGCGACGACGAAAACCACAACAGCTGGCGGACTTTGTATCGCCCGAGTCACCTGGCCGTAGTTGTGGGCCTCCATAGAGCACACAAATGATGACCGACGACGAATCGGCATTAGCAACAACCCCAATGGCACTAAGAGCACCACCGGCATCCACAATGCGTAAGGCTGGTTAAAATTCGATAAATAGATCATCCCCTGGGACCACTTGTTACCCGCTGCGTCCTTGGCCAGAGCGGTACCCGGTACCAGCAGGCCATAGTAGCCCATCCGGAATATCTGGTAGATAACCGGCAGAAATCCTCCAGCGACCGCGATCAGCGCGCGGAGCCGCCAGGTCCAGGCCGCGATCATCAGCATAATAAGCGCAAGCCCGCCCATCAACGCCAATTCGGGACGTACCAGAACACTGCACCCCGCCATGAAGGCCAATGCGCCGATGAATCCCCGGCTTTGCGGACGATTACGATTCTGCAGCAGCTGCCCCCAACAGACCATCATCCACCACAACAGCCCCAGATACGCCAACACCAGGCCGCTCTCCAAGCCGGATGTGGCGAAGTCCCGCGCTGGCGGCAGCGCAATGTAAACTAGCGCTCCGGCGGGCAGCACGATCGCCTGACGGCCACGCAAACTAGGTGCATACAATCGGCCTGTACCCAGCATCAGTAGCACAACGCCGAGTACAGAAAGCACTAGAGCCGCGGCCAATGCCACATACTCCAAACGCATCGGCCCGGCGACCCAGCTCCCCACATACAGCAGATAAGTCCATGCCGTGGAGGTGTTGGCCTCCACCCGTTCACCTTGATTGAATACCGGTCCATTGCCAGCCAACAGATTGCGCACGGTGCGCAAGATGATCAGCCCGTCATCAGCGATCCAACGTCGTTGCCAGGCCCCCCAACCAAACAGCACAGCCATAACCACGACGCTGACCCACAGGCTGACCCGGGCTACCACATGGTACGGAAACAGAGGCCAACCGACCTTCCTGATCACCGGCCTGCGCCAAATCATCGACCCATTGGAGCCCTTTGGGTCCGTGAAGCCGGTCAGATCGATATTAGCCGAAGGCAACAGCGGCACCAATTGTTCCGACCCACGTCAGTGCCAGCAACTGTAGCACCCGATCACGGAGCGCGATGTCTTCGGGTTCCCCGGCCAGCCCGCCGTCAACATCTACCGCGTAACGCAAGATCGCGATAGTGAACGGGACCATCGACACCGCAAACCAGGACCCCGAGTGACGGTCACGTTCGAAGGCCCACAACCCATAACACATAACCACCGCGGTGGCCGACAACGTCCAAACGAACCGCAAGTAGGTGCTAGTATAGCTTTCCAGCGATTTGCGGATTGCCGCGCCGGTGCGTTCGGCCAACTGCAGCTCTGCGTATCGCTTACCGGCTACCATGAATAGCGATCCAAACGCCGCAGTCAGCAAAAACCACTGTGACAGTGAGATGTTGGTGGCCACACCGCCAGCGATGGCTCGGACCAAATACGCCGACGACACTATGCAGATATCGACCACGGCTTGGTGTTTAAGACCAAAGCAGTAGCCCAACTGCATACCAATGTAGATCGCCATGACTAGCGTCAGATTTGGGGTCAGTAGCCAGGCAATGATCAGGGAAGCCACCCCCAGCACCGCTGCGAGGGTGTAGGCCAGCCACGTGGGAACCACACCGGCCGCTATCGGCCGGAACCTCTTGGTCGGGTGCTCTCGGTCCGCCTTAATGTCGCGCACGTCGTTGATCAAGTACACTGACGAGGCTGCCAGGCTAAACACTACGAAGGCCAGCGACACGTCGGCCAGCAGTTCGGCATACTTATAGTGCATGCCGCCGCCCAATCCGGCCACCGGCGCGGCCAAAACCAGTACATTCTTCACCCACTGCCGCGGACGAATCGCCCGAGCCACCCCGGTGACCAGGTTCCCTGGAGGCCCAATCAGCACATCTTCACTCATTTGGCCGCACCTCCCGCCGTGCTGGGGCCGGAGTGGGTCGGCCATTTGCGTAACAACCAGCTTTCAAAACGAGCGGTAGTGCCTGCAATCGCAGCACTGAGCACGACGTCGAAGGCCACATCGCTGGGATAGTGCACCCCCAGCGCTATCCGCGACAACACCATCGGAGCCACCAGCACCGCGGCGGCTATTGTTTTGGTCAGTCCGCTGGCCCGGCCGATTAAGATGGCCGCGGCTGTGGTCGAAGTTACATGCGCCGACGGAAAGCTCAGCTGAGTGGGTACGTCAAAATTCACCGCGATGGCTGGATGGCTCGGCCGGGTACGCTGGACCATCCGTTTGATCAGCACGGCGACTCCATGTGCGACGAACGTCCCAGCTCCAGCCACTAACCAGTCCCGGCGGCGGCACGGCACCAGGATGGCGCCGAGCAATGATGCCACCAGCCAGCCGATGCTGTGTTCTCCGAAATGCGACATTCCTCGCGTCATCGGCAACACACCGGTGCGGTGAACCAATGCCGACTGTACGGCCACCACCACTGCCAGTTCACCAGTAGGCGCCTCAAAAAGAGGTGCTTCAGGCATGCTCGGAGGCTTGGGTGGTGGGGAGGTCTGCGGCCGGGAACAACGCCGTCTCCCACTTCTGCTTGCTAGACAACACCGGCAAGGCGTCACGGTAGATCTTGCGCATCTCGTCGAACCGGCGCGCCAGCTGCCGCTGACGACGCAGCGAGGAAAACAGCAACGAGAACATCTTGGCCCGGTCACGCTGCCGGTAGACCACGCCGCACCCGTCGGCGGTAGTGACGGTGACCCCGTCAACCACACATAGTCGAAACCAGCGCGCATCCTGAGTTGGCACGTTAAATTCCGGACGTTGGTGGCAGTCGGGGTCAGCCACGGTGAGGTTGTGGAATATCCCACGCGCCAGTCGATAGCCGATGGACAATGGGTTCACCGGCGGTTTCGTAACCTTGTTCTTGTGCACCGGAGGCGGCAATTCGGTTGCTGTCGACAGAACAACCGCGTCGGGGTACTCCTTGCGCATGCGGTGTACTTGCGGCAGCGCCGATTCCAAAATCGAGAAGATGTGTTCCGGGCCGGCCAGGAAGTCATCAATGGCCTTGTTCTGGATTGCCACCGTTGAATATTCAAGACAAGCAAGGTGTTTCAGCGTCGCCTTCAGGTGACTGCGAACCAAGCCGGTAACATCGCCGTCCCAGTGTATAGCTGCGACCACCAACCGGTTGCGCAAATGGAAATAGGCCTGCCAGTCGATGGCGTCGTCTTTGTCACTCCAGGCCATATGCCAGATCGCTGCGCCGGGCAGTGTGACCGTCGGGTAGCCGTGCTCGGCGGCCCGCAGACCGTAGTCGGCATCATCCCATTTGATGAACAGTGGCAGTGGCTGCCCCAGTTCTTCGGCGACTTGCCGCGGGATCATACACGTCCACCAGCCATTATAGTCAACGTCGATGCGCCGGTGCAGCAGCTTGCTTTTGTCTTCTTTGTCGTTCAACGGATATTCAGCGAAATCGTGATCGTACTCGGTGTGCGGCGCAGCGGTCCACATGAAGTTCGACCTATCCACCACTTCGCCCATGATGTGCAGGTGCGACGGCTCCTGCAGGTTGAGCATCTGGCCGCCCACCAGCATTGGGCTCTTAGCGAAGCGGTGCATCGCTAATACCCGCAAAATCGAGTCCGGCTCAATGCGGATGTCGTCATCCATGAACAGGATCTGTTGACAGTCAGTGTTTTTCAACGCCTCATACATCACTCGGCTATAGCCTCCGGATCCGCCCAGGTTGGGCTGATCGTGAATGGAGAGCCGATCGCCAAGCCGGGCAGCCGCAGCCGAAAAGTCCGGATGATCGCGTACCTTGCGGACGCCTTGATCAGGCACGATCACCGCACCGATCACCTCGTCCACCAATGGGTCGGCGGTGAGTTCAGCTAACGCGTTGGCACAGGCTGCGGGCCGATTGAAGGTCGGGATACCGACCGCAATGTTGGCCTTGCCTGGAACCGGTCTGGTGGCATACCAGCCGCCGCTACACAGAGTAACCCTGGTGTCGGTGGTGATGTCGAACCAAATCCAGCCGCCGTCTTCGAACGGCTGCAGTCCCACCTCAACCTCCACGACTTGAGCCTTGCTGGGGTCACTCTCGACACTGGTGAACTCGCGGCTTTCAACGAAGATTCGCGCTCCGGTAGCCTTGGTGCGATAGACGTCGACGCGTCCAGCTCCGGTTACTTCGACCCGCAGCACCACCGACTCGCAGGTCGTCCAGCGGCGCCAATAGCTGGCCGGGAACGCATTAAAGTACGTGGCGAACGACACCTCGGACTCTGCGCCGATCTGCAGCACAGTGCGGCTCGGCGCATGCGCGCGCCGGGCATTGGTGGTTGACTCCTCGAGATACAGCTTACGGACATCGAGAGGTTCACCCGGACGCGGCAGAATGACGCGGGCCAGCAGGCTCACGGCGGTCATTACGCGTCGCCCTCCCACCCAGTAACCACTGATGCAGGCCGTGCAGCAACCGCAGCTCCCGCTGATTCCTGCCATAAGGGATCACCATCACGCAGGTGCGGCGCAAGGATGTTATCGTACATGTTCAGCGCGCTAGCAATAGCCATATGCATATCCAGATATTGGTAGGTGCCCAATCGCCCCCCGAACAGGACCCTTGACGACGCGGTTTCGGACTTAACCCTGGCTCGATAGGCGGTCAACATAGCGCGGTCAGCCTCGGTGTTGATGGGATAGTAGGGCTCATCGTCGTACTCGGCAAAGCGGGAGTATTCCCGCATGATCACCGTCTTATCGGTCGGATAGTCGCGCTCGAGGTGGAAGTGGCGGAACTCATGGATGCGCGTAAAAGGCACATCAAGGTCGTTGTAGTTCATCACCGGCGCACCCTGAAAGTCGCCAATCGGTAGCACTTCCATCTCGAAGTCCAGGGTGCGCCAGCCGAGACGGCCCTCCGCGTAGTCGAAGTAACGATCCAGCGGACCGGTGTACACAACCGGGGCTCCCGGGCTGTCAGCACGCAACTGATCGGCGACTTCGAACCAGTCGGTGTCAAGTCGCACCTTGATACGGTCGTCGGCGGCCATCTTCGTACACCATGCCGTGTAACCGTCGACCGGCAAGCCCTCATAAGTGTCGCTGAAGTATCGATTGTCAAAGGTGTATCGCACTGGTAGCCGACTAATGACGGCGGCCGGAAGTTTGGCGGGATCGGTCTGCCACTGTTTTGCTGTGTACCCCTTCACGAACGCCTCGTAGAGTGGTCGGCCAATCAACGAGATCGCTTTCTCTTCGAGGTTCTCCGCGTCTGCCGTATCTATTTCAGCGGCCTGTTCGGCGATCAGCTGTCGCGCTTCGTCGGGAGTGAAACACCGACCGAAGAACTGCGACACCAAGCCGAGTCCCATCGGGAACTGGTATACCTGCCCCTTGTGCATCGCGAAAACCCGGTGTCGGTAGTCGGTGAACTCGGTGAATTGCCGCACGTAGTCCCATACCCTCTTATTAGAGGTATGGAACAAGTGGGCACCGTACTTGTGGACTTCAATGCCGGTCTGCGGCTCGGCTTCTGAATAGGCGTTGCCACCGATGTGCGGGCGTTTCTCGACAATAAGGACGCGCTTATCCAGCCGGGTCGCCACGCGTTCGGCAATTGTCAGGCCGAAAAACCCCGAGCCAACAACGAGGAGATCGAAACGAGCGGTCATCGGTTGCCTAGGGTATCTGACTTTTTGGACATAACCCCATTTGACGGCTCGAGTTGGTCGTGATTCAACCGGCCCGGAACAGCTAACGGCGGCGGTAATCGCGGGGCGAACTCAAGATCGCAATTACCTCACGATTCGATATAACCACTCTGGCAACACTGGCCACACTCGTATCATCAATCAGACGAGGCTAATCCTGCACACTCGAGAACGTCGAAGGCAGGCAAGCCCGACAACACAAGCAGTCCAGATTGAGGAGACTTCCGTGCCGAACCGACGCCGACGCAAGCTCTCGACAGTCATAAACGCAGTCGCCGCCCTGGCAGTCGCGAGTCCTTGCGCATACTTCCTCGTTTACGAATCGACCACCGGCGCCAAACCCATACCCGAGCACCATGAATTCAAACAAGCGGCAGCAATTGCCGACCTGTCCGGAGAGGTGATGTCCGCGCTCTTCCAGGGACTGTCGCAGTTTGGAATCAACATGCCGTCAGTGCCTGCGCTAACTGGCACCGGCGATGCTGGCAACGGCTTGAGCACTCCCAATTCGATCAATCCAGGATTAGGAACACCCAGACTCACCGCACCGGACCTGAACCCGGGCGCCGACGACACCTATCCAATACTCTGCGATCCCTCCACGTTAGGCGGGCTATCGCCGACCAGCCCAAGCGGTATTGGCAACAACAGCACCGGCGGTGGTGGGATCGTCGATGACGTGATGCAAGTCGCGAACCAGCTGGGCACCAACCAGGTCATGGACCTAATCAAGGATGTGTTGATGCCAGCAATCGCGCAGGGCGTGCAGAACAGCAACGCAGCCAATAACGTGTCGAGCGCAGTAACGCCGCCCGCTACGTCACTGGTGCCTGTCACATAGCAACCCTAAAAACCGCACCGTAGAGTTGCATTTGACCCAATGGCCAAACAAACCTGCCTCAGCAAATAAACCTCTGCGGTGACGTCGAACAGGATTTCGGCAAGTTTCGAGACACGGATACCGTACTGCCTCATGGATAACAATAAAAACACACGTAACATTGACTGGTGCCATTCCGCAGCTTGACGGTGTCACTCACCGCTATCGCGACAACGATCGTCATCGTCTCGTGGATCGCGGATCCGACACACGAAAGCGCTCCCGCTTTCCCACCAATTCGCGACACCCAATTCACCGAGAAGCCACTGATCGGGCTCGGCAGAGGTGCCACGATTCACGAACTCACCCAGGACACCCCGTTTTCATTGGTCGCATTGACCGGTGACCTGACCGGCACCTCTACCCGTGTACGCGCACAACGCCCCGACGGCTCGTGGGGGCCCTGGTACCAGACTGAACATGAGACCGCCCCACCCGACCCGGCAGCCTATGATGCGTCGAACCGGTCGACCGAAGGCCACCGCAGCACAGATCCGGTATTCATCGGCAGCACCAGAACCGTGCAGATTGCAATCACCCGTCCTACCGATGCGCCAATGAACCAGCTACGAAGTGCTGAACCGGAAAGACTGTATAAGCCCAATAAACATGACCTAAGCTATAAGCCGGTCACCACGGAACTGCCCCTAAGGCCGAACACCCAGAACATCTCCGCAATCCTAATTTCGCTGCCGCACGCGCCGGCCCGAACGCAATCGACAATGCCGTCCGAGGTACTTATACCGGGCCAGGCGCCCAACATCATCAGCCGCGCTGAATGGGGAGCCGACGAGTCGCTACGATGCGGTACTCCACAGTACGATAACGGGGTTCACGCCGCAGTCGTGCACCACACTGCGGGCAGCAATGATTATTCACCGTTGGAATCGACCGAGATCGTCAAGGCTATCTACACCTACCACAGCAAGACGCTGGGCTGGTGTGACATCGCCTACAACGCACTGGTCGATAAATACGGCCAGGTATTTGAGGGCAGCGCCGGGGGGCTCACTAAAGCAGTTGAAGCTTTCCACACTGGTGGTTTCAATCGCAGCACCTGGGGTGTAGCCATGATTGGCAACTTTGACGACGTAGCGCCAACACCGATCCAGATCCGAACTGTGGGCCGACTACTCGGCTGGCGCTTAGGCCTGGACGGCGTCGACCCTAAAGGGATGGTAGCACTGGAATCGGCGGGAAGCCACTACACTCTCTTTCCGGCTGGTGCCACCGCGACCTTGCCCGCCATCTTCACCCATCGCGACGTCAGCAACACCGACTGCCCGGGCAACATCGCCTATGCACTGACGGATGAAATCCGGGACATTGCTTCGCATTTCAACGATCCGCCAGAGGAGTTGGTAAAAGCACTTGAGGGCGGCGCGATCTACGAACACTGGCAAGCGATCGGCGGCATGAACAGCGTCCTGGGCGCACCGACCGCACCAGAGGCGAGTGCCGAGGGTGCGGCCCGCTATGTCACCTTCGCCAAGGGCGCGATGTACTGGTCGCCCGAGATTGGTGCTGAGCCAGTAACCGGTGCGATCTACGCTGCCTGGGCCTCACTGAGTTACGAACGTGGTCCGCTCGGGCTGCCAACTAGCGCGGAGATACAAGAGCCGCTGCAGATCACGCAGAACTTCCAGCATGGAACGTTGAACTTCGAGCGGTTGACCGGCAACCTAACCCAAGTTGTCGACGGGATCTCGACGCCGCTGGCAACACAGATCCTCAACGAACCAGCGGTATCGACCGAGCATTTCTCGCTGCCAACGTATCGGGCGCCCTAACGTGGCTATTGTCGCGTGGCGACGATACTCTAAGAAATCGCGGTGTTCATCAGCAAGAGGCTTCGACAACACCTCTCGCAGAGGTTAGCGCAACCAGCGTTCCAACACCCAGGCAACACCGTCATTGGTGTTGGGAGCAGTAATCTCGTCGGCAGCAGCCAGCACGTCGGGATGCGAGTTACCCATCGCCACGCCATGACCTGCCCGTAACAGCATCAGAACGTCGTTCGGCATGTCACCGAAAGCCGCCACGTTGCCGTCACCGATCCCTAGCGGCCGGCCGACCTTTTCGACACCAGCGGCCTTGTTGATTCCCAACGGCAAGATCTCCACTAGCCCATTGTTGGTGGAATAGGTGATGTCACCCGCGATCCCGACATGTTTAGCCAGTTCGGCAGCCATATCCGCACTACGAGCACCGGCCTTGCGGATCAGCAACTTGATAGCTGGAACACTAAACAGATCTTCGACCGACACCTCTGTGTTGTCCGAGTTGAGCCACGTATGGTCATAACCCACTGAGCTGACAAACTGTGGGGTCGTGCTGTCATGGGCGCTATCACCTAAACGCTCGACAGCCAGACCAACATCAGGGATGACACGCGTTGCGATCTCGACCAGCTCACCCAATATGTCGACAGCCAGCGTGCACGCCGACACCACTCTATCGGTCGCAGGGTCGTAGATCACGGCCCCGTTGGCACATACCGCCATCGGCGGGAAACCAAGTGCGTCGACAACCGGCCGCACCCTACGCGGCGGGCGGCCAGTGGCCAAGACGAAATGCGCTCCACCGGCCACGGTGGAGCGCACTGCGTCGCGGGTACGCGAGGTTACGGTTTCATGCTCATCGAGCAACGTGCCGTCGATATCGCAGGCGATGAGTGTTGGCTGGATCGGCGGTGGAGTGGGCCTAGTCAGATTGGTCACTGCGACGTCACCGAAACGAGCTGCTCTCACAGCCAGATCGAAATGGCCAGCGTGAGCCACTTTGGCTCTTCTGGCCCGATGGCGTCACACCATCGGTCCCGTACTTTCGAACCCAGCCTTGCAGTTCAGCCAAATGGATCACCAGAGAGTCTTCCTGAGTCCGCGTGCTGCCACCCAGCCGTCACAGTACCCAATGCATCGCCCATGCGATGCGGATAGTGTTCCTGCGTCAGGTATAGCAACATAGTCATCGATCCGCGCAGCGCAACACCGGACAATCTGACCTCTGCGGCATACAACGGGACCCTACTCGCACAGTGATTGAGACCTTGTTGCGACCGATGTTCTTAGGATGGTCCTTGGTCCAGATCCGTTGCGGATCCCAAACAATCTATGGACACGATCAGGATATCAGCTTGGATAGTCATTTGGACGGGGCTGAGCTTGAATTCCTTTAGTTCGAAGCCACGGCTGATGATATCCTCCGGATGGATTCCAACCAGCTCCCTTTCACCGTAATCGCTGGACGGCTGCAGCAAAAGCACCTGCCCCGACGTCACGACCTACCGGATATAGTGCAAATATGCTTGATCAAGTATATTTGTTGCATCGCAGTCTTGCTTAATAAATCAAAGCCGATGCCACCAATGCAATATCACCAAGACGACAGGCAGTCGGCCGACACAGCTGGTGTGGTTGATTGCGATCACTGCACCACCGTGGTCGGAGACATTATTCTCGTCCATATAGGTAACCTGGCTTCCACTGGTCGGGATAACCAACTGAGCCAGGATCTTGAGCGTGTAAAAGGTTCGGTTTCGCTATCGATAACTACTCCGCCGCATCGGCCCGATCAGCACGCTGGGCGCGCCGCACCGCCCTTTCGGCTGCCTCCTCGGTGTCAAGGCGGGCTGCCTCGACTAGCGAAGGGGCACCTCCACCTAGCCGATGCGGCACCCAAAACTCCCCAACCGGATGCGGCCCATACAGCCCTTGGGCTCGTTCCAACAGATGCTGCATCCGGGAATGCAACAAGCCTTTCAATTCCGTTACGCCCAGCGTCGGTTCAATCGGTTCGCCAACGAGTACTATGATCGGCACTTTAGGGCGAAAGAGCTTCTTAGGGTGGTCTTTGGTCCAGATCCGCTGGGCGCCCCAGATGATGTGCGGAATGATCGGTACCCCGGCCTCTACTGACATCCGGGCCGCTCCCCCTTTGAATTCCTTGATCTCAAAGCTTCGGCTGATCGTCGCTTCGGGGTAGACGCCTACAAGCTCACCATTTTTGAGGTTTCGGACAGCAGCTTCGTAAGACGCCGCCCCGTTTTGCCGGTCCACCGGAATGTGCCGCAGGCTGCGCATAATCGGTCCGGTGATTTTACCGACGAATACCTCTTGCTTGGCCATGAACCGCACTTTGCGCCCGAGGCCTTGCTGGTAGGCGGGCAAACCCGCAAAGGTGAAGTCAAGGTAGCCGGTGTGGTTGATGGCTATGACGGCACCGCCGCTGGTAGGTAAGTTTTCTATACCCAAGACACTGATCTTCAGACCCTGAATACGCCAGACCAGGCGAGCGAGCTGAATAACAGTCCCGTATGCCGGTTCCACAGCCACTTAGCCTAGCGCTCTTGGCGGTGCGCCGCCTCAAATTCCGAACAAGAGGCAGCGTTGCCCTTCTCGATGTACTTGCCGCAGGTACCTGTCGTCGTCAACCGGTTTACTGCCGGTAGGTCCCATGCATACGGTCTGGGTCAACGAGCTAGGCGGTGTCATCTTTCGGGTGGAGTTCAACAGCTCGGACAGCTAGTTCATCAAAATAGCGGAAACAGGGGCAGCCGACTTGGCCGATGTAGCGCGCCGTCTGCACTGGTTGAGGCACTACATTACGGCACCGCAGGTGTCTGGCGTGGGCGCAGGGGGGCTAAGTGTAGTTGCAAATCCGTGCGCTGCGCGGCGGTAGGCGGTACACCCACGCTGGGTCACAGATCCAGATGCGACGGTGAGATCGGTGCGGAGTTGCGTACGCTGCACGGCCAACTGCCAGTACGATCATGCCCGTTTGACTGGTAAGTGACCAGCCAGCTGGACACGCTGACGCCTTCACAACAAACACAATTGGACTAGCCGCCGCCCGGTAAACCAACCGGTGGTCTGTCACGATGATCCCTGCTCACCTGACACCTTATATCTACGACGACGGCCACTACTGTGGATGCTGTGGACACATCGATTTCGGTGGTCCCGGTGTGGCCGACCGGTGAACCGACCTCACGGTAGCTTCGCTGTCGTTAAGCTGGAACTACCTCGATCGGGTATAAGACGCGGAGTTTTTGCTGTCTACGGCATCGAGCCAGACCCATCATGCATTGATTACTACCGGCGTCTGTAGCAGGCCTAAAATTGATATCTTGGGCTAAGCTCAAAGTAGTGCGTACCCACAGACCTGATCGGCGAAACGGTCATACAAAGACAGCTGGAAGGTGGTTGTGCAAGTCACCAGCGTAGGACACGCCGGCTTTAGAATGGAGACCCACGCGGGCAGCATTTTGTGCGACCCTTGGGTCAATCCAGCATACTTCACATCATGGTTCCCATTTCCTGACAATAGTACACTAGATTGGGACACCTTGGGTGATTGCGACTATCTGTATGTCTCACACCTACACAAGGACCACTTCGACGCCAAGCACCTACGCGCCCATGTCAATAAGAACGCGGTGGTACTGTTGCCCGACTATCCAGTTCCTGACCTGCGAAATGCACTGCAGAAGTTAGGGTTTCGCCGATTTTTCGAGACCACCAACTCAGTCAAGCACCGCCTGACAGGACCTAAAGGCAAGCTCGACATCATGATCATCGCCCTTCGGTCCCCCGCCGATGGTCCGATCGGCGACTCTGCGTTGGTGGTTTCCGATGGTACAACAACGGTTTTCAACATGAATGACGCTCGGCCGGTCGATCTGGAGTTATTGTCATCTCAGTTCAGCCACGTTGATGTGCATCTATTGCAGTATTCCGGCGCGATCTGGTATCCGATGGTATACGACATGCCTGCCCGCGCCAAAGAGGCGTTCGCCACCCAAAAACGCCAACGGCAGATGGACCGCGCCCGCCAATACATCACTCAGGTGGGGGCCAGCTGGGTGGTGCCGTCAGCGGGACCGCCGTGCTTTTTGGACCCTGACTTACGCCACCTTAACGATGACCGCGGGGAAGCAGACAATATCTTTCCCGACCAAATGGTGTTTCTAGATCAGATGCGCACCCACGGACACAACAACGGTTTGCTGATGATTCCCGGGTCGATCGCTGACTTCACAGGGAATGCCCTGAATTCGCTGAGGCATCCACTCACTACAGAACAGGTTAAGGCGATATTCGGCACTGGAAAGCCAGCGTACATCGCCGATTATGCCGAAAGGATGACCCCCGCCCTGAATGCGGAACGGGCCGGCTGGGCACCCGCCGACGGTGAGCCGCTACTAGAGCAGTTACGCGCGCTGTTCGAACCAATCATGCTGCAAAGCAATGCGATCTGCGATGGAATCGGCTACCCAGTCGAATTGGTGATCGGGCCCGAAACTGTTGTTTTGGATTTTCCAAAACGGATTGTACGCGAACGGATTTCTGATGAGAAAATGCGCTACGGTTTCGAGATAGCGCCGGAGTTGGTACGTACCGTAGTACGCGATCACGAGCCGGACTGGGTCAACACCATCTTCTTGTCCATGCGATTTAAGGCTCGGCGAGTCGGCGGCTACAACGAATATCTGTACACGTTCTTCAAGTGTCTGACCGATGAGCGCATCGCCTATACTGAAGGTTGGTTCGCTGAGACCCATGATGATTCCACATCGATCACCCTGGACGGCTGGGAGATTCAGCGCCGCTGCCCTCACCTCAAAGCCGATTTATCGAAGTTTGGCGTGGTGGAGGGTAACACACTGACTTGCAATTTACATGGGTGGCAGTGGCGATTGGACGACGGACGTTGCCTCACCTCACGAGGCCATCAGTTACGAAGTTCCCGAAAATGATTTCAGCTACGCAGTAATCTTACGACAACGACCCTGTCCAGCTGGATCACGCGGCAATCACATTGCACTGCTGTCACTCTCCTTCTGGCAAATCGAAGCTATCGCGCTGGACGTGATCCGCAGATACAAATCTGATGGATTGACCTGATCCATTCAACGGTTTCGCATATAGGGCACCTCGGATCTCTGTCGCTGGCTACCACTTGACGTACACCAACCATTCAAGTCGACCTTGATCATCTTGGTCATACCCGGGGTCCGACCGAGCCTGGCTTTTACGCCGACACACGTCGACGAATTTCTCGCACTTCTGGATAAGCTTATGAATTAGTGTGGTTAACGGCACAGATCGGCCAGCGCCACATGACCGGCATGTATCACCGGAAATAAACGTGATCACAAGTCCACCATGGCATCCCGAACTACCCAGATAGAAGCCATTGACCTGGGTCGGCTGACACAAATAGCCTTTCAAGCTGAGCAGGCTGATGCTGATCTGATCTAAGTGCAGTAGCTCATGGCAGTAATCGTCACTCGGGGAACCGAACATTACGCCTATATTCTTGGGTATAAAGGTGATATGCTGGATGGTGTTGCCTTCGCAGTTCAGCGCCAATCATGTGACCTTATCGATCACTCGTTGACCTATTTAGCTTTTCACCGTCCTATAGGCTGCACCGCCTGGACCACCGTCGACCGGGAAGAACAATGCAAACGCCAGCCCGGCATGCTTACCCTCAAACGTCAAGCCCGGATCATGTAACTACGGGATCTGTAAAACAACCATAAGACCAGCCGACATGACACCCCGACGGCAATCGGCCCATTGCTGCTGGACTTTCCCGGTGTGCAGAAGAGCCCAATCGATGGCTTACATATTAAGATCATTCAGCATCGGGCAGAGTGCCGCGAAGTTAGGAGTCTCGTCCAGAGAAAAGCGTATCTGTAAGTAACTGCCGTGGTGGTTGATCCGCACGTACTATCAGCAGGCAGCACCGCAGGATTGATCAACTCGTTGACCGTGATGTCGGACACGACCGCGGAGACAATAATCAGAGCGATCCAGGTAGCTCTCGACTCGGTGTGCACCTCATGCACCCTGCCAACGACGAGGACATCGGTCACCGTGGCACACAACCAAATTTCGCCGCCGTTGCTTTCTAGAAGTTGGGGCAGATGCGTGGTAAGCGCGCTGATGCCGCCACACAACTTCTTCATCTGCACGAACTCACCATCAGGAATACCCGGTCCAAAGACGATCGCGGCGGCGCTGTCCGGTGGAGCAGGACCACAATAGAGGATGTTGACGATCAACATCATCATCGAGCTACTCAGGGCGCCATGCTTCTCGTGGTCCGGAAAGTAAAGGTCCGACACGTGAGTGACTGAACCAAACAACATGTCATCGACAGTAGAGTGCTTAAATTCATGTGTGGCACACCTACTACACCTGCTCAAAGGTATTTGGGTAGTGTGCCGGGCCTAGCGCTCACGTCGGAATCTAGCCCTATGCCAGCATCCACTATTCCGCTAACAACGTTTGCCCCGTGCACCTCGTTGAGGTAGGCGAACATCTTCACCGAATCGGTGTACTGGATCAGCGGGTCGCCACCGATACCACGTAGCGCTACCGCCATAACCTTTAAGTCGACCGTCGGCAAAATATATCGAATCCCGCCGCCACCAACGCCTCCCCAGGAGTAGGCGTTACCAAAAAAGGCGATTGTGCTGGTCGCGCTCGATGCCAAAGATTCGGAAAGTTTGCGGTCCTTCTGGCAGAGACCTGATGGGACAACAAAGCCCCAACTTGTCTCCTTAATAGTCCGTCCAGCATCCGATCGTTCCCATCGGACTTCGGAATACCGGCCACATCTATGACGTAGGCGTTGATCACGTCGTCCACGGCGTCAGTGACCACGTCGACAGGAGCAGTGAACCCTTCTTGAGCGCGAGACCGTCATTGACCGAACCTGCGATCGCTGTCACTGTGATTATGAACTTAGGCCTTGCACATCGCCTCTCTCACACTACGAGCACGTTTGGATCAAGATCAAAACCGCTTCCCTGACCCAGAACAACACCGACGATCCGTACCAGATTACCCAGCGAAATTGCCTACTGATTCGCGCTGTTGACACGCTGTGTAACAACCGGAACATCACGACACCTCCTAGCATTCACCGCGCGTAACGCTTGCATGCCCTTCGAGGCAGACAATCCCTCGCTAGTTGCACCTCAGCGAATCGGCTCCAGCAGCTGAGTCCCCACAAACGGGACCAGCGCGTCAGGTACCCGCACGCTGCCGTCGGGCAGCTGGTGATTTTCCAAAACCGCGACCAGCCATCGGGTGGTGCCCAGTGTGCCGTTGACCGTGGCCGCGATCTGCGGTTTGCCGTTGGCATCTCGGTAACGTATGGCCAGCCGACGCGCTTGAAATGTGGTGCAGTTCGACGTCGAAGTCAGCTCGCGATAGGTCCCCTGTGTCGGGACCCACGCCTCGCAGTCAAACTTACGAGCCGCCGACGACCCGAGATCGCCTGCGGCCACATCGATTACCCGATACGGAACCTCCATGAGCGCCAACATCTCACGCTGCCAGCCTAACAGCCGTTGGTGTTCGGCCTCGGCGTCGGTGGGTACACAGTAGACGAAGCCCTCTACCTTGTCGAACTGGTGCACCCGGATGATGCCGCGGGTATCCTTGCCATGGCTGCCGGCCTCACGCCGGAAACACGATGACCAACCCGCGTACCGTAGCGGTCCGCCAGACAAGTCTAGAACCTCGTCCGAGTGGTAGCCGGCCAGGGGCACTTCAGAGGTGCCCACCAGGTAAAGATCGTCCACTCGGTATACTTCTTCGGCATGGGCGCCCAGAAATCCGGTGCTGGCCATCATCTCTGGGCGTGCCAGCACCGGCGGAATCATCGGGGTGAAGTCATTCTCGACGGCCAGCTGCAATGCGAGCTGCAGCAAGCCTAGCTGTAACAGTGCGCCCCGACCGGTGAGGAAGTAGAAACGCGAACCGGCCACTTTGGCACCACGCTGCATGTCGATCAGACTCAACGATTCGCCGAGTTCCAGGTGATCTTTTGGATTGTTCAACGGCGGTGGAGTACCCACGACGTCGAGTACCACGTAGTCGTTCTCCCCGCCGGCGGGCACTCCATCCAGAACGACGTTCGAGACTGCCATATACGCTGCAGTGAACGCCGTCGCGGCCTCAGCCTGCGCGGTTTCTAAGGTTTTCACCTGTTCGGAGAGGTCCTTGGCGCGCTGCAATAACGCCGGACGTTGTTCGGCAGATGCGGAGCCCACACGTTTGCTGGCAATCTTCTGTTCGGCGCGCAGCGAATCTGCAGCCGAAATCGCGGCCCGACGGGCGGCATCGGCCCTCAGCAGGTCATCCACCAGAGCAGGATCTTCGCCACGGCTCAGTTGAGAATGACGTATCGCGTCGGGGTCTTCCCGGAGCAACTTCAAGTCGATCACGGCCTGAAGACTACTTTTAGCGACTAATGGCGCACGCACATACCGGAGCACCCTCGTGAACGAACCCAACGATGCCACATCTGCAACGTTTGTCACAACACTTTGTCGGCCCTGCCAGAATGGATGAAATGTTGGATTCGCCCAAAGAGGAACCCACACTCGCCGATGACCTGACCGGCGAGAACGAACAACCGCCCGTCAAGTTCCAGTGGCCAAGTGTTGTACAAGCCAGAGCCACCCGGCGAGGGCTGTTACTCACCGCTCTTGGTGGCCTGCTAATCAGCGGATTGATCACCGCGATTCCCACCGTGAGGATCGGTCCTGGGCGACTAGCCACCTACATCAACAGCAATCCGGTGCCCAGCACCGGCGTCAAGAGCAACTCCGTGTTCAACCGCGCCACCAGCGGTGATTGCCTTATGTGGCCAGATGGCCTGCCGGATGCGGCGAGGATCGTCGACTGCGCCGACAATCACCGGTTTGAAATCGCCGAGTCCATCGATATGCGGACTTTCCCCGGTTCGGAATACGGGCCCAATGCCGCTCCACCGTCACCGGCTCGCATTCAACAGATCAGTGAGGAACAGTGCGAGGCGGCCGTCCGCCACTATCTCGGCACCAAGTTCGATCCCAACAGCAAATACACCGTCAGCATGCTATGGTCCGGTGACCGGGCGTGGCGCCAGGGCGGCGAGCGGCGCATGCTGTGCGGCTTGGAGCTGCCCGGCACGAACAACCAGCAAGTCGCCTTCAAGGGCAAGGTCGCCAACATCGATCAGTCCAAGATCTGGCCGGCCGGCACCTGCTTGAGCATCGACCTCACCAGCAACCAACCGGTCGATGTTCCAGTTGACTGCGCAGCGCCGCATGCAATGGAGGTCACTGGAACGGTCAATCTGGCCGAGAGATTCCCGAATGCCTTACCGGCCGAATCTGAGCAGGACAGATTCATCAAAGACGCATGCGCTCGGCTGACCGATAGCTATCTGGCAACAATCAAGCTGCGTACCACCACCCTGACACTGATCTATCCCACCCTCTCGCTGTCCAGTTGGGCGGCAGGCAGCCGTGAGGTCGCGTGTAGTATCGGCGCGACACGGGGCAACGGTGATTGGGCCACACTAGTGAACAGCGCTAAGGGACTACTGCTGATCAATGGTCAGCCACCGATATCACCACCCGATATCCCTGAAGAACGACTCAGCCCACCCCCGATACCCCTCCAGCTTCAGGTGCCAACAAACCACTCTAACGCCTCAGTAGACCCGATCCCACCGGGCAATCAGCATCTCCTCCAGCAACAGCCGGCTATGACCGTTCCACGGTCACCAGTATCGCAGACGCCCACCGCCTCACCGTCGCCGGCTACGCCGATAACTAAACCCCCACCCCCAGTAGATGACGCAGATGACGGAGCACCGCGGTCGTCCGACCAAGAATTGGTAGGCACTGCCCCCGGGCCGGCCGAGCCAGCCCCGGGCGGCTAGCCGGATGACCGTGCGGAGAGAGGACCTACAGCGATCTGACAGGCTGGTCTCCGATGCACTGAACCTGATTTCGCCCAAGCGGATGGCCGCGATGAACAACATGGTTGTGCTTATCGCCGCCCGCAGGACGCTGTTCTGCTCGGACTGTACGAAGGGGTGGCGTTGACCACGTGGGACTCTAGACTACTCTGGAGCACTGCCTGATGCCGTCACGATTTATCGTGACGCGTTAGTGGATGTCTGTGATTCCGACAAAGAAGTCGTCGACCAGGTAGCGATCACGGTGATCCACCAGATCACTCACCACTTCAGCATCGATGACGATCAACGGGACTGGGCTTGATCACACTCCGTCGTATGGGCGCGGTGTACCGGAGTGGTCGGGACCTGGCATTATAAGCGTCGATTGCTTCGACTGCAGGGCAGGCTCAGATCACTGCCACAGCACTAATCGTTCGTCATTCAATCGGTGGTTGCCAGGCTGATCGGAATGCATCGAGGGGGTCTGCGTCAGCCCCGAGTCAATGCCGCACAGCTTCGTCGTCGACTGCGATGCGGTCGGCTGTGGATACGCTGAGTTGGTCGCGGTTGCGATGTGAGCCGGTCCGGTCAGTTCAGCGAGTCCCTACCCGATGCCACAGCGTCGGTCACCAAAGTGGCATCAAGTTGGGGTGGGTGGGAGTAGAATGGGGGCGTCAGAGCTCCCCACCGTACACAGCTCCACCGACCGTCGGTGATGGGTGCTAACACCACCGACTCCGCATTATTCACATGGTTGTCCAGCGCAAAGTTGCCGTCCACCCCGGCCAGTACTGCAGAGGCGAGCCGGATTGCTGCGTCGTGGCTGACGACGACGATGTCTCCGCTCCAGTCGTCGTCGTCCAAATAGCGCATGCGTAGGTCGACCAGTACCGGCAGATAGCGGCCCAACACGTCGTTGGCGGTCTCGCCTCCAGGCAATGGCACATTGAGCTCGCCGCAATGCCAACGGTCGTAGATGGCATTAAATTCAGCTATCGCGTCGTCATCGTTGCGGTTTTCGAGCTCCCCGACCTGAACTTCGTGAATGCCGGCAACCTCGCGAGTTGGCATATCGAATTCGGTGCCGATCACCGCGGCCGTCTCCGAGGCCCGGATGGCCACTGAGTGCACAAGCAATGCTGGCCGCGCAACCACCTGAGCGAACATACGGGCCTGATCACGACCCAACGGCGTCAGCGCTGCCCCCGGCGGCCGTGTGTCCAACCTACGCTCAACATTGCCATAAGACTGACCATGTCGCATCAGCACTAAACGACCGCTCATGGCTGCCTCCCCCTTGGCTCAGCAGCCCAATCTAGTTTGCCTGCCCACAACCCGGCCAACAAGAGCGAAACTTGGTCCGCCGGCAGCGGCGTTAGCGTCACTGGGCCAGTGGACAAGCTTGCCGGCCAGGAGCCAAGGTAACGCACATCCGCACAACGACGATCTAGCGCCTTGAGTGCTTCGGCGATGACACCATCATCGATGTGTCCGATGCAGTCCACAAAGAACAAGTAGGTGCCAAGTTCGGTCCGGGTCGGCCGAGATTCGATTCGGGTGAGGTCGATGCCGCGAATGCCAAATTCGGCAAGTGCGGCCACCAACGCGCCGGGCGCGTTATCTATGCGCAGTACCGCCGATGTGCGATCAGTCCCAGTGCGCGGCAGGGGTGGCCCCGGTAGGCCGACCAGGACGAAGCGGGTGCGGGCGTTGGGTTCGTCGACGATGCCATCGGCTAGAGCCGCCAACCCCCAGTGGGTGGCGGCCAACGGCGAGGTCACTGCAGCGTCGACTTGGCCGTCGGCAACTTGCCGGGCTGCGTCGGCATTGGAATATGCCGGTCGCAATTCAGCGCCGGACAGATGAGCAGCGAGCCATTGCCGCACCTGTGCCGCCGCTACCGGGAAAGCCGCCAACGTGCGTACGTCGGCGGCGTTGATGCCAGGTTTGACAACGATGCTGAACGCCACATCCAACGTTGTCTCAGCGAACACTTGCAACGGCGAACCGGTGGCCAAGCTGTCCAAGGTGGGCACCACCGACCCGTCGATGGAGTTCTCAATAGGTACACACGCGTAATCGGCAACGCCGCTACGGACAGCGTCTAGCGCGGCGGGCGTACTCTCAATCGACAACAATCGCAAGCCATCCGATTCGCAGTCGGGAACCAGGCCGGCAGCCATCATCCGGAGCAGCGCTACCTCGGTGAAGGTTCCTTTAGGACCGAGGTAAGCAATACGGGCCACACCCATAACCATAGCGGCGCTAACTCGACCAACCTTCCTTGTGACACCTCATGATCTAAATTAACTGAGGCTTACCTGAATTAAAAGATGGTGATGGTTCCGATGATTAGTCCAGCATCAACAACAGCCGAACGTATTCATAACACCTGCGCACTAGCCGGTAGCGCACTTTTGACCGTCACGAACGAAAATCCGACAGCTACCACAGTCCACCACTTCCTGCACGACGGATCCTTCGTGATAGCAGTTACAGCTAATCAAACCCGGCCGCGGGACGCGATTTCCAAAAGTAAGGCACTGCTAAAGCTGACCGACTATGCGCCACTTCCCGTGCGCGAACCAGTCTGATCACTGGTGTGGGTCCGAGGCCGCCTCCAGCACGCCCCTTCAGCCGCCATGACCGGGCTGAACTAGACCATCCGGGTATTATTGGGTTGCTCGTTTCGCAACGGACTATGGGTCCAACGATAACCGGTACTTGACCAGTTGGACACAAAGTTACTGGGCAGCGGGTCCAAAACCACTTAAGTTATCCGGGTGAACGGCAACCGATCACCGAATATTCGACGGTTTCGAAGACCGCTCTCGCCGCCAGAAGCCGGTCTGGAGCCTTCGCAGGTGATTCGCCGCGAAACCAGTACACCGGTGGGCAATCAGGCCATGCCGCTACACCGGCACCGTCGTCCGTCAAGCCGATCACGGCCACCGGCACCCCCGCCTCGACCGATCGCCCCAAAAACACGCCGCAAACACCGTATACGCCGCTGGAGCCGGATCATCGCGCTCATGGTGCTGATCAGTCCGCTGTTCGTCTCCGGCGGCGTTGTTGCCGGAGCTCTTTGGTTCGATACATCACTGCACCGTGAGCCGATACTGACAGACTATCCCAACCGTCCAGCCGCCGGCCGTGGCTCCAACTGGCTGCTCGTCGGTTCGGATAGTCGCCAAGGCCTGACCATTGAGCAACAGAAAGATCTAACCACCGGCGGTGACATCGGCAATGGCCGCACTGACACAATCCTGCTAGTACACATACCAAGATTGGGATCAAATAGGCGAGCGACGATGGTGTCGATACCACGCGACTCGTATGTGTCGATCCCGGACCACGGCCACGACAAAATCAATGCCGCATTTGCGATAGGCGGGGGCCTCCTCCTGACCCAGACACTGGAACAGGTTACCGGACTGCGCTTGGACCACTACGCCGAGATCGGCTTCAGCGGCTTCGCCAGTCTTGTCAACGCGCTCGGAGGCACCACCGTGTGCCTGGCCGCACCGGTTACCGACCCGTTGGCCGGCCTCGATCTGCCAGCTGGCTGCCAGCAACTGGGCGGCCGAAATGCGTTAGGCTACGTTAGAACCCGGGCTACACCGCGGGCAGATTTGGATCGGATGGTCAACCAACGACAGTTCCTGTCGAGGCTGTTGAATCGTGCCACCAGCCCAGCGGTGTGGCTCAATCCGTGGTACTGGCATTCGGTACCGCGAGCTTCTGCCGACGCGCTTACCGTTGACCACGGCGATCATGTTTGGGATCTCGCCCAACTCGGCTGGATGCTGCGCGAATCCTCTACCACACTGACCGTGCCGATTGGTGAATTCACCACCAACGATGCCGGCTCGGTGGTGGTGTGGAACCATGACGCGGCCCGCGAGTTATTCGACGCGCTGGCTTCCGATGCCCCCGTACCGACGTCCACAGTAGACAGGCCGTAATAGTAACCGGCGATCCACACCGATATCGGCATCACACCAAACACTTAACCCAAGAAATTAGCATATTTAACGTAGCCTTGCTTTACCTGAGAAAACCTGTAATTGGGCAATTTTCTAGACTGCGCGGGAGTGGTTAGGAAAACCTTTCCTGAGTAAGTGATATCTTCGTTGCATACCATTTCTAACTGCGCTAGTATGCGCTCATGGGTGATTATGATGGATCTATGACTAAGTTTCACGAATTATTACAAGAACAGGTTTCCAACGAATTCACGGCCGCGCAGCAATACCTAGCGATCGCGGTTTATTTCGATGGCGCCGACTTGCCGCAATTAGCGAAACACTTTTACAGCCAAGCGGTCGAAGAACGCAATCATGCGATGATGCTGGTACAGCATCTGCTCGATCGTGATATACACGTCAAAATACCCGGAGTGGAGACGGTACGCAATCGATTCGACAAGCCGCGCGACGCACTAGCGCTAGCGCTAGATCAGGAACGTGCGGTCACTGAGCAGATGAGTCGACTCGCTGCTGTGGCGCGCGACGAGACCGACTATTTAGGCGAACAGTTCATGCAGTGGTTCCTCCAAGAGCAGATCAAAGAGGTCGCCCTCATGACCACCCTAGTACGAGTCGCCGATCGCGCCGGAGCCAACCTGTTCGACCTCGAGAACTTCGTCGCCCGTGAGGTGGATTCGGCGTCAGCCAGCGTAACCACACCGAACGCTGCCGGTGGCCACCTGTCGCCGAACTAACCGATGCGGCCGTTTTGCAACCACGTCTTCGTGTGACCCGGGTAGTGCATAGCAATCCGAGCTACACCGATATCGTGGCAAAAATCGATGTCATCGTAATCGTCCACGTTCCAGCAACACACCGCCCGGCCCTAGGCCCCAGCACGATCCATGAGTTGCAGATACTCCATTCAACGTTGACAACGAAGGCCCGACGGTAGTCGCCGCGCTGCTAGGAAAGTAACGGCTGATCCTGTTAAGCAGCAGCGGTGCGATTCTCCAAATCCGCCAGACCACGACCGCCGAAAACGACATCACAACCGCGCGGGATCGGTTAGCGGGATGCGGGCGCGGCAACGCTGAAGCGATGCAGGAGCGCCCGTAGTTCGTTTTCCACCAGCGCGCCATACCGGACACCGGGTGTTTGGTCTCGACGAAGATCTTCACCGGTCGGCGCCAGTCCAGAACCAGCGAAACAAGGAGATGAAGTCATGGCAACAGAAATGTATTCTGGGAGAGTGGCCGGCATACCGCGGTAGTACACTACAAGTGGGTGCCCGGTAAGCAACTTGCTGGCCCATGTCATGACCACTACACTGCTGCTTCTTGCCCTTCCAATTCAACTGGGTCTGCAGATGTACATACAACCGGGCGCTCTGAGACTACCATCACCCAGCGATGTGCGGACCGTTTGACTGGCTTGCGCTCGAATCCTTCAAAGACCCGGGCAACAACGGCAACCGACGTTGCAGCCAACAGGTATGCAAACACCATCGCAACAGTGTTGTTCGCGATGCCCTGAGCATCCTTAGCCCAGCTGGTAACGATAGCGACAACCGAAATGACGTAGCTAAAAACCCACACGATCCACCACACGACGATTGGCTTCTTCAGTCGAGTGTAGCGATTTTCCATCAGAGCCAGTTCGACGACGTACACCGGAGCCCACAGCAGATTGGCCGGCGGCAGTAGGCAACCCGTCCACAACTCCCGGGCAGAACGCTGCTCCTGTACGGCGTGATGTGCACATGCGGCCGCCCTCCGTGCGATAAGCCACCGGCTCAACACCCCAACACACGCCAGCGCCGCGGCGATCGCGGTCAAGCTAGCGACCACCCCAAACCAGTCCGAAGCAACCGCCACCCAGGAGTCCAGCAACATATTCCGGTTGATGGTCAGCAACACATACCGCACGACGTACACCAATGCTGAAAGGGCAAACACCAGCATTCCCACAAACAGGGTGATGCGCACCGTCGTTGACGACGGCCCTGATTTCACCGGTGCCTGCACCGAGGTGAGATGCGGGTCGACCCGGTCAGCGAGGCCCCAACGCGGCATTACGGCGTAACGCGGGGTCGAGCCGCGGTGCCGGGGCTGACGTTTATCTGACGGTGCTGCGCCGGGGCGTACCGCTATCCATCGGAAGCCCGGCGGCAGGCGCGGCGGGGTGCGCTGCCACCAGGGAACCCCTGGCGTATTACCCGCCGGCAAGCGACTATTTATATAATTCCACTGCGGCACGGCCGCGAGCATCTCTGCCTGAGGCGCCATTAGAGCCCCATGACAACGGGGACAACAGTCACGTCGCCGTTCGCGAACGTTCCACCGAGTGCCGCATTGAGAGCACACCTGGATCACCGGACTAGCTTAATGGGAACCTACCCGGGTCACGCTCGCTTAGGAGCGGCTATTCACAGTTTCCACAAGTTATCCACAACAAGAAATTCCACCAGAAGCCCACTTTAGTCGGCACGCTGCATTCCTACTGTGGACCATATGGCCGTCACGGACGATACCAATTCACAGCCCCAGCCAGTCGCTCGAACAAAAGCAGTGTACTGTACTAGCCACCCGCCGACACGTCATCGATGACCCGGAAATGCATCCGTTCATAGCATAGCCGCCGACCACACTAGTTCAACGAGAGTCCGCAGCTCAATTGCCTCGCAGTGCATTGATTTCCGGGTGGGTTTTTCAAGCGGTGCCAAAGGCATTATGATCAAGATCACCACAGTTAGTTGTGATACATCTCACTGTTCAGTGGTGAGTGTGCTGGCGAAGGGTGTTTGATGATCACATCGTCGTTTGGCCCAAGCTCGACCGCCCCGGCGAATTCGTATTCAGGCTCGCCTGCGTGGAACCATTCCTACAGCATTGCCGCACTACGAGCCGGACTCATTGCCCTGGCACTGCTGGCGATTCTCGCTCTCATCATTTTGTCTTGAATTCACCCCACCGGGTACCCGAAGTAACTACTCATAGCGATCGTTCTTGCGGCGCGCGTGGTCATGGAGCAACGTTAACTACGCTAGGTCGCCGCACGACGAAGCTGTGCGGGTGAGCGTCAGACGATCACCAACGAAAGGAACACTGTGACTGAATACACCCTACCTGATTTAGACTGGGACTACGCGGCGTTAGAACCACATATCTCCGGTGAGATCAATGAAATCCACCACACTAAGCACCACGCCGCCTACGTCAAAGGCGTTAATGATGCGCTTGCCAAACTGGATGAAGCACGTGCCAAAGACGATCACTCCGCGATCTTCCTGAACGAGAAAAACTTGGCCTTTCATCTGGGCGGCCACGTCAATCACTCCATCTGGTGGAAGAACCTATCCCCGAACGGTGGCGACAAGCCGACCGACGAGTTCGCCGCAGCCATTGATGAGACATTTGGGTCGTTCGACAAATTCCGTGCTCAATTTAGCGCAGCCGCCAATGGCCTGCAGGGGTCAGGTTGGGCGGTACTCGGCTACGACACGCTCGGCGGTAAACTGCTGACATTCCAGCTGTATGACCAACAGGCCAATATTCCACTCGGCATCATTCCCCTGTTGCAGGTCGACATGTGGGAACATGCTTTCTACCTGCAATATAAAAATGTTAAGGCGGATTACGTCAAGGCGTTCTGGAACGTCGTCAACTGGGCGGATGTGCAGTCACGTTACGCGGCCGCAACATCTAAGACATAAAGGCTGATATTTGGCTGACCCCAATCTCAGTCAAGCTTGGGCGTCGCGCGATTCGCGCGACGCCCAAGCTTTTAGTGACCCTATTAATTCAGGTGCTGGGCAAACGCGAGAACAGGTTGTCGTGTCAAGTTGCACACCGCCGAAACAGAAGGCATGCTGAATTGTTCAGAACCAGTGTAGTTACTCAGACGGAGGATTAAGCAAAGTCCGGCGGAGGGCGCGATGGAAACTGGGTCAGATCTGCCTATCGGGGTTGCCCCCTTCCATTCTCGTGGTGCCCTGAAAGGGTTTGTAATCTCCGGGCGTTGGCCTGATTCAACAAAAGAATGGACCCAACTGTTGATGGTCGCAGTACGAATCGCATCATTACCAGGACTGCTATCCACCACAACTGTCTTTGGTGCCCGCGAAGAGTTGCCTGACGAACCCGAACCGGGCACCGTCGGCCTGGTATTAGCCGAGGGCACAGTCTTCGGTGAATCAGCTATTCAGCCAGGATACTTCGCAAAACACCAACCGCATGCATTGCTAATACTACATCCGCCCTCAGAAACAATGCCATCATTGCCCGAATGCGCAGGGGCAGCGTCAGGATGCGTCTTACTGCCGGGCTTGCCATACCTAGGTTTAGAACATCGGGCGGCTTGGGTGGAGGCAGAAGCCGACGGCACTGTCACTTCGATGGTTAGCCGCGTCGGCGTCGATCCAATCAGCCATCCCGACACGGCGATTCTAGCAATGTTGCTTGCTGCATAAGAAAATTCAAACGAAACGTTTTGGGCACCGAATCACAGAATTCAGATGCCCTCACTTCATCGCCTTCCTAACGCACACTACGTTTTCCCACTAATCTGGAAACGGTAGCGAAGAGCAATAGCCACAAATTGTGGAGTTGACATACTGGCAGAAAGTTCGTCCAACGAACCGGTCAAATCCGGGAGGAACAAGAACTGTTGCCGATGTTTGACGACTGAATATTTAGCGACGACACATCAAAGGGTCACTTTCTCTGCTTGTCGCCACGCCGCTAAGTCTCAGGGAAAATCTTCCTCACCGAACTCGGCAACAGACCTCAGCTGATCACCATGATCTACATACTGCGCTACCGATAATAGGTGGCGCTAACTAGGGTGGCGATCATCGCGTCCATGGTGCACAACGCATCGGTGTCGATCAGCCATTTCCTGGACACAATACGGCCGGAACGTTCGATGGCCTTAGTGTCTGCGGCCAGCTTTTCTGGTTTTTACGATGCGGGCTTGGCGGGAAAGCCAAGCCAACCGAGGTAGCGTGTTGGCTAACCGAGAACCGTGATTCGCGCTACTCACCGTGATGTCGCCAGTACGTGTTCTCCGAGGTGAGCGACAAGACGACGTTAGCGACAGGTTAACTGGTTACATTGACCAGCAACCACAACTAGACTGACGTATACTAGTGGCCTCACTGTGAGCATGATTTTAACCAAACAGCTTGGCGATCGGCGTGATTGCAGCGATGGCGTTGGTGGCCCTAATTGCATAATTGTGGGGAGACTACCAGGCACTGTCTGAGATGTCGTTGGCACCCAAAACCGATCACCCGGCCGTATTTGACAATCCCAACCGAGAGTAACGCAGCGGTAGCCCGGTCCACTAAGTTCATCCTGGCTCGTTCGAAACCAACTGACCAAGGCCAAGCACTAAAAGCAATTCCTAGCAAACTCCCGTTGTCTGCTGGTTACTTAATATCAAGCAGATTCATCTTCACGGTCTGCCCGAACCTTGCGTCAATCAAGAAGAAAAGTAAATGCCACGCAAGTTCCCGGGGTAGTTTCTGTAGATAACCTGTGAATTCTTTTCACCCTATAGACATCTCAGTGTCTCAGTTGCCTACTTTGCAGGAGTCATGTCGCTACCTACTTGAAACACCATTATGGAATCTATTATGAGTCTGCGCTTGGTTGGGAACACAACTGTAGCTACCATGATCAGCAAACACTTAATTGACGACTAGTCGTTCTTTTAGCTCGGTGGAGGTCACATCGATGAACACGACATTCGCTGCCCGCCTAAACCGCCTGTTCGACACGGTGTATCCACCCGGACGCGGGCCGCACACCTCCGCTGAAGTAATCGCGGCGCTTAAGGCGGAAGGCATCACCATGTCGGCTCCTTACCTGTCACAGCTACGCTCTGGCAATCGAACGAACCCATCGTCAGCAACGATGGCCGCCCTTGCCAACTTCTTTCGCATCAAATCGGCCTATTTCACCGACGACGAATATTACGAAAAACTCGACCAAGAATTAGCGTGGCTAGCCACGATGCGCGACGAAGGTGTGCGCCGTATTGCGATACGGACCTTCGGGTTGTCTGCTCAAGCCCAGCAGGACATCGTGGATCGAGTAGAAGAGCTGCGGCGTGCAGAACATCTTGACATTTAAGTCACCTGGGCAGACGGCATGACGCTCACCCCCTGCAACTCGCCGACCGGCCTGTCGTTGCGTGCTGTATTTCTTTACTAGCGCGACCTAACGACCTACCGTCGGCTCATTCCGATTAGGGTTGGCTGACCGCTCACGCACAGCAATAGTCCACGAGATACCGAGAGGTGGTGGGAGCATGGGCCTGTTCCGCAAGCGAAAGAGCCGCGCGACACGTCGCGCGAAAGCCCGTGCGATTAAGGCCCGCGCTAAACTTGAGGCCCGGCTGGCCGCCAAAAACGAGGCACGCCTCTTCAGGAGCACCCAGCGCACCACCGACAAAGCCCTCAAAGCCCGACTTAAAGCCCAGCGAGACAGCGACCGTGTAGCGCTAAAAATTGCCGAGACAAAGCTCAAGACAGCCAAGGAAGGCAAGTTGCTATCGCCGACTCGAATCAGCCGGGTGCTGACGGTAACTCGGTTGCTAGCCCCGGTCCTGACACCGTTGATATACCGCGCAGCCATAGCCGCCCGTGCGCTGATCGACCAACGCTGGGCGGACAAACTTGGCGTTCCGCTAGCTCAAATCGGCCAGTTCTCCGGACCCGGCGCGCGGCTGTCGGCACGCATCGCCGGATCCGAGCAATCGCTGCTGGTGGTGCAACAGAAAAAGCCGAAAGACGCTGAGACCGAGCAATTCGTCTCTGCAATCACCGAACGACTCACCGATCTTTCGGTGGCTGTCACCGCCGCAGAGACTATGCCGGCCGCGCGTCGCCGAGCGGCGCACTCCGCGATCTCATCACAACTCGACGGCATTGAAGCTGACCTGATGGCGCGGCTGGGATTGACCTGACCGCGGCCACAGCTGACTGCCGTTGCGTACCGTTTCCGACATAGAAAGCAGCAGCCTGACATGCCCCCTTGTGATACGCATCACGACGTGGGTCAGCTTATTGCTTGGTCACCATGGCGTTAACCACATCCCTAACTAGCACAGGAGACGGTCGTCGGGCATAGTGGTCTACCGGCGCGAACCGACCCCGTACGGAGCGCGGTCTCTAGCATCCGTGTGCGACCGCGTGGGCCGGCCAGCAGCTCCCCAATGCACTACCGGGTGACATCCCGCCGATGGTCATGTGGTTTCTGGGTCGTTTAGACGAACGGCACCCGACACCGACACAGCCGGACCCACCGCCGCTGCCACCAACGCCGGCAGCGATATCCTTGACTGGGCGTTTGGAGTGCGACTATGGCGCTTGTCACTGCGGGGGTACTGTGGGTAGCGCGGCGCAGGCGGTGACAAGCCTGATAACCAATACACCCGAGCATTTAGCTGGCATAATGGGACTCGAAAGCATTTCTGCAACCTTGATATGTGATGAGAAAGCTGTAGAGGAGCGGCCGCATGCCAGACCCGCACAATCCACCCAACAGCGAATCTGACGGAGCGTTGATACCGCCGGTGAAGAACGCACCCGCCCAGACCGCTAAAGCGTCTCCCCAAAAGGCACCCGTCAAAAAAGCCCCATCTAAAAACCCTTGTCCTACGCCACCGCAAACGGCTGGCCAGCCATTTGGTCTGCAGCAGCGGATCGAAACCAACGGCCAGCTTGATGCTGTTAAAAATACTGCGGCACAAGCGAAGTCAGCAGTAGAGGATGCCGGCAACCCGGTTACCGGCGGTGCTGAGGCGTCAGAAACGAAGAATTCGCCGGCGGTCCTAGTGATCGCTCTGGCGCTCGGTCTGTTAGCCCTGCTACTAATCCGCCAACTGCGACGTCGCTGACCGTTACCGCAGACCAGCATCCCAGTGACCGTGTCATTTCGGCCAACCGTCGACAGCATCGGGACCAACGTGCGCAGTTGCGATCTTCAGTTCCGCCAGTTCGGCGGCCACTCGGAGTTTGCCGGCCCAATCAGTACCGTCTGTTGTTTCCAAGACAATGCACTATTCAAATCAGTACTCTCCCAACCGGGTGTAGGGTGACGTGTTAGTGATCGACACGGCGCCGGTTCCCTGCACACCGCCTTGGTCGGTGACGTGATCGCCGAATTGACTCGCTATAACGACTGGGCTGGCCTGGTCATCAATGGTGCGGTACTAGACGTGGCCGCGCTGTGCAGCATAAATATCGACATCAAAGCGCTAAACGCCAACCCTCGCAAGAGCACCAAGACTGGCGCCGGAGAACGCAACGTCAAGGTCAACCTCGGCGGTGTAACATTTGTACCGGGAGAAGTAGCCTAAAACGACGACGGTATTGTCGTCATTTAGCTGAAGTGAACTACTCCAGCTCTGCTACCACGGTTAGATGGTGGCGATCCGCTTCGTCCGGCTCCGCCGCACTTGCGGTCGCCACTAAACCGTATAAGAAGCAGGTTTTTTAGCAAACCGGAGACCCTCGTCGGCGATCTTCCCAAACCGGATCAGTCGGATGTCACACAGATAGTTCTGGTGTAACCGCCACGGCGTGCGGGAACCCTGCTTGGGCAACATATCAAGTGAGCGCAGCACGTAGCCAGGGGTGAAATCCATGAACGGCCGCTCTGCGACGCCGGCACCCGGATGCTCGACTACCACAGTGTCAAAACCGTTGGTGTCCATATAATTTAGAAGCCGACAGACGAATTCCGACACCAAATCGGATTTCAGAGTCCACGACGCATTGGTATATCCCACCGTATAAACGGTATTGGGCAAGCCGGACAACATCATACCCTTGTAGGCCATAGTCTTGGCGAGATTCACCAGCTGTCCGTCAACGGTTACGGTCATGCCACCAAACAGCTGCAGGTTCAATCCGGTTGCGGTGATAATGATGTCGGCCGGCAACTCGTTTCCCGACTTGAGCCGGATGCCGGTCGGAGTAAACCGGTCAATGGCATCAGTGACTACATCGATCTTCCCCTCGCGAATAGCTCGGAACAAGTCACCGTTAGGGACCAGACACAGCCGCTGCTCCCACGGGTTGTAGTGCGGACCGAAGTGCTTCTGCACGTCATAGCCTTCGGGAAGCTGATGCTCCACATAGCCCAGAAGGATGTTTCGCATCCGCTTCGGCCATTTCTGACATGCCCCGTACAGCGCCAATTGCCGCAGGATGTTCTTCCAGCGCACAGCACTGTACGCGTACTTATCGGGTAGCCATCGGTTGAGTCTAGCAGCAATCTTGTCTTTAGTCGGCTGGGAGATGATGTAGGTAGGTGAGCGTTGCAGCATCTTGACATGCTTGGCGCCCGAATCCGCAAGAGCTGGAACCAACGTGACTGCGGTGGCGCCGCTGCCAATCACAACGATGTTCTTGCCGGTATAGTCGAGATCCTCCGGCCAATGCTGCGGATGGATGATCAGGCCGGTGAAGTCCTCCAAGCCAAGGAAGGTCGGAGTATAACCCTGCTCATAATTGTAGTAGCCGCTGCACAAAAACAGAAAAGAGCAGGAAAACGTACATGGCGTACCATTATTTTCAACCTGTACTGTCCAGCGATTCTCTATGCTTGACCAATCAACATTGATGACATTATGGTTGAGCCGAGTATGTTTGTCGATGCCGTGCATGGCCGCGGTGCTTTTGACATATTCGAGGATGGGCTTACCATCGACAATCGCTTGACACTCGGTCCATGGACGAAAGCGGAACCCCAGCGTGTACATATCAGAGTCGGAACGAATGCCAGGGTACCGAAACAAGTCCCAGGTGCCACCTATGGCGTTGCGCTTTTCCAGGATTGCATAGCTCTTGGTCGGACAACGATCCTGCAGGTGCCAGGCCGCACTCACACCGGAGATACCGGCGCCCACGACAACGACATCCAGGTGCTCGGTCTCAGTCATGGCAGCTATACTATCAACACTTCGTCGAAGTAGTCAACATTATGTCGAAATTTTCGACATAATGTAGACTGTCTGCCGTGACCACTTCCACTGCCAACCAGATTTCGCAAAGCCGAGGCCGACGCAGCACCCGCACGTCCGGTGACGACCGTGAACTAGCTATCCTGGCCACCGCTGAGCGACTTCTCGAGGACCGTCCACTGACCGACATTTCGGTCGATGACTTGGCCAAAGGCGCCGGGATCTCGAGGCCTACGTTCTATTTCTATTTCGCTTCCAAGGAAACTGTACTATTAACATTGCTAGACCGCGTGTTCAACGAGGCGGACGCTGCCCTAAAAACCCTCATCGAGAATCCAGATGCCGAACGTGATGATAAGTGGCGCACCGGAATCAACGTGTTCTTTGAAACCTTCGGATCCCACAAGGCAGTGACCCGCGCGGGCCAAGTAGCCAGAGACAATGCCGAAGTCCGGGAATTATGGTCGACCTTCATACAAAAGTGGACAGCTTACACCGCCGCCGTGATCGAGGCTGAACGTGAACGCGGCGCGGCACCAAAAACCTTGCCCGCCAAGGAATTAGCCACTGCGCTCAACCTAATGAACGAACGGGCACTTTTCGCCTCATTCACCGCCGAACAGCCTTACGTACCGGAGTCCCGAGTGCTCGACACCTTGATACACATCTGGGTCAACAGTATCTACGGCGAAGCCCGCTAGCTATCTAGCCGTCACACTCTCCTGCTGCCATTCGGGGGAATCGGCAGCCGTCTGGCCTCAGATTATTTTGACACGGTCGTGGACCAGGCACATCATCACTATGGCAAGTCAGCGATCACACGCAAGATGTTGGTCGACCGTGGTCTCAATTTCGAACTACTGCACCTAGTAAGACATAACCACTCGACAGGCCGAATGTGGACAATCATATCCGCGGGAACACCCGTGTCCACCACGCGCTGGGCGCCATAATCAAGAAAAGCCGGCTGGCCGAGAACGTGCGCATCCGTATTGATGCCGAACACACAGCCGATGTCTAGCGCCAACTTCAGCAGCCGGGTGAGCAGGTTGCGATGCTCGGGACAGGAATTGATTTCCACCACGGTGCCATGGTCGCGGCATACGGTGAATACCACCTGAACGTCGAACGTGATCGTTGCAGACGACACGCACCATGCAGCTGGTCATTCGAGGCCGAATCCATGACAGTTTCGAATACACGCTGACCGCGTTCGCTCAGATCACCACCCAGCTGCGCCTGGGGTACACTGGTTACTGGAATTCATTACCGCCATCCCACCTTACTGGCCAATACAGCTCCTACGCTTGACATCATCCTCAACGGACGGCTCGAGCTAGTAACTGGTGCGGGCTGGAACGAACAGGAGTGCAACGTATAAGACATCGAGTTGGACACGATCAAGGAACGCTTTGCCCAGCTCGAGGAAACTTGCCAAACATTGACCAACCTGCCGAGGCTAAGAAGCAATCAACTTCAACGGCAACCCTACTAACTTACCGCGGCCCGCAACAACCCCAAACGCCCGCATACACCAGTCTGCATCGGCAGCAGCGGAGTAGAAACGCACCTTACCTTGTGCAAATTACAGCGCGCTATGGCCCAGCACTGGAATTTTGTCAGCGGCCTACTCCGAGATGTTCGCGCACGAGCTAGAAGTACTGGCCACCTACTGTGCAGGCATTGGGTGTGACTCGCAAGAGGTCACATTGTCAGCCCACCTTCGACTGGAACCAGAATGCAACGAAGGACAGTTCGTCCAACGCGGGCAGCCAAAGATCTGGACGAACTGAACACCGTATACATCGCTCTGCCGCACGACCTCGCCATCTTGGAACCACGGACGGAGACGATCCGAGGATTCGATGCTATGGCAACCCAAGTCATAGTCGCCTAAAGCTATGCGATCCGCAATAGTATCGCTCAGATAACAGATTAATACAAATAAGGAAACATTTTGTACACGTACGAGCGTAGTACGCAGGCGATCATACGCCGAGTAGCTGTAGCTCTTCAGCGGTTACCAAACGCTCGTGTTTGGCGGGAAACTCGCGGCTTTTCACTGGATGACGAAGCCATGACCAGGCGATTCGCCCTATCCGTGACTGAGGTACTGGCTTGATATACACAGTGGTCACCTCTGCGATCGGCCCGTCCAGACGGACTCCACCGCAACCTATTGTATGACGAAGCCCACAACAGATAATTAAACACCTTTTATCTGACAAACGACGGAAGACTCGCCAAGAATTATACGCCTGTTTTTAGTGTGATTGATGTTACTATTGAAGCGGTGTAGTCGTTGGCTTGACCGGTGCTGGCAACACGGTTGACCCCATCAAGTACCGATCAACGCCCGCCGCTGCAGCCCGACCTTCGGCTATAGCCCAAACGATCAACGATTGGCCACGCCCCATGTCGCCTGCAACGAAAACACCGGGAACCGATGTATCGAAGTCTGCGCCGCGAGCGACGTTGCCGCGGTCGGTGAACTTCACCCCAAGGTCGGTGAGCAGGCCCGGCTTTTCCGGGCCAACGAATCCCATCGCCAACAACACTAAATCGGTATCAAGCTCGAAATCAGAGTTCTCAACCTTAACGAATTTACCGTCTTGCATCGCCACTTGATGAGCTTTAAGCGCACACACCCGACCGTCCTTGCCAACGAACTTTTCGGTGTTAACCGAAAATACTCGCTCGCCACCTTCTTCGTGCGCCGCTGACACTCGATACATCAGTGGGTAGGTTGGCCACGGTGTGGATACGGCGCGGGTGTCTGGTGGACGCGGCATGATCTCAAACTGGTGCACATTAATCGCACCTTGCCGGTGCACCGTGCCCAGGCAGTCCGCCCCGGTATCGCCTCCACCGATGATAACCACCTTTTTGCCTTTGGCGGTGATGGGCGGCTGTCCATCGTCCCCCAAGATGTCGTCTCCCTCCTGCGCCCGGTTGGCCCACGGCAGGAACTCCATCGCCTGGTGAACGCCATCTAGCTCCCGGCCGGGAACGGGCAGCTCTCTCCAAACGGTCGCGCCGCCGGCCAGGACGATCGCGTCGAAATCGACACGCAATTGCTCGACGGTAATACTGATTCCGACGTTGACGTTAGGCCAAAATTTAGTGCCCTCAGCTCGCATCTGATCTAGCCGTCGCTCTAGGTTGCGCTTTTCCATTTTGAATTCCGGGATACCATACCGAAGCAGCCCACCGATGCGGTCGTCGCGCTCGAAGACAGTCACGCTGTGACCTGCACGGGTCAATTGCTGAGCAGCGGCCAGGCCCGCCGGACCGGAACCCACTACAGCAACGGTCTTTCCGGTCAGCTGTTGCGGTGACAGTGGTCGCACCCAACCTTCCTCAAAGGCCTTGTCGATGATCTCCAGCTCTATCTGCTTGATCGTTACCGGATCCTGATTGATGCCGAGTACACACGCCGACTCGCACGGCGCCGGACATAGCCGACCAGTGAAGTCTGGAAAGTTGTTTGTGGCATGCAGCCGTTCGATCGCAGCGCGCTGAAGCCCTCGACGCACCAAATCATTCCATTCCGGTATCAAGTTTCCTAGCGGACATCCATTGTGACAGAATGGAATACCGCAATCCATGCACCGAGTCGCCTGATGCCGCAAGGCCTCTTTATCGAATTCTTCGTAGATTTCCTTCCAGTCGCGCAGCCGCAATGAAACAGGCCTTCGCTTTGGTAATTCTCGCCGTGTGTATTTCAAAAAGCCAATCGGATCAGCCATGTGCAGCCGCCATGATCGCCTTGTCGATATCCACACCGTCGCGTTCGGCTAATGCGATCGCCTGCAGCACCCGCTTGTAGTCCTTCGGCATTACCTTGACGAAGTGTCGTTGCTGCTCGGACCAGTCGGTCAGGATCCGCTGGCCAACAGCGGAATCGGTAACGTCGACGTGTGCCTGGATTGTGCCGCGGAGCCAGTCCGCGTCATCGGAGTCAAGAGTCTCGAGTTCAACCATTTCGCAGTTCAGGTTGACCGGAAGTTCGCCGTCGGGGTCATAGACATAAGCAGCACCTCCGGACATTCCGGCCGCAAAATTACGGCCGGTGCGGCCAAGGATGACCACCTTGCCGCCGGTCATGTATTCGCAACCGTGATCACCAACGCCCTCGACCACCGCGTAGGCACCAGAATTGCGAACCGCGAACCGTTCGCCGACCACTCCGCGTAAGTAAATCTCCCCGCTGGTAGCGCCAAACAGAATCACGTTGCCGCCGATGATATTGTCTTCAGCAACGTAGTTCTTCGGCGCATTCTTAGACGGCCGCAACACAATTCGTCCACCGGACAAACCCTTGCCGACATAATCGTTGGCATCGCCATAGACACGCAGCGTAATCCCTTTGGGAACAAAGGCGCCAAAGCTATTACCCGCGGATCCCTCGAATGTGATGTCGATGGTTCCATCTGGAAGACCTTGAACACCATAGGCTTTCGTCAGCTCATGGCCGAGCATGGTACCCACCGTCCGGTTGACGTTGCCGATGGTCGTGGAGAACCTAACCGGCTTACCGGAAGCGAACACTTCCCTGCTCATCATGATTAACTGCTGATCGAGCGCCTTGTCCAGACCATGATCTTGGCGCGAGCTGCAGTACAGATCCTGGTTCATAAACGCCGACTCCGGTTCGTGCAACACCGGTGTCAGATCAAGCCGGTGCGCTTTCCAGTGCGCCCGCGCCAACGTCATGTCCAGTACACCCACCTGGCCGACTGCCTCATTGAACGTACGGAAGCCCAGCTGCGCCATGTATTCCCTGACTTCTTCGGCAATAAACATAAAGAAATTCTCAATGAACTCGGGTTTGCCGGTGAACCGCTCGCGCAGCACCGGATTCTGGGTAGCCACACCAACCGGGCAAGTGTCCAGGTGACATACCCGCATCATGACGCAGCCGGCAACTACCAGTGGTGCCGTAGCGAAGCCAAATTCTTCGGCGCCGAGTAGTGCAGCGACCATTACGTCGCGACCGGTCTTGAGTTGACCGTCTACTTGAACTATAATTCGGTCCCGTAATCCGTTGAGCAGTAATGTCTGTTGAGTCTCGGCTAATCCCAGCTCCCATGGCGCACCCGCATGCTTCATCGATGTCAGCGGGGTTGCACCGGTACCACCGTCGTACCCCGAGATGAGGACCACGTCGGCGTGCGCCTTGGATACCCCTGCAGCCACCGTACCCACCCCGTTCTCAGAAACAAGCTTAACATGCACCCTTGCCGACGGATTCGCGTTTTTCAGATCGTATATCAACTGTGCTAGGTCTTCGATGGAGTAAATATCGTGGTGCGGTGGGGGTGATATCAGACCGACACCCGGGATAGAGTGCCGGACCCTAGCAATCCACGGGTACACTTTATACCCCGGAAGTTGGCCACCTTCACCAGGTTTCGCACCCTGCGCCATCTTGATCTGGATGTCAGTGCAGTTCGTCAAATAGTGCGAAGTTACACCGAACCGTGCCGAGGCAACCTGTTTGATAGCGCTACGTCGCCAATCGCCATTGTGGTCGTGCTCAAATCGGTTTACATCCTCACCGCCTTCACCGCAGTTTGATCTGCCACCCAGCCGATTCATCGCAATGGCAAGAATCTCGTGCACTTCGGTGGAGATTGAACCGTAGCTCATTGCCCCCGTCGAAAAGCGCTTGACGATTTCACTGGCGGGCTCGACCTCATCTAGCGGAACTGGTGAGCGTACACCCGTGCGAAACTTAAGTAGTCCACGCAGAGAAGCCATTCGCTTACTCTGGTCATCAACGATACGAGTGTACTCCTTGAAGATCTTGTACTGCCCGCTACGTGTGGCGTGCTGCAGCTTAAAGACAGTCTCTGGGTTGAACAGGTGGTATTCGCCTTCCTGGCGCCACTGATATTCCCCACCAACTTCGAGTTCACGATGCGCACGTTCATCTGGCCGGTCCAAGTAGGCCAGCCGATGGCGGATTGCGACGTCAGCAACGATGTCGTCGAGGACGATTCCGCTGATTGGGCAGCTCAGCCCACTGAAGTATTCATCCAGCACATCCTGACAAATGCCGACTGCCTGAAACAGTTGCGCACCAGTGTAGGAAGCCAATGTCGCAATGCCCATCTTGGACATCACTTTCAGCACGCCTTTGCTAGCAGCCTTGACGTAATTGCTCAACGCTGTCTTACGGTCTATCCCATCGATGACACCCCTGTCGAGCATGTCCTCGATCGATTCGAACACCAGATAGGGATTGACCGCCGCTGCACCAAAACCGATCAAGGCGGCCATGTGGTGGACCTCGCGGGCGTCACCGGATTCCACCACTAAACCCACATGGGTACGGGTGCGGTCACGCACCAAATGGTGGTGCACCCCTGCAACGGCGAGCAGCGACGGTATCGGCACCATCTCTTCGCTGGAATCGCGGTCAGACAAGATTATCATCCGGACACCGTCAGCGACGGCCGCAGAAGCCTGCGCGCGTATTTCCTCTAGGGCTGCAGCCAGCCCGGCACCGTCCTCAGCAACCGGGTACAGACAGCGAATCACCTTGGACCGCATGCCGTGCGGATACCCGTTGACTTTGTCGTTAGGGTCGAGGTGAATCAGCTTAGCCAACTCACAGTTTCGCAGAATCGGCTGCTGTAACACGATCTGATGGCATGAGTACTCGTTCGGAGAAAGCAGGTCACGCTCTCCTCCTGTGGTGACCTGCAGGCTGGTAACCACCTCCTCGCGGATGGCGTCCAATGGCGGGTTGGTCACCTGAGCGAACAGCTGGTGAAAGTAATCATAAAGTACCCGCGGACGCTGCGACAGCACCGCAACCGGGGTATCCGTGCCCATAGATCCGATCGGCTCGGCGCCGGTACGGGCCATCGGAGCCACCAGCAAGTTGAGTTCTTCATAGGTATAACCAAAAACCAATTGCCGTATGATAAGTCGATCATGAGGCATTCGCATGTATTTGCCCACCGGCAACTTCTCGATCGGGACCAACCACTTGTCGAGCCACTCCTGGTACGGGTGCTCGGCCGCCAGCTCTGCCTTGATCTCTTCGTCAGAGACGATGCGTCCCTGCGTGATGTCCACCAGGAACATTCGGCCCGGCTGCAGCCGCATCCGACGGACCACCTTCGACGGGTTAAGATCCAACACGCCGGCCTCGGAAGCCATCACTACCAAACCGTCGTCGGTGATCCAGATCCGCGACGGGCGCAAGCCATTGCGGTCAAGCACAGCGCCCACCACAACACCGTCGGTGAATGCCATCGACGCCGGACCATCCCACGGCTCCATCAAAGAGGCATGATACTGGTAGAATGCCCGGCGCGCGGGATCCATCGACTCGTGGCATTCCCAGGCTTCGGGGATCATCATCAGCACCGCGTGGGCCAGGCTACGCCCGCCCAGGTGCAGCAGTTCAAGTGCCTCGTCAAAGCGCGCGGTGTCGGAAGCACCTGGTGTGCAGATCGGGAACAGCTTCCCCAGGTCAGCTCTCGACCCGAAGATGTCGGTCTTCATCAACGCTTCACGCGCCCGCATCCAGTTCTCGTTACCAGTGACGGTGTTGATTTCGCCATTGTGGGCGACGCGACGGAAAGGATGCGCGAGCGGCCAAGACGGGAAGGTGTTGGTGGAAAACCGGGAATGCACGATGCCCAGTGCGCTAACCAACCGCTCATCTTGCAGATCTAAATAGAACGCCTGGAGCTGCGGGGCGGTAAGCATGCCCTTATAGACGAACGTCTGGCTCGACAGGCTGGGAAAGTAAACGGTTTCGTGGCCCGGCCCGTCCTGGCCAGGGCCTTTAGTGCCGAGTTCGTGCTCGGCACGTTTGCGGATCACGTAGGCGCGGCGTTCTAGCGTCAGGCCAGTGGCCCCCGCCATGAACACTTGCCGGAAGGTGGGCATTGCATCGCGAGATAACGCACCTAGCGACGAATCGTCGGTGGGTACGTTTCGCCAACCCAGGACATACAGCCCCTCAGCCTCGGCGATCTTCTCCACCGCGGCACAGGCCGCCGCGGCGTCTTTGGATGACTGTGGCAAAAACGCGATGCCAGTGGCGTAGCTGCCCGCGGCAGGCAGATCAAAATCCACGACTGCTCGCAAGAACGCGTCCGGGACCTGAATCAGGATGCCTGCGCCGTCACCACTGCGCGGCTCGGCGCTCTGCGCACCACGATGTTCAAGGTTGAGCAGCGCAGTGATCGCCTTGTCCACAATGTCACGGGTGCGCCGACCATGCAGGTCGACGACCATGGCTACTCCGCACGAATCGTGCTCAAATGCAGGATTATACAGCCCAACGTGCTTGGCTGTCATTCCCACCTAACCCTTCACTATAAAACATCCTGTGCGGACCCTCATCAGCGAACCCAGCGGAGCCCCACCCGGCAATTGCGGGCTCGACTCCTTCCGTCTTGTCGATAAGCTGCCCGTCAGGCGGAGAAAATCCGATTGACGATACGTCCATAACAACACTGAACGGTGGCCCTGCGACCGATCTAGACAAATCGTAAAACGATATGACAAAACCCGCCTGACATGCCAACTTCCCTAATACTAACCTGCCTACGGACAACAGCGTAAATTCGTTGCGACTGCCGATCAACACTATTACGACACGCTGTACAGCAGGACTCGGCGAAGAAGTTACCGGCGACACTCCGATGTGCCGCCACCGAGTTTGCGCAATGCTAAAAATATTAAAGTCTATAAAGCTTGCTAAGATAACTTTAGTGACGCACCGTTGCTGAGCAAACCAGTCGGTGATCACTACTGGAGAGACATTAATAGTTGCACGGCAAGCGTTGGTGGTTGATCTGTGGGTTCATCGATCAGGAGCGGCCCGCAGCTGGTGCACGGCACAGGGTCGACAGCTTAGCACCCGAGGAGTTCGGTGGGCATGAGGTCCACGCTTTCCATCTCTAACTAAGTAGGAACTGAATCCGTGGCCCTGCGATCGAGGCCATCATCCACGCCAACGATCCGGTAACGGTGCACTCCAGCGTCGTCCGCACATCGATCCCGGCGTCGTCGATCCGAGGCATTACCTGAAACAAAAGGCCGGGTTTCGCAGCTATCCAAGTGCACACTCGCAGCGGCTCAAGTTCGGTGACCATCCACACCATCGATCCTTCGGCTGAGTCACGCGGGATCGGCTGCCCATGGTCAATGGACCTTCTTCCAAGCATTTTATCGCGCGCGTTGACTCCGTCCAGGCCGACCAACCTGCCACGTCAACCAGCAACTGTCATAACCGAGCAGGGGGAGCGTGCATGATTTCTTGTAGCACATAGCGCACCCGTCATCTCCGTTCACCGCACCACCTGTTCGCACTAACCAGGTTGGGCGAGCCCACCACGAGTGTCCGGTACCGCCACGACCTGTGCTGCCGGGTCAACAGTCGCCTCGATCTTGCAGATGCGGTGTTCGCGGATGGTCAGCACAACGACAGCGAACAGCCGCTAGCGGCAAAAGCCAGCATCATCGGCTGCCCGATCGGATTGTTAACCAGTATCACTGCTGACCCCCGATAGCGCAGCAGATTAGTAGCCACGGCATACGGCCCGTAGTTGACATGTGGAGGCAGTAAAGGATCCGCGAGAACTGTGCCCGCTCCAGCTAGACCGTCGAATCTAAGACCACAATATCACCGTTGGAGCATGCGGTGAGGAACTTCTTGGTGACGAGCTGATACTCGGCGGAGACCACCTAGCTCAGCTTCAGTTGCACCGCAGTGAACCTTGGTCCGCTCCCGTCGGGGCCAGTTAGCGACAGGTTCCAAATGCAGCACGAAAGCCATCTGTTCAGCGGGACTGAGCCTGCGTAGGATTTTTATAGGGTGCTGTGCGGATCTCGTCGTCGAGGGTGACTTGATCAGCTGGGTCCAGTGGTCACGAGTCGTCAAGCACGGCCTACTGGCCGAAACCTCTTTGGCGTTCATAGCGAGATCGCGCCGAACGCACCTAATCCGGACGCAGTCGGCTCGTAACCACTATTAGCCAACCGCGGATATCGTCTAGAACTCATTCGAGTCGGCCCATTCTAACCGTAGACAGGTCGCTTGCGCAATTGCTTCCGCGTCGTCCACATCACCGAACAGTTGGTAGCCAAGAGTGACTAGATACGGGTGATGACAACACTAAGCATCACCGATCTGGTCACTAATTTTCTGCAATTGGTCCACGGATCATGGATGCCCTGATGCTGAGAAAAGTTACCTTTGCCAACTGTAACTTTCCCAATCTTTTGGCCTGTGTTAAGTACTAATTGGCCATAAAGACGCCGGACATATAACAATGCAATAAATCAATTAATTTCTCACGTTGTTTCGACATCGGTCGGACCCATTGATCGCAGGCTCACACACATAAGAAACTGCGTAGCAGTTTCCCACCAAACACCCCCACCGCTGACTCATCGAATCAGTGACCCAGCAACCAGCTGGCTATGCCGATTTCGCGAATTCGCGCACTGGGTATCCGTTGCGCTCGGCCAGGGATCGCAATTGACTCAACGCGAACACCCGTGCCCGACCTGCTTCAGGAATCACAACCCCGGCCCATAGCCCTTCGGCACCTGGCAGCTCACACGCGTCTCGGGCACACGGCCAACGACGCGGGCAAACCCGGCAAAGTGCTTTGGCCTCATCATCAGGAGTGGTTGTCCAGCGGTTAGGATCCTGCGTGCAAACGCCCAGCGGGATGTCGTAGAGAGCTGTTGCGGTCATCGCTACGTTCCTCCAGAAATTATCGCAGTTTCGCGTACTACTGTCTAGTATCTTATAGCATTAACCATCGCAGTGCAACAGTTATATGGAATGCCAGTCCCAGGGCTCGCAGGCACCGCGTAACTACACCCGGAGACCATCCTAGTTTCTCGGGGTCAATCTGCCGGAAAATGGCCTTATCACAGTGCACGAAGGCGTATCGAGCGAGACGGCTCCAGCGGCGCTGCGCTAATAAACCATATCTATCTAGATCTAAACAGTAAACCGTAGCGCTGACACGGCTCACCTGGAACAAGACTCGCCGTCAACGTGTCGGTCCTGCACGACACAAATATAGCAGAACATTACCATCGAGCGAATGCAACGGTTAGAATCAGCATGGCCGAAGGCCCGCTTTGATGCCCGCCGCTACTCGTCTATGCCCCGCCTCACACACTTGCCAGCGAGGAATAAACGCCAATGGCCAATGCCAAATCACCTGCCGAACCGGCAGTACTGGTCGTACACAGCGGCGAAAGGTCGCACGCGATCGAGCCTGGCCGTGGCGTCGTGACCATAGGACGCGAGCCGCAGGCTGGCGTGCAGATCGATGATCCACGCATTTCCCAAAAACATCTGCGGGCGGAATCTTTCGATGGGCAGTGGCGGATCGTCGACAGTAGCCCGAATGGCATGTTCGTCGACGGATTACGGAAGACATCTGTGACGGTCACTGACAAGACCGTCGTCCGGTTTGGGGACCCCAATTACGGCAAGGCGCTGACATTTGAACTCGTAAAACCGCCCATATATGATGGCCAACCTGCGGAGGACTCGTACGACATGAGCAACTCCGCAGCCAATGAGCAGGATCTGGGTTTAGCTCGGGCTGGAGCTGCTGCCGCCGCACGTCGTCGTGAACTCGACATCAGCCAGCGCAGTCTCGCAGCAGACGGGATCATCAACGCAGGTGCACTCATCGCTTTCGAAAAGGGTCGTAGTTGGCCTCGTGAACGAACCCGGGCCAAGCTTGAAGCGGTCCTGCAGTGGCCCGCCGGGACGATCGCGCGGATCCGGCAGGGCGAGCCAGCCACCAGTGAAGCACGCACCCTATCGCCGCGTCCTGACGACCCAACCTCCGATGTCCCGGCACCTGACGGTCCGGCGTCGTTGATCGCGCAGGCTGTCATCGCTGCCGTAGATGGCTGCAGCCTGGCTATCGCCGCGTTGCCGCCGACCGATGATCCACAGTTCACCGAGCGAGCAGCCCCAATCCTGGCTGATTTACGCCAGCTTGAGGCGATTGCCATCCGCGCAACTCGCATCAGTCGGATTACCCCCGAATTGATCAAAGCGCTGGGCGCGGTCCGCTGTCACCACGACGAACTGATGCGGCGTGGGGCGACCGCCCCAGGCGCCACCTTGGCGCAGCGCCTATATGCCGCTCGGCGGCGAGCCAATCTTTCGGCCCGCGAGACTGCACAAGCAGCCGGCATCGCAGAGGAGCTGGTCGTCCTCGCAGAAGCAGAGGAAGCTTTACCCGCCAGCGTTGTCGATGCCATCGAAGCCCTGCTTAGTCAGATCAATTGAGGAGGATTCCGGAAACATCGAATAGTCCGAGACCGTGGGATTCAATGGTTCGCCACCCACGTCGATGTCGTAGTGATGCTTATGTGGCCTCCGCATGCCGAGCCGTCGAAATCGTCTGTTTAGCTCAAAATTTGTGCACGAACCTCCGGAGTGCACTGCTAAGCTCAATGTACGGTACAAAGATACACATCAAATCACAATGAACAGTATCAGCGAGTGTGAGGAAACGCTTAAATGTCAGGAACCGGAATTTGCGATTCGACAATTGGTACTATTTCCAGCTTGTTGTTATTGCTTGGTGAGGGCATCCCTGACCCAGGCGATATATTCCAAGCCCCTTCGTCTATGTTCACGTCAATCGCCACCGAAATCGGCAAGGCCGTTCCTGGCTTGGACTGGGTCGGCAAGGCCGCGGATGCCTATTCCGTTCAAAACCTTGCCAACCAGCTTCGTACACAGACGATGAGTCAGCTCGACAAATTGACCAACAACTTTGTCTCTAATCAGGCCAAATACGTCTCTAACACGCGCGACGTCCTGAACGCCATGAAGAACATGGTCCAGGGAGTACGGAAAGCCTGCGCCTCGCTTCAAATAGTTTGGCTCATCGGCGATGCGCTTTCGTATGCGATTGCCATTCCCGCCTGCGGCCTTGCGATGGCGGTCGTCGGTGGCGCCATGCTCTATTTGACGATCATGACATTGGCCAATACGACCAATCTGCAGGGAGTACTCGGCAACTTGCTCGACATGATCACGAGCTTGCCGAAGGACTTACTCAACTTTATTCCCGGGCTGATCGACCGGATTGGTGGTTTGATACCCAACATTCCCGGCATATGGCCACCGAACTTCAACATCCCCGACTGGTCAGACTGGATACCCAAGTTCCCCGAATTCAAGTGGCCTAACCTCCCGGGTTTATCTGATTTCGAGTTCCCGAGCTCTCTCATCCCCGGTTTCCCCGGCTTGCCCGGCTTGCCCAGCTTGCCAGACTTGTTCCCTGGCTTGCCGAGCTTGCCAGACTTGTTCGGCAACATAGGAAAGTTGCCGCTGTGGGGTGACTTCACCAAGTTGCCCGACTTCTTGGGTGGCATACTCGGTATGCCCTCGTTGAGTTTTAGCAGCCTAATCCCACTGAATCAGCTGCCAGCGATGAGCCAGCTGGCAGCAACTCTGGGTCAGTTGGCTCAACTCACCGGGAGCGGGGGGAGTGTACAACTTGCCCAAACAGCCGGTTCACAGGCTGGTTCGCTCATCTCACAGACTTCGCAAGGGGGACAGCAGCAAGGCGCCCTCGTCAGCGATGTCAAAAAGGACGACGAAGAAAAAGGCGCCAGTACGGGGACAGCTGGTGCGGAGCGCGCTCCTATCCAGACGACCGGTGGAGACACCACCGGAGAGACGGGTGGGCACCTTACTTATGACACCGTCAGTAACCTCACACCTAATGGGCTAAAACCCTAGCGGGTTAATACCATAAGCAAGTAGAAAACGTACTTATGAGGAAGGAGATAACTCATGACAGGGATGCTGAGCGTCATTCCGTCGTGGCTGCAGACGCTGGGTGGGATGCAAAACACCATCGCGAGCGACGTCAAAACCGCGACTGATAAGGTCACGGGGATCAGTCAGCGGGTTTCGCAGACGCACGGGTCATATACTTCACAATTTAATGATGTACTAGCTACGCTAGAGACCACCCGCAGCCAGGCAGGCATAGGCGTCGCAGGAGTTTCTAGTTCACTTGGCTCGAGTCTGCTACAGGCCGCCGCTGCCTATCTGAATACCGATATATTTAGCGGCCAGAAGCTCGACAAGACGGTTAACATGTAACTATGTTCGGTCCGCTGGCTTCCAGTCGCGCGGGCCTCGTCAATGATGTGGTCGGCGCCGGGGTGACTATCGACGGTATGTTGGTGATCGCGGACCGTTTGCACCTCGTAGATTTCCCTACGGCGCTCGGGATACGAATCAATATTCCTCAACAGGAACTGCGGGACGTCGTTTGGGACCAGGTGCAACGCGATCTTACCGACCAGGGAATTCTAGACGCTCACGGCCAACCTCACCCGACGGTTGCGGCGATGGTAGATACGCTTAGCCGGCCGGACCGAGCGCTGGAAGCGCGGTGGTGGCGGCGCGATGTTGGGAACATCATGGTGCGTTTTGTTGTGTGCCGCAAGGGTGACTGCCACGTCATCGCCGCGCGCGACGGTGACATGCTGGTACTACAGCTAGTAGCTCCAAAAGTCGGCCTGGCGGGCATGGTGACCACCGTGTTGGGCCCCGCAGAACCCGCAAATGTTCAACCGCTAACAGGTATCGCCAGCAAACTGGCCGAGTGCAGAACCGCAGCACAGTTAGTCCGACAAGGTATCGAACCGAGATCAGCCCGTATCTACGCGGAGATCGTCGCCGACCCATCTAGCTGGGTAGAAGTCATCGCTACTCAACGTCACCCGGGGGGCACGACAACACACACAGACGCGGCCGCAGGAGTCCTCGACTCAGCGCAGGGGAGATTGGTTTCGCTGCCCCGCCGTGTTGGCGGCGAACTGTACGGGAGCTTCCTGCCGGGCAGTCAACAAAATCTACAGGTCGCCTTAGACAGCCTGATGGAGCTCCTGCCAGCGGGCTCCTGGCTAGATCGCGCTGACGTCGCCTTCCGAAGCTAACTTTACTTTTCCTTGTGCTACGATATTTCAGAAAGGGACGTCACAGTGAACCTTCCCGGGAATGACGACGGTGACAATGACCTGTCGACCCTGGATTTTTACAGCGTCGACCGCGACTACGAGTTGTCGTCTTTCGATGCGCTCGATGGTTACGCGCCAACTGAGCGCGAAGCCGACGACCTAGATGTCCTCCGATCTTTGACTGAGCCGGAGGAAGAGGTCGGGGTTGACCTGTTCACGGTGGGCAATCCCACCAAATCGGTATCGGTGTCGGCGCTCATGGACGGCAGAATCCACCAGGTCCAGCTAACGGACAAAGTGACTCGTATGGGCGAAACGAAGCTCGCGAAAGAAATATTTGTCCTTGCGAACTTGGCTCGACAGAAGGCACGAGCCGCCCAGTACACTTACATACTCGACAACCTCGAAGGCGATAAAGAAAGCACGGATACCATACGTGAACTGGTAGGGCTGACTTTAAATTTGCCAACGCCAGAACAGGCTGCCGCGGAAGAAGAGGTGTTCGCCACCCGATACTTCGGCGAAAATGATTGATCGCCTGGGCGGCCTCTTCGAAAGCGCCGCCAGTATGTTGCCCATGTCAGAGACGCGATCGTTAGAGCTGTTCACCGAGATCACGAATTATGACGAAACTGCCTGTGACGCATGGATCGGCCGGATCCGCTGCGGTGACACTGACCGGGTGACGTTATTTCGCGCCTGGTATTCACGCAGGAATTTCGGGCAGTTATCAGGGTCAGTCCAGATCCCGATGACCACTCTCAACGCCAGAGTCCCCATCGGGGGCCTATATGGCGACATCACCTACCCGGTCACTTCGCCGCTGGCGATCACCATGGGTTTCGCCACGTGCGAAGCAGCGCAAGGTAACTTCGCCGACGCCTTAGAGGCGATTGAGGCCACCTCGGTCACCGGCTCCGAACACCTAGTGGCCTGGCTCAAGGCAGTGGTCTACGGCACAGCCGAACGATGGACCGACGTGATCGACGAAGTCAAGGGCGCCGGGAAGTGGCCGGACAAGTTCCTGGCTGGCGCCGCTGGCGTCGCGCACGGGGTGGCCGCGGCCAATCTCGGCTTGTTCACCGAGGCCGAACGTCGACTCACCGAAGCGAATGATTCGCCGGCCGGTGAAGCATGTGCGCGTGCCATCGCTTGGTACCTCGCAATGGCGCGGCGCAGTCAGGGCAATGAAGAAGCTGCAGTGGCGCTGCTGGAGTGGCTGCAGACCACCCACCCGGACAACAAAGTGTCAGCGGCGCTAAAGGACCCAACATATCGCCTGAAGACGACGACTGCCGAACAGATAGACGCCCGCGCAGATCCTTGGGATCCGGGCAGTGTTGTGACCGACAACTCCGATCGCGAAAGACTGCTTGCTCAGGCGCAGGCCGAGCTGGATCGACAGATTGGGCTGACCAGGGTTAAAACCCAAATCGAGAGATACCGTGCTGCGACGATGATGGCGAAGGTCCGCACGGCCAAAGGCATGAAAGTAGCACAGCCGAGTAAACACATGATTTTCACCGGACCACCCGGTACCGGCAAGACCACTATCGCGCGAGTGGTGGCCAATATCCTGGCTGGATTGGGCGTTATCTCAGAACCAAAGCTCGTCGAAACGTCGCGCAAAGATTTTGTCGCCGAATACGAGGGACAGTCGGCGGTCAAGACCGCCAAGACAATCGACTTAGCCCTCGGTGGCGTGTTGTTCATCGACGAAGCCTACGCGCTGGTGCAGGAACGGGACGGGCGCACGGACCCGTTCGGACAAGAGGCGCTAGACACCCTGCTGGCGCGGATGGAAAACGACCGCGATCGACTGGTGGTGATCATCGCTGGCTACAGCTCCGATATCGATCGACTGCTGGAAACCAACGAAGGTCTGCGATCGCGCTTCGCGACTCGGATCGAATTCGATACTTACTCCCCTGAAGAGCTTCTCGATATCGCGAAAGTCATTGCAAATGCTGCTGATTCATCGTTGAGCGCGGCAGCCAGCGAGAATATGCTGAAGGCAGCAAAGCAGTTAGCCCAGCGGACATTGCGCGGCAGACCTGCCCTCGACGTTGCCGGCAATGGTCGTTACGCGCGACAATTGGTGGAAGCCGCTGAACAGTGTCGTGACATGCGACTGGCTCAGGGCCTCGACATCGAGCAACTAGACGTGGACCGACTGCAGGAGATCAACGGCTCAGACATGGCCGAGGCGATCACCACGGTGCACGCGCACCTTAACATGAGAGAGTGAACCATGGGGCTTCGCCTGACCACCAAGGTTCAGGTCAGCGGCTGGCGCTTCCTGCTTCGCAGAGTTGAACATGCCATCGTGCGGCGCGACACACGGATGTTCGACGATCCTCTGCAATTCTACAGTCGCTCGATTGCGCTTGGCATCGTCGTCGCAGTTGCGCTCCTGCTAGGCGCCATACTGCTGGCGTACTTCAAACCACAAGGCAAGCTGGGGACTAGCACCCTGTTCACTGATCGGGCGACCAATCAGCTCTACGTGCTCCTGTCCGGACAGTTACATCCCGTCTACAATTTGACCTCGGCGCGACTGGCGCTGGGCAACCCGGCCAACCCCGCTGCCGTGAAGTCCAGCGAATTGACCAAGCTGCCCATGGGTCAGACCATCGGAATCCCCGGTGCACCTTATACCACGCTCGTTTCAGAGGACTCCTCGTCAACCTGGACAATGTGCGACACCGTCACCAGGGCCGAGAGCGAGTCACCGTCAGTGCAAACGTCGGTTATAGCTAGACCACTACAGATCGATCCTACGATCGATCCACTACAACCCAGCGAGGCGCTGCTGGCGACCTACCGGGCCAAAACGTGGCTCGTTAACGCGAGGGGGCGGCACTCCATCGATCTAACCGACCGGGCCCTCACCTCGGCCGTGGGAATACCGGTAAGCGTTAAACCGACCCCTCTCTCTGAGGGCCTGTTCAACGCACTACCCGACGTCGGCAGGTGGGAGCTGCCGCCGATTCCTGACACTGGAGCCCCTAACTCGCTGGGGTTATCCCCAGACCTTGTGATCGGGTCGGTATTCCAAATTCACACCGAGAAGGGCCCACAGTACTACGTGGTGTTGTCCGACGGCATCGCCCAGGTGAATGCCACCACTGCTGCCGCGTTACGCGCCACCCAGTCGCACGGACTGATAGCGCCTCCTTCACTGGTACCAAGCGTGGTCGTCCAAATTCCCGAGCGAGTCTACGACTCACCGCTGCCCGATGAACCGCTCAAGATGGTAGTCCGGGGCGACCAGCCCACGCTGTGTTGGGCATGGGAACGCAGAGCCGGCGATCAGAAGCCGAAGAGAACTGTGTTGATTGGTCGGCATCTGCCGTTACCGACATCAGCCATGGGCACAGGCATCAAGCAGATTCGTGGGACAGCAACCGTTTATATCGATGGCGGCAAATACATAGCGCTGCAATCTCCAGATCCCCGGTATGGCGAATCGCTGTACTACGTGGACCCAGAAGGGATACGGTACGGTCTGGCGGATGCGGAGGCGGCGAAGGCGCTGAGCCTAGTGTCGCCGCAGACCGCACCCTGGGAGATCGTTCGTCTTCTGGTAGAGGGCCCAGTACTGTCTAGAGACGCGGCTCTGCTAGAGCACGACACACTGCCCGCTGACCCAAGCCCCCGGAAAGTACCAGCCGGCACCTCTGGAACGAGTTCATGACAACGAAAAAATTCACCCCGACTATCACCCGCGGCCCGCGATTGACACCGGGTGAGATCAACATCACACCTCCCGATGACCTCGGTCTTGAGATCCCCCCATCAGGTATGCAGAAGATTCTGCCCTATGTAATGGGCGGCTGCATGGTCGGCATGATCGCAATCATGGTGGTTGGTGGCACCAAGCAGCTCTCGCCGTACATGCTGATGATGCCAATGATGATGGTTATGATGATGGTGGGTGGTATGGCCGGCGGCAGCGGTGGCGGTAGTAAAAAGGTGCCTGAAATCAATGCCGACCGCAAGGAGTACCTGCGCTATCTAGCCGGACTACGCGCCCGTGTGACCTCTTCGGCCGCCTCACAGGTAGCGTTTTTCAGTTATCATGCGCCCCATCCCCAAGATCTGCTGTCGATCGTGGGCACACAACGACAGTGGTCACGACCGGCGAACACGGACTTCTACGCGGCTACCCGCATCGGTGTCGGCGACCAGCCTGCCGTGGACCGATTGTTGAAACCGGCTGTCGGCGGGGAACTGACGGCTAGTGGTGCAGCGCCTCAACCATTCCTGGAACCGGTTAGCCATATGTGGGTAGTCAAGTTCTTGCGGACCCACGGACTGGTTCATGACTGCCCGAAACTGCTGCAACTGCGGACATTTCCGACAATCGCCGTCGGCGGAGACCCGGTTGGGGCAGCCAGATTATTGACCGCGATGATCTGTCACCTGGCGGTGTTCCATCCGCCGGACTTGTTGCAAATCCGGGTTCTCGCCGAGGACCCAGATGATCCCGACTGGTCCTGGCTAAAATGGCTGCCGCACGTTCAACACCCGACGGAAACCGACGCCGCCGGGCCAACCCGTACAATCTTCACCCGCAGCGACGGTCTGGCCGATCTGATGTCACGCGGTCCGCACGCACCTGATTCACTGCCCAGCGGCCCTTACGTCGTCCTCGTAGATCTGACCGGCGGCAAGGCGGGGTTCCCGCCCGATGGCAGGGCCGGCGTCACGGTAATCACACTCGGCAACCACCGCGGCTCAACCTACCGCATCAGAGTCAGCGAGAACGGGACCGCCGACGACCGACTGCCTGGCCAGAGTTTCCGTCAGGTAACCTCGATAGCCGACCGTCTCTCTACAACAGAAGCCACCCGCATCGCTCGGAAGTTAGCCGGATGGTCGATGACCGGTGCCATTCTCGATAAAACGTCGCGCGTGCAGAAGAAAGTGGCTACTGAATGGCACCAGCTGGTAGGTGCCAACACCGTCGAAGAGGTGCTACCGAGCCGCTGGCGGATGTATACTGACACTGATCGGAACCGTCTCAAGATCCCGTTTGGTCATGAACTCAAAACCGGCAACGTCATGTACCTAGACATCAAGGAAGGCGCCGAGTTTGGTGGCGGGCCACACGGTATGCTAATCGGAACCACAGGGTCGGGAAAGTCTGAATTCCTTCGGACCTTGATTTTGTCACTGGTAGCAATGACACACCCCGACCAGGTGAATCTTTTGCTTACCGACTTCAAAGGTGGTTCGACGTTCCTGGGAATGGAGAAACTTCCACACACCGCTGCTGTGGTAACCAACATGGCCGAGGAAGCCGAACTGGTAAGCAGAATGAATGAGGTGTTGACCGGAGAACTCGACCGCCGACAAAACATCCTTCGACAAGCCGGCACGTTGGTCGGCGCAGCCGGCGCACTCTCCGGGGTAGCAGAATACGAGAAGTACCGGGAGCGGGGCGCCGACCTCGCACCACTACCAACGCTTTTCGTCGTCGTTGACGAGTTCGCCGAGTTGCTGCAAAGTCACCCCGACTTCATCGGACTGTTTGACCGGATCTGCCGCGTCGGACGGTCACTCCGCGTGCATCTGCTGCTGGCCACCCAGTCGCTGCAAACTGGGGGGGTGCGCATCGACAAACTCGAGCCCAACCTCACTTACCGCATTGCGCTGCGCACCACCAGCTCGGCGGAGTCCAAGGCTGTGATCGGAACCCCGGAAGCACAGTACATAACCAATAAGGAAAGCGGCGTTGGGTTTCTCCGGGTTGGTATGGAAGACCCCGTCAAGTTCAGTACCTTGTACACCGGTATCCCATTCGTTCCGGCTATCGCAGCGGAAGCCAACAGTAACGGTAGTCCGTCCAGCCCGCGGGCTAGCCGGAAAAAAGTGCATATCCACCAGTTCACCGCCGCTCCAATCGCGGAACCCGCGACGACGTCATGATCTGTGCCAGCGACGATGCAAAGCAAAGCGATGAAGAGGAGCGGCGCAGATGACTACTGAGCCGAAGGTACGCGCGCTTCGTGAGGTAGTGCTCGAGCAACTCGGCACCGGTGAATCCCGTGCGTATAAGATGTGGCTGCCGCCGCTGCTCGATCCGGTACCACTGAACGAACTAATCGAGCGTGACAGCAACCGACATCCGCTGCGCTTTGCGTTGGGCATCATGGATGAGCCGCGTCGGCACCGCCAGGACATCTGGAGCATCGATCTTTCCGGGGCAGGCGGCAATATCGGTATCGGGGGCGCGCCGCAAACCGGGAAGACTACACTTCTGCAGACCATGGTGATGTCGGCGGCTGCCACGCACTCACCGCGGGACGTCCAATTCTACTGTATTGACCTCGGTGGTGGCGGATTGGTCTATTTGGAAAACCTGCCGCACGTCGGCGGGATAGCGAACCGATCAGAGCCCGACCGAGTTAACCGAGTAATCGCCGAAGCGCAAGCTGTTATGCGGCAACGAGAAATCATCTTCAAAGAAAACCGGGTCGGCTCAATGGCAGCGTATCGGCAGCTACGTGCGGACCGCAACCATCCCGTCGCGGCCGATCCGTTTGGCGACGTGTTTCTGATCATCGACGGTTGGTCAGCGTTTACCAGTGAGTTTTCCGACCTCGAAGCGACGATCCAAGATCTAGCTGCACAAGGGCTTTCGTTCGGGGTCCACACGATAATTACCACACCACGCTGGACAGAACTAAAGTCACGTGTTCGCGACTATCTAGGCACCAAAATCGAGTTCCGACTCGGCGACGTCAACGACACCCAGATTGACCGCATTGCGCGGGATATCCCCGCCAATCGTCCAGGCCGAGCAATCTCAGTCGAGAAACACCATCTGATGATGGGGGTTCCTAGGTTCGACGGTGTGCACAACACCGACAACCTGGTGGACGCAATGACAGCCGGGGTGACGCAAATCGCGGCTCAAACCACTGAACAGGCACCCAAGGTCCGGGTTTTACCGTCACGCGTATACCTACACGAGATCGATCCGAACCCGCCCGGACCGGATTCCGACTACCGCACTCGCTGGACGATTCCGGTCGGAGTACGCGAAACCGACCTGTCAGTTGCTTACGCTCACATGAGTTCAAATCCACACTTATTGATCTTTGGTAACTCCAAATCGGGCAAGACACGTACCGCGCATGCGATCGCGCGAGCCATCTGTGCCCGCAACAGTCCGCAAAAAGTGCGGTTTATGCTCGCCGACTACCGGTCGGGTCTGCTGGACGCGGTTCCAGACAGCCACTTGCTCGATGCGGGCGCGATCAACCGCAACAGCGCGAGCTTGGACGAGGCCATCCGCGCCTTAACGATCAACCTGAAAAAGCGGTTGCCACCGGCCGACCTGACAACCGCGCAGTTGCGGTCTCGGTCATGGTGGAGCGGATTTGATGTCGTGCTGCTGGTCGACGATTGGCACATGATCGTCGGCGCCGCTGGCGGTGCACCACCTATGAGCCCACTCGCTCCGTTATTGCCAGCGGCTCCGGATATCGGGTTGCATATCATTGTCACCTGTCTGATGAGTCAGGCATACAAAGCGACTATGGACAAGTTCGTCGGCAGTGCATTCGGGGCGGGAGCTCCGACCATCTTCCTTTCCGGCGACAAACAGGAATTCCCATCCTCCGAGATCAAAATCAAACGACGGCCTCCTGGCCAAGCATTTATGGTCTCACCGGAGGCCAAAGAGGTTATCCAGGCAGTCTACGTCGATCCTCCAGAAGAAGTGCTCGCAGCACCCCCAGCAGGCGGTTAAGATAATTTCAGTCCCAGCGGAACCTGGACCGAGGCTCAACGATCGAGCCAGGAAGAGAGCGAACTGTTGGGCTGCTTTGGGTGATGCGCTCCATATCGCTCATGCGTATTCGCAAGTCGACGACGACACCGCCCGATTTTGGCATAGCCGTCTGACCCGAGAAGACATCGCAGACAGAGGGAGTTGAAAATGACCTCGCCGATGCTGTGGTACGCACTACCACCTGAGATCAACGTTGCGCGGCTGATGGTCGGGGCTGGGCCGGCTCCGATGCTCGCGGCGGCCGCTGGATGGGAGGCCTTGTCAGCGGCAATGGACGCTCAGTCGATCGAGCTACTGGCGCGCCTGAACTCCCTCGGCGAGGTGTGGACCGGGGAAAGTAGTGAGCGTGCGATTGATGCTGCCAAGCCCATGGTGGGGTGGCTGCAAACCGCATCAGAGCAGGCGAAGACGCGTGCCGCACAGGCAACGGCGCAGGCCGCAGCATACACACAGGCAATGACAAGCATGCCTACGTTGATCGAAATCGCGGCAAACCACATCACCGAAGCAATCCTTGTCGCCACCAATTTCCTCGGCATCAATATAGTGCCGATTGCCTTCACAGAAGCAGACTACTTCATCCGCATGTGGACTCAGGCAGCTCTGGCGATGGACGCCTACCAGGCGGAAACTCTGTTGAATACGGCTTTCCAAAAACTCGAGCCAATGGCCGCGATCCTGAATCCCGCAGGCAACCAATCCCTGTCGTCAGCCATGACGTGCGGGATGAACCAGTTCTCCCAGATGACATCCAGCTTTCCATCCGCTCTGCCTCCAACCCAGGCGGTGCAGCAAACCGTTGGGCAGGTCGCGGAGCTGGCCGGCCAGATGCAGCAGCTGACCCAGCCGGTGCAACAGGTGACATCACTGTTTAGTTCGACGGGCAGCACCAGTAGTAGCACAAACAGTCACCTAGGCAATACGGAAAGCCCCCAGATTGGCTTGCTCGGTGCCAGTCCACTATCCAACCACCCGTTGGCAGGTGGAACGGGCCCAACCACCGGAGCGGGACTGCTGCGCGCAGAGTTGCTGCCCGGTGCGGGTGGGTCATTGGCGCGCACACCGCTGCTGGCCGAGTTGATCGATAAGCCAACGGCACCGGCTCCGGTGGCCACTCCCAGCGCCGGTGCCGGAGCGGCAGCAACCGGTGGTGCTGCCCCCATAGGCGTGGGCTCGTTGAATCACGGCACTCAAGCAGGCGGAACAACCCGAACGGCTCTGATAGCGCCGACACAGCAATCAGAGGTACTCGACGAAAACGACTTAGAGGACTGGGACGACGACAAGGACGACTGGTGAACGGTCACCATTACAGACTTCCCGGCACCCGGGCCGGAAAGACTTGCCAACATCTGGCGAGAAACAGAAAGAAAGAGAGCAGAATAACATGGCAGAGATGACGACCGCGGCCACAATCCTCAACCAGCAGGCCGCGAGGTTCGACAACATTGCGTCGGGGCTGAGCCAAGAACGGACCGCCGTTGATAGCGTCGGAACTGGCTTTCAGGGCAGTTGGCAAGGCCAGGCCGCCACGGCAGCCACTAGTGCGTTGCAGCGCTTCGACGACGCCATCGTTACCCAGATCAGCGAGCTGCAACGCATCGTCGAGAACCTGAACCGGTCAGGTGCCAATTACACCAATACCGACGAGGAGGCACAGCAATCGTTGTCCTCGAAGATGAACTTCTGATCTAAACAACCACCAAGAACGGAGCAAAAAGATGACACAGGTATGGAACTTCAACAATTTGCAGAACGCCGTCAACGAACTGCAAACAAGTCACACCAGAATCAATGGGTTACTCGATGAATGCCAAAGTGCGCTCACAACGTTGCGGAGTTCGTGGACTGGTTCCGGTAATGATTCCTACTCTGCTTTACAGCAGCGTTTCAACCAGAACACCGAACACATAAATAGTGCACTGAAAGACCTATCGCAGGCAATCGGTCACTCGGCTGACGCGATGCAACAGACCGAGACAGGCGTTGCGGGTATGTTCGGAGGGTAGAATGGCCGGGCACGAGATCGGGGCGAGTTCTAACTCAGATGATCTCGCCCCTTTCTCCTATGCAGTGGACCACGCACCTGAAAGGTTCTCATGGCGGCCGACTATGACAAACTCTTTCGGCCTGCCGAGGGGGCAAACGTTATGCCAGATAGGGCAGTGGAGCAGCCATTCGATGATGCTCCATTTTATCCGCCGCCCACCACGCCAGGCAGCTCTCCGACATCCAATGATAAGACTGCGCTCTTAACGCAGACTTGGTCGACGCAACTCAAGCCGGAACCCCGGGCTGCCGATCACCTAAAACCCTCGCCGGCTGCACCCCAGCCGCCTTTGCCCCCGATGCCCATCGGCGGCCCACTGCAACCCCCGTCGGCCTCACCCGAATCTCTGTGGGCCCCCATGTCAGTTAGCGAACCCCCTTGCACGCCAGAGGTATCGCCGATGCCGATCGGCGAGCCCCAACAATGCCTGCCCGCGGAACCTGAACATCAGTTAGCTGAAACCGAGCCCCCATTGGCACCCATACTGAGTAACGGCCCCGGCCCAGCCAAACCCGCACCACCAATACCGCCGATACCCATCACCGACCCACCACAACCTTCGCGCGAAGTTCGACATTCATCTGCGGGCCAACATTCACGACGTGCTCGCCGGGGCCGTCGGTATCGCAACGAAACCCAACCGAACAACCTGACATCAATAACTGATCCGACGACACCACCGTGCCCACGGACGACGGAACTGCTGCGGACGCCCAGCACCGAAGCAGAGTCATTATCGGCGGCACCGCTGCAGCACAGTTCACCCAACCTGGCTGAGCCGACCCGGCCCAGGCCGGCTCTGGCGCAGCCTTTTACCAAGCCCGATGGCATGACCGGTCGCCGTACCGCGCCGTCCGATTCGACTGCGACATCTATAATCGGCGCGCGGTCAGGACAAAACGTCAGGGCCAAAAAGTCGCGCAAGATAGTGGCTCAACGAGGCTGGCGACATTGGGTCCACACTGTGACACGGATAAACCTGGGCATGTCACCAGACGAGCAATACGAGCTAGATTTGCGTACACGGGTACGTCGGGCTCCCCGCGGTTCGTATCAGATCGGGATCTTGGGCCTCAAAGGTGGGACCGGTAAGACGACCGTTACGGTCACTTTGGGCTCGATGTTGGCTCAGGTGCGTAACGACCGGATCCTGGTGGTTGACGCAGATACCGGCAGTGGAAACCTCGCCGACCGGGCGGGCCGTTCCTCAGAGGCCACTATCGCCGACCTGCTAGCAGCTAAAGAGTTGACACATTACAACGATATCCGCACGCACATCAGCGTGAATACAGTCAATCTTGAAGTCCTCCCCGCAGCGGAATATAGCACAGCTCAACATGCACTAAGCCAAGAGGACTGGAACTTCGCTGCCACAGCAGTATCGAAGTTTTACAACATCATGTTGGCCGACTGCGGGGTCGGCTTGTTCGACCCGGTCACCCGCGGCGTGCTTTCGACAGCGTCTGGAGTGGTGATCGTTGCCAGCGCGTCAATCGATGCCGCACGGCAAGCTACGGTCGCTTTAGACTGGCTACATCATAACGGCTATCACGACCTACTGAATCGTGCATGTATGGTAATCAACCACATCATGCCGGAAGAGCCTAACATCGCGGGCAAAGATTTGGTGCAAAAATTCGAACAACAAGTTCAACCCGGCCGGGTTGTGGTATTGCCCTGGGATAAGCACATCGCTGCCGGGACGGAAATTCGGCTCGGCCAACTTGACTCCCTCTACCGGCGTCGGGTCCTCGAGCTGGCCGCAGCACTGTCTGACGATTTTGAGAGGGCTGTACGCCATTGAGTGCACCTGCTGTAACTGCTGTTCCAACCACTGCTGGGGTCACTCCCGCGCGACCTTCTGCCACTCGGGTGACGATTCTTACTGGCAAACGGATGACCGACCTGGTGCTGCCCTCAGTGGTGCCGATCGAAGCCTACATTGATGACACCGTCGCGGTACTTTCCGACCTACTCGAAGACACACCAGCGGATATACTGGCAGGTTTCGACTTTTCCGCCCAAGGGGTATGGACGTTTGCCCGACCCGGTGCGCCGCCACTGAAACTCGACCAGTCGCTTGACGATGCCGGGGTTGTCGACGGGTCGCTATTGACCCTGGTATCAGCGAGTCGAACGGAGCGGTATCGGCCGTTGGTCGAAGACGTCATCGACGCTATCGCGGTGCTTGACGAATCGCCAGAGTTTAACCGCAAGGCGGTGGACCGTTTTATCGGGGTAGCAATCCCCGTCTTGAGCCTTCCGATCACTGCCGTCGCAGTGTGGGCGTGGTGGGTAACGGGGCGCAGCCCGTTCTGGTCGCTGACAATCGGCATCCTAGGCATCATTGTGCTGACCGGAAGCTTCGTCGCCAGTAAGTTCTACAAAAATCTGGATTTTTCCGAGAGCCTGCTGCTTACTTCGTTTCCGCTGATCGCCAGCGCTGCGGCGTTGGCCACCCCGCTGCCAAGTGGAGTCAACTCATTGGGGCCACCGCAGCTTGCGGCCGCCGCGGCGGCCGTTCTGTTTTTGACCCTGCTGACCCGAGGTGGCACTCGGCGGCATTCTGACTACGCCTCGTTTACCGTGATCACCACAATTGCGATCGTCGGAGCCGCCATTGCATACGGCTTTGGCTATCAACGCTGGGTGCCGGCCGGCGCGATTGCCTTCGGGCTATTCATAGTGACGAATGCGGCCAAACTGACCGTAGCCGTCGCCCGAATTGCCCTGCCACCAATACCTGTTCCCGGCGAGACCGTAGACAATGAGGAATTGCTTGATCCCGTCGTCACTCCGCATGAGGCTACTAATGAGGAAACGCCGACCTGGCAGGCCATTATCGCTTCCGTGCCGGACTCCGCAGTGCGTCTCACCGAGCGCAGCGCTCTGGCCAAGCTCCTGCTGATTGGTTACGTCATATCCGGCACCTTAATTTTGTGTGCCGGCGCTATCGCGGTGGTCGTGCGTGGGCACTTCTTCGTACACAGCTTGGTGGTGGCGTCTCTGCTGACGGTGGTGTGTGCGTTTCGGTCGCGGCTTTACGCCGAACGTTGGTGCGCGTGGGCACTGCTGGCAGCCACCGTCGTTATTCCGACAGGGTTGACCGTCAGGCTGTGCATCTGGCATGCGCAGATTGCCTGGCTATTGCTGACCAGCTACTTGGCGGCAGCGGTTATTGCGTTGGTGGCATTTGGGGCAACAATTAGGGTTCGTCGCGTTTCACCGGTAACGAAACGGATTATGGAATTGATCGACGGCGCAGTGGTCGCATCCATCATTCCGCTGCTGCTGTGGATTACCGGCGTTTACGACATGGTCCGCAACCTACGCTTTTAGCGCTAACCGTAATGTTCTGGTTCGGTTAGATTGCCACAGTTCAGAGGTGTCAAGTCCGGTAAAATTTCCACAATAGGAAACCTAGAGAGAGTGTCCGGCGATGTCTGAATCATTGGCTGTCGATCCTTCCGTCCTGACTACAGCAGGGGCCAAACTGGGCAACCTTGTGTTCCCAGTGCCTCCGTCACCGATCAGAGCGACCGGAACCGATTCACTGTCGTCAGCAATTAACACCACGATGCCTGGGATTGAAGCACTGGTATTCGACAGCTTAACTGCGGTTAAAGCTGCACTCTTCAGGACGGCGTCCAACATATCCGCTGCGGCAAATGTATATATAAAAGCTGATCAGGCCCTGAGCGACAATTTGAAGCAATTCCTCTTCGGTTCGGCTGGTAACACGTTTGGAACCAGCGCAGCATCAGAACCGACCGGTCAACTCGGCGGAGGCGAGATGGGGATGATGACCGCATCACTGCCATCAAAACTCTCGCCGGAGTTCGTTCAGATAGGCAGTCAGATTCAACAGAACTTGTCCGTCCTAGCGCCTAGACTCGCTGCTACCGTGCCGCAACTAGCTGAGATGACATCGCAGGCCGATCAAATGGCGCAACAGATATCGTCGATGATGCAAACCGTCATTCCAGTTGTGCAGCAAACGGGCTCTCAGAGCACCGCCCAGGGCGGTTCCGCGCCGGTACAACTGGTCAGCGAAACGCGAAAAGACAGCGAGGACACAGACTCGTTGCAACAGTCCAGCTTGGAGTCCCCGCTGGGCGTTAAAGGACACCACACTCGTCCGAAAAGTGTAGGAACCGCTTCCATACAGGTCGGTGCTGGCGCAGCTGGTGGCACTCCGACAAACGCTACGCTGGGCGGCTCCCCGAGCGCGTCGCATGAAGTCAGGGAAAGTACGCCGAGCAGCACCGCATCGAAGCGTTTAGTCAGCCAGGCATCATCGGAAGAGGCTGGGAGCCAGCGGACCGAGACCGGCACAGCAGTCAGCCCCAATACTCTCGCTCCAACGTCCCTATAGTTTGACAGATTTTCGCAGTCGCGGGTAGTAAAGTAAATTGATACGTCGTTGGCCAGGTAGAGATCGAAATCTTCCGATGATGAAGGTTCCTACGCCAACACCTTGAGGTGCCTGACGCTATTTTAAGCTTGTGCTGATTTGAGAAAGTTCTGCCACTTTGATGAGTTCGGGCTTGAAGTTACTGATCAACGCCTCAACTCGAGATTGTACGGTTTTGCGTGCTGTATCGTCAAGTTGGCCTAGTGGTCTCGCCGCTCCGGTCAGGAAGCTACCTGTCGTAACACTGTGATACGGCAATTGGATCATGAACCGCTGCAGTGGCGTTCCACACAACTCTGCTGGTTACCATAGCGCCGCTACCGGTGCGCTGGGCGTGAGCCGTGTGGCATCAAAACACTAGCAGTATCACGCTGCCTCGAGAAAAACTATCGCACCAGGGTCTGCCGGTGAGCTTTAGAAACTATTGTGTGCCAGCACCTGACGGTTATCTGTGTGGCTAAAGGCCTTGGGGTGCAATGGAATACTGCCAACAATGCGGTCCTGGTCGAAAGCAAGCGAACTCACATCAACTATCCGGACCGACTTCGACAACGTGCGAGTGATCGAGGTCGATGAATACGTATGGTTCCACACCCGTCGCGGTGACAAGCACGTCACGGTGATCAACGTCAGCGTGACCACTATTCGCGACGCACTGACCCGGCACGCCTGCTCGACATGGTCGAAGACCGCTTCAAGACAGTGTTCCAACAGTGGCTGTCCAGCCTACTGAAATCCTGACATGATGATGTAGAAATTGTTGCGCTAGAAGAATCTACTTGCCGCTACTGAGCGAATTACCGGATGCATTCGCGGTCACGGACCCCCTCCACGTAAGGCTGGCCGGTGACGCGCTGGACCAGCGTCGTCGCCACGTCCAACAGGCCATCTGTGGGTGCCATGGTCGCAAAACCGACCCGCTGTATGCGGCACAACGTACCCTCCCTGTACACCGACGCTGACCTGCTCGCCGATAAGTAAAAGCCGTGCCGTTCGCCGGCGACGCCCACGTCGAGGTCGAAGCCGCCTGGAAATCTAACAGCGAATGATCACTGCCTACCGCAAACCCGACAAGAAAAAGAGACGCGAAACGATGGTTTCGACTGCAGTGACGAAGAAACCTATCTGCAAACATTAACCCGATAGTACTGTTGAGAAGTCTCTCTCCGACAATGGATTACAGTAGGTCGACGCCACGCATTTGAGTTGAGTTTTGCATAATTTGACATATATACCCTACAAGGGTAGTATTGTTAATGTGAACAATACTGAATTATGCTATTGTAAATCCACTAGCTGCATGTGTAACGACTCCGAATGTACCCATACATCCGGTTGCACATGTAGTCATCCCGATTGCACGTGCAACAACTAACAATCGTCCAGGATAACATCGAGAATCGTTGGAGGTGCCATAACGTTAACTTTGTCTCTCGGGCCTCCGCTTCATGTTTGGAGTCGCACCGCCGGCACCCGCTCAACGACTAGCCGGTCGAGCATGTCGTCAGTTGATTCACCACGGCATGTTATCAATGCAATGCGCAAGCGCTTTTCCAGCCACCGTAGTACTCGAAACCCTGGCACGGTTGGGTAGTGCTGCCGGGGCAACTGACCGGACACAACACGTCCTCGATCTGATTGCTGATCGTTGTCTATTCCCGATGCTTTGCCGCAGAGAGTGCGCTACCGGCTGCCTGTTGTCGAGTGCGACGGTGTTGGTGGCAAATTCCTTGCAGCGCACCATCACTACCAGCGACAATGTAATAATATACCTGTCCGTCGTCGCCTCAATTACGCCCTAGCCACCCAACATGCCCAATAAAGACCCAATCAAAGAGAGAAGTGCCCCGAACCATGGCGACGCGGAGATCAGCACTGTTACGGCACAGCAGACGGACAACAACGTCATAGGGTCACTAGGGAATCGGCGACGTCGATAAAGAGGCCTGCCCCGTGCTATCAGCCGGTCAGCCGCATCTTCTGCAAGACCCGTCAGCAAATTTACGGCTTGAAGGACATGCCCAGTGTAACTGACATCAACCCATCCGGTCACAAGCAACCGAAGTGATCAGAGTACTGGAGCATCATGCTGCTACAACACAGATGATATCGCTCGAATACGCTGACGGCAAACCGATCCCGGAGGTTGGCTAGAACCGTGCGACACTCGACGATCTGCATGCGGCAGGTAAGCTACATACCATTAAAGCTCTCTGTCATCGCTTGTCCGCGACCGCTGGCCATTACAAATTCCGGATAGGATCGTCAAGCGGATTTTGGACGTCCTTGGCAAAGATCCGCCGCTGACGATCGTTATCGACCTTGATACCAAGCTCGCCAATCACCAATATCGGAGGTTGGCTCGATGTGCACTGGTCAGTCTTTAAGTTTGCCGCCAATGATCTTGCACGTCGGTGGCGTGATGAATTCAATCTGACTCGTGAGTCCGAATCCACTACGGGACTGCCGTGATATTTTTATGGCGTGGCTTCAGATCCGCGAGGCCAGCATCCTTGTAATAGCTTACGGGTCCTGTTGTTCTGCGTACACCAACGATGCGATTGGACTACCGACCGTGGTCATCGTGACGAACGAATTCGAAAATGAGGCCCGACTGCAGTGTGAGTCGCGCAGAATGATTGGCCTCGAACCTGCAATCGTCACCTATCCGATCAGCAATCTGACCCTCGAACAGCCCTACGGCCGCGCCGCCGAAATCACGCCACAAGCTCGCTGGATCTGGTTTGAGACCGTCCACCGAACCATGCGAAAACAGCTCGTGCAAGCAACGGTGTTCGAGCTGGCCGGAAAATCATAAATCAGATTTCACTTCCGCCGGTTTCGCGCATGTTGGCAACCAATTTCTCCCGAGGACTTACCGGGTCGTTCTGCACAATGCCCCTAAATGACTTGAACACAGAGACCTCCGAGGTAGAACGACCAGACGGCAATGACACCAAAGCCCAGGGACCCCTCCGTCCGTCGATGACGAAAATACGTGCTATCTTAACGTTAATCGCAATAAACACAACATCATGGTCGACCTGCACAACGCAGCAGACCTACGAGTAACCCAAATCTTAGTCGAGCTTACCGATATACTGGTGGACAACTTTCACCCCTGTCACTATGGAACGATTCAGCCTGGATGAACCGTTAATCTGCAAGGTTCAAGTCTCCACTAAGGTAGTGCAGTATATCGACCTTCAGTACTGCCGAGGGCTGCCACCTTGGTCGGCTATGACCTACTAGTCCATACGTTCGGCGGATTAATAAACGTCACTAAACCCAATTCTAACACCTCAACTAAGGTCCGAGTAGCCTTCGTCGATGTCTTAGTGGAGTTGTTAGCCACGGTCGGCGTCTTGTCAGCGCTGCTTTAACGGCGACCTATCCGGACACGACCAACATGTTGAAATCAACTTTATGTCCGTCCTGTCCACCACCCCCAACCATGGATCAAGCGCCGACTGTTCAGGTCAACATAACTAGACACAAAGAGTAGATGCGTGTCGATTGGCGTGGGCAATGGCGGTGTTGTGCCTGGCCGCGATCATGGTTGGCTGCTCGCCGTCGGCATCCATACCGCCGAGATTACCAACCAAGGCCGAAGATAGCTTGACCTCTCTTCCGACTCGCATGGCACCCGTGGGGTGACCATTGAAGTTGGGCAACGACAACGCGCCAAAAACCTCATGGTGTACGAGGACTTCCAATGTCCTTATTGCGCCCGCTTTGAACGTGTCCACGGTCCTGAATTAACGAACACGGGCTGCTGCAGGAAACACATCAAGGCACTTTAGGATATCGCGTCGCCGACCACTAACGTCTCTCATTCCTCCATCGAGCTAGGCGGCTTCCCCATCTTACCACCGGTGGTCGTTCAATCACCAAACTGTTGAGGGTTCAAACGGGTTCACCACCGAATTTCTGTTAAGCGCCACCGATGCCATTCCCGCTCTTAACTCCCCCAGCATTCAGCGATGCAGTTGTACGCCAGCAGCTACCAGGAATCGATCGCAGCTTCTCAATTGGCTTACACAACCACTCAGTGAGCATACCCAGACAATGTATCCACTATACTGATAGTTTCGATTAATAATACTACTGCGCTTTACGCTATACGCGCATTCACCACGCTTCTCAACAGTTAACGAAGGCCGGGCGACTACTTCGACCTGAAGATTCACCAGCAGCCGACTTGATGTTACCTCGGCGAAACAACACTTTGCCGAGCACGTCGGTTACTCGTTGCTCTGCACGCCAACTGCGCTGAGACCAGGAACTGGTATCGAGTTGATAGTCCAATGGCCATCATCTACTGCCCGGTTTCCTGGCCAACCAATCAACCAGTTATCTTTCGCCGAGCAAATCCCACGGGCGATCAACAATGCAGGCAGCCTGCATTGTTGCGGTAATTCTTCAAGATTCCGATGGTCCTAGGCCTCACTAGATGCAACGGCCTCCAGATATTCCTGCATTCACTGACCGTACACAACGCAGCCCCGCCACATGTTCCCAGTATCGAAACAATCCGCCTTCATCACCGGTTAGTTTTTCCTCAAAACGTTTCAGATCGACCTAACTACCAGTACGCACGAGTTCGTTCACGTGATAACCACAGAGCTGAAGTCGACGACTGCTAAGTACGAACGAGAAAGCAAACCACGTCCCGCACGGAGGGAAGGATAGCGGTTGATTCATTTCTATTAACAAGCAAAACAAATGTAAAAACGGACTGCCCCGGCCATCCACGTATCGGAACTCAACATCGGTGACTGACTAATCGATGTTACTTTCCAGAACGAGTCGCCATCCATGCTTGATGCGCTGTTCGCTTAGGCCTAAACTTCTACAGCGCTATAAAATGTAGCAGTTTATCGCAGAATTTATAGCTACAAGATCCGGGTTCTTCTCCTAACCTGCGACCGACTCACCGTCCAAGCTCGCCAGGTGAGAAGACACCAACTGGAAGAATAGGTCGACGACTGAGGGCTCGACTGGACATAATCAACCTCGTCGGCCACACGTTGACCAGTGCGCGTATATATCCGGATTTGTTGAATCACTAAATCCACTTACGCAATCAGAACTCACTTCAGTCTACACCTATCCTAACATTATGCCAAGTGATGTTGTGGATGGTGCGATGATAGTGTGGTGCCGCAGCCCGAAGATCCCGAAGACTACGTTGCACCCGCCGCGCAGCGGGTGCGCGCGGGTGTGTTGCTGTTAGCTAACACTGATCTTTTTGAACCGACATTTCGGCGCAGTGTGATCTACATCGTCGAGCACAACGATAGTGGTACCTTAGGTGTAGTGCTTAACCGGCCAAGCGAAACTGCAATCTACAATATATTACCGCAGTGGGCGAAACTTGCGGCCAAACCAAAAACGATGTTCATCGGGGGACCAGTAAAGCGTGACACGGCCCTGTGTTTAGCGGTGCTGCGGGGCGGTGCTAATCCACACGGCGTCGCGGGTCTACGGCATGTGACGGGCCGGCTGGTGATGGTCGATCTAGATGTCGAACCGGATCTAATCGCACCGCTGGTGGAGGGGCTACGGATCTTTGCAGGGTACTCAGGCTGGACCATCGGTCAGCTCGAAGGTGAAATTGAACGTGACGACTGGATTGTGTTGTCGGCATTGCCGTCTGACATCCTGGTTGGACAGCGAGCAGATCTGTGGGGGCAGGTGCTGCGTCGGCAACCGCTACCGCTGTCGCTGCTTGCGACCCATCCGATCGACGTCAGTCGGAACTAAAGGGTTTCTCTCCCCTAGTGCGGACGCCGGCACTGCTACCACATCGGTTTCTTCGACTTGGTTTCGTGTCAATCTACTGACGATCAACGCGCCCACCACCAGTTGAACTGGTAAAAATAAAATAATGAACGGCAAAATGATCAACGCAACCAGGACAGCAGAGAAAAGCACCGGCGCCATCGGGAGGCCGAGTGCCGGACTCTAAACATTTGAACCGCAGAACAACAGTACGATCGAGTCCTGTCGATCGAGCTGAGCAAGTTGACAGATGACCCCAGTGCAAGCCAGTATTACCGCAAGCAGGGCAGTCTTAATAGCGACAACCAAGACTAACAGCCGCGAATCAATTTGAACCCAGATTCCTTTGACCACACCCACCGAGAAGGCCGTTTACACCACCAGCAGGATGGAGCCACGATCAACCACCTTAAACAACGGCACATAGACGATCGACAGTCGCCGCGGTCCATAGCCACATTAGCTTACCGGCATCAAATGGCAATAATAGCTGCAGCACAAAGTCGTGGATATGAAGCACCATCAAGAAGCGGCATGCCGCTGGCATTAAGCAGTGGGGTCAGCAATACGCCCAAAAGGTTGGACAATAATGCGCTCATGATGATGGCCGAGATATAGCCTCATACGATCGACATAAACACAATCGAAGACCACACCGTCGACGACATTAGAAATAATAAACAATACTTCATTGTACAGGTCAATGGCCAGTACCGAGGACACCGATGATTGAGCAGCCGACCCCAGAACCGGAAAATCACGAACGTGGCGGCCAGCACTAACCAGTTCAACCGCCATTAATGGCTATCGTGCCAGACTTGCTGCAGCAACGCCTGGGTGCTGTATTAAAACAGCACGGCGACGACCGCTTTCGTGGCGAAAAACACGGTTTCAGCCACCTCACCGTGAGTCTGGTAAAAGGCCAAGAAGTGCTGTAGTTGCATCCACTGCCAGCAAAAAGCATCGACCAGGAGCCCTTACTAATGTTCACAACAGGGGGCTCAACAGCAGGGCTGGATACAGCCGGAGCAATTCTCACCGCAACTAGCTATTGCTGTTTGGCAGTTTACGCATATCGCGCACTCTGCCACGAGCCGGTAACGAGAGTGTCAACACAGTCCCGGTGACGCAGACGGTGATCGCTACTAAAGCGGTATGCGCAGCGACGAACAGAACCGTCGCACCACCGGCGACAAGCATTATCACGGCGATCAACTATGCTGGTGTCATGACGCACAGCGCGAGCTGCATGGGGTCAATAGTGTTAGTTAGCAGACACCATCGCCGGCATACATGGCGAGTGGGCCCATTATCAACATGTGTCAACAATACGAATTCACCGGTGGGTTCGCTTGTTTGGCTCTACGATCAGCCACCTCGAGTCAGTGTAGTCACCAAACTTAGTGCGACGGGGTCAGCATCAGATTCGGCAGTGGCGGCAGCCCGGGTACCAGGGGCAGCAGGTTGGGTATGGGTAGCTGGCCAGACGATATCCCGGACACAGGCATCTGCCCCGTGAGCCCGACAGGTGTCGAGGTGGACGCCGTGGGTGTGGACACTCGGAACCCGCTAATGATGGCATTAGTAGCTGGTGCATCGGCGACCGCTTGCGACAGCGCAGTGGTCACAGACAATGATACTAGGTATTTGTCAGGTTCAGAGCTAACGATAACATAGCGTCGTGAGGTATTCAGCGTCATATCATTTTCGCGGTATGTTCCTTCGATAATTGACGACGGAAAGCCATCGAAATCCGCCAGGGAGGCGTTGGTGGTTTTCCAGGCTAGCAGTTGCTGAGTATCGACAAAACCGTGCGTGATGGCTTCCCTGGGATCGAAATTACCGACCAGTTTGTACACTACTAACTGCGCGTTTGAGGTGTAGAGACTGTTGCCCAGCCGATCGGCGATCACCACAAATGCGTCAGGCACGTTCGGGTCCGGAACCTGAGTCCAGCGAGTAGGCACCGGCAGTGTGATGTCGAGCGCCTTGAAGTCTTGCGGCTTTTGCGCCACCAACGTGATATCTTTTGCCTTGAAGTAATCTCGCAGAGTCCCAGAGACTGGGGTAGCTATTGTTGGTGGCGTAGGTCCCAAGGCGGTAGATCCAGGCGATTGCGGAGTCGCTACGAAGACTCTGTTGTTGGTAGTGATCCCCCCAGGAACGACCGTGGCGTTCTGTATGGGCGGCAATGATGTCGGCGGGGAAACAGCGGGTACACCGGGAATATTCGGTGGTGGTGCTGGAGGCAAAAGATCTGCCGAGGCGGTGCCGCCTGCGAAGACAGTGATACCGATCGCACCGGCGGCCAGACCCCCTGCGAGCACTCGCCATGTTTGTGCGAACTGAATCATCTGCGTTAGTCCTTCCGTATCACACGAGCACCGGCACCCGTCGTCGTTCGTGGCTAACAATAACTAGCGGTCAGAAACCATGAACAGGCTCGAAATCTAGCTGGGATGAAGCCCTGATAAGTGTGCAATGGAACCGATACCAACCTGTGGTCACCCAAATCCGTTGAGGAAGCCCTTAATATTCTAGTTTACGTGACCGAATCTCCAACCGCTGTCTCTGGGCGGAACTCTACTGTTGCTCAGATGAACTCCGATGCGCCACGATACCGCTACACTGCAGAGCTGGCGGACCGTATCGAAGGCTTCTGGCAGGACACTTGGACGCGGCTCGGGACCTTCAATGTGCCCAACCCGGTCGGCTCACTGGCTCCAGCGGACGGCTCCGCAGTCCCTGCCAACAAGTTGTTTGTGCAAGACATGTTTCCCTATCCGTCGGGTGACGGACTACATGTCGGACATCCGCTAGGCTACATCGCTACCGATGTCTACGCCCGATACTTCCGAATGACTGGCTATAACGTATTGCACGCTTTGGGGTTTGACGCTTTCGGGCTGCCCGCCGAGCAGTACGCGGTGCAAACCGGAACCCACCCACGCATCCGAACCCAGGCTAATATAGCCAACTTCCAGCGCCAGCTGGGCCGGCTAGGTCTGGGCCACGATAGCCGACGCACCTTCTCGACCTCTGATGTCGAGTTCTACAAGTGGACTCAGTGGGTCTTCCTACAGATCTACAACGCCTGGTTCGACGTTGCAGCTAACAAAGCACGACCGATCGCCGAGCTGATCGCTGAATTCGATTCGGGCACGCGCCACCTTGCAGACGGTCGGGACTGGGCCGAATTGTCGGCGGGAGAGCGGGCCGACGTGATCGACAACTGCCGACTAGTCTACCGGGAAGACTCGATGGTCAATTGGTGTCCGGGGCTGGGCACGGTATTAGCCAACGAAGAGGTCACTTCCGAAGGCCGCAGTGACCGTGGCAACTTCCCGGTATTCCGGAAGCGGTTGCGACAATGGATGATGCGCATCACCACCTACGCAGAGCGGCTGCTCGATGACCTTGACCTGCTGGACTGGCCTGAGCAGGTTAAAACCATGCAGCGTAACTGGATCGGCCGTTCTACAGGCGTTAGTGCACTGTTCTCGGCGACCCTAAACTGCAGCGAAGCAGTCGATATCGAGGTGTTCACCACCCGGCCCGACACCATGTTTGGCGCCACTTACATAGTGCTGGCTCCCGAGCACGATCTGGTCGACGACCTGGTTGCTACCACCTGGCCGGACGGGACAGACCCTCGGTGGACATATGGTGGCGCCGCTACACCAGGTGAAGCTGTTGCTGCTTATCGCCACGCCATCGCTGCCAAGTCGGATCTCGAGCGTCAGGAGAGCAAGAAGAAAACCGGCGTCTTTTTAGGCAACTACGCCACTAACCCAGCCAACGGAAAACTAGTGCCGATCTTCGTTGCCGACTATGTGCTGGTAGGGTACGGCACCGGTGCTATCATGGCGGTGCCTGGCCATGACCAGCGTGACTGGGACTTCGCTCGTGAGTTTCAACTGCCAATCGTCGAAGTCATTTCGGGAGGCGACATTTCAGAGGCCGCCTATGTGGGCGATGGGGTGCTGGTGAATTCAGGCTATCTCGACGGTATGGATGTAGCAACGGCCAAAGAAACCATCGCCTCCCGCTTAGAGTCTGAAGGTCGCGGCCAATCTCGCATCGAATTCAAGCTGCGTGACTGGCTTTTCGCTCGGCAGCGATACTGGGGTGAGCCGTTCCCGATCGTATATGACAACGACGGAAGACCACATGCGCTCAACGAGGCCGCATTGCCAATTGAACTGCCCGACGTGCCGGATTATTCGCCGGTACTATTCGATTCAGATGACGTTTACAGCGAACCATCACCTCCCCTAGCCAAGGCGACCGAATGGGTGCACGTCGAACTGGACCTGGGGGACGGTTTGAAGCCCTACAGCCGCGACACCAATGTCATGCCGCAGTGGGCTGGCAGCTCGTGGTACGAACTGCGTTACACCGATCCACACAACTCAGAACGGCTCTGCGCCAAGGAAAACGAGGTTTATTGGATGGGTCCACGGCCCGCTGAACACGGTCCTGACGATCCCGGTGGCGTTGACTTGTACGTAGGAGGCGCCGAACACGCGGTGCTACATCTGTTGTATGCAAGGTTTTGGCACAAAGTTCTCTATGATCTGGATCACGTCAGTTCTCGAGAACCCTACCGCAAGCTGGTCAACCAAGGCTATATTCAGGCTTTCGCCTACACCGATGCTCGCGGCTCATATGTACCAGCGAACCAGGTTTTCGAACGCGACAGCGGGTTCGTTTATTCGGGACCCGACGGCGAAATTGAGGTCTTTCAAGAGTTCGGAAAAATTGGCAAGAGCCTGAAGAATTCATTATCACCTGACGAGATCTGCGATAAATATAGCGCGGACACACTGCGGGTGTATGAGATGTCGATGGGTCCGTTAGAAGCTTCGCGACCTTGGGCCACTAAGGACATCGTTGGCGCATACCGTTTCCTGCAGAGGGTGTGGCGACTAGTGGTCGATGAATATACCGGAAAAACCCGGGTGGCCGACACAGCAGAGAAGCTGGATAACGAAACGCTACGGGTGTTACATCGCACCATCGCCGGAGTATCCGAAGACTATGCGGCACTGCGCAATAACACCGCAACGGCGAAGCTGATTGAGTACACGAACCATCTAACCAAAAAACACCGTGACTCGGTGCCCCGGGCTGCTGTTGAGCCTCTTGTGTTGATGTTGGCGCCGCTGGCCCCACATCTGGCAGAAGAGCTATGGCTGCGGTTGGGCTACACCACTTCGTTGGCGCACGGCCCGTTCCCTGAGGTTGATCTCGCGTACCTTGTTGACGACACCGTCGAATATCCGGTGCAGGTGAACGGCAAGATTCGGAGTCGGGTAGTGGTTGCTGCAGACGCGGATGACGACACCCTTAAAGCTGCCGCGTTAGCTGACGATAAGGTCCAAAATTTTTTGGCCGGTGCCATACCGCGTAAAGTGATCGTAGTCGCGGGCCGGTTGGTTAACCTAGTTGTCTAAAAACGGCATCCGAGCCGAAACACAAATATACTAGAAGTTAACGTCGGGAGGAGTTGCCATTACGTCAACAGCCACTATAGCAGTGGGCCACAAAGTAATTGGCGAAGAAGTATGTACCTACTCTCATATGCCACTATATGGACTGTATAGTGGTGTCGATGTGGCTCAGATAGATTATAGTCACCTGCAGTTCCACCTCGTCAGTGCGTAGCGGGCTGGCAAATGCGCACAGTGCAAACTTGTTGGTTGAGTGAGAGGCCATGTCCGCCAAAACGTTACGATCTTCCCCAGAGTTGACGAAACATCACTCAATCGCGAGCACGTCGCCGCGCTGGCAATAGCGCCAGTCTAAGTGCTACTTCGTCAAAGACATTGACGTTAAAATAACACGCCAAGCGTCGACGCATGATTGCGCGACGTAGCTGGGAATAGGCAACTCCGCGTTGTTGATCAGCACATCGATGATACCAATACCACTACCAGCGCCAGCGATGAGTGCAGTTGGCATGCACTCGAGTTCACGTATACGGCCAATCACCGAGAATGCGCTATTGTCATTCCTGCTTATACACGGGCAAGTCGCCGGCAGAGCTAGATACCGGTTCGCCGGAAGCCAGATGCTGCAGCGGCGCCAGCGCTTTCTTCAGAGTGTCCATATCAGTGGCGGAAAGCTGACTGATCATAGCGGTCAGGGTAGCACGCCGGTTGGCCAGAGACTCACCATGAACCGCACGTCCGCGCGGAGTGATATCGACAAGTACAGCCCGCAGATCAGATGGATCACGTGAGCGCTTTACCAGTCCGATCTTTTCTAACCGGCGGATCGCCACGGTGGCGGTGGGAGTCCGCACCCGTTCGTGGGCGGCCAGATCAGTCATCCGAATGGGGCTTTGATCGAGCAGCGTAACTAGGATAGACAGTTGCGCCAGCGTCAAGTCACCGGTCGCCGCCCCGTTGAGTTCTCCGCGGCGGAGGATCGAAAACAGTTTGGACAGTGCACGGTGCAGCCCGTCCGCCAATTCCGTCACCTCGAGCGCGGTGGATTCGCTATCCGCCATAAATCGGCAGTCTAACGCGATATGTTGAGCGTTGACGGAACTTCGCACACGCCAGTTTTAGTGGCGATTACAAGGGCGGCGGAGCCGGGCGCAGCAGGTCGCCACACATCGAATCCAGCCCGTCAAAATACTTGGGAAAGAAACCACTATAGAAGTTTAGTCTACAGTACCTAGAATTCTGCTATTACCAATGTAACTGATAAATTCCAGAATTCCCTTGACCATTTCGGGATCCAGCGTCAAAGTTACTTCGTCGCAAAACATCACCTGCGGAGGCATAGCCAGAGTATGGACTATAACGAATCGTTGTTGGCCTCCCGGCAGCGGGTTGAGTCGAACATCGACCTTGTGCTTCAGATCAACTCGATCCAACTTCGCTCACGCCAGCGCCTATGCTGCGTCCGTGGTTAGCTGTCGTAATTTGCCCAGCGCGAAAGCAACGTTGTTGAGCACAGTGAGATGCAGTAAAAATTGAAATGCTGGAACAGCATGCTAATACGCATGCATAGCTCGTTCGGGTCGTCGCGCAGCATCGATCGTCCAGCGAACAGAATGTCGCCGCTATCGGGATCGTGCAATCAGTTTAACATGCTAAGCAGCGTGTACTTGCCTGACCCAGAAGATCCGATGACTGCTGCTATGCTGCCCGCGGTGGCATCGGTATCGACATCGCAGAGCATAGCTGTCCTACCAAGAGCTTGGTTAATATCTTTGGTTATCAAGAATACTTACCGCTGTGTGCGGTAGGGCAGTGATAGCATACGACACGAGCATGTTTGGGGTATCTTGTGGCGCAACTGCGGCACGGCCGCGGCAAAGTCATGCGTAGATGTAGTGTACTAAATGAGTTAACGGCACAGTTAATATTAGATAGAAGGCGTTTAATATTAGATAGAAGGCGTTGTCGACCACCAGTGGCGATAAGTCGCCGTTCTGTGCGTCGAGGTTTCGGCCCATCTGAAACAGCTCTCGCTGTTGGGCAATCAAACCCAAAAAATACATTTAGCGCAATGACCTTTAGCAGTGCGATGAATTGATTGACCAGTGCCGGCAGCACCAGCCGTATTCCCTACAGTACTAAAACCAGTCGCATTGCAAACGAGTAGCTGAACTCGAACGCACAGTAAACTTCGAGCTGCCTGCGATAGACTTTTTGGTCTCCGAGCGCAAAATTTCGCCGATGTAGGCAGCAGCCATGAGCCCCAATGCGTAATGCCGAGCGGGTAGAGGTTATTACTCGTCAGTCCCCACCACCGGTCCAACGCCCAGCCCGATGATTGAAGATAGTCACAACTTCGAGAAGACCACTAAAGACATCGGTGTAGACCTGCACCCGCCAGCGCAGCCAGCATCGTGAATGCGAAATTCCAACGACTGCCAGCGTCCTGTCGAGGGGCAGCTCGATGACACTGTCACTTCCGATCAGGATCAACGTGTTAGGCAACTGGTGAGCAGGGTGAGAATGGCTTTCTGGTAGACATCCTGGTCATAGAAGGAGTAGTGCAATTGAGCCAACGCGGATTTCGACGCGGTCACACCCACCTGCTTGTGGTGGTAACTCACGGTTACCGCAACGAATCTACGGTGCTTTAGACAACGCCGATACGTTGTCCGGTGGTCAACCTACTATATTTTGTGATCGCTGAGTCGCGGGGAACCACAAGTGAGTAGTAGCCGAAGTTGTAGCCGCTGGTAAAGGTCACGGTGCGCCGCCGCGCCGGAGTGACTTCGATCGACGCCGAACTGACGTCGAAACGCCAGAATGCCACCTGTGCTAGCAGCCTGGGGAAGTCGTTACCGACGAAGCGGACGTACAAGCCTATCTCGCCGACGATGACGCACAACAGTTGATTGTCGAAGCCGCTGAAGGCCAGTGGGAGTAGTGCAGATGTTCGGCGGGGCATCGGACAGAGTGTCCGAAAATCAGCAGACCTAGCGTGCCGAGTTCCAGTGCGTCGATGCGCACCAAACTTAGCGGCGTATCGGTAGGCTATCGTGTCCTGCTGATCTTGGCCAATGACTGCGCCTCTGGTGAGATTCTTTCGAGCTTGTCTATACCGGGTCGGCACGTACCGGTTTCTATCGGCGTATGCGGGCGGAGTCGGTGCAGTTAACGCCAGGACTGCACACCGTTAGCATGGCGGCAGTCACTCAAAGCAGCTTTTGGTGGTTTGTGGTGCGCACCTCATCGCAGAAACACATCATTGCCACCTTATCGAGCAGACAGCAGCTTGGCCTGTTTTATAGCGCGATCGACAACAGACGGTAGGCCGCATCGAACCCGAAGCGGATCGATAATCCCGTTCTGGGATTTGTCGGGTAAGACAAATACTCGGTGCCACATCAATTCGGTCAGCATCGTCTGGGCCATCCGGTGGTAGCGACCGACACACGCGGCCTGCACTACTTCCGAGTCACGCCGGTGAATTGTGCCTTTCTTGTCTTCGTCATCTTCTTTTAATCCTTTTTAATCCGTACGTTTTGGCATAGCTTCTTCGGGCCTCTTGCAGCTCCCGCGACAGCCATCAACGTTGACAATCCTCTCAACATGAGTGGCACCGGTTTTATACGCCGTTTAGCGGATGAAGTGGCTTAGATCCCACCGACCATAGCGCCAACGATACAACGTTTCGGCAGCGATAATAATCGCAATCTAGACTATTGTAGAATCGATCGTCAATAATGTCGCGCCAACGGCGGTCAGGCTCTTAAAATAGGTGATCAGCACAATCGGTGTTTTGAGTGCGACACACACCGCTGATGCTTTGCACCCCGTTGGAAAGCTCAATAGTAGCTGGGTACCGTCCCACAATAGTACACGGGTCGTCTATATCGCCTTAACCGCCGAGTAGATTTTGGCGGTGGTCGGGCTGTGACGTATATCAGCGTGTTCGGCGACCATGCACAGGATCTTGCACAGACCGGCACCACCGATCAACACCGGGATGTAGCAGATCGACGCTGGAGTCAACCGTATTCAACCGCGTTTTGATCCGAGGCAGCGCGGCGGCTAGGTCGTAGAAGCGGTTGCTGACAGTGCCGAACTGGTAGCCGTATTCAAGGTAGTCCTTAGGCTTTCCAGCCTGACCCGATTTCCAAAATGAGCCTACCGTCAAAGATGTGGTCTACTGTACGGGCAATGTAGATTAGCACTTTCAAATTGCGGTAGGAGCTGCACGTCACCAGTGCGTCAATCGCGGTGCGCAACGTCTGCTCAGCCCAGGCTGGGAGGATGGTCCGGCATTCGAATTACGGGCCGTTGGGATCCCCGTCAAGCGGGAAGAAGCGATCCTAAGCAAAGACGACATCGACGCCGATGTCCTCGCAACAGTGAACGGCGCCGCGGATATTGCGGTATTGCAGAGCGTGCTGAAGCTGCAGCTACACACCGATGTGAATAGGCGTGGCAAAGAGCTATACAGTTATGCGGCCAGAATTCCGCAAACGATCTCGATCAGCGCGCCAGGTTGGTCGCTTTGCACTGAATGCCCCGAGTTTTCCACCATGTGCACACCTCGGAATTGTTTGACACGCCGGCCGAGTTCAGCCGCGTCTTGGTCACTGACGAAGCCTGATGCACCGCCGCGCACCAGCGTGACGGGTACGGACAATGCCTCGACATCATCCCACAGAACGGCGAAATCCGGAAACGTGCGGATAACGTCATAGCGCCATGCCCAGTTGCCATTGTCTAGCCGGCGGGAGTTATGGAACACACCACGGCGCAACGCCTTCACCTCGCGGTGCGGCGCTGCGGCAATCGCAAGGTCCAGCATGGCCTGAAAGCTAGGAAACTCGCGCTCACCATGCATCAACGTTACCGTTCCGCGCTGGTCGGCTGCCAACTCGGCATGTCGCTGCAACACCGAAGGGGTGACGTCGACGAGGACGAGCTCACTCACCAGATCAGGCGCCACTGTGGCTAGCCGTATCGCGGTCAACCCGCCCAGCGACATGCCGACAACCAGCTCGCTACCTGATGCAAGTTCGTGCAACACCGGCGCCAAGGTGGTGGCGTTGCTACACGGTGAATAATCACCGTCCGCACGCCAAGCGGAATGGCCGTGCCCGGGAAGGTCAATCGCCAGCGCCGGCTCACCAACTCCGACGATCACGGTATCCCAGGTGTGCGCATTCTGTCCGCCGCCGTGCAAAAAAACGATACGCGGAGATATACCACCCCAGCGCAACGCGCTGATTCTACCAGCGGCCGTGTCTGCATTGACCCGTTGTACGGGGAGCAGCGGACCCGTCACGCCGGCCTGCTCGGCGTTCTCGGACAACAACGAAAACTCAGACAATTCCGCTAGTCCGTTCTCAGACATCTTGGCTAGGATACCTGAAACTACGAACTGTGTGCGACCACTGAAAAGTCCTCCACTCGATAAACGCGAAACTACTTACCGGTACCGGGCGTCGATGATGAATTCTTCAAGCTGGGCACGCGCGATCTCATCGGGCAACTGCTTCGGCGGGCTCTTCATCAGATAGGCGGACGCGGGGATAACCGGCCCGCCAATCCCACGGTCTTTGGCGATCTTGGCTGTCCGAATTGCGTCAATGATGACACCCGCTGAGTTCGGTGAATCCCACACCTCGAGCTTGTATTCGAGATTCACCGACACATCACCAAAACCACGACCTTCTAGCCGCACGTAAGCCCACTTGCGGTCATCAAGCCAGCCGACGTGATCGGACGGACCGATGTGAACATCTTTAGCATTGAATTCTCGATGCACGTTCGACGTCACGGCCTGAGTCTTGGAAATCTTCTTGGACTCCAACCGCTCGCGCTCGAGCATGTTCAAGAAGTCCATGTTGCCACCCACATTGAGCTGCATGGTACGGTCCAACTGTACACCGCGATCCTCGAATAGCTTGGCCATCACCCGGTGGGTAATGGTCGCGCCGACCTGGCTCTTGATGTCATCACCAACGATCGGCACCTGGGCGTCAGCGAATTTTTTGGCCCACACCGGGTCAGAGGCGATGAATACCGGTAGCGCGTTCACGAACGCCACACGAGCGTCGATGGCGCACTGGGCATAGAATTTGTCGGCCTCTTCGGAACCCACCGGCAGATAGGATACCAGCACGTCGACTTCGGCGTCTTTTAATGCTTGGACTACGTCAACAGGCTGGGCGTCTGACAGCTCGATGGTATCGGCGTAATACTTACCGATACCGTCCAATGTCAGGCCACGTTGCACCACTACATTACTTGGCGCCACGTCGGCGATCTTGATAGTGTTGTTCTCCGAAGCGAAAATCGCGTCCGACAGATCGAAGCCGACCTTCTTGGCGTCTACATCAAAGGCCGCCACGAACTTAACGTCGCGGACGTGATAGGGACCGAGCCGGACATGCATGAGGCCGGGCACCGTCGATGTCTCGTCGGCGTTCTGATAGTACTCAATGCCTTGAACCAGCGAGGACGCGCAGTTGCCCACGCCGACAATGGCGACTCTTACCTCAGTCGACGCCCCTGGCGCCCCTGCTGGCTTGTGTTCACTCATAGGGCATTCTCCTAACCTCATAACTCATAACCTCATGTCTCGAATGTTTCGGGATAATCTTGGGTATTGCTCAATTGGGGTTGGGTCGTCCAGCGGTTTACATCTGCTCGGCGCAGCCGGGCAGTGCCCGTTCGGCAGCAATGAGTTCATTGAGCCACTTGACTTCGCGTTCGCTGGATTCGAGCCCAAGTTGATGCAGTTGGCGGGTGTAACGGTCAAACGAGCTGCTGGCTCGCGCCACCGCCTCGCGTAGGCCCTCTCGGCGTTCTTCGACTTGGCGCCGACGGCCTTCCAGGATGCGCATCCGCGCTTCTGCCGGAGTGCGATTGAAGAACGCCAGGTGCACCCCAAAGCCGTCGTCGGTGTAATTGTGCGGGCCAGTGTCGGCCACCAACTCACCGAAGCGTCGACGGCCCGCATCCGTCAGTTGGTAGACGCGCCGGGCGCGCCGCACCGGAGTCCCGGTCGGTGCGGCATTCTCGGCGATCAGCCCGTCGGCCTGCATTCGACGCAGAGCAGGATAAAGCGAACCATACGAAAACGCGCGAAATGCACCGAGCAATCCGGTCAGCTGTTTCCGTAACTCGTAACCGTGCATCGGCGATTCGATAAGGAGACCGAGGATGGCGAGCTCCAGCATCGAATCACCCCCTTGGCTTGTCTAGTTACGACGCTCCAACGCCTCGCACTATAGTATCGCTTCGATATATTTATGACAACATCACCCGATGTATAAGCTGCCATAAAGCAGATAATTCGCCTGTCTTGACGGTGCCGTCACCGGTTAAGATGAGAGAGTCGTCGTAATCGTTAGAAACATACAGCCATAGCGCCAGCACCACGGGTTTGGTCAGGTCTGTGGCCAGCTCGACGACCAGGCACCTGGTTTTGACGTCGGACCGGCTTGATGCCGAGGGTCTCCGGAGCACTTCGCAAAATACCCACGATCGTCTTCGAGTCAAAAGCTTTAAGTGAACCGGTACGGCACCGCCGTCACTGCTTTTGATGGCGCTGGTCGGATAGCCTCATTTACCACAGATTAGGTGTAACTCGGCATCCGGCGGTTGTCAGCCAAGTCGGAGTAAGCAAGCACACTGTAATCAGGGTAGGTCACCAACCGGAAGCCCATGGTGTCGCCGCGTCTTTCGCGAGTCTGCTCCATCAGGCCGGTGAGTCCGCCAAGCGATTACAGTTGCCTCGGTGGGGTCAGCTCTTCTGGATAAGACCCTGTCGCGCTTGGCACCGGGATCGGTGGTATAATCCAACGGCCAGTCGTTATGGCCATACAGGCCTCAGCTGATGCCGACGCCCAGCAACACCTACACCACGAAGGCAGTCGCCAAGATGTCCTACCCGCGCAATTTCGGCAACTTCGAAAGTAATGTGGGTGGTGTACGGGGTAAGCCAAATGGACCAAGGTGCTGTTGGTCTGCAGATCAGCCACACTAAAAGGTTACGATAGCCGGAAGTAACGGCGTTGATAACGGCACCGTCACGTTCCCGGTGCTCTTCCGTTGAGAGCTTACCATCCTTATAGAGCGTTATTGAGGATCTGGCAGGTTTCTTGGCGATCGCTGGTTTTCCTGCTACTGCCGCCACCCGGGAGGCTTCTGAGCGATCTAGTCACGGACTAAGGGTAGAAGCTCAGCGGCCAAGGTGGTGGCAAATTACCCGCAGCTCAGAAACGGAAACGGGTGGGCAACGGTGTCAGGCTTGCGTTTCGGTGGTGCGGTTGGGCACGTACTCTGGTTACCGTGCGACTGCAACGTCAGGTGGTGGATTACTCACTTCGGCGGCGTTCACTGCTGGCCGAGGTGTACTCGGGACGTACCGATTTGTCTGAAGTGTGTGACGCAAACCCCTATCTACTGCGTGCGGCAAAGTTTCACGGAAAACCGGGCCAAGCGATGTGCCCAATTTGTAGGAAGGAACAACTCACACTCGTGTCATGGGTGTTTGGCGACAACTTGGGTGCGGTTTCGGGATCGGCGCGGACCGCCGAGGAGTTGGTCGTGCTGGCTACACGTTACGCGGAGTTCGCGGTCCATGTGGTGGAAGTATGTCGCACCTGCAGTTGGAATCACCTGGTCAAGTCGTATGTGCTCGGTGCGACACGACCAGCACTACCTCCCCGGGGGAGTCGGGCTACCCGGACGACGCGCAACAACGCCCGCACGGCCATTGAATAACAAAAGACGCCACGATCGGTCGCCTAGAGACACAAGCGAGCCAGTGACTAGGCGGGCGGGGGAGCGTGTAAGTCCTGATCGGCCAGGCCAGCGTCGTCAAGTTCCGCCCGATGACCGGATGACAACAATAATCCCGTCCGTCACCAACGAGCGAACAGCAGGGCAGATGGACGCCCTTGAGGCCGTCAAAGCCGCCTTGGACGGTCCGCCGTCTGCTACGCCTTTCCGCTCGGTACCTCAGACACCCTGGTCCCCGCGGCGCGACCTTATTGACGAAGTCACAGCGGCGCCAAACAGTCGGTCAGCAACAACCGCAAGCGGTGGCAGACCGGCTTACGGACGCCGCCCGCTGGGCGGTCCGCCACCTCCACCCAAGCCACCCGGCGACCCTGTTGGACTTGGTGGGGGAGCACTCAAATCGGAGCCGAACTGGACCTGGCTCCAGCAGGTGAACTGGCGTTGGGTGCGGCGCTTGCTGTATCTCGCCGTAGTGGCGATGTCGTTGCCGATCGTCACCTTTATCTTGGCCTACTTCATGGTTGACATTCCCAGGCCGGGTGACATCCGTACCAACCAGATCTCGACGATCCTAGCCAGTGATGGCTCGGAGATCGCCAGAATTGTTCCGCCCGAAGGTAATCGGATCGATGTAAACTTGAGCCAAGTGCCAGTGCATGTACGCCAGGCGGTAATTGCTGCAGAGGACCGTAACTTCTATTCGAATCCGGGGTTCGATTTCAGAGCCTTCGCGCGAGCGGTGCAAAACAACCTCTTCGGCAGCGGTGATCTGCAGGGTGGGTCAACGATCACCCAGCAGTATGTGAAGAACGCGTTAGTCGGTTCTGCACAACACGGATTTAGTGGTTTGATGCGTAAAGCTAAGGAACTGGTCATCGCCACCAAAATGTCGGGTGAGTGGTCCAAAGACGATGTGTTGCAGGCCTATGTGAACATCATTTATTTCGGCAGAGGCGCCTATGGAATTTCGGCCGCCGCCAAAGCCTATTTCGACAAGCCTGTGGAGCAGCTCACCGTCTCCGAAGGGGCACTGCTGGCGGCACTAATTCGGCGGCCGTCCACCCTAGACCCAGCTATCGACCTCAAGGGTGCTACGGCCCGCTGGAACTGGGTGCTGAACGGCATGGTGGACATCAAGGCTCTGTCGACGAGTGACCGCTCAGCACAACGGTTTCCCGTAACTGTGCCGCCAGATCAGGCCCGTGCGCAGAATCAGACCACCGGACCCAATGGGCTCATCGAACGTCAGGTGACCAACGAGCTGCTCGAACTGTTCGACATCGACGAACAGACTTTGAACACCCAGGGGGTGCAAGTCATCACTACTATTGATCCGCAGGCTCAACGAGCGGCCGAGAAAGCGGTGTCAAAATACCTTGACAATCAGGATCCCGACATGCGGTCCGCTATCGTTTCGATCGACCCACATAATGGCGCGATACGCGCCTATTACGGCGGCGCTGATGCCAACGGCTTTGATTTTGCTCAGGCTGGATTACAAACTGGCTCGTCGTTCAAGGTGTTCGCGCTCGTCGCTGCGCTCGAGCAAGGCATCGGTCTAGGCTACCAGGTCGACAGCTCCCCGCTTACCATCAATGGCATCAAGATCACCAACGACGAAGGCGAGAGTTGTGGGACCTGCAATATCGCTGAGGCGCTCAAGCTCTCGTTGAACACTTCTTACTATCGATTGATGCTCAAACTCAAGAATGGACCACAGACCGTCGCGGACGCAGCCCACCAAGCCGGTGTCGCGAACAGTTTCCCTGGTGTATCGCACACATTATCTGAAGATGGCAACGGTGGACCGCCTAACAACGGAATCGTGCTGGGCCAGTATGAAACCCGCGTGATCGATATGGCCTCAGCATACGCTACATTGGCTGCGTCTGGTGTCTACCACCGACCGCACTTTGTGCAAAAAGTCGTTAATGCTGAGGGCCGTGTCCTTTTCGACGCCAGCACGGCGGACGACAACGGCGACCAACGTATCACTAAAGCTGTCGCCGATAACGTCACCGCGGCGATGCAGCCGATCGCCGGTTATTCACATGGCCATAACTTGGCCGGCGGGCGGCCTTCGGCAGCCAAAACCGGCACAGTGCAGTTAGGCCATACCACAGCCAACAAGGACGCCTGGATGGTCGGCTATACACCGTCGTTGTCGACGGCGGTGTGGGTAGGCACCGTAGAAGACAATGTCCCGTTAATAACCGCTTCAGGCGCAGCGGTTTACGGTTCTGGCTTGCCGGCGGATATCTGGAAGTCGACGATGGATGGCGCCCTAAAAGGCACTGCCAACGAAAGCTTCCCCAAGCCGACCGAGATAGGTGGCTACGCGGGTGTACCGCCCCCGCCTCCACTGCCGTCAGCGACACCGCCGCCACCTTCGAAGACTGTCATCCAGCCCACTGTCGAGGTGATGCCAGGCATTACTTTCCCGATCGGTCCGCCTACCACGATCACTATTACACCGCCGCCGACATCACCCGGCACAACAACTTCAACGACGCCGCCGTGATCAACACTGCGACACACAGCGCCACTATCTCGCCGGGACTGTTGGCCACTGATCTCCGGAACGTCGACAACCGCGATTGCCCCAGCCGCACCGACTATTTGGGGGCCGCTCTAGCAAACGTAATCGGTGGACCGGTAGGTCGCCATGCGCTGATCGGCCGTAGCTGGCTAATGACGCCACTCCGGGTGATGTTTCTCATCGGGCTGGTGTTTCTGGCGCTCGGCTGGTCAACAAAGGCGGCCTGCTTGCAAACTACCGGAACGGGACCGGCCGACCAGCGGGTTGCCAACTGGGATAACCAACGCGCATATTACGAGCTGTGCTACTCGGATATCGTGCCACTTTACGGCGCAGAATTGTTGAACCAGGGCAAGTTTCCGTACAAATCGAGCTGGATCGAAACCGACAGCAGCGGCACACCGCAGATTCGCTACGACGGTAAGCCCACGGTGCGATACATGGAATATCCGGTACTCACCGGTATCTATCAGTATGTATCGATGGCGGTGGCCAAGACTTACACGGCGCTAAGCAAGCTCGTCGCCCTTCCGGTGATTGCCGAGGTAGTGGCATTTTTCGATGTCGCTGCATTCGGGCTGGCGCTGGCCTGGCTAGCGACCATCTGGGCCACCGCAGGGCTAGCGGGCCGCAGGATATGGGATGGGGCCTTAGTCGCTGCGTCTCCGCTAGTAATTTTTCAAATATTCACCAACTTCGACGCGTTGGCAACCGCATTTGCGACTGCTGGATTACTTGCGTGGGCACGGCGCAGACCGGTACTTGCTGGTGTGCTGATCGGGTTAGGCGTTGCAGCCAAGTTCTATCCGCTACTGTTTTTGGTCCCGTTGTTTGTATTGAGCATTCGCACTGGGCGTCTCGAGAGTGTGGCCCGCACCGCAGTGACCGCAATAGTGACCTGGTTATTGGTAAATTTTCCTGTGCTACTGCTCTTCCCGCGGGGTTGGTCGGAGTTTTTCCGGCTCAACGCCCGTCGCGGCGACGACATAGATTCAGTGTATTTCATCGTGAAATCGTTCACTGGCTGGCGCGGTTTTGATCCCAAGCTAGGCTTCTGGGAGCCACCCCTGGTGCTAAACATCGTAGTAGCAGTGTTATTCATATTGCTTTGTGCAGCAATAGCTTACATCGCGCTGACTGCTACACAGCGGCCACGAGTAGCGCAGTTAGCGTTTTTGACGTTGGCGGCATTCTTGTTGACCAACAAGGTCTGGAGCCCTCAGTTCTCACTGTGGTTGGTGCCGCTGGCAGTGCTGGCCCTGCTGCACCGCCGTGTGCTGCTGACATGGATGACGATCGATGCCCTAGTTTGGGTGCCGCGAATGTATTACTTGTATGGCAATCCGAGCCGTTCACTCCCGGAGCAGTGGTTCACCGCAACAGTGCTGCTGCGCGACATCGCGGTTGTGGCGCTATGTGCACTGGTGATCCGTCAGATTTATCGGCCTAACGAGGATCTGGCGCGGAGGGGTGGATGGGTGGACGATCCGGCGGGCGGTCCCTTCGATCGCGCCCCAGACGCCCCGCTAGGCTGGTTGCCAGACTGGCTACATCCAGCCAGGATGCCGCAGGCGGTCACACCGACAACACCACCAGCAACTAAAACCGAGCTAGCCGACGCTGAAACAGCTGCTGATCCCGGACAGCCATAATGCGGGTAGCGATTCCGCTGTTCGAACGGGTCACGGCGCTCGACTCCATCGGGCCTTACGAAGTGCTGCAACGCATTCCGTCAACTGACATAGTGTTTGTCAGACACCGGGAAAGAGAGGTGCGCACCGAAAACGGGATGCTCGGCCTTACTTGCGACGCGCCTTTCGACAAAGTCAGCGCACCCAATGTGGTAGTGTTCCCTGGCGGTGGCAGAACCCGTCAGAGAACCCACAACGACGCTCTCTGCGCTTGGCTGCAATCGGTGCATCTTCATGCCAAGTTCACCTAACCTCGGCATGCACCAGTATACTATTGTTTGCCGCCGCTGGCCTGCTGTGAGGAACTCACCGCGACGACGTACTGGAGTGCCACGGACCTGCTCAATAAATTGGGTTACGCACTACGTGCTGGAGCGTGTCGTCAAACACCTCCCGCAGCGGATCATCACCACCGCGGGGTCTCTAGCGGTGTCGACATGGCCTTGCGGCTGGTTGAGTTCCTTGTCGATCGACCACCCGCACAGGCCGTTCAACTGCTCATCAAATTACGACCTGCAGCCCTCCGTTCGGCTCGGGTACATTGGCGAAGGCCAAGGTCGACGAATACCGGCGCAGCCGAAACCGACCGGTTGGCTGATAACCCAAAATTTTTCTGGTAGAATCAATATTCAGTAGCCTGAGGGCGTTGCCGAGCGAGGCAACCCTCCTGCCACGGGTCAGCCGTGGCCGCATAGACCAGAGGAGGTAGGTGAGTTTCCATGCGTCCATACGAAATTATGGTGATTCTTGCCCCCACGCTCAGCGAACGTATCGTTGGCCCATCCTTGGAAGCATTTCTAAACGTCGTCCGCAAAGATGGTGGAGCCATCGACAAAGTAGACATCTGGGGCCGGCGCCGGCTGGCATACGAAATCGCTAAGCATGCCGAAGGCATTTACGTTGTCATCGACCTAAAGGCCACGCCGGCGATGGTGTCCGAGCTCGACCGCCAGCTTACCCTCAATGAGTCTGTGTTGCGCACCAAGGTGATGCGCACCGATAAGCACTAGCACTGACGACGGTGACCGGCAGAGCTAGGTGGGCTCCCTCCGCTTTCAGGGGCGCGTCGGGCATCACAGCATTAGTGCAGACGACCGTCCGCGGTCGACGCTCTTGCTTAAGCTCTCCGAAAACACGCTCATGACCAACGCCCGCGCCAAGGCGAGGAGTAGGGCGAAATTAGGGAGGAAATTGTGGCTGGTGACACAACCATCACCGTTGTCGGAAACCTGACTGCTGACCCCGAGCTGCGGTTCACTCCGTCCGGTGCTGCCGTGGCGAATTTCACCGTGGCGTCGACGCCACGGATTTATGACCGTCAGAGCGGCGAGTGGAAAGACGGTGAAGCGCTGTTTCTCCGGTGCAATATTTGGCGGGAGGCCGCGGAGAACGTGGCTGAAAGCCTCACTCGGGGGGCACGAGTGATTGTCACCGGCCGACTTAAGCAGCGTTCCTTCGAGACCCGTGAGGGTGAAAAGCGCACTGTCGTCGAGGTTGAGGTCGACGAGATCGGCCCGTCGCTTCGATACGCCACGGCCAAGGTCAACAAGGCCAGCCGCAGTGGCGGCGGCTTCGGCAGTGGACCCCGTCAGGCGTCGGCGCAAGTGAGCGGCGAAGTTGGCGACGACCCGTGGGGCAGTGCCCCAGCATCGGGCTCCTTCGGCAGCGGTGACGAAGAACCCCCCTTCTAACAAGAAAACAGAAAGAAATACACACATGGCCAAGTCCAGCAAGCGGCGTCCCGCTCCTGAAAAGCCGGTTAAAGCGCGTAAATGCATCTTCTGCGCGAAGAAAGACTATCAGATCGACTACAAAGATACCGCGCTACTGCGCACGTACATCAGTGAGCGGGGCAAGATCCGGGCCCGTCGGGTCACCGGCAACTGCGTGCAACACCAGCGCGACATCGCGATAGCAGTGAAGAACGCCCGCGAGGTAGCTCTGTTGCCCTTTACCTCTTCGGCGCGATAACCGGATAAGCCCAACGGAAAGTACAAAAACGATGAAGCTGATTCTGACGACTGACGTCGACCACCTTGGTTCCGTTGGCGACACAGTCGAGGTCAAGGACGGGTACGGGCGAAATTTCTTGCTCCCGCGCGGTCTGGCGATCGTCGCCTCGCGGGGTGCCCAGAAGCAGGTTGACGAGATCCGTCGGGCCCGCGACATGAAAACGGTGCGCGACCGTGAGCACGCCAACGAAATCAAGGCAGCGATCGAGACGCTGGGCTCGGTATCACTGTCAGTGAAGACGGCGGCTGGTTCCGGCAAGCTGTTCGGCTCCGTGACCGCCAGTGATGTTGTCGCCGCCATCAAAAAGGCGGGCGGGCCAAACCTCGACAAACGGATCGTGCGGCTGCCTAAAACCCATATTAAGGCCATCGGCACACACCCGGTATCGGTGCACTTGCACCCTGAAATTGATGTCGTGGTGTCACTCAACGTCGTCGCAGCGAGCTAAGAACGCAGCGTTTGCTGACCTCCGGTGGCGGCTACTGATCAGCAACCACCGGATTTTGTTCGTACGTTGAAAGTTCTTTGAAAGTACTGGTTTGGTTGCTCCTGGCGAACTATTTCCGGCAACTGTGAGAACATCCATCGTTACCAATACGTAACGCTTCCAAAATCTGGCTGAAATCCAACACGCCCGGTGAAGTAACTTGATCCGACACGCCGAAGAGATTCTTATCCACACAATATCTGTCGTGTTGTGGGACGTTTATCTGCAGCTATGTACTAACGATCCGGATTGATCCACAGGTTTTTCACATCCCGTTTCACACAGTGTCGACGGGTATGCACACACAATGCACAGCTTCATGAACGACAGCCGCTTGGAGTACTCGCCAGCAACGTCTACCGTCGTGCCGGCGCGACGTTGTGGGTGCGTTGGGGCGCGGGTGTCGGGACCTTGACTTACGCTCTGAAATATTGGCTATCGAATGCCCGTTCGAATGCTTGTGTCAGGGTGCTCGTGTCAGGGGAGGTGAGAGTCGATGGCGGTCGTCGATGATCTGGCGCAGATCAACATGGATCCTGTTCCGCCTAGTGAAGATTTTGGCCGCCAGCCACCGCAGGATCTTGCCGCGGAACAGTCGGTGCTAGGTGGGATGCTGCTAAGCAAGGACGCCATTGCCGACGTCCTCGAGCGACTGCAACCTGGCGACTTTTATCGTCCCGTACACCAGAATATCTACGACACGATCCTGGATCTTTACGGAAGCGGGGAACCCGCCGACGCGGTGACGGTGGCCGCCGAATTAGATCGCCGCGGATTGTTACGCCGGATAGGTGGCGCGCCATATCTACACACCCTGATCTCGACGGTGCCGACAGCCGCCAATGCAGGTTACTACGCGGGCATCGTCGCCGAAAAGGCGCTACTGCGTCGACTGGTGGAGGCCGGCACGCGGGTGGTGCAGTACGGCTACGCCGGCGCTGAGGGCGCCGATGTGGCGGAGGTGGTCGACCGCGCGCAGGCAGAAATCTACGACGTCGCCGAGCGCCGGCTTTCTGAGGACTATGTCTCCCTCGAGGATCTGCTACAGCCGACGATGGACGAGATCGACGCCATCGCCTCCAACGGGGGCATATCACGTGGCGCGCCGACCGGCTTCACTGAACTCGACGAAATAACCAACGGTTTGCATCCGGGACAGATGATCATCGTGGCGGCGCGTCCAGGTGTAGGCAAGGCTCTCGCGTTGGACACACCGCTGCCCACATCGACCGGTTGGACGACGATGGGTGATGTCGACGTCGGAGACGAGTTGCTGGCCGCTGACGGAACACCGACGCGGGTGGTGGCCGCGACCGAGGTCATGTTGGGCCGGCCGTGCTATGAGATCAAGTTTTCCAACGGCACCGTCATTGTCGCCGACGCCAAGCATCAATGGCCGACGAATTATGGCATCCGGACGTCGGCTCAGTTGCGTTGCGGACTGGACACTATCGCCGCGGCCGGGTCAACTCAGCACCGCACCGGACGATCGGCCGCCACCACACTAATGACCCCGGTGTTGCGCATCGAATCGGTGCGGCAGGTGCACAGTGTTCCGGTACGATGTGTCCAGGTAGAAAATGCCGCTCATTTGTATCTGGCTGGTCCTGGGATGGTACCGACTCACAACTCGACCCTGGGGCTGGACTTCATGCGGTCTTGTTCAATCAAACATCGCCTGGCCAGCGTCATCTTCTCGCTGGAGATGAGTAAGTCCGAAATCGTGATGCGGCTGCTTTCGGCGGAGGCGAAAATTAAGCTTACTGACATGCGTTCGGGCCGGATGACCGACGATGATTGGACACGGCTGGCGCGACGGATGAGCGAAATAAGTGAGGCGCCACTGTATATCGACGACTCACCAAACCTGACCATGATGGAGATCCGCGCCAAAGCGCGCCGGCTGCGGCAAAAGACGAACCTTCAGCTGCTCGTGGTCGACTACCTGCAGCTGATGACATCAGGCAAACGATTCGAGTCGCGACAGGTAGAAGTCTCGGAGTTCTCCCGCCATTTCAAATTGTTGGCCAAAGAACTCGAGATCCCTGTGGTGGCGATCAGCCAGCTGAACCGTGGTCCCGAGCAGCGCACCGACAAGAAGCCGATGTTGTCCGATCTACGAGAGTCGGGAAGCTTAGAGCAGGATGCCGACGTCGTGATCTTGCTACACAGGCCGGATGCCTTCGACCGTGACGATCCACGTGTCGGCGAGGCGGACTTGATTCTCGCCAAGCACCGCAACGGCCCAACCAAGACGGTCACTGTTGCCCATCAACTACACTTGTCACGATTCACCAACATGGCACGGTAACGACCGCCGGTGTAGTTTCTCATCCAACATGGCGTAATCCTCATCTCCGTGAAACGAAAATGGCAAATCCGCCACAAAGATGTAGATTCTGATTTAGTGGGACTAAGCTTTAGACGGTCGCGTTAGTCACGACCACTCGTTTGGATCTAGTCTGTTTGATTCGCGAATTTGACTTTACACCAAGAACATTGGTATCTATGACTGAAAAACCGCATGTGCCCATTAGACAATCTGGCATGTAGGTTACATTAGACCAGATTGAAGCATCTCGGCGCATGTCATCTACAAATCTCGCTCCGACGTATCCTTGCCAGTGAATCTCCATGGGGTTTGATTCTGTTTAGTTTCAACGTATTTCGCCGTACAGTGGTCATTTTTGAGGTAGGTCTGCTTTCGGCTTGACGTTGCGCAGGACCTCTGTGCTACCCAGCTGTCTTCGAGGTAACGCGGCTTGCATGCATAGTACCCTCCTACCAGCAGTGCTGCGATAGTGACCAGTAGAAACCCAAACGGCAACACCCACTCTTTAGTGACATCGTGCAGGACGCCGAACAGCAGTGGTCCAACACAGGCAATCAGATATCCGACACCCTGGGTGAAGCCGGATAGCGCAGCCGAGCCGGCCCCAGTGTGGCAACGGAGATTGATCAGGGTCAGCACCGCGGGGAAGGTGGTCGGACCAAGCCCGAGGAAGAGCACCCAGATGATAGTTGCTGTCAGTGGAGCCCACAGTAATCCGGCGAAACCAAAGAGATAGCAACACGCACAAACGATGACAATCGGAAAAGGGTTCGCTAACCTAACGCACAATGCGGGCGCAACGAGCGCTGCGACAAACCCGACACCTGAGAAGACCGCAACCATGGCACCACCGAGCGATTCACTGCCACCTGCCGATGTCAGGATCTCTGGTATCCAGGTGAACAACGTGTACGTAATCAACGATGTCATGCCGAGCATGATGGTCAGGCTCCACGCGATTGGCGAGCGCCACACCGGCCCAATTGTTTTCGGTGGTTCAACAACGTGATGACCGATGTCATCACCACGACGAGTGATGATGATCGCGGTCCATGGCCCCAGTGCGGCCAATGGAATTAGCGCCCACACGGCAAGCGACACGCGCCAGCCGTGTGTGTCGGCGAGCGGCACCGCGGCGGCGGCGGGTATAAGGGTGCCGAGCTGAATGCAGGTGAGGTAAACGGTGCTCATTAGCGCGACACGATCACCGAAATACCTCTTGACCAGTGGAGGGATCACAATGTTGCCAATTCCCATGCCGATGAGCGCCAGCGTTGTTAGCGCCAACAGTCCGGTCACGCCGGACATCATTGAGCGGCCGACGATGCCAGCTGCCGTCGTTGCGGCAGCGACTAAAGCCATCTGTTCGATCGTGAATCGGCGACCAAGCGCGGGGGAAATGAACCCGGCTAATGCGAACACGGCAGTCGGCAGCATCCCAAAGATGCCGATGATGGTGTTGCCGAAACCCATGTTGTCTGACACTCGTGAAAGTAGAGGTGTTAGCGAGGTGATCGCAGAGCGCAGAGGAAGCGAGGACAGCACGACTGCCAGGAGGATCATGACTCGTCCGGTAAAAAGTGACTGTTGTGTGTTTGAGTCGTGGACCGCCGCAGTCGTTGTGGCAGTCATCATTATGAACTCCTCTTGCAATATTGCTCGTCAAATCATTGTATGAATGGATGTATTAGTCAAATTCGGCTTAGGATGGGTGCATGCAGACTATCCGCCGTCAGACGCTTATTGCGCAGGTTAGCGACCAGCTGCGCGACGAGATCATATCCGGACGATGGGTAGTTGGTGACCGCATTCCGGCCGAACCAACGCTGTGTGAGATGACCGGGACTGCACGCAACACGGTGCGCGAGGCCGTGCAGGCTCTAGTACAAGCTGGAATGCTCGAGCGACGGCAAGGATCAGGCACGTACGTCATCACCGATGACGAGCACGGTAACGCGCTTGCTGGATATTTCGCTGCTGCTCGTGAACGTGACCTCTTGGAATTACGCGAAGCGGTAGAGATTACCGCCACTGCACTGGCAGCGCAGCGACGTGACGCTGCCGATATCGGTGAGTTGCGAACCGTGCTCGCCCGACGAAACGAGTTGAGGAGCAGCAGCTCCGATACGGAATGTGCATGCGCTGAGATGATTTCGGCTGACGCGGCGCTACACCGTGCGATTATAGCAGCCAGTCATAATAACGTGTATCTACAATTCTACGACTTATTGTTACCAATGGTACAGCGATCTATGCAGGCCCGCTCCGTCGAAACCTGCGGATTGTACGAACATGAGCACACCGAATTGGTCGAAGCGGTGGTAGCCGGTGACCCGCAGCGAGCCGAGACAGCCGTGCGGGTGTTAATCTCGACACTGCACCATAGTCAGGATTGAAAGAACCTGATTCGAGGTGGCTGGTTAATTTCAGCTGACCTAGTGGCGTAGAGGGGCAGTTCATCTTTAATGTAAGTGCCAAAGATCGTCTACGAACTGACGATGATCATTTCAGTCAGGCCTGCGATTTAGCAGCTGACCCGAACGGCATGCTAAAACTCGCCGTGCTGTAATTAACGCTATTGAGCTCAATACATAGGGGTGCGCTACTCATCGGAAAGTAATCCCCCGATACAGAGAGACTTCACGCACCTTGATACAGTTACGGCTAAAGCCAGTCAGAATGCGATTAACATCAAGTATATTGCCAGTTGTCTCCGATGGCCGGTGGTGGGTTCACCGGTGAAAGTAGGCACCACAGTAACTGTTATCTCCAAGGCAATATTTGTTGTAAAATATCCCTGATAATATGGCAGTAAGACTGCCTTCATAAAAACATCATATACTCAAGGTTTCGGCCAGTTTATGTCTCTGCGAATGCCACTGTCTCGGAACTGTTGGACATCCGTTGGCAATAGGTTTTGCATCATCGCCTCATAATTCTCGATGTCACCCTGTACTTCGACCCAGGCGCAATGTCGGCAGCAACTGAGTATTGACCACAGCGCGGATCCGGGAGTTGCTCGTGACCTATTCGAGTAGGCCGGCGACGGTGATCGCAGAGCGAATCAGCGGAAGTACTCGATCCACACGCTCAGCAAGTAAGTGCGCGAGCTACAGCGGCTGTACCTGCCACCAGATCCAGTGTCGCATACAATTTATCAGGTCGGGGAAATAACCCTACGTTACCTGTAGTTTCCTAACGTACAGGTTCCCGTCGACTACAGCCGGGTACGCATAGCTACTGCGCTGCAGGTGATAACGATGGTGTGCGGGTATTCCCGATGGGCATCAGCGGCGTTGATTCTGACGCGCAGTACTGAAAATCTGTATGCCGTGTAGGTGGCAATATCTTGCGTTATTGGATGCGGTGCCGCTAGTTTTCATCTGGGATGGTGAAAATCTAGTCGGACAGTGGCAGGAGCGGGTGCCCAAATTGATCGCGGCTTATCAGGCGTTCCGTGGAACGATGGCAGCCAAGGCGGTGATCTGCAAACCCGGACGATCCCGAAACCAAAGGCTTCGTAATGAACCTGGCTGGTCCAAATTCACTCGTCGACAAATTACCAGAATTCAGTTGCCGTTGACAGGCGCCTCTGCGGCGTGATGATCACCTCCGTATTCCTAATTCAGAATTCTATTCGGAATGATCACAACCAGTGGCGCAAGAAGATGACTGTTCGTTGGTACGACACATTGAGATTCAACAACTCTGAAGAATTGAGTGCCCAAATTTCACAGAATTTTGTCCGATGGAAAACACGGATGCAAACTAGCCCCGATGGTCCAGCCCACATTGATACCGAGAGTAGCGTCAGCTATGCTGAATTATTTTTGATGGTAGCAGAATAAAAAATGCTAATATATTGTAGCGGTATTGATAGGGGTCCCTCTGGGGTGCCGGGTGTGTTGATGCTCGAGAACGCTACTGTTCAGTACTCGGGGGTAACGCACCACTCGCGCATAGTCGGTGCCGAGAAGTAACTTGCGAAGCCGCTCTTGGGGATTTTAGCCCATATCGACAGTCGCTAAGAATCGGCGGATGCGTCCGCCGCGTTGGGCGTGAATGCTGGTGCGGTAAGCATAGGTCAGGGCTGTTACCAGTCCGCTGCCACTGGTCGATGTGTGCACATCCATTTAATTAGGTGTTAGTTCACGGCGTATAAGCTGTCACAGCGGGCCATACGGGATACAAAGATGGTGGCCGATATCGTAGCCACTTGATTTGATGTCTCCGGTGTGCTCAAGATCGTTGATTTAGCTGCGTTCGTCACGTACTTAGAACTATGCTATGGAAGAAGCGCTCTGATAGCGTTCGGAGCCTCTGCGCAGTGTTCCGTCCAGTTTTGCGGTTGTTGCTGACAGTTTTATCGACAACGTCACCTTCGTAGTTGGCTGGGACTGCTGTGCGCACCGATCAATACAGCAACTCATTGATCAGCATTATTAGGCGTTAAGCTGCTAATAGTGCTACGGATATTATACCATTTTATTGCGTCTATGTAGGCGGGCGTGAAATTCAGCGTTGGTCATCCGCTGTGACGATAGATCGAAATCGGGGTTCAGTGGCTACATGTGCGGGCTTCAGAAGCGATGGAAACGTCGCTATTCGGTTTCGGCATCGCTGCAGGTGGCCGTGCAGTCTTGTCCGGCCATGCTGACGGCGTCGAGCAGCTAGCTATAACTGAACTCACCGAGGGTGTCTACTGATTGTTAAAGACGCCTCATTAAGAAACCGCACCAAGAACGCGCGACCAACAGGGCGCTCACAGTTATAGTCGGTTCTGTAGGCTCTTTGGCCTTTGGTCGCAGCCTCGGGAGGCTCTTCTTGTGGTGCTGCTCGATGCTTTCTGCGGCAACAGATCTCATGATCACATCAAGCGCGGTGGAGAACACGTTATCGACGATCATGCACAGGTGTTGACGTAGTCAGGTCACCGCCGGGTTTTCGCAGAAATCGTAGTGGCGTTCCGCACTTTGGATTGCTGTACCAATGGTCGTTCGTCCGTGAGAACCTGCAGCTCCTAAAGATCGGCGAACTCTAGAAGGTCTAGGCGTGAAACTACGTTGCACATGGCAGAACCAAAAAGTGGCGTCTTCTTTGCGACAACTTTCAATCTACTCAACCACCCTCGACTGAATGTGCTGGCCGAGCAGCTCTCACAAATCAACGATTTAAAATAACACCATCTGTCCCGATGGACACAGCGAGAGCCCCTAGTTCGAACCGTACTCCCCGACTAGGCTTGTCCAATCTAACCCAGTCGTCGGCCAAGCTATACTTTATGTGCCGGACATGCTTCACCGAACCTGACGTATGTCTCAATTATTGACAACCACGCAACGATCAAAATGGGGATCGTACAGCAGCAGCCCTGTTACTCGCCGGTGCTGATCTCTCCCCAAGAACTACCTGCCAAACGCAAAGCTCACGACTCCTTTGAGGTTCGTAACCCTATAGTGCCGCAGCTCTTATACCCAAGACTCAAACTCTTCACAAGTGTGGGCGAAGGGGGACTTGAACCCCCACGTCCCGAAGGACACTGGCACCTGAAGCCAGCGCGTCTGCCATTCCGCCACTCGCCCGAAAGGCAGTCGACCAACTTTACCACTCTAGTAGCCGCACGCCCCTACTGCCTTCACACATCTGCCAGAACTTTCGGCATCGGATCACCGCTGTCCAGACACTTCTGAGTTGGCCCAATGCGGTTGTCAGACTTCCCACGGTCCCGCAGTGTCGTGGTGTACCGATACCATGCTTGGATGGTACAATATACGGGAGTGGTGTTTGCCTTGTGCAGGCAATATACCAGAACAAGCGTGAGCCTAGCACTAAACGATGGGTAACCAAAAAGGGCTCATACAGCGCATCGAACGCAAGCTCGAATCAACCGTGGGCGACACGTTTGCCCGGATATTCGGGGGATCGATCGTTCCGCAAGAGGTTGAAGCCCTGTTGCGCCGCGAAGCCGCCGACGGCGTCCGGTCGCTACAAGGAAATCGCTTTTTGGCGCCCAACGAATACATCATTACCCTCGGTGTGCACGATCTTAAAAAGGTGGAAGCTGACCCGTACTTTACGTCGAGCGCTTTCGCTAACGACTTGGCTGACTATATCCATGAACAGGGGTGGCAAACGTATGGTGATGTGGTCGTCCGGTTCGAGCAGTCGTCGAATATACATACCGGGCAGTTCCGCGCCCGCAGTGCTGTCAACCCCGATGCCGAGCCCCGCCCGATGGTTAACCATCCCGTCCGGCCACAATCTAATTGTGCGTTCAGTGCAGAACCAGGAGTACCACCGATGACTGACAACTCGAGTTACCGCGGAGGTCAAGGGCAGGGGTGCCCAGGCTATGATTACTACAACGACTGCCACGGCCGGCTGCAAGACGATCCGCACGGCGTGAACCCCCAGGGTGGACAGGACCCTCGAGGAGGCTATCCATCGCAGCCTGTATATCCGCCGCCTCACCATCCAGTTCAGGGCGGCTATTCCGACCAACGTGGATACCAAGATCAGTGCAGCTACCCTGACCAGGGGCAAGGCAGTTACCCGCCGTCCTATGAACAGCGTCCGTTAACTCCTGGTGGATACGGCGGCCAAGGTCACGACCAAGGTTATCGCCCGAGCGGCTACGGTTCTCCCGGTGGTCAGTTAGGTGGTGGCCAGCCAAGCTACGGTGGGTACGAAGATTACGGTCGCGGGCCTGTTCATCAGGAAAAAGGCGGGCCTGCTCCAGCCGGCCCCTTCGCCCCGCCTGAACAACGTCCGGCTTACCCCGGCCAGGGTGGCAGATACGAGCAAGGCTATAAGTACAGCGGCCCTGGATACGGCAGGCGAGATTACGGACAACAGGATTACACCCAATACGCCGAAAATCCGCCGGGGGGAGTGTATGTGCCTTCCGGCGGTGGGTATGCCGAATCCGCCGGTTGTGATTACAATTACGGCCAGCCAGAAGCCGCTAGTGACTATAATCAACCGACAGGCAGTGGATATGGAGGCTACGGGGTACTAGGAAGCGCGGTCATCCTGCAGCTCGACGACGGCAGCGGCCGGACCTACCAGCTGAGTGAGGGCTCTAACATCGTGGGCCGCGGACAGGATGCCCAGTTTCGGTTGCCCGACACTGGTGTTTCTCGCCGACATCTGGAAATCCGCTGGGATGGACATGTTGCGCTGCTCTCCGACCTCAACTCCACGAATGGCACCACCGTTAATAATGCGCCGGTACAAGAATGGCAGTTGGCCGATGGCGACGTGATCCATTTAGGCCACTCAGAGATCATCGTTCGCATCCACTGAACCTACTGGGTTGAAAACTGCCGTGCTTCACCCTGCGTCGACCACCGCCCAAGTATCGTGACGTTGCTGTGTGCTCGGTTCACAGGTGCGTGAGTACAGCACCAGGACGGAAAGGACGCCGGATGCAGGGACTAGTACTGCAACTGACGCGTGCCGGATTTTTAATGTTGCTATGGGTATTCATCTGGTCAGTCCTGCGGATCTTGAAAACTGATATCTACGCACCGACCGGTGCTGTCATGGTACGGCGTGGCTTGGCGTTGCGCGGCACGCTGTTGCCGTCGCGCCAGCGCCGGCACGCTGCGCGCTACCTGGTGGTGACTGAAGGGTCGCTGACCGGTGCTCGCATTACCCTCAGCGGACAGCCAGTGCTGATCGGCCGTGCTGATGACTCTACCCTGGTACTGACAGACGACTATGCGTCAACCCGGCATGCCCGACTGTCTCAGCGCGGTTCGGAATGGTACGTAGAAGATCTAGGATCGACCAACGGTACATACCTCGACAGGGCGAAGGTGACAACTGCGGTACGAGTTCCACTAGGAACACCGGTTCGAATTGGCAAAACGGCAATCGAGTTGCGCCCGTGACCCTGGTCCTCCGATATGCGGCCCGCAGCGATCGCGGCTTGGTACGCGCCAATAACGAAGACTCAGTTTACGCCGGCGCACGCCTACTCGCCCTCGCCGACGGCATGGGTGGTCATGCAGCTGGTGAGGTGGCGTCCCAATTAGTGATTGCCGCGCTGGCTCATCTCGATGACGACGAGCCTGGGGGTGATCTGCTCGGCAAGCTCGAGGCCGCGGTGCGTGCTGGCAATTCGGCAATCGCCGCACAAGTCGAGATGGAACCCGATCTCGAGGGCATGGGAACCACACTTACCGCAATCCTGTTCGCGGGCAACCGACTTGGTCTGGTGCACGTCGGTGATTCGCGCGGCTATCTACTGCGTGACGGCGAGCTGACCCAGATCACCAAGGACGACACCTTTGTCCAAACCTTGGTCGACGAAGGTCGGATCACTGCGGAAGAAGCGCACAGCCACCCACAACGCTCATTGATTATGCGGGCGTTGACCGGCCACGAAGTCGATCCCACTCTAACCATGCGAGAAGCCCGCGTTGGTGATCGTTACCTGCTCTGCTCGGACGGATTATCCGATCCAGTGAGTGACGAGACTATCCTCGAGGCTCTGCAGATCTCCGATGTCGCCGAGAGCGCCTATCGCCTCATCGAATTGGCGTTGCGCGGTGGTGGCCCCGACAATGTGACAGTCGTAGTTGCTGACGTCGTCGACTACGACTATGGTCAGACTCAGCCTATTCTCGCCGGTGCGGTGTCAGGCGAAGATGACCAGCAGGTGATCTTGCCCAATACCGCCGCGGGCCGCGCCTCAGCCATTGGCTCATGCAAAGAGATCACCAAGCATGTTGCTCCACGAGTCGATGCAATAACGCGACCACGGTGGTCTCAACGGCAAACGGGCATCACAATCATGCTGATAGTTCTGCTCGTACTCGCCGGCGTGGTTATCGGGCGAAGGGTCATCCGGAACAACTACTACGTCGCCGAATATAGTGGCAAGGTGTCCATCGTGCGGGGCATTCAAGAGTCTCTGCTCGGAATCTCTTTACACGAGCCCTATTTAGTGGGTTGTCTGAACACCCGCAACGAGCTATCCCTGATTAGTTACAGCCAATCCGGCGGTCATCTCGATTGCCAGATAATGACTCTGCGAGATCTGCGTCCCTCCGGACAGGCTCAGGTTCAAACTGGACTACCAGGAGGCAACCTGGATCAGGCCGAATCTCAGCTACGAAAATTGTTGGCCGACTCTCTATTACCTACCTGTCCACTACCTCGTGTGACATCGCCATCGGGGCCCTCGACCACGCCCACCATTAGCGGGACACTTCAGCCAGGCAACACGGCATCGCCAATGTCCACTGCACCACCTACGACCACCTCTTCCAGGGGCGCCGTACCAGCCAGTACAAGTCCCGTTAGCAGCCCCGCAACTACTACGTCGACAGCGCCGGCGGGCACCTCACAGACGGTGACCGCTCTGCCACCACCCCCACCCCAGCCGGGCATCGACTGCCGGGCGGTGGTATGACAACGCAGCTCCAGCCGGCGGTCACGATGACGCCTCCGTTGCCCACGCGGCGCAACGCTGAGCTGCTGCTGCTTGGCTTTGCTGCTGTGATCACTGTTATCGCGTTGGCCATCGTGGAAGCCAACCAGGAGAAAAGTCTTCGTTGGGACCTGGCTGGCTACGGGCTGATCTTCTGGTCATTATTTGCATCCGCGCATCTAGTCATTAGGCATTCCGCTCCTTACAGCGACCCGTTACTACTGCCAACAGTGGCTTTGCTCAACGGACTTGGTCTAGTGATGATTCACCGACTTGACCTCGTCGACAACGACGTCACTGGTCACCATCACCTCAGCGCGATCCAACAGATGCTGTGGACCCTCGTCGGGGTAGCCGCATTCGCACTGGTGGTAACCGTATTGAAAGACCATCGCCAGCTCGCACGCTATGGCTACATATCTGGATTAACGGGTTTGGTTTTCTTAGCGACTCCCACACTGCTACCAGCACAGCTGTCCGAGCAGAACGGTGCCAAGATCTGGATCCGCTTTCCGGGATTTTCGATTCAGCCCGCCGAATTTTCGAAAATTCTGCTGCTGATATTTTTCGCAGCAGTACTAGTCGCTAAACATAGCCTATTCACCACCGTCGGCAAACACTTAATGGGTATGACTCTGCCTCGCCCACGAGACCTCGCACCGTTACTGGCGGCCTGGGTGATCTCTGTGGGTGTGATGGCCTTCGAAAAAGACCTTGGCACTTCGCTACTGCTCTACGTATCGTTTTTAGTAATAGTGTACCTTGCCACCCAGCGTCTCAGTTGGGTCATCATCGGTCTGATGTTGTTCGCCGCGGGAAGCATTGTGGCGTACTTCATTTTCGAATATGTTCGGGTTCGCGTGCAGGTGTGGTGGGATCCTTTCGCCAATCCCGATAGCAGCGGCTATCAGATCGTGCAGTCGCTTTTCAGTTTCGCTACCGGTGGTATCTTCGGCACCGGCCTAGGCAACGGTCAACCTGACACCGTACCTGCGGCCTCGACTGATTTCATTATCGCCGCATTCGGTGAAGAGCTTGGATTAGTTGGCCTAGTTGCTCTTCTCATGCTTTACACGATCACCATCGTCCGCGGCCTGCGTACGGCGATTGCCACACGCGACAGCTTCGGCAAACTGTTGGCCGCAGGCCTGGCATCGACGCTGGCTATCCAACTTTTCATCGTTGTCGGCGGCGTGACCGCACTCATTCCGTTGACCGGTTTGACCACACCATGGATATCCTACGGTGGGTCGTCACTGTTGGCGAACTACATACTGCTGGCCATCTTAGTACGCATCTCGCACAGTGCCCGACGTCCGTTACGCAGCCGCACACGCAATACATCCCTGATTGCGGCAGCGGGCACCGAAGTAATCGAAAAGGTATGAACGCCTCTCTCCGCCGAATCTCGGTGACCGTGATGGTGTTGATCGTGCTCCTGATGCTCAACGCCACGATCACGCAGGTATTCAGCGCCGACGGACTGCGTGCCGACCCCCGCAACCAACGGGTTCTACTCGACGAGTATTCACGTCAACGTGGCCAGATCACCGCAAATGGTCAACTACTGGCGTATTCGGTAGCGACCGACAACCGCTTCCGTTTCCTGCGGGTATATCCCAATCCTGGAGTGTACGCGCCAATCACCGGCTTTTATTCTCTGCGGTATTCCAGCACAGGCTTGGAGCGAGCCGCAGACGCGCTGTTGAATGGATCGGACGAGCGGCTATTCGGGCGTCGGTTGGCCGACTTTTTCACCGGTCGTGATCCACGCGGTGGCAATGTCAATACTACGATCAACCCACGTGTCCAGCAAGCTGGATGGGACGCAATGCAGCAGGGTTGCGGTGGACCGCCATGTAATGGAGCTGTGGTAGCCCTAGAACCATCCACCGGCAAGATTCTGGCGATGGTCTCAGCACCGTCGTATGATCCCAATCTGTTGGCGTCCCATAATTTTGAGGAACAAGCGGCAGCCTGGCAACGTCTGCGTGACGCTCTCAACTCACCGTTGGTCAACCGTGCCATCTCCGAGACCTATCCGCCTGGTTCCACATTTAAGGTGATCACCACTGCGGCGGCGCTGCAGGCCGGCACCATCGCGAACGAGCAATTGACCACGGCACCCACAATTCCGCTACCCGGCAGCACGGCCACTTTGGAAAACTACGGCGGCGCTGCCTGCGGCCCTGATCCGACAGTGTCATTGAGCCAGGCTTTCGCCATGTCATGCAACACCGCATTCGTCCAGCTGGGACTGCTCACCGGCGCCGACGCATTGCGGAGTACAGCACATGCCTTCGGCTTGGATACTACCCCCAACGTCATTCCGCTACAGGTCGCCGAATCGACTGTCGGGGTAATCCCGGACGCCGCCGCGTTAGGGATGTCAAGCATCGGCCAAAGGGATGTTGCACTGACGCCACTGCAAAATGCCCAAGTCGCCGCGACCATCGCCAATGCCGGGGTAACGATGCAGCCTTATCTGATTGATAGCCTCAAAGGGCCAAACCTGGCTAACATCTGCACCACTTCCCCATATCAGCAGCGCCGCGCAGTGTCACCACAAGTCGCCGCTAAGCTGACAGAGCTGATGGTCGGCGCCGAGAAAGTCGCACAACAGAAGGGGGCCATTCCTGGGGTGCAGATTGCTTCCAAGACTGGTACTGCAGAGCATGGCACCGACCCGCGTCACACGCCGCCGCACGCGTGGTATATCGCCTTTGCGCCCGCGCAGGCTCCAAAAGTTGCCATCGCAGTGTTGGTGGAGAATGGTGCTGACCGCCTGTCCGCGACAGGAGGTGAGCTCGCTGCACCGATCGGGCGGGCCGTGATCGAGGCCGCACTGCAGGGGGGACCATGAGTCCACGAATTGGTGTGACGTTGTCTGGTAGATACCGCCTGCAACGACTCATCGCCACCGGTGGTATGGGTCAAGTCTGGGAAGCAGTGGACAGGCGGCTGGGCCGGCACGTTGCGGTCAAAGTGCTCAAGGGAGAGTTCTCCTCGGACTCGGAATTCATTGAGCGGTTCCGCGCTGAGGCACGCACCACCGCAATGCTCAACCACCCCGGAATCGCCAGCGTCCATGACTACGGCGAAAGCCAGATGGACGGGGAGGGCCGCACCGCTTACTTGGTGATGGAGCTGGTCAACGGCGAACCGCTGAATTCGGTTCTTAAGCGCACCGGTCGACTGTCGTTGCGGCATGCATTAGACATGCTGGAACAGACTGGTCGTGCCCTGCAAATTGCTCATGCTGCCGGCCTGGTACACCGCGACGTCAAGCCAGGCAACATCCTGATAACCCCCACCGGCCAGGTGAAAATCACCGACTTCGGTATAGCCAAAGCAGTCGACGCCGCGCCGGTAACCCAGACTGGCATGGTGATGGGCACCGCGCAATACATCGCGCCCGAACAAGCCTTAGGTCACGAGGCAACTCCAGCCAGCGATGTCTACTCATTGGGAGTTGTTGGGTACGAAGTGGTTTCGGGCAAGCGACCGTTCATCGGCGACGGTGCCCTGACGGTAGCAATGAAGCATATCAAAGAACCTCCGCCGCCGCTACCAGCAGACCTACCGCCCAATGTGCGAGAACTCATCGAGATCACACTGGTCAAAAATCCCAGTGTACGGTATCGTAGCGGCGGGCCATTCGCCGACGCCGTCGCCGCGGTACGGGCCGGCCGTCGGCCTCCACGACCTAGCCAAGCACCTCCTGCCGGGCGAGCTTACCCGGAGACCATCCCGTCGGGCACACAGGCCAGGTCCGTTGCTGTCGGATCGAGGACTCCAGCTTTTCGCCAATCCCGGCCGTTAACGAGCGGACATCGTCCGCCGCAAGCTCGACGTTCTTTCTCGTCTGGTCAGCGCGCGTTACTCTGGGCCGCTGGGGTGCTTGGAGCACTCGCAATCGTCGTCGCAGTCCTGATCGTGATCAACTCCCGCGCTGAAAACGAGCAGCAGCAACAGCCCGCTCCAACTATTACCAACACCGAGACATCACCAGCCATCAAAACTCCCGGTGGTTCTTCAACTGCTTATCGCGAATATCACGCCAACAGGACGGACCACGGAGAAATAGGTAATTCTGAACTCCCAAGTATGCCATCTAAACTCAGCTTGCTGTTATCACTGACACCCCGCTCGTTGCTGGCCAGACATGAGACGCTAGCATGACCACCCCACCACACTTGTCTGACCGTTACGAACTGGGCGAAGTCCTCGGTTTTGGTGGTATGTCTGAAGTTCACCTGGCCCGCGACGTTCGTTTGCACCGCGATGTCGCGGTCAAAGTATTACGTGCAGATCTAGCCCGCGACCCTAGTTTTTACCTACGCTTCCGACGCGAGGCACAAAACGCCGCGGCCCTGAACCATCCATCTATTGTGGCAATTTACGACACTGGCGAGGCAGAAACGCCCACAGGCCCGCTGCCTTACATCGTCATGGAATATGTTGATGGGGCAACGCTACGTGATATCGTGCAAAATGATGGCCCGATGTTACCTCAGCAGGCTATTGAAATCATTGCTGACGCTTGCCAAGCATTAAACTTTAGCCATCAGAATGGCATCATTCATCGTGACGTCAAGCCGGCTAATATTATGGTCAGCACCACTAATGCGGTCAAGGTAATGGATTTCGGTATCGCACGCGCGATTGCCGACAGCACCAGTGTCACCCACACCGCAGCGGTGATCGGGACCGCCCAATATCTGTCTCCCGAACAGGCCCGAGGTGATTTCGTCGATGCTCGGTCAGATGTCTATTCATTGGGTTGTGTGCTTTACGAAATCCTCACTGGTGAACCGCCTTTCACCGGTGACTCACCGGTTTCGGTGGCCTACCAACATGTCCGCGAAGACCCGATTCCACCGTCGCAGCGGCATGAGGGTATTCCCGTCGACCTCGACGCCGTCGTTCTTAAAGCGCTTGCCAAAAATCCAGAAAACCGCTATCAAACTGCGGCGGAGATGCGCGCTGACTTGATCCGAGTGCACAGCGGTCAGCCACCTGAGGCACCCAAGGTGCTCACTGACGCTGATCGGAGCTCCTTGCTGTCATCCGGGACTGGAAACTTCGGTAGTCCACGTAACGACGCATTATCTCGTCGATCTCTGGATGAAACCAAACGTGGTGGTTCGATTGAGCGTTGGGTTGTCGTGGTTGCTGTGCTGGCGATCCTGACGATCGCCGTCGTCGTTGCCTTCAATACATTCGGTAGTAATACCCGCGACGTCCAGGTGCCCGACGTACGCGGTCAAGTGTCCGCTGATGCCATCGCCACACTGCAAAACCGAGGCTTCAAGACTCGAACCCTGCAAAAACCGGACTCGACAATCCCACCCGATCATGTTATCAGTACCGACCCCAGCGCCAACGCTTCGGTGAGTGCGGGCGACGAAATCACAATTAACGTCTCTACCGGACCTGAGCAACGCGAAGTGCCAGACGTCTCCTTGCTCAATTATGCCGACGCGGTTAAGAAGCTAACTGCCGCCGGATTCAAAAGCTTTAGACAGGCCAATTCACCGTCGACGCCGGAATTGTTGGGCAAGGTCATTGGGACAAACCCGCCAGCTAACCAGACCTCGGCGATCACCAATGTCATTACCATCATCGTCGGCTCTGGGCCAGAAGCTAAACAGATCCCTAACGTCACGGGCCAAACCGTGGAGGTCGCACAGAAAAATCTGAACGTCTACGGCTTCACAAAGTTCAGCCAGGCGTCAGTGGATAGTCCTCGCCCAGCTGGTGAGGTGATTGGTACTAATCCGCCTGAAGGTGCGGCGATTCCGGTGAACTCGGTCATCGAACTGCAGGTGTCCAAGGGCAACCAGTTCGTGATGCCCGACCTGTCCGGCATGTTCTGGTCAGACGCCGAACCACGGTTACGCACATTGGGCTGGACAGGAGTGTTGGACAAAGGTCCCGATGTGGATGCTGGTGGTTCCCAGCACAATCGGGTGGTGTATCAGAGCCCACCGGCCGGTGCCGGAATCAACCAAGACGGGATCATCACGCTGAAATTCGGGCAGTAGTCGTGGCGGCATGTTTTGTAGTCGCCAGTAAATGCGAATGGACCGCGGCGCCAACCTCACTCTCCAGTCGGCGGATCAGAGCGTCGTCGCGTGGCCATCCGCAATACGCCAGCCAGTTGGCCAACATTCGGTGCCCGCCTTCGGTCAGGATCGACTCCGGATGGAACTGGACACCGTGGATCGGCAACTCGGTGTGACGCACTGCCATGATCACACCGCTATGTGTGCGCGCGATAATTTCCAGTACCGGCGGCAGTGACTCCGGCAGGATAGTCAATGAATGATATCTGGCAGCCATGAATGGATCCAGAAGCCCATGCAGCACACCGACATCCATGTGAAATACACTGCTGGTTTTGCCATGCAACAGCTCGGGTGCACGGTCTACAGTGGCGCCGAACGCGACGCCGATAGCTTGATGTCCTAAGCAGACTCCTAGCAATGGGATGTGTGTCGTGGCGCACGTGCGGACTACATTGATAGATGCGCCTGCACGTTCCGGAGTACCCGGACCTGGGCTAAGCAAAACTCCGTCGAAATTTGTGGCGATGGTAAATCCGTCGGATAGTCGGGCGTCGTCGTTGCGCCACACCTCGACGTCTACTCCGAGCTGCCCGAGGTACTGAACCAAGTTGAATACGAAGCTGTCGTAGTTGTCGACGACTAAAATCCGCATCGTGTCAGGCTACCGTCTGATTCAATTTGGGATCCTGTTCAGTGCCCGAATGGGTCCATGGGTTGTGCGAAGTGTGTTCGAACCGGTTCGGAATAACCGACTACCTGCACGTCAAGCTTGATTTCCTCGTGATAACCAAGGCCGAATCGGACCACGTACTGCTTATAGAGGATCACCCGGGGAGCGGCGGCTAAGGCCGCTTGCATAGCTGCGGCATTACCAATCGCGATGATCGTGTAAGGCGGACTATAAGTACGCCCGTTGAGCAGCAAAGTGTTTCCGACGCAGCGTGCTACCGAGGTTGTGATAACGCGTTGATCTTGCATCTGAATCGCTTCCGCGCCGGCACTCCATACAGCGTTCATCACGGCCTGGATGTCCTGCTGGTGCACTACCAAATCATCAGGTGACGCGTCACGTGGGAAATGACCGTTGGCGTCACGCTGCGCGTCCTCAAGGGTGACCACTAGACCAGGTCCGTGCACAGGGTCCATATCCGGTTCCCCGACCAACTCACCCGACTGTCGCAGTACCGTTGCCAACGCGGCATCAGAGAACCGGTTGTGTGTTGTGTCGATCTTGCTGGTCATTGCATCCCGTTCATTGCTTAGATGGCTCACCGACGACTGTGCTGCACGGACCAGATTCACCAGACGCGGGGCATCACTGCGGCGGATCTCGGTGCCGCCAGAAACTCCGTGTGTCGTGGCTAGTAGTAACCCGGCTAACACGTTGACCAAAGGAACACTTAAACACCACGGTGAACAGCGCTTATGAATCATTGGCCCTCCGTTTTTTGATCATGATGTCAGGCGAGTTTGACTCATAGCCAAATTATGCGTCAGAGTTGCCGCCGTTATCGTTGCATTCGTCCCGTTAACTGTGTTGTCTAGGTAATCTCGAACAACTCAAGTATCTACGAGGTAACCCCGAGGTAAAGATGCCTAAATCCAAGATCCGCAAGAAAAACAACTTCACCGTTAACTCAGTTAGTCGCACACCGATCAAAGTAAAAGTCGGACCGTCCAGTGTGTGGTTCGTTACATTGTTCGTCTGTCTGATGCTAACCGGCCTCGTCTGGTTGATGGTGTTTCAGTTGGCCGCGTTAGGAACCCAGGCCCCAATAGCGCTTCACTGGATGGCTCAACTCGGCCCATGGAACTATGCAATCGCGTTTGCATTCATGATCACCGGTTTGCTGCTCACGATGCGTTGGCACTAGCAGAACCTGCGAACGTGACGAATTCGCCTTGCCGTCAATCTTTGACTGAACCAGTAACTTTCTGGTGCCTCAATCACACGCGTGTGATTTATCCCCACTGTTGATAACGCTTGTGGATAACTGCATCAGCAATGGCGGAAGGGTTAAATAGCGCATGCAACAAACAGTATGGGGACCGCGCATGGTGGGAATCGCTAGTTGTGGCGGCGTCGGTGTTATGATGGCTATCACGTGTGTGACATTGGTTACAGATGAACCGGGGCGCGTATTAACCGGGATTGCCGCATTAGGTCTGATTTTGTTTGCGGGCGTGTCGTTGCGTGCGCGCGTGAAGCTGGCGATCACCCCCGACGGTTTAACGATCCGGGGCTGGTTTCGGACGCAGTCGTTCAAGCCAGCCGACATTACAACTATCCGGATTACCGAGTTCCGTCGGTTTGGCCGCAAAGTGCGATTACTCGAAATTGAAACTGCTAACAGTGATCTGGTTATCTTATCCCATTGGGATCTCGGGACCGAACCGCTGGAGGTGCTCGACGCACTCACCGCTGCTGGCTATACTGGCCGGAAAAGACGATAAACGATGCGCAGTGCTCAAAATGGTGATCCACTCGATCACAGTCTAACCGATAGGTCAGTTGTTGCCATCGGTGGCCGTGATCAAAATCATGTTGACAAGCCGTGGCTAGTCAGGATTGGTTGTTTCATCAAAGATCGTGTACCACCAATTCAGGTGGCGAAGTCTCAACAAAGGTGATGAGAAACTAGGAATCGTTGATGTCCGGACTTGCATTGGTCTTCACCAATTTGTCAATCTGGAACTTAAAGTGCAATTCGTTAACGAACTTACAGCTTGGACTTCGACAATCTGTCCAGATCGTATCTCTATGAATCATAAATCCTTAGATCACCTGATGGAAAACAATCCTATCGCAGAACCGTCTGGAAAGACTATCTGGTACAGATTACATTGAGTACCCCTTGATACCCTATATCAGTCCGGCCGAGTTAGTGACAGTCTTGGGCGTGCGGTTTCTAAACAAGGCGACTTTAATATCACAATAATTAGTGTACAGCGCGAAAGTGGCGATCTGAATAGTGTGGTTTGTCACGAAACCACAATGTGCGACTAAGGAATCTCCGCCAGCCCGCTCGTATCTGGTGTCGTTCGTATAGATGTTGGACGATCAAAACATGTTAAGCCTGGTGTACCCGCACTATGCCCGTAGGCATGCTGATAGTGGCAAACTGTGAAATCATACTACTTGCAAGAAACAGGGAAAGGTGGCAAATGAGCGTACAAACGGAAACTCGGTTAACCCCTCGGCAACGACTAACTCGGGGCCTGACTTACTCGGTATTGGGACCAGTGGACGTTACACGGGGCGTTGTTGGACTTGGTATCCGTTCTGCGCGATCGACCGCATCGGTGTTGCGTCGCCATTATCGGCAGAGCGGACCAGCTTCCGAATTTGCTGCTACCCAGGAAACAATCGCTCAGGAGCTGGCGGCCGCGCAGGAAGTAGTCGCAAGCCTGTCGCAGCGCCTGCGACAGGCACGCCGATCACAATGCCGCCACGCAAAGCGTTCGTGGATCATCGCTGGAATCAGCATGGTAGTCCTGGTTGGCGGCGCAATGATTTTTAGCATTTTCCGGCATTCATCGCGACCGGAGCCGTCACCTCGTCCACCCAGTGTTGATGTGCAACCGCGTCCATAAGCGGACTCCTGAAATTTGTGTTGCATAAGGTGAATTACGCCGTAAGTCAACAGTTTGACTATAATCAAATTGTGACCGAGGTACGATCAAGTCATAAACAGTTAAGAACCGGTATAATGAAACTGTGTCTTTATTTTTTATGGCATATATGCAATACTGGTCAGGAATTGCTCGGAGTCTGCTGAACTCAACCAAGAGGTGTGTCACATTCTTTCGTAGGTGAATGGAGTAACGCTGGTAAGCTTGATAACTTTTGGAAGATTGAGAATAAATTTGGATTACCGAGAAAGCTATCCATGATGTTGAAATTGTAATTAAAAGTTCTAGAATTTGCCTAAGTAATCTAACTTTGGTTCTCCACTCGTTAATATATGACCCTACAGAAAAGCCTAATCTACGCGTCGAAGTCATTTATTTTATTGACTCCTAAGAGAAGATCTTTATGTTTGTCTTTTTGTAGCTTTAATCATGATTGTAATTAAAGACAAATATGTCCATGTTCTCTCGGTAACTAGTTGCAACGTTACGATGAGCTGGTCTAAGAAATTGTTTTCGTCTGAAAACAGATAAAGAATCTCAAAATAATAACCAGCTATCACTAGTTTTGGTCAAGAGTGGAACAAACCTAATTTTCTATTCTCTTCGATTTCTTCTCGACACAGATTTTTGATTCCCTAATTTTTTATCCTAGCATTCACTGCATTTCTTATCTATCAGAATAATTTGGAGTAGTGCGATTGCATTTAGGGAAATTTTTTCGGGTTGAACATGTTTCAGAAACCTGTTCTGCGGCGCGTATATAGTTCATGTACATTACGAAGTCGCTGCACTGTGGTTCATTTCTTCGACCATAGTTATCCACAAGTACTTCTTCTAGTTCCTTTGATAACAAGTGTATTATGTACTTCATGTTACAACGCTGACTAAACTAACAGTTCTGAATCAGGAATTTGTTTTACAGCCGAATTCAAAATGCTTACTAAAACATACTGGTTTGATCGTAAGTTTGTACGTTCTCATAATTACAGTTGATTGTGATCAACAACAGTACTAGTATGGGCGCGAATTTTTACAATCTCACCTGATACAAGTATCACAGATCACGAGAAATTAATGAAATTACAAGATATTTTATATTGTGTTGTCGGTAATCGTAACGTACGAGTCTATACTTAATAAAGTTTGTCGCATGTTTGTTGTTGCCTGATGAACTAGACAGCTTTGGTGTTTCTGAATTCGACAAGATATTACGAATATAAAATATCAGTAATAGTCGAAAGTGGTCAGCACTGTATAGCTATTCTTGAAAATAGTGATGTACGACTTCAAAATTATATGAACTGAAAAATTTTATTACGTTTCTGATAATCTATGTTGGAACGAATATCAAAGTGTTATAAAATATAATTATATACAAGTACGAGAACATACCACCAAACTGCTACGGATATCTGTACAGTTCAAAAATAGAAGCATTCAAGATAATTACAAACACCTTTTAACTGTGATCGTGGTCAACCAACGATACCACGACCAGGAGACTAGTGTCCGACTTCCGGCTTTGATTTGTGGAGCCTAGGGGAATCGAACCCCTGACATCTGCCTTGCAAAGGCAGTGCTCTACCAACTGAGCTAAGGCCCCTCCTCATGTTCAGGCATATCAACTGCCGCCACATACCAGACTTCAACATTGTGTCGTGACCACACCACTATTGCTACAATAGCGATCAAGACCAACGACAACGCGAAGCTGACACAACATCCTGACGTGCACATAATTGTGGGCCTAGGAGGACTCGAACCTCCGACCTCTTCGTTATCAGCGAAGTGCTCTAACCACCTGAGCTATAGGCCCCTACTCATATACGATCGACCGATGAGATTACCGCAATGCACGCATCACCTCCAAAAACGGGCATCAGGCCAAAAGCTCTACCGTCTAGTCCAAATCTGCGAGGGTGACTTCGATACCGCCAACCAGATCGGTGATCAGATTGTAGACGAATGTAGCGATAGTTCCCATAGCAGTCATCAACACGATGTTAGCCAGGCCGATCAAGATAGCGCCACCGAAGATGGTACTGCTAGAAACAAGTTCTCCACTGTTGCTGTTGGTGCTGTTGAGTAGATCGCCAACATTACTGTTAAGCTTGACCCATACCCCCATACCTCCGAGCACTAAGTAAAGGAACGCTACTGCGATCATCCATACAAAAAACAACGCGACTGAAAGTAACAAAGACACCTTCAACGTACTCCACGGATCGATCCGTCGAATCTGCATGCTAGCTCGTACCGGACCACGGCTTCGGCGCGATGTTTGTACTTGGGCTTCATTGGTTTTTCGGACTTCGGCGATCACTGAACGGACTGCTCCTGGAACTCCCGAACTACTATCAGACGTAGGTCTGTACATTTTGGACCGGGGAAGTGATCTGGACAAATCGGGTAATTCACTGGTGTAAGTTTCAGCAGGTGTACTCTCGTTGCGTGTCAGAACAGGATCTAATTCCTGTGTCGAGTAATTTTTTTCAGACAGCTTAACACCCATTGGCGGTTCAGCCGTGCCAGTGATAAAGTGATTCAAACGTACTTCTGCGTTCGCTATATGACTAAGCAGTTGCGCATCGGCATATGATTCTGATGTACGATGACTGGAGTGAGAAACTCGGGCGGTTCCGCGCTGCCAAGGTGGTGAGTCATTATGCTCCTGGTCACGATTCGCTTGGAGGTTCCCCTGTGGCTCTGTCGGCGTGAATGTTGCGCGGTGTAAGCCGGTTCGCTTGACTGAACTATCTTTGATCAGATTGTCGTTCTGGTTGAGGGCTTTCCACTCATTTGATGACGTCACTCTGACTCCTTAACATTGCTGCCTTGGCCGCCCGGGCAATGGCAGTAGCATTATGTCTAGTCAGATTAAGCATTGCTATAGCCTCCAAAAAAATTAGATGCTCTATTCCTCAACATTATCACCATCCTCAATATTGTCACCGGTGCTTTCTTCAGCATTGCGCGCAATAGCTAACAATGTGTCACCTTCACCCAAATTCATCAATCGAACACCCTTAGTTTGGCGTCCTGCTTGCCGGACTTGGCGTGCTGTTGTACGAATAACTCCTCCCCCAGAAGTGATCGCGTACAGTTCACTATCTTCATCTACAACGACGGCACCGACCAAACTTCCACGTCGGCGATCGTACATGACAGTAAGGACACCTTTCCCACCACGACCCTGTACTGGATATTCTTCGATCGCGGTGCGTTTGGCATAGCCTCCGGACGTTGCGATAAGCAGGTAGGTATTTGCACGAACCACATTCAACGACAACAACCGATCGTCGGCATTAAACCGCATACCCTGGACACCGGAGGTGGCCCGTCCCATTGGACGCAACGCTTCGTCAGTAGCCGAAAATCTGATAGACTGGCCGTTAGCTGATACCAGTAGCAGGTCATCATCTGCCGCGCACAATACCGCACCGACCAGTTCATCGTTATTTCGCAGATTAATCGCCACGATCCCACCTGAACGGTTGGAATCGAAATCAGTCAATTTGGATTTTTTAACCAAACCGTTGTGCGTGGCGAGTACCAAGTATGGAGCGTCTTCATAACCACGGATCTGAATAATTTGGGCAATGCGCTCCTCGGGTTGGAACGCAAACAAATTAGCCACGTGCTGGCCACGTGCTGTCCGAGAGGCCTCCGGCAACTCGTAGGCTTTAGCTCGGTAAACCCGACCTTGAGTAGTAAAAAATAGGATCCAATCGTGGGTTGAACACACGAAAAAATGTCGGACAATATCGTCTTGTTTTAGTCCGGCGCCTTGAACACCTTTCCCCCCGCGTTTTTGGCTGCGGTAAAGATCAGTCTTAGTGCGTTTGGCATATCCAGTTTCAGTGATAGTGATAACGACATTTTCACAAGCGATTAAATCTTCATCGTTAACATCGCCGTCAGTTGCGATAATTCGGGTACGACGGTTATCGCCGTACTTTTCTGCGATCTCGGTCAATTCGTCGCGTACAATGCCGCGCTGTCGTTCTGGTTTGGCCAAGATGTCTTTCAGGTCAGCGATCTCAGCTTCAATTCTAGCCAGGTCATCGATAATACGTTGACGTTCCAACGCTGCCAGACGTCGAAGCTGCATGTCTAAAATAGCCTGAGCTTGGATGTCATCGATGTCGAGTAATTCAATCAATCCAATCCGGGCGATATCCACAGTTCGTGATGCCCGAATTAACGCAATTACTTCATTCAATGTGTCCAGTGCTTTGACTAATCCACGCAAAACGTGGGCCCGTTCGTTAGCTTTGCGTAGTCGATAAGTCGTACGCCGGATGATGACGTCTAATTGGTGCTCAACATAATAACGGATCATCTGGTCTAACCGCAATGTGCGTGGCACGCCATTGACGATCGATAGCATATTGGCACCAAAGCTAGTTTGCAATTGAGTATGCTTGTAGAGGTTGTTTAACACAACCTTAGCTACCGCATCGCGCTTGATTTCGACGACGATACGCACACCTACTCGATCGCTGCCTTGGTCTTCAACGTTGGAGATACCAATGAGCCGGCCATCGCGGACCTGTTCAGCGATTGAGGTGATAAAATTATCATGGTTGACTTGATATGGCAGTTCAGTGATGACTAACGATGTTCGACCACGCGAATCTTCTTCCACCTCAGCGACTCCACGCATTCGGATGGAACCGCGGCCGGCTTTATAGGCATCGACGATACCTTGAGATCCGACGATCAATCCAGCGGTGGGGAAATCGGGACCCTTGATCCGCTCCATGACGGCAGCTAACGTTGTTTCTTCATCAGCATCGTGGTGTTCCAGACACCAAGATGTAGCATCAACAAGCTCACGTAAATTATGTGGCGGAATATTAGTTGCCATACCGACTGCAATACCGCCAGAACCGTTAGCTAATAGGTTGGGAAACCTACTTGGTAGTACAGTCGGTTCCTGTACTCTGCCGTCATAATTAGGCATGAAATCGACTGTTTCCTCGTCGATTTCGCGTAACATTTCCATCGCTAACGGAGTAAGCCGAGCTTCAGTGTTGTGGCTGATAAATCCGTTAGTTAAAAATGCGTGATCCTCGGTATCTACGCGTAAGCTATACACAGGCTGCACACCAGCGTCAGTTACCGAAGTTACGTGCGCATAGTAAAAGCGGCCATCAGTAAGGTCGGTCACGATGGCATGTACATCAGGATCTACGATGTGCGATAAAATTTCAGTGCTGTTCGTATGCCAGCGCTGGATATGGTTGATACCACGTTGGTTGAACCACTTTTTGTCAACCCAATGATTGCTAACACAATGTTTACGAATAAAATTGGCCAAACCTGGTACATGATCGGTGTCTATACCGGTATGAGGAGGCATGGAATCCAAAATTTTAATGAGTTTAGTTTGCTTAGTACCGCCAAAACCGACTTGGGTAGCAAACATTTCGACTTGGGTACGATTAGTGATGATGATTTCGCACTCACCGTTCGTATGACGGTAACGTTCAGACACAACCCCGAACTCAAGTAACATTTGCTGAACATCAATGCTTAACTGCTTACTACACGTTGAGTAAGAAATCTGAACTGTATCACACGGTAATTTAAAACATGATCCGTCACTTTCAAACAATGCTTGAAGAAAAACTCGTTTAATGGCTGCGGAAGAGTACCACAACCAATCGGGAACCAACTTGTCCGCAAACTGTTGTCCGTACAAGTCATTAGATTCTGTCTTCTTAGATTCAATAATACTATGAATGTCGAACTTGAGTTGTTTCGATCTCGAAGCGTTGGTCCAAGATAATATATGATGCTGACCACACAAAACCACATCATACTCATTAACGATTATGATAAAACAACCATAATCGAGATTATTGAATTCAACATAAAACTCAGATACTAAACTTTCTCTGATAGCAGCTACAAACAATAATGTTTGTATTACGTCGTTCCAATCCACCAAACCGAACTCCACCGGAGGGGTCCGTTGCAAAACGACGTAGTCGTCGGATCGAATTTCCTTAATTAACTTCCACAATAGTGTCGGCACTCCACCGATATTTACTAAACACAGCAAAGGATGATTCGACGTACCGGTAACCTCATAACCTTCAGTGGTACGCACGGTATAAGTTTGATGTTCGCCTGAGTGGAACAGACGTTCAGCCACAACAGGGTTGCCATGTCGATTTAAAACTTTCAACTCAACTGGATTGTCTGAATTGGGTTGAACACCCGCAACTATGTCACTAATCTTCATCGACTTACCAAAAGGCAACCGCACTAACGTATTTCCAGAAACACAATAACGCATAGCCGCTGGCGGGTCGTTACCTGGTGAACCAAAGTTACCCTGTCCATCCACTAACGGATATCGTAACGACCATGGCTGAGCCATTCGTACCAAAGTGTCATAAATGGATGCATCACCGTGCGGATGATAATTGCCCATCGTCTCAGCGACCGATCGTGCTGACTTAGCGTGGCTACGATCTGGACGAAATCCCGAATCGGACATCGCGTACAATACCCTACGATGCACCGGTTTGAGACCATCACGAACTTCAGGCAACGCTCGGCCCACGATCACGCTCATCGCGTAATCAATGTAGCTGCGTTGCATTTCTTGCTGAATGTCGACTGGCTTAATGCGGTTACCAGCTTCATCGCTAAGTGGCAACGTAGTATCAGTCATCTAGTTCCTTGTTTGCATTAGAATTTTTCTGTTTTGGATCGATCAAATATCTAGAAAACGAACATCTTTGGCGTTACGGGTAATAAAGCTACGGCGTGCATCGACATCCTCACCCATTAGGACGGAGAACAGCTCGTCGGCAGCTGCTGCATCATCTAAAGTAACTTGACGTAAGATTCGTACTGACGGGTCCATTGTGGTTTCCCACAACTCTTTAGCATTCATTTCACCTAAACCCTTGTAACGTTGGATTCCATCTTCTTTGTTGATTTTTTTGCCAGCTTTTAATCCAGTATTTAGTAGGCCATCGCGTTCGTGGTCAGAATAGGCAAACTCTGGATCGTTGCGTTGCCATTTTAACTTGTAAAGAGGTGGCTGCGCTAAGAATACGTGTCTATTTTCGATTAACGGTCGCATAAACCGAAATAACAAGGTTAACAATAACGTCGAAATATGCTGACCATCGACGTCAGCGTCGGCCATCAATACAATTTTATGGTATCGCAATTTAGCGATATCGAACTCATCATGAATCCCGGTACCCAATGCCGTAATAATCGCTTGGACTTCAGTGTTCTTCAACACCCGATCAATACGTGCTTTTTCTACGTTAATAATCTTGCCACGCAACGGAAGGATTGCCTGAAACATCGAGTCACGTCCGCTTTTTGCTGAACCTCCAGCCGAATCACCTTCTACTACATAAAGTTCCGATTTTTGCGAATCAGCAGAACGACAATCGGCTAACTTTCCTGGCAACCCACCAAGATCGGTAGCAGTCTTACGACGCACTAATTCTCGTACTTTACGTGCCGCAATTCTAGCTTGCGCAGAAGATATCGCCTTATTAACAACCAATTTAGCATCTGCAGGATTTGCTTCAAACCAATGGCTAAGTTGTTCATTGCAAACCTTCTGCACAAATGACTTAACTTCGGTGTTACCTAGTTTGGTCTTAGTTTGACCTTCGAACTGCGGCTCACTGACTTTAACTGAAATAACTGCTGCTAAGCCTTCCCTGATATCGTCACCTGTTAGGTTAGGGTCTTTGTCTTTAAGTAATTTCTTATCTTTAGCGTACTTGTTCACTACCGAAGTCAAAGCGCTGCGAAAACCTTCTTCATGGGTACCCCCTTCATGGGTGTTAATCGTATTTGCAAAGGTATGTACCGACTCCGAATAACCACCATTCCACTGCATTGCGATTTCGACCTCATGACCAGCGCCTTTACCATCAAAATCAATAATACTTTGTTGAATCGGATTTTTAGTTCTGTTAATATGCTTGACGAAATCTACTAGACCACCGGGGTAGTAAAAAGTTCGGCTTTTGGCTCTATACAGCGAATTTGACTCTGCCGTCTTTTCTTTTGCAGTTTTAGGCACCTCAGCCGTATCGCTAACGACTTCGCCTACAACTATGTCTTGCTTTATTCGCTCGTCAACGAAATTAATCGTCAAACCTTTGTTCAAAAACGCCATCTCTTGAAGCCGACGTGCCACTGTTTCGAAATCATATTCAGTAGTTTCAAAAATATCAGGATCTGCCCAAAACCTGATCGTCGTTCCCGTCTTTTTAGTAACCTCACCCTGTTTGAGAATTCCTGGTACAGCACGATCATAAAATTGTGACCACTCATACCCGTCACGTTTGATATCAACTTCAAGTCGAGTAGACAATGCATTAACCACTGACACGCCTACTCCGTGTAAACCACCACTGACATTATATCCACTATCTTCGCCGCCAAATTTACCACCAGCATGTAATTGGGTCATAACAACATCAACAGTTGGTGCCCCCGTGGCATGCATTGCCACTGGAATACCACGACCATTGTCAGCGACTTCGACACTACCGTCGTCAAGTAAACGCACATCAACTTGCGTGGCATAACCAGCCATAGCTTCATCTATTGAATTGTCTACTACCTCCCATATCAGATGGTGTAAACCTCGCTCACCAGTTGACCCGATGTACATACCGGGACGTTTACGAACGGCCTCCAGCCCTTCTAAAATGGTGATCGATGCAGCACCATACTCCTTTTGGGTTTTCTTTTGAACAACCACGGTCTGTACACTCTCCTTGGGGTTGCATTCGAGTAGTTCAGTCACTACAGCGGCCGCACTCCATCTATCCTACCGTGATCGATTATTAACATCGATTTTCCAAAGATGTCTCTGCCTATCTGGTCGTATTATGTGTTTAACATCTTTATTCATGGAACGTACCTATCCGACATCAGCTATATATATATATCCGTTTCATTTCGACGGCTCTGAGCCGGTACTTAGTTAACCATAAGTATCGCGTGGCCCTCTACCCGCGATATGCCGAGGTCCTTTCCGCCATGACGGTACGACTGGACCAGTAATTTTTAATGCAACTACCACACCTTTACCAACAACTGTTGTGATTTTGGCTAAAAGCTGTGTCTGCATTATCCGTAATTGAGTAGCCCAAGCTGTTGACTCGGCTACTATGCTGAGTACGCCATCGTTAAGTTCGATAGGGGACGCATGATCGGCAATTTGTTTACCCACCACAGATGCCCACTGACCAAATACTGTGCCCTCAGTAACCTGCGCAGACCAACCACGCTTTTTCGTTAGGTCACGCACTATCTTGCCGAAAGGTTGTGGGTCACGAATATCAGGTCCCGACCCCGACCAGCTCCAACGTTGACTTGCAATATGACGCGGAACGGGAGATAATACGCGCCTGTAACCGACGTTTTTTCCCTGTACATGGGCTGCAGCACGAGCTTTTTCAAAAGTATGTTTAACCAAGTCGACGTTTGTTAACGTGTTCGGTGGTTTAGTGTTCATACAGTCTTGCGATTCGTCAAATTTAGTCATGGTTGCACCATTGATACTCGTCCTGAATCACTGTCACGTAAATTGATAGTCACCCGTTTAGCGTCCCAGTCCATGGGAACATCCTCCAATACTGCTGCGGTTGCTAATACTTGTTCTGCCGATTCTGCTACTGTTGCCAATGCTCGACGACGGGCGAAGTCAAGTTCAGTAAACACGTCGTCAAGTAATAACACGGGCTCGCTACCATCGGTACGCAATAACTCATAGGCTGCTAACCGTAGCGCCACCGCCAACGACCATGATTCTCCATGGCTGGCGAAACCCTTAGCAGGTTGGTCACCGAGTCTTAACTCAAGGTCATCGCGATGTGGACCAACCAGACACACACCACGTTCCAACTCTATGCTCCGACACGTCGCTAACGCGGCTAACAGATCAGCTTGTAACAAACTACAGTCACTGTCTCTAATACTTACCATACCTCTGGTTTCTAGGCTAGTGCGGTAACTGATCGATGCAACAGGCGATCCTGGTGCTAACAACTGATATGCTTTTTCTACTTCTGGTGTCAATTGGTTCACTAAATTGATACGCGCAGCCATCAACTTGGCACCATGTTTAGCTAACTGAGCGTCCCACACGTCGAGAGTGTCTAGCGCACTTTGATTATTTCGATACCGTGTTGCCGTGATAGATTTTAATAATGCAGTACGTTGCTGCAGCACTTTATTATAATCAGTACGCACTGTAGCAATCATTGGTCGGTGTACAGTAGCTAAATCATCTAAATAACAACGTCGGCTTGCAGGATTACCATTAACTAACGCCAAATCTTCGGGAGCAAATAACACCGCTCGTAATACTCCAACTACCTCGCGCATACTACGCACTGGTGAACGATTTAATTGTACTCTATTTGCTTTCCCGGCCATAATTTCTAGATCAATTGCGCATTCTCTACCTTCATTTACGACGATCGTTGACACTATGGCCCGGATTGTACCTGTTCTGATTAACGGTACATCAGTCTTCACTCGGTGTGAGCTTAAGGTAGTTGAATACCATAGTGCTTCAATAAGATTCGTCTTACCGTTACCATTAGAACCGACGAAAACTGTCCGTCCTGGACACAGTTCAAGGTTGGTATGAGCCCAAGACCGAAAGTCACGTAGCCCTAAATGTCGGACGTACACTTATCCGGGCAACCGAACTGGCATAAGTAAGTATACATATTCGGTTGATAACGCGGGGAATGGACCGCTTTGTGTTAAATGAATATTATCATTAGATGCTGGACGTAACAATGCGGGTTTACCCGGTGTTGTGAAACCAAATGATACTCGTTCTGAATGTATCGATGTAAGTCCGTCGATTAGATAGCTGGGGTTAAATGCGATAGTAACTGGTTCACCGACAAAATCTACGGCAAGATCTTCTTCGGCTCGGCCTATATCGTCGGCACCGGCGGAAAGGTGCAGCATATCGTTACCAAATTGCATACGCACTTGCGCACCACGATTAGCAACTAACGCCACTAACTTGATAGCTTCGGTTAACTCAGCTACGTTGATGGTGGCTACCGCAGTATGCTCAGTTGGTAATAATTGTCGGAATTTTGGGAACTCAGCGTCAAGAAGTCGAGTGGTGCTGCGTTTTCCGTCACCACTGATACCGAGCAACCCGTCCTTCCCGACACCAATTCCAGAACCTAATGATAAACAAATATCAGAGCCATTTACTCCAGCTTTGGTAACTTCTGCTAATGTTTTGGCCGGCACTAAAACTGCCACGTTGAGATCTGGCAATGATGCCGACCATGTTAGCTCACGGATAGCTAAACGGAATCTATCGGTGGCGGCTAAAATCATCGTGTTATTTGAGATTTCGACCCTAATGCCGGTTAACATTGGTAGTGTGTCGTCGCGGCTGGCAGCAATAGCAACTTGGCCGATTGCTTCGGCGAATAAATCTGACGGTAACGTTCCAGTCTTGTCTGGTAATATAGGTAATGTGGGGTAGTCTTCAACCGCCATCATCGGTAATGAAAACCGAGCATTTCCGCAAGTTAACGCTACCCTATTATTATTCGCATAGAAATCAACCGGTTTATTTGGAAGTGCTCGAGTGATATCTGATAATAGTCTTCCAGATACTAGAACTTTTCCAGGAAAAATGATTTCGGCAGCGATCTGTACTTCGGCAGAGACTTCATAATCAAACCCGGCAATCGTTAAGATGTTACCAGAGCTGGCTAATAGTACGCCGGATAATACTGGTATCGTTGGTCTGGTGGGTAAATTTTTTGCTACCCACGATACTGCGTCGGCGAATGACTCGCGTGCTAAACGAAATTTTAAGCCGTTGAAACCCGTATCGGTCGTGGCTGGGTTCATGGAGTCCCTTCACTTAAGAATCATTGAAATTTAGCGGCTAGCTTCTCCCCGCTAGCGTGGGCCCCCGCAGTGAGCGTCGGTGACACGTAGTGTGTCGTGACGTTCGCAACGACAGTCGAAGAACAACATAGATCTTCGAGCTCCAACTTAAAAGTTAAACAACGGTAGTGACAACTACGGTTGTTGTCGTGTTGGGACATCTTGTACGCCGCAACATCCCCAACATCGTTTTTCAACTGAGAAGAATGTAAAGATTTCAGTATCAGTATTAAGGGGTGTGAATGTTGGGGATAGTGAATCTTGTTGCAGCTAGCAGATTGAGTAGGTGTGGATGTTAGTGTTAATCATTGAGGAGTATGCGATTCACTGCTGTGGATCAACTATGGTGTGTGCACGGAATCAGGATTATTGTATGTTGGTATACCCGGCTTATCCACAGTAGTGTACACATCTTTGGGGATGTGACTGGTGTGACGTTGCGTACAAGAAATTTTTTTCTGGAAGATGTACATGTTATGTATCGAGAGTCAGCGTTTGGACCGTTGTCGGATGCGGGTGGTGAGTTCCTTGACGTGATCGAATACTTCGCGCCGTTCGGCCATCTCGGACAAAATCTTCCGCTGTGCGTACATAACTGTGGTATGGTCACGGCCAAATGTTTGGCCGATCTTGGGCAGTGAGAGGTCGGTGAGTTCACGGCACAGATACATTGCGATTTGACGTGACTGAGCCAGCGCTCGGGTTTTTCCGGGTCCCCGAAGTTCTTCGACGGTGGTGTCGAAGTATTCAGCGGTGACTGCCATGATGGTTGCCGCGCTGATTTGCATCGTGCTGGCGTCTGCAATTAAGTCACGCAGCACGATCTCCGCTAATACCTTGTCGATTGGAGTCTTGTTTAGCGAGGCGAACGCGGTGACCCTGATGAGAGCTCCTTCAAGTTCGCGGATGTTGCGTTCAATGCTGCTAGCGATGAGCTCGAGGACATCGTCAGGCACTGCGAGGCGTTCCATTTGTGCTTTTTTACGCAGGATGGCGATGCGGGTTTCCAGTTCAGGGGGTTGCACGTCGGTAATAAGCCCCCACTCGAACCGAGTTCTTAATCGGTCTTCGAGGGTGGCGAGCTGTTTTGGTGGTCGGTCAGACGAAATAACGATTTGCTTATTGGCGTTATGTAAGGTGTTGAAGGTATGGAAGAATTCTTCTTGGATACCTTCTTTGCCTTCGATAAATTGGATGTCATCGACGAGTAGCACATCGACGTCACGGTAGCTGCGTTTGAACGCAACCTTGCGGTCGTCACGAAGTGAGTTGATGAAGTCGTTGGTGAATTCTTCAGTGGAGACGTATTTGACTCGCATGCTCGGAAACAGCCGCTGTGCGTAGTTGCCAGCGGCGTGTAACAGATGTGTTTTGCCGAGACCTGACTCACCCCAAATGAAGAGGGGGTTGTAAGCTCGGGCTGGTGCTTCTGCGGTTGCTAGCGCTGCGGCATGTGCGAATCGATTCGAGGCGCCGATAACGAATGTTTCGAAGGTGTAACGGCGGTTGAGACTGGCGCCTCCTGCGGCGGTTGATTCAATATGACGTGGACGTTCGGTGGAGTAGGCCGGCCAACTCTGGTGTCTGCTCGCAAGTGGTTCTCCGTAACTTTTATCGGCGTCTGTAGTGTAATCGTCAACTGGAGCGATTTCGGTTGGTGGGATGGATTCCGTACGTGAGATGGAATTGTCGTCAACGTTATCGGCAGAGGGCGGTGCGATGCGGACCCCGAGTTGTATCTGTTGTCCGAGTCGACGGCTGAGTGCGTCGGTGATCGGCGTGCGCAGATGACGTTCAATCTCATTTCGGACAAAGCTGTTAGGTACCGATAAAAGAGCGAATCCTTCGACGATGGTGAGTGGCTGAATAAGGTTTAGCCATGCTCTTTGTTGAGGAGTTAGTGGAGTGACAAGGACGTTGTCGTTGTTGACTCCGTTGTTTTCGTTGGATTCGCCGTTGAGTTCGGAGACAACAGCGTTCCAGACCGCACTGAAGCCTAGACCAGGGTCATCGACCAACGACGTATCTCTCTGGTTCTCGTAATTTCGGGCTTTCCGGGTCGAGGCATAAAAGCAGTCTGCAGCAAAACAACTGTCCACATAATTTACACACAAGTGTGGACATGACGATGGCAAGCGGGTTGTGGTCTATTGCCGGCGGCTCGTGATCTCCGTACCGGAGATAACCCGCGCAGGTTGTTTAGGTAGCTAGTCGATCGGCCATCCTTACTTCGTTGTCGCTAGTCGTCCCGATCTCAAAACGGCGTTGTTTGAAGTTAACAGCTTTCTGTCTGGCTGCCAACCGTTGTGTTGTATTTGAGTCCGGTTCTTGGGGGGTTTGTTGAGGTTACAGCCAAGATTGTGCGGTAGCTCTTTATAGGGTGAGAAATGGCTTACTCAACGTTTGAGTCTGCTCGTTGAGGCAAGTTAGGTTTGACCCGGCGATGGCTCATCAGTACCCTCAAACAGTCGCGGCGAAAGTCGGTGATGTGGTTGTGCAACCCAGGTTTGTGTTCCCGGCGATTGCACAGGCCAGCAGTAAGATTATATAGCGACTGAAATGTGCTTGCGAAGTGCGGGCGGTCGTATGGCATTGCTAGAAGTGATGCCGGACACAACGAGGAGAGTACCGTGGCCAAGGGCAAGCGGACCTTCCAGCCAAATAACCGGCGTCGAGCTCGTGTTCATGGCTTCCGGCTCCGGATGCGTACTCGCGCTGGTCGGTCGATTGTTTCGGATCGGCGTCGTAAGGGTCGCCGTGTGTTAACTGCCTGAGTTTGAACGACAGGTTTTTTAGCGATGCTTCCTGCGCGCAACCGCATGAGGCGGTCATCAGAGTTCAATGCGACGGTGAAGTATGGGTTGCGTACGGTACAGCCTGACGTCATTGTTCATGTTCGGCGAGGGTGTGATAGGGGTGAGGCGGGAGTTCCCCGCGTTGGGTTGATTATCGCTAAACCAGTGGGTTCCGCTGTTGAGCGCCATCGAGTGGCGCGTCGACTAAGGCATGTCTCTCGGGCCATATTAAAGGAAATGGGCGAAACCGATCAGATGGTGATTCGTGCATTGCCGAGTAGTCGGAATGTGTCATCGGCATGGCTAGCACAGCAGTTGCGAAATGGTTTGCGACGTGCTCTTGAGATGGCAGGAACAGACCGGTGACCCGATTGGCACCAGTGTACAAGGGGATTTGTGGCACGAGTAGGACTGTGGTGCGTGGATTGGTTTTCCTGATTCAATTTTACCGGTATGTAATGTCGCCGCTACGACCGGCGACATGTCGCTTTGTTCCAACTTGTAGTCAATATGCTGTTGATGCTTTGACTGAGTATGGCTTGATTCGGGGTGGTTGGTTGGCAATGGCCAGGTTGGCCAAGTGCGGGCCGTGGTATCGAGGAGGATGGGATCCAATACCGGGGTGTCGACTGGAACGGCTGAACTGCCGGGACGACTCTAGGGAAGGGTGAGTTTGTTGTCATTTGATCCTGTCAGTCTCGATATCGTCTACTACCCAGTGTCGTGGATTATGTGGGTCTGGTATAAGCTGTTTGCCGCGGTGTTAGGTCCATCGAATTTTTTCGCATGGGCGCTGTCGGTTATGTTTCTGGTGTTTACCTTGCGAGCACTGCTTTACAAACCGTTCGTGCGTCAGATCCGTACCACTCGGCAGATGCAAGAATTACAGCCACAGATTAAAGTGCTGCAAAAAAAGTATGGCAAAGATCGTCAGCGTATGGCGCTTGAAATGCAAAAGCTGCAACGCGAGCATGGATTCAACCCAGTTTTAGGATGTTTGCCGATGTTTGCGCAGATACCAGTATTTTTGGGACTCTATCATGTTTTGCGGTCTTTTAACCGCACGACTGGAGGTTTTGGCCAGTCCTACATGTCAGTGATTGAGAACCGGATGACCGGTAATTATATGTTTACCCCAGCTGACGTGGGGTATTTTCTGGACGCTAACCTGTGGGGTGCTCCAATTGGAGCATATATGACGCAACGTTCTGGGTTGGATGCGTTCACCGAGTTCAATCGCCCGGCAGTAATTTTAGTTAGTGTTCCAGTGATGGTTTTGGCTGGTATTGCTACCTATTTTAATAGTCGCGCTTCGGTGGCACGGCAAAGCATGGAGGTGGCGACGAATCCGCAGACTGCGATGATGAATAAGTTTGCGTTATATGTGTTTCCACTCGGTGTGGTTGTCGGTGGCCCATTTCTTCCGTTAGCAATAATTTTATACTGGTTTTCCAACAACATTTGGACTTTTGGTCAACAACATTACGTGTTTGCTATGATTGAGAAAGAAGATGAGATCAGGAAACTGCAGACTATTCAGCGTCGGGCTGCCAACGCACCAATGCCAGGTGTTAAACCGAAACGCACCACTAAAACAGTGCCGACAAGCGTTAACGGTTCTTTAAAGGGTAGTACGGTAACCGGTGATAATACAGAATCTGAGTCTGGAAAGATGAAAGCTACCGATCGGGTGGTTGAAGTAGAGATGACGGCTGTTCCAGTGGATGAGTCAGATCGGGTCAGTTGCAGTAATAGTTCGATTATTCGCACTTTGCGTTCTGGAGTACGACCGAAAAGACGTAAACGTTGATTAAGATGTTAGAGCTTTACCGATCTGTAGAGTGATTTCGATCCGTAGAGTGACTTAAATAGAGTATGGATCGTGGATGAGAGAGAGTAAAGTTATGACTGACGCTGAAATTACCGAGCATGATTTTGATGTACAACTGGATACACAAACGTTAGTGGAGAGTTTTTCAGAGGATGAGCTAACGGTAGGTGTTAATCTTGATGAGTTAAATGATCTTGAAGAGCGGTTAGTTACAGAAGGTGAAATTGCTGGTGATTATTTGGAAGAATTATTGGATTTATTAGATTTTGACGGTGATATTGATTTAAATGTCGAGGGTACTCGGGCTGCGGTTAGCATCGATGGAAGTGACGACTTGAATAAATTAGTTGGACGTACTGGGGAAGTGCTTGATGCTTTGCAAGAACTTACCCGGTTAGCGGTACACCAGAAAACTGGTGTTCGGAGTCGATTGATGCTTGATATTGCGAGTTGGCGACGTCGACGTCGGGAAGAATTGTTTGAATTGGGCAGTAAGGTGGCGCGACGGGTACTTGAGACTGGCAAACGTGAAGAATTGACTCCGATGACACCGTTTGAGCGGAAGATCGTGCACGATGCTGTCGCTGCGGTGTTTGGAGTACATAGCAAAAGTGAAGGTGAGGAACCAACACGCCGGGTGGTGGTTCTACATGATTAGTGGTGATTGTAGGTTTGGCTGAGCTGGGTGCGATGATATCGTTGTCTGGGTTTCAGGGAGTGTTTCACGTGAAACGTGTCGATCTCTAAATCTATAGTAGAGTGTTTCACGTGAAACGTGTCGATCTCTAAATCTATAGTGTGATATTTTTGTCGTGGACGTAATTTAGTGGTGGGTTTAGGGTTTAGTTAGAAAGCTGTTAGGTATCACCTTAACAAGTTATTTTTGTTATGGCTTAGCAGTATATTGATATAATTTGTAAAGATAAAGAATTAATTGTAAAGTAATTGAATTTCATGAAACTAAATTAGTTTCTATATTAATATCTATATTAATAGCACAGCAGTGATTGAAATTTCTTGATCCTGGTGGTCTGATAGTCAATATTGGAGTCAGGGTGAGTATTGTAATGTAGGGCTATTCTTTAATGTAGTACCTAGGTTTAAATCCAAATTAAAGGTTGTCCATGATAATACTACAGAGTTGTGGATGTGTGATTGAATTTGATGAGAAAGATGTTGTAATGCTATGAGCAGTGGCGGTCTTGAATAAGTTGGCACAGTGGAGTATATCGTCGTTAAATTTGGGTAGATGGATGTTTGCAATCTAAAGATAGTGTAGTGTGTTTCTAACGAGATACATCAAAACCGGCGTGTGATAGTTGTATCGAGCGTTATTGATGTCAAGATAATGTGTGATGCAGAGTTTTTGCGTGTATCCATAATTCAAATCCTGACAGGATGTGAATGATTGGTATAATGTAAGGCAGCACGCGTGAAAGACAGGAGGATGCGATGAGTCCTCTCCGAAGTCGGGTTGATTTGTTGGCTTTACCGTCGGCTAATTTTATTGAACAATCGACTTTGTTGTCGGATAAAGTACGGGGGACGTCGTCGATAACGGTGTTTAGACAAAGATCGCATTATAACGCCAAGCGTGTTATCAGAATGAATGTTTCATGTGAAACAACGGACGAACTTGACACCCCAATTGGTGCTGCAGCAGAACGAGCCATGCGGGTTTTGCACACCACACATGACCCGTTGCGTCGTCCACCACACCAGCGATTATTCACTATTGCAAACCAAAAAGGTGGAGTAGGGAAAACCACCACTGCCGTTAACCTTGCTGCAGCATTAGCAATCCAAGGACTTAAGACACTCGTCATCGATTTAGATCCCCAAGGTAACGCCAGTACAGCACTTGGCATCAATGACCGGAAATCAGGTACACCATCATCATATGAGGTACTTATCGGTGAAGTCCCGTTGCAGACCGCTTTGCGACATAGTCCACATAGCGAACGGTTGTTTTGTGTTCCAGCCACAATTGATTTAGCAGGTGCCGAGATCGAATTGGTAAGTATGGTAGCGCGGGAAAATCGATTACGTACTGCTTTGGCTGAGCTCGACGATTTTGATTTTGATTATGTTTTTATTGATTGTCCACCATCGCTGGGATTATTGACGATAAACGCACTTGTTGCGGTACCGGAAGTGATGATTCCGATTCAGTGTGAGTACTACGCACTTGAAGGTGTATCGCAGTTGATGCGCAATATCGATATGGTCAAATCCCACCTCAATCCTCAGTTGGAGGTGACCACTGTAATACTTACGATGTATGATGGTCGGACGAAGCTCGCTGATCAGGTGGCCGAGGAGGTTCGTCGATACTTCGGAAAAAAGGTGTTACGGACAGTAATTCCGCGCAGTGTTAAAGTTTCGGAAGCCCCGGGTTATAGCATGACTATCATTGATTATGATCCTGGTTCACGTGGGGCAATGAGTTATCTTGATGCAAGCCGAGAAATTGCCAATCGCGATCAGCCACCATCCGTAATGGGACGAACATGACTCAACCGTTGCGTAAGAAAGGTGGTCTTGGGCGGGGTTTGGCTTCGTTGATTCCTACCAGTCCCGCGGGTGTTGATTCTGGACCGGCGATTAATGGCCCACAGATTGGGGATACGGCCGCCGATGTGTTAATTGGGGGAGCTACGCAAGATACCGATGCGATGGGTGCAGTGTATCGCGAAATTGCACCGAGCGACATTGAGGCGAATCCTCGTCAACCACGGCAGGTATTCGATGATGCAGCGATGTCCGAATTGGTACATTCCATTCGCGAATTTGGCTTGCTGCAGCCGATTGTGGTGCGGACAGTAGACAGATCTCAGACTGGTGTGCGGTATCAAATCGTAATGGGGGAACGACGTTGGCGAGCGGCCCAAAGAGCGGGTTTAAACTCTATCCCAGCTATCGTACGCGCGACCGGCGATGAAAATCTACTGCGCGATGCACTGTTAGAGAACATCCACCGGGTACAATTAAACCCGTTGGAAGAGGCAGCGGCTTATCAACAACTGCTCGATGAGTTTGAGGTAACTCATGACGAGTTGGCGTCTCGGATCGGCCGCTCTCGACCGTTGATCACCAATATGATTCGGTTACTCAAGCTGCCAATCCCAGTTCAGCGTCGAGTGGCGGCGGGTGTGTTGTCTGCTGGTCATGCTCGCGCACTGCTGTCTTTAGAAGCTGGTCCTGAAGCCCAAGAAGAATTGGCCAGTCGGATCGTTGCTGAGGGCTTATCGGTACGAGCCACCGAAGAAGCGGTCACGTTGGCTAATCATGAGGCCAAGAAAGTGGTTACGTCAGCGCCACAGCGACGTAAATCAATTCATATGCCGGGTCTGCAAGATATCACTGAGCGGTTGTCGAATGTTTTCGACACTAAGGTGACGGTGAACCTTGGTAAACGTAAAGGGAAGATTGTGGTGGAGTTTGGTTCAGTTGATGATCTACAGCGCATTATCAACGTGATGATCGCAGATAAGACATAAATAAGCATGTGCTTTATAATTATGTTACTGCGACACCGTAATGATTCTCCGCTGTGCACAACTTGTCGTGGGTAGTGTAGTTCAGTAGAAATTTTTGTGTGGTAAGTTATTTCGAAAACCAGTTGTTAACTGTGATAATGCCAAAATTATTCTGGCGCATCAACTCAACTAATGACGTCAACACTAGTCCGATACCAACAGATTCTTTTATCCTGTAAAGGTTGTTCGTGTATATCAGCCGGAGGAAAACTGAGTGTTGGCGCTTTGCGACGATGCGGGTCAAGTGGTCGCCCGTATAAAAGCGGAATTAGTGAAAGCAGTAGCGCACGGAGGTCAAGAGACTAGTGTCTGCTCGAATTGCACCGCTACGACTTGAAGCTTTCGAGCAACTCCCCAAGCACGTACGCCACTGTGTTTTTTGGGAAGTCGATCCTACGACTTTGGGCAACCGAGACCACCTTGTTGATCCTGAATTCGAAAAGGAAGCCTGGTTATCGATGGTGATGTTGGAGTGGGGTTCGTGTGGTCAGGTTGCAATGGCAATTCCGGATGAACGTAGCCAGTCAGACATTCTCAGCCACTTAGAGCTGCAGTGCTTAGGGTATGTGCTTTATGCTCCACCACAGATGGTACCACGGGCACATCGGTTTCCTACTGCTCCGGTATCTGCTGATGCCGTGCTTTTGACTTCGATGGGTATTGAACCTGGGCAAGTCACCGCCGATTTGTCGCAGAGTCTTATCGGCCGGGTTATCGATGAGTTGGTTCGGCGTGGAGTCCGGGCATTGGAGGCTTTCGGTCGCACCGAAGCGGTCACCGAGTTACAAGATCCTCGAACAGTAACCTCCGATATCCAGCCAGTACTGGAGACTCTTGGTAACTGTTCGGTCAACCATTGCATCATCGCCGCCGACGTTTTAAAAGACGTCGGTTTCGTTGTCGTTGCGCCGCACTATTATTTCCCTCGATTGCGCCTTGAGCTGGATAAGGGTCTTGAATGGAAAGCCGAGGTTGAAGCTGCTTTGGAGCGTTTACTAGTGAACGTTCAACTACAACAGTTGGTCGTGGCTGGAGTTACGGTCAACAAGGCTTTAAAAGGCTCAAACATAGGCTTCGAATGTTAGGAGCCGCCAAGTCTGCTTCTTCGTTCCACTGATAGTTCGTGGGCAAGCAACTCGGCGAAGGTGAATGTACCGGTAGGTCGATCGTTTTTGCCGAGTAAGTAAAGTCGTTTAACCGCAGCGAGAATACCTTCGGCGATGGCATCACGGGTTTGTGTTCCGATTAGAATTTTACGATCGCGTGGGTTAGTAATGTAACCAATATCGACTTGAACAGTCGGCATTCGAGTCAGTCGCAGTAGATCCCAGGTCCGACCGTGCGTCCGACAATCCCGTAAACCCGTTCGAGCCACCACCTCTCGTTGAATGAAATCAGCAAGATTACGGCCGATAGTGGAAACCGACCCATGCGAGTTGCCGAAGTGGAAAGAAGCTACACCATTAGCAGCAGGACTGGCTTGAGTTTCACAGCGTAAGCTGATCATCAAGTCTGCGCCAACGTTATTGGCGATGGCAGCACGTTCCGAGTCCGATGGGTTGCGATTAGTCGGCCGAGAGAGAAATGTTTCCATCCCAATAGCGGCCATTCGCTCTTCGAGTCGACATGTTAAGTCCCACAATACATCTGCTTCGCTAATAGATCCAGTTGGTCCTTGAGTGATCAGACCATGGTCTGTGCCGCCGCGACCTGGATCAATGATGATCCGCTTGCCTGACAGTTTTGGCCCGGATAGACGAACAAGCTCTTCCTCCCGAATAGCGTGCGGCGAACCACCGGTAACCCGCGAACTCAGAAAATACAAGGAACGCAAGGTTTCTGGGCCGCAAATTCCGTCGGAAGCAAGCCCATATTCACGCTGATAGGAAACTAATGCGTTGTGAGTTTGTAATCCAAAGTGTCCGTCGACCATACCGGTATAGAAACCGAGGTCCTGTAGTCGGGCCTGCAGCGTGGCAACATCATCGCCGTACAATGGAGCGCCAAATTGATGATACAACGTGCGAGCACCAAGTCGGTAGGAAGCCTCTTTCAACGCTCGGTAGGTGGCATTGCCAACAACGCCGTCCACCAGTAGCCCACGATGTTGTTGGAAGGCACGCACTGCACGATCGAGCTGCGCATCGAACAAATCGAGTGCTACATGCTTGCTAATTGTCAGGTCGTCGTTGGCACTGTCCAGGAGCCCCAGAGCAGTCAGCGTGGTCCGAATCTCGGTGACAGCGGCGCTTCGGTCACCATAGCGCAACGCGTCGTCGTCTTTGCGGCGCAGACTCGACATACCAAAGGCCCTCCGAGGCTAACTGACATGTTGACAGATGCACAACAATTAATCAGTATTGTCGCAGATCTTTGTAGATTTCGGGAAACCCCAGGCTAGTCGCAGCCGTTTTGCAACGAACTGTGTTTTGTAACGAACTATATAAGGCTAATTGAGGTTAGGCGCCACGCTGGAAAGTTCACGCAGTAAAGTGCCTTACTCTTAGTACCGACGATGCGCTTCACGGGCTAACCATCCTTGAACGGGATTATTGTAGGTATTGATACGGTCTGGAATTTGTGTACCGTTTCTGGGTTGGTATCTACATCTAACTTGGCGGCGGTTAACCAGTTCCGCTGTTCAGCAGCAACTTCTTCGAGTATCGGCGCTACTATTTTGCAGGGTCCACGCCATGTTGTCTAAAAGTTAACTAACACAGGATTATTGCTAGATAAGACGTTTATGGAGAAGGATGCATCGGAAAACTTCCATTATGGCCCCGATGTCCTCGGTGTCAGTCATCGTGGTGTTTTAATCAACGTGTCGGTACCGTCAATGTTTTTTGGTTGTCGCTGTTGTTGCAGCATCGGCTTCTGATCAAGTATGCTCCGCCAACCAATGCTCGGCGTCAATCGCTGCGGCACAACCACTACCCACGGCTGTGGCCGCCTGTCGGTAGGTACGGTCCACCAGGTCACCGGCCGCGAAGACCCCGTCGAGTGATGTACTCGTTGTATGTCCTTTTACCAGAACGTAACCGTCTGGATCGACGTCAACGACATCGCGTACCAGTGCTGAACGTGGCTTATGACCAATTGCGACGAAAACACCGGTTACCGATAATGTGATTTCTGATCCCGTTACGGTATCGCACAACCGCAATCCGGTCACTGTTGTGTCTCCCTTTACCGCGACCACATTATAGTTGGTGATAAATTTTATCTTGTTGTTGTCGCGGGCGCGATTAAGCATAATTTTGGAAGCTCGGAATTCGTCGCGGCGGTGCACGAGTGTGACGTTGCGGGCGAACCGGGTCAAAAAGAGGGCTTCTTCCATTGCTGAGTCACCCCCGCCAATGACGGCAACGTCTTGATCACGGAAGAAGAACCCGTCGCAGGTTGCGCACGAACTCACACCACGGCCCAGCAATTCTTGCTCACCAGGGACCTGTAGATAACGCGCCGTAGCACCCATGGTGAGAATGACAACGCGAGCTTGATAAGTCTGTCCTTCAGTGGTAGCGATCGATTTGACTGGGTCACGCAACGATACCGATTCGACGTCTTCGGTCCGCAAGTCTGCGCCGAACCGTAGCGCTTGCTCGCGCATCTCGCCCATCAACTCCGGGCCTGTAATGCCGTTGCGGAAGCCAGGGTAGTTTTCAACCTCAGTGGTGGTCATCAGAGCTCCGCCGAACGAGGTGCCCTCAAACACTAGCGGTCTCAGCTGTGCGCGAGCAGCATAGATAGCAGCAGTATAGCCGGCTGGACCGGAACCAATGATGATTACTTCGTGGACGGTATCATGAGCAGAGGAGACGGCGACCATACAAGCCTTTCACGTATATCAAGTGGGTCTGATAGGTGGTTATGAACATTAGCGTAAGCATCGCTATTTCTGTGCGCGTTCCAACGCTATATGTATCCGCTATAGTCGCGAGATTTCGGTGATGACCAGTAGTCCAGTATCCACCGTATTTGTAGTATAATGTCACCGTGAAAATAGCCAGGTTATCGAGCGTATCGCCGGTAGAGTACCGACAGTACGGCAGGACATGGGTTTGATCTTGATCTGGCTTACGCCCCATATCGATACGAACGCTGGATAACTAAGACTATTGAGGTATAATGCATCTCGTGTAACGTTACCGAAAGAACCAAATTTGAGGGCGCTTCGGAGGCAGGTCAAGGTCCTGTGATTCCGATAACGGTATCAATGTGGAGAGGCCAGTACTGTGGTAGTATGTAATGTCGGTTCTTTATGGGTAAATGTAGACACGTCAATGGAGTTATCACACCGATACTGATTGTAGCAACCCTTGTACTCAAACTGATGACGGGCACGATCAATTTCGTGTGGCCGAAATGTGATTGTACTGGGTAGAGCGACACACATCGACGTGTCGCCTGTGTATACTGAGTTATTTAAATGCCACGGAGATGTCGGCGGTTGCGGTCTGGGGAGGGTCCGGCGTTGATGCTAAAGTCAGTGCTTAACGGGGCAAGATTATTACAAGTCCAGTTTAGTGCACGTTTGACTGGGGAGATTTAATTTTGGGCCGGTCGTAATTGGCGGAGCCGTCAATCCTGACGTGGACAACCGGTATCGAGGTAGTCTAGTAGTTTGACAAGGCAGATGTGTCCGCGAAAACAGCCATTATTTCCGCGGACACAGTAACACCTAGAATTTAGGCGGTGTCTGCGGTCGAGTAGTCCTTACATACCGATAATGACTAACACAGCGCACTGCTCAATTGATAACCACATTAGTGTCTATTACACAACAATCGTTGTATTCATATCACGATTTGGTTAACTCACCAGATAGACGTCGTCTAGTGATTAGTCGGATAGGCTTGAGAATGTTACGATCATTTCAAGCAAGTATATTACCATAATATAATATAACATAGCAAACTATGCACTGTGGCATCGTATAGAAAAATATTGGCGGAGGGATGCACTGACAGCATTGCGTCCTCCAGCGTGTTTTCGACATATGGGCTGGTGTTTTCTGGTTGAGCCACGCGAACTGGTGTAACTGCCGTCGATGATGACTAAAACAGCTACGCCAGAGGTATTGATCGATCCTGATACGGCACTTCACCCGGTTGGGCTGGCCTGACTTTAGGTCACGACTTTGTTAAGATGCCGCCTGAACTGTGATCTCCGAAATTGCGGCGCGATTTTTGCCGTCGGTGCTTCCCAACGTCGAAATCCATACCAGCAGATTTGACGTCGGCGAGCCGGGGTTGATCTCGATAACGTTATGGCAGGGTTTGAGTGCGGTGGCCGGAGTCAGTACGGTGGTATCTTCCAGTTTTGCCGGTGTAGGCGTGGCGGCCGAGCGAATCTCTATCTTGGTCCCGATACTTGCAATATCTATGGTGACTGCGCCGACCACCGTGGGTTTAGGCAACTGCAGCATCAATCCGACTCCGTTCTTAAAGTCGGGGAATGGAACAGCATCACTGTAGATATCGGTCTGCCACGAAGTGGCCGGGTTGTCATCAATTGCCAATCCGGCGTCATTCGGATTGTCAGCTTCGCCGTCAGGAGAGAAGACTGTCGCTTTCGTGGGCTTGACCATGTTGCTTGCTGGTGCCGAATCAGTGGGCGACGATGCCGACGATGTCGACGTGTTCAGACCAAGTTTATCATTATTGAAGCCATCACCAAGATGGCCGAAGACTTTGCTGACTACTAATGTTATCACCAGCAGGGCCACCACCAAGATAGCGACTCCCGCGCCGATACCGATCAGCAGATTGCGACGACGTTGGGCAAAAACCACAGAGTCCTGTGGGGAGGTGGGGTGGGAAGCGGTTGGTGGCGAGTATTCGTCGTCAGTCAGACCGAGCACTTCAGTGCGATCAGCTACTGCTGCCGCCTGCTGCAGCAGGTTCAAAAGTGTTGATGCACTGCGTATCCTACCATCCTCTTGAACCGCGCGGACAGCAAATGCGGAGATCTGGAAGGGAATATCTTGATCGATCACAGCGGGTTCGACTGGTTGGCCAGTGACATCTCGTTGGGCTGGCGCCAGGCCGCTGCACACCCCGGTCTCTGGCAGTGGCCACCGGTTAACCAACAAGGCATATAATGTAGCCCCGATTCCGCGAATGTCGGCCTGCGGGTTAGCGTCGGGCATGGTCGCTGGGTAGGCCAACACGACGTCGCCCTCGATGCTGACACGCACCCTGCTGGGGTGGTCAATCGACAGAGCGACACCAGCGCGGTGCGCCGCGTCAGCGGCGGCAGCTAATGATTGCATCGCCCGAATGGCACCGACGGGCGACGGTGAGGTGTCGGCAACTTCTTGCAACGAACCGCCGCGGATCCACTCTGAGATCACCAAGCCGCCGGAACTGGTGTGAATGACGTCGAGCACTCGGGCGACACCGGGCTTGTCGATTCGGCTGAGCCGCAAGGTACGGGAAAGAGTTTCCTGAAGGACGTCGTCGGGCAGAGCTCTGTCCGGATCAACGAAAGTTAGCGCTACCTGCCGATCTAGCGTAGTGTCTAGCGCCTGCCAGAACTGTAGGGGAGGCGCGCTGCCGTGGAAAACCAACAGCCGGTAGCGGCCACCGGCGATGCGGGCACCAGGTACCAAGTGAACGTCATCGAGCTTCTGAATTGGCCCGCGAGTAGGATCAGCCGGAAAATCGGCATTTGGCTGGTTGGACGGATGTGATGGTGTGACATGCTCAGGTTCGAGGGTAGGTGAAATATTGGACTGGAAGTTGTCAGCAGCCAGTCTGGGCAGCTCAGAGGATAGCTCGGTGTCTGACACAGAACGTGATGAGGCGCTCTCCACAGGGTGGTCGGTCACCTCCGGTCCTTTCACTATCTGGGCGTTGGCTACCCACTCCGGAGGTCTGCGGATCGGCTCCTGGATTGCATTTACCCCCGGCAGTAATACATTGTTCTCTCCAGAGTACGTGACTAAGATGGATGGAGAAGACTTATCTGGCACAGTTGCTTTTCGTAGCCGTACCGTCCAGCTCGTGATCTGATCCTTGACGGTGTTCAGTACTGCATAAGCTTCGGGTACGCGTCCGGTAAGCATCACCGCGGCTACGATTGACAGCATAATGCTTGCTAGCATCGTTAATCGCAGCAACGAGCCCGCACTGCCACTATGCATAGTCAACTCGTCGAGCCGCAGAATCCGATCGGTTACATGGGTAACCAAACCGGCCAGTAACGAAGCAGCGATCGTCACCAAGACAGTCCGCACTTCCTGGACACCGACCAGGTGCCCACCGGTGGGTAAGAGTGCGCGCCGCAGCAAATAATAACCGACGATCGCGCCGGCTGCAAATCCGAGGCCGTTTGCTATCCCGAGGTAACCGGCGATCAGCTCAGGGTTACTGGTAACATAAGGTGCTACTATTGAACCGATGATTTTAACGGTCGTGATGACAACGATGATCGTGATCGGTGTCCAGGGTTGTTCCCGAGCATAAAATACACGTAACTGTAACAGTACCAGCCCGTACGGGATTAAAGTGAACGCCGACAACGCGATTGCGGTACCGAGGTGCCCAGCGTCGATTTTGCCGAAATGGCCGTATGCGAATAATGCGCTACCCATCGCCGGCCCACCGGCGGTCATGAATGCTACCGTCGGGATTAGTGTGATCAACGTCAGTCGGGTAGCCAACGACAGGTCGGCAAGCATGGCGGATGTGTCGTTGGCGGCCGCGTTGCGGCTTAGTCGTGGCATCACGACAGTCAGCACTGTTACTCCGATCATGCCGAACGGCAGCATCAGGACTAGCCAGGTATAGTTGTAGATCGCGGGGCCGGAAGCCGCTGCCGTGCTGGCGATTTGATTAGTGACCACCAGGCCGAGTTGACTGATCAGCACGTAAAGCACCATCGCAACGGCCATCGCACCGAAACGTTTGAGCCGCTGATCGAATCCCCATAGTGGGCTCAGGCTGATGTGCTCGCGGCCAAGCGCCACCATCAGCACCACGGTCTGTGCGAACACTCCTGCGGTGGTTCCGATCCCTAGCACCAACAGCTTGGCGTTACTCATTCGGACGGGATCGACCGAAAGCTCACCGGGGGCCGCCAGATATACTGCTAGGGTTGCGATCGCGACGATATTATTGATGACGGGTGCCCATGCCGGCGGCCCAAATACGTTGCGGGTGTTCAAGATTGCCATGAACACTGACGACAGACCATAGGCGAGCACCTGCGGCAGCAGCAGGTAAGCGAAAGCGGTGGTTAAAGGCTCGTTGACCTGTGGGTTTTTGCCGAGCATCAGCCGCACCAACAGTGGTGCGGCCAGCACTGAGAGTGCCGTGACAAGCAGCAACAGCGTGGTAGTCAAGGTTACTAGCCGCCGCACGAACGCCACGCCGCCGTCGGGGTCGCCCCGCTCGGCGCGGGCCAGCACAGGAACAAAGATCGCGGTGAACGTTGCTTCTAGCACTAGTGCTGCGACTAGATTTGGCAACTGATTCGCCACTGAGAAGGCGCTGGACAGCGCGGCGCCCAGGATGGCTGCTAGCAGCACAATCCGGGCGAAGCCGGTGATCCGGCTGATCAATGTTGCGAATGCTATCGCCCACGACCTCGAAACCAGTGCAGCGTCAGACAGTTCGGGCTGTCGCGTGGACAGTTCCCAACCCGGACGCACTGCAGGGGGGAGTTGCTGCGCCGGTTGTGATTGAGTCCACTGGGGAGCGGGTTTCATACTTGATTCTCTTCATCGACTTGGTCGTCATTCCGGTGCCGTAGGTGGGTGTCTGCGGCGGGCGGGGTGGGTCGGTCCAAGTCTGCGCGATCGGGCTGTCCGCGGAAGCGGTGCCACAGCCGTCTTCCGGCCAATATCATCAACACCGTGGTCGCGGTCAGAGTGATCGCAAAAAGCACTCTACCATAGGCATTGGAGTGTATCGACAAACGCACAGGCTCGCCTAGTCGCATGCCTTCCGGGGTGCGTAACGTGACGTCGACAGCGACCCGTTGGGTGAAGTTGACTTCGATCGGTACCCGCAGCGGTAAGTATCCAGGCGGCAGTTCGATTTTACCGACGTCAGCAACGGTCATACCGGGTGGTGCGTCGACCTGTAGCCGGACTCGGATAGGAACAGCCAGACCGTTGTGCAGCGCCAGGGGGAGGGGACTGTGTTCGGTGGCCAGAGTGTAAGACCCGCCCGGGTTGACGATTGTTACTGCCTCAACGAAATCATTGATCGTCTTGTTGACGACAGCCAGCCGTTGTTGAGCTAATCCGTTGCGAGTGTCGGGGGGTTCAGACTGGCTCAAGGCACGCAGCATGTCCTCGCGTAGCGGTGCGGTGTATTGGACGCCGGTTAGCCCGGTACGGTCGTCAGCGGTCAATGCCGAGGTTAGTCCCCACAGTCGGTCAACTTGGCCGGCGATGTCGGCGGTGATGTCGTCACTGAACCGGCCTCGTACCGACGAGTAGGAGCCTACTGGCTCGGGTGGCTCGGTGCGTGTCACAGCGTCGGCGATTACCGCTGGCAACGGTCGTGCCACTGCCAGACCGGAGCGGATTGCAGTCCCCAGCGTCGTCAGCATGGTCTGGGCGTCGTCAGCCTGCAGCTGCCACGACGCCGGTGGCACCAGTATCTGGCTGCGCGGTGTGGCATCTCGCTCTAAGGCGCGCCACAGCATGGAGCCCAGAGCATCTTGGCGGCGAGCGGTGTCCGAATCATGGACGATCCGAACGTTTAGCGAATAGTTCAGATAGGTCGGAACGATGGGGTTGGTTCCCGCGGCAGCCAGCGCGGCACCGACGGCCGGGTCGAATGGCGCGATCACCACCCGCGGAGACAACCGTCGAGGTGTGGTGTCGACATCGATGACGGACTCGTTGGTGAAGTCTTGGGTCGGAAAATTGGCGGCTGCTATCGCGACAGCGTTATTGTTGGCGTTCAGCAGGTCGACCACACGGCTGGTCAACGGGCCGTCGGGCAGCATGATGACGTCACGGATAGAAGTGACATCCAAAATGTGATCGACGATGTCCCCAACGTTGGTGGTGGCCGCCGCGTTAAGTCTTGGATCGTTAACGCGTTGTAAGGCATCCAGGTCGGCTTGTGCGTAGGGAAGCGACGCCACGCATATCCGGTGTGCCAGTGTACGCAACCGGTTCAGCCAGATGACCGCGGCAGTTTGACCGGTGCCCGGGTGTGTCGGGGTGCCAGGTTGCTGCGCTGGGCCGTCAGGCGAGTCGGACACGACGTAGCCGCCGGCCATCGCGTTGACAGTGATGAGCAGATCTGGATCGACAGCCAGGCACAGTGCCCTGCTGACAACACCGTCAGGGTCAACATCGTGGCCGGTGGCGGTCTCGGCCGTGGTCAACAGAATGTCCAACCGGCCTCCGGGAGCCAGTGAACTCGCCAAGTCATCATCGACTAGCCGGACCGGAATGGTTCCACCGGGTATGCCAGGAGATAATCGAGGCCGGTCGGCCAATGGCCACAGCATGGTGATCCACACGGGTTTCGTGGTGTCTGGCGCGACGGCGGAGTCCAACGTATCGGGTTTGGTAGGGGGCACGCCGACAACGGGCAACAGAAACCGCGCGTTGTCGAGCCGGGCCGGTGTGCCATAGTCGGGCGTTCCATTGACGTTGACCAGGACTGGGTAGACCCCAGGCTGATCGATGGCCATCGACGGCTTGGTGGTCGAGCGTGTGAAGGCTGAGAGGGTAAAACCGGTTTCTTGTCCGCGCTGCAATTCCTCAGCTACCGTGACGAAGTCCGCGGCAGGCTGAAACTGGTCGGTGTCACCATCCAGGGAAGTGCGCAACGCCACCGACGAGTTTACGGCCGATGCGTGTTCAAGCCTGACCATCACGTCGCGAACTGGGCGATCGCCGACATTGGTGACTATGCCGCTAACGGTGACGACGGGTTCGCTTGAGGTGGTGACGACGTCCGGGGTTACTTTGTCGATGCGGACACGGACAAACGGGGTTGAATTAGGTTCGTCGGCTGCTGCCTGCGGTGTGGCAGCGGGTGCGATGAGCAGCACCGCAAAACTAGCCACCATGCCGACCACTACGGCAATGTGCAGCAAACTGGCCAACCAAAGTCTTGGTGCAGTCACGGTCCCGGTCCGTGACTGTTTTTCCGGTTGACTGCGGAGTTGTTGGAATGACGGGTGCGGGAATGCGTTTGCGGCCGTCGCCGAGGTAAGCTAGGCGGCAGCGGCGGAAGCGCAGCTGGACCGCCGGTTTGCAGCTTGTCAATCAGTTTGTTGGCAACCTCAGCCAGGCGACGTTCGTCGGCATAGGCCAGACGGGACGGCAGTTCTTGCATCGGCACCCAAGCAACCTCGGTGACTTCGAGGTCGTCATCCGACAGCTCGCCACCAGAAAAACGCATCAGATAGTGGTGCACCGTCTTGTGTACCCGACAGCCGTCAGTAACGAACCAGTAGTCGATGCGCCCCAGCGCGGCGAGAACGCTGCCACGGATTCCAGTCTCCTCGGCGACCTCACGGATGGCGGTCTGCTCGGCGGTCTCCCCTTGCTCAATATGGCCCTTAGGTAGTGACCACAGCATCCGTCCCCGCCGATCGATGCGACCAATCAGAGCCGCAATCTGAGTGTCGCGTGGCCCGTCAATACCATCGATAACTAGACCTCCGGCGGACGTTTCGTGCACCGTCCGTAACTGTTCAGACACGTGACGTGGTGAACGGTTGCGGCGCGGTTTTGCCGCAGTTGTGCCACTAGCTGTTTGCCGGTTTGTATGGTTTTCGGCTAAACGCGCGGCATTACGACCGCGCCGCCGCCCTTGGTGCTGACGCGGTTTGGCTTGTTCGCCATCCGACACCAAGCGATAGTAGCTGGCACGAGCCGATCTTCGGGACATGCGCGTCACTAAGTACAGATGCACTGCGGCGCACCAGGCTCATGGTTGGATCGCTTAGACGACCGGGCAGGGTCTCCGTGTCAGTCCTCATCGTCGTCCGACTAGGCTGATCGAACGTGCCTGAAGCCATCCAGGATGCTGACTTGCTGACCGTAGCAGCGGTCGCTCTAAATCGGCACACCCCTGTGTTGTGTGCCCTTGGCTCGGCGTTCGCTGGGGCAGGTCACGAATTATACCTCGTGGGCGGTTCGGTGCGAGATGCTCTGCTGGGTAGGTTGAACTCACCTGATTTTGATTTCGCCACTGACGCCCACCCTGAACAGGTGCAACAAATTGTGCGGCAATGGGCCGACAATATGTGGGAGGTGGGCATTGAATTCGGCACCATCGGGGTCGGCAAGGACGATTATCGCTTGGAGATCACCACATTTCGCACCGACTGTTACGACCAATTGTCACGCAATCCAAAGGTACGGTTCGGCGACCATCTCGACGACGATTTAGTGCGCCGAGACTTCACAGTGAACGCGATGGCTGTGCGCATCACCTCTGATGGTCCGGGCGAATTCCTTGATCCGCTGGGTGGTTTGGCCGCGCTGCGGGCCCGAGTGTTGGAGACCCCGGCTGCACCGTCGGTATCGTTCGGCGACGACCCATTGCGGATGCTGCGCGCCGCGCGATTCGTCTCCCAACTCGGTTTCGCTGTTGCCCCGCAGGTGTACACGGCGATCGAAGAGATGGCCCCGCAGCTGGCCCGCATCAGTGCAGAGCGGGTGTCTGCCGAACTGGACAAACTGTTGCTTGCCAACGACCCAGTGGCTGGTATCGACTTGCTAGTGCAGACCGGGATGGGTGAGGTAGTGTTGCCCGAAATCGGGGGCATGCGGATGGCTATCGATGAACACCACCAACACAAGGATGTCTACCAGCATTCGCTGACGGTGCTGCGCCAGGCGATCGCGCTAGAAGATGACGGCCCGGACTTGGTGCTGCGTTGGGCGGCACTGTTACATGATATCGGTAAGCCTGCCACTCGACGCCACGAGTCAAACGGCGGCGTGAGCTTCCACCATCATGAGGTGGTTGGTGCCAAGATGGTCCGGAAACGGATGCGCGCATTGAAGTACGCTAAGCAGCTGGTTTACGATGTCTCGCAGTTGGTGTATATGCATCTGCGGTTTCACGGTTACGGCGAAGGGAAGTGGACTGATTCTGCGGTGCGTCGCTACGTCACTGATGCTGGGCCGCTATTGTCGCGGCTGCATAAGCTGGTGCGTGCTGACTGTACGACCCGCAACCAACGCCGAGCCGCCCGACTACAGGCCAGCTATGATCGATTAGAAGCCCGGATCGCTGAGTTGGCTGTGCAGGAGAATCTAGCCCGGGTGCGCCCCGATCTAGACGGCAACCAGATCATGGCGTTACTGGACATCTCGGCAGGCCCGCAAGTTGGTGAAGCGTGGCGTTTTCTCAAGGAACTGCGACTAGACCGCGGGCCGTTGACCAACGAAGAGGCCACTGCGGAGCTGCTGTCTTGGTGGAAAACCCGGCAGTCGTAGGGGAATCCGTAACACTTTCGAAGTGTCGGAATAGTCGTTAAGCGCGTCGGATCCTCGTAACTGGCATCAAGTCAAAATCGTGTCATCATCGTCTCAGGTTTTTAATTACGTGCTATCGGTGGCTACCGTGTACAGCATGGGCGCACCACGCAGCAAGAGTTTGATCGGGTCTTGGGTAGCAGCCACGGCACTCGGCATTGGGATAATAGGATGGTCACCCGAAACAATAGGATCGGTGAATGCTTACCCACCAATTCACCCGGGTGAGGTTAACATGCCGATCTGAAGATCAGCTTTTAGCGGTTTACGTCAACGAAGTCACAGCGCTAGTGTGGGCTAAGTATCCGGTACTGTTTGCCCAGCAGGCGATCAATCGAATTTTGTAGATGGCAAACAATACGCCACGCGGAGTCAACAACAAAGTCAGTCTGTGGTGTGGTAGGCTCAGTAGCTGCGCTCACTACTGTGTTTATGGGAAAACGACTTCCGGTAGCGGTTGTAGTTCGCGTGCTCAAGCCGACAATATTTCCGCCACCTCACAATCGCCGCGTTCACAATATGGTGTGGGTATTAGCCGACGTGATTAGGGCTGCCGTCCCGGTGGCTTCGCTAATTGTTTAGGCTCAGCGAGAGCAATGAGAGACATGATCAATTGCACTGCAACGAGGTTGCACTGTTTCGCGCGGGGGTGACAGGGCACAAGAGCGAGTTGCGTAACCGGATGGCGGATATTGGTTTCTTTAGCCGTGATTCCACCACCAGTAGTGAAAAGACATTGAGTGGTACGCCGAGATCATTTTGAAGTGCGGACACCTCAGCCTGTTACATACACTTCAGACACTACGAGTCAGGCCATTCGTAATCTGATCGATGTCCGTTCGCACAATCGTGTTTTCCACCATATATCAGTGCCTGGAGACATGATATTCACGACGCGAGTCAACCCCAGTATCAACGCAATATGCACGGCACTGCAGGTCACCGTCAACGTCCGGTCAATGGTAAATAAAATGGATGGCGTCTACGGAACAAGCACAATCTTGGGTAAGCAGCAGATACGTGGACGTGGTTTGCTATATGGGTTTGGAGCTCCAATGAACACCGCTGACATCGGCATAATCTCTACGTGTCGTATGGGATGCTGCCAAACCTTACCCGTATTACGAGCAGTAACGCTGTGAATATGGTGTTATCTGGGAGAACGACCTGTAAGTTTTTTGTTCTTGGTTTTCACACTGCCTGCGAAATACTCAACTGGTCGGGTTGGACGAGCAATGTACTGGTTAATCCCACTGCACGCGAAGTGATTTCGCTCTCTGTTTAACACGAGATGCTCAACCGGTTCCTACTATTCGCCGATAGGTACTCATCACGCCCGCTTGCGTGGGATGGTGCACAATATCTTCATGCTGTCATTCGTCGCTGGGATGCACCCTGGAGTCAAGATTATCGCATTGGCACTGATCGACTATCTTGCACTTAACACTGGTATTTGACTTCATGACTGACGTCGCCATGCTCATGTCAGCAGCTGTTGCTAGGAATGGATAGATTTGGACACTGGTACCTCGAGGTTTTTGTACAATGACAAGTCCCGACTAACATCCAAATACCCAGGTCCTCGCTGATGACGAGAAAGTTACCAACAGCACAACCATTTTCGGTTCTGTTGGCATGGATTTTCTTCTGCTGGCCGCCGATCGTCGATTTTATTAGGATGAGAAACTTATTCGATCTTGTCGCTTCCGATCCCGAGCTTGATGACGTCGCCATCATGATAATGCTCATTGCCGTCGCAAGCCGAAAAAACCACCGCTAACCTGTTAGGAGCGGCAATGGTTCGACTGCTTACACCCCAATGCGACGGTGACCGTATCAGCCGATAACGTTAACTCTGCCGATCCGCCATTGGTCACCGAGCTCGTGAGGCTTAATGCATCCGTACACACTGCAGGACGCAACCGCTATCCAGGATCATGTCATCGGCGTCGTCGACATCACACGGGGCTAACAAACAGTCGTCGTCTTACCGACCGTCAACCGTGATCCCGCCGTCTTTGATGAGCTGAGCAAATTCCGGCTGGGCCGCCCCGACCTAACACCCTTGACGTTCGGCTACACTATGTACTGTTGCGTGGGTCCCACGTTAGCTCGACTAGAAATCACGGTGGCACTGCGCGAAATATTGACCTCTCCAACGAGAGTTGGTGGGATCATCGGTCTGGGGCGACACCACGGCAATCTACGAGCCACAAACAGTACCTACGATCTCTCGATGTTGTTACCAACCCATTTAGGGGAGCCGCGTGCGGGTTTTCGTCCCTGATGGCACTGGAGTACTTAACGATCACCCGCTTATCTTCGCTTCCAATGGGCCCTTTACATCACTGACACCACCCAGCTGGTTGACGCTAGCTCACCTCACATCATAATTTAGGATTTCCCATGGTGGATGTAGTATGCATGCCGGATTGAAATGTTGCGCCCCGAACTGTGTGGGTTGGTCCCATATAGTTCGGTAGATCGTCGCTAAGACTACAAGGGACCGCTTAACTACATTTAAGTCTAAAATGCACTCAGGTGTGTCACGTAGATTCAGTGCTCGAGCAGATCGTTTCAAGCAGCTAGGCGTAATAAGCCAGACTAGCGCAACAGCTAGCGACATGAATGGAGTAATCGGGGGTGCACCGTATCTTGCTGATGACGGTGGCGCTAACATTGCTGTTCGCGCCTCCCGCGCTGGCGATCAGCCCACCCTCAATCGACCCGGGCGCGGTGCCGCCCGATGTGACAGGACCTGATCTGCCCGCCGAGCAGAAGGTGCTGTGTTCGGCGCCCACAACGCTGCCGGATTCCAATTTCCACGATCCACCCCGGAGCAACACATATATAGGTGTTAGTGATGCACACAAGTTCGCAATCGGGACTGGGGTGACAGTGGCCGTGATCGACACTGGCGTTGAGGCCTCGCCACAGGTCCCAGCGGAACCCGGTGGCGATTTCGTCGATCAAGCCGGTAATGGACTATCCGATTGTGATGCGCATGGAACGCTAACCGCTTCCATCATCGGTGGTCGACCCGCACCCACCGACGGGTTCATCGGTGTCGCGCCCGACGTGCGTTTGCTCTCGTTGCGACAAACCTCAGAGGCTTTTCAACCAATCAACGCGCAACTCAACGCCAATGATCCCAACTCGACACCAGCGGCTGGTTCTGTTCGCAGCCTGGCTCGCGCGGTGATGCACGCCGCCAATCTTGGTGCGAGCGTGATCAATATCAGCGAAGCAGCCTGCTATAAGGCGAATAGGTTGATCGATGAATCGACGTTGGGTGCAGCGATCAACTACGCTGTCAACGCCAAGGGTGTGGTGATCATCGTCGCGGCAGGTAACATCGGCGGGGATTGCACGCAGAACCCGATGCCTGATGCGTCAATACCCAACGACCCACGTGGCTGGGATAAGGTGCAGACAATTGTCACACCAGCGTGGTATGCACCGTTGGTACTCGCCGTCGGCGGTGTCGCACAGAACGGAATGCCGAGTCAGTTTTCGGTACACGGGCCATGGGTAGGCGTCGCAGCACCGGCGGAAGACATTGTCGCATTGGGTTATAAAGGTGAGCCGGTGAATGCGCTGCAAGGCAAGGAAGGGCCGATCCCAATCGCCGGCACTTCGTTCGCCGCCGCATATGTTTCGGGTCTGGCGGCCCTGCTGCGACAGCGATTTCCTGACTTAACGCCGACTCAGATCATCAACCGGATCACTGCCACCGCGCGCCATCCCGGAGGTGGAGTCGACGACGCCGTCGGCGCAGGTGTCGTCAATGCCGTGGCAGCGCTTACCTGGGATATTCCGCCGGGTCCCGTGTCAGAGCCGTTCAATGTCAGAAGAATTCCGCCGCCGGTAATCACGCCGAGCCCTGATCGTAGGCCGATCATGTTTGTGGCGCTGGGGATCTTGGGCTTATTTATGGCGTTGGGACTGGGTGTACTGGTTGGGTGGGCGTTACGACGCTAATGAGAAATCCGATACAGTTATGTTTCAGCACAGGGTGTGCATTACTCGCCGCGGTATTGGCCCCGTCATGCGTCATGTTGTTTTTCCGAACGCAATATTGGTGGGTCGGTATTTCGCTGGTGGCGCTGGTCGTGATCCTGACCTTAGTTCAATTTTCCGGACGCCGGTTAAGCGGCTGGCTGATGGCACTCTATTTATTTTTCCGGCGTCGTCATAAGCCGCTGGACACCCCATCGGAGCCGGTAGTCGGTGCCACCGTGAAACCAGCAGACCACGTTGCCGTGCGTTGGCAAGACGGGTTTCTAGTCTCAGTTGTCGAACTGATTCCCAGACCATTTACGCCAACAGTCATCGTGGATGGAGAGGCACAGACCGACGACTTCCTGGAAACCCGGCTGTTGGAGCACCTGTTGTCGGTGCACTGCCCAGATTTGGAGGCGGTTGTTGTGTCGGCGGGTTATCGTGTTGGCCATGTCGCGTCGCCGGACGTTGTGAACCTGTACCAGCAGGTAATCGGTGCTGACCCGGCGCCCGCGCATCGCCGGACCTGGATCCTGCTGCGTGCCGACCCAGTGTGCACCCGCAAGTCCGCGCAGCGGCGTGACGCCGGCGTCGCAGGGCTAGCCCGGTATTTGGTCGCGTCCACGACGCGTATCGCAGATCAGTTGGCTAGTCACGGTATGGACGCGGTCTGTGGCCGCAGCTTCGATGACATCGACCACGCTACTGATGTTGGCTTCGTGCGGGAAAAGTGGTCGATGATCGAGGGGCGAGACGCCTATAGTGTCGCCTATATCGCGCCCGCTGGTCCGGATGCATGGTGGTCGGTGCGGGCCGACCACACGATCACCAGGGTCCAGGTGACTCCTGGGAAGACGCCGCGGGCCATGGTGGTGCTGACAACACTCGGAAAACCGAAAACGCCACGCGGGTTTTATTGCCTGCTCGGTGGCCAACAGCCGGCGTTGTTGGGCCGCAGCTTCGTCGCCTACCAGCATTGCCAGCTGCCGATCGGATCAGCGGGTGTGCTTATCGGCGAGACGGTGAACCGGTGCCCAGTCTACATGCCGTTCGACGATGTCGACGTAAGTATCAGCTTGGGTGACGCTCAAACGTTCACGCAGTTCGCTGTACGTGCAGCAGCTGCAGGTGGCATAGTTACTCTCGGGCAGCAATTCGAGAAATTTACTGGGCTGATCGGCGGATATATCGGGTCGGTGGCGAAAGTGACATGGCCGAATGCGACGACCTATCTGGGCCCCCACCCCGGCAGTGAGCGAGTGATACTTGGGCACGACACTATCAGCACTCCGCGGCATCGCAAGTTGCCGATCCGCCGGATTTCTCCACCCGAGGAAAACCATTACCAGATGACGCTGCCGAAGTAACGATGAGCTGTGATAGCCACTGCTGTGCAGTATGATCTGGATGTCGACCTCGATGTTGTGGGCTATAACTGCATCGGGTATAGCATAGTGATACAAGGATTTGGCTTGAGGACCATTGATTTAAACGACAGATAATAACTGCACTATGCAATATAGTGCAGTATTGTTCATAGTTCCATCGAGGTTCGCGATCTACGCATTGTCTTTCCGGAACCATTTTGACGCCACCAGCTGATCTAGCGCACGGCGATTCACTCTTATCTGCAGCAGGAGCACCGTGTCTCTACGTGCATCGAAAAAACCTATCTTACCTTGTAGTTCTGTGTGACAGTTTACTCAACTGACGTTAGCGTTGATCAGCGCCTGACGTTTTCACTGGAAAGAGTGGCCTGAGCTATCCTGATCTCGTCTGCGATGAGTTCATCCGATCGCAACCGTCAAACAATTTGCCCAAGGGTACCTATTTTGTGGTCTAATTGCTATGCGGTATGGGGTTGGTGGGTCGTGGTCCACTACAGGGTGAATTCCGTTGGGGTGAGTTCACAGTAGACGGAGTTGGGTCTATTGGCGTTGTAGTCGCGGCACCAGTCTTCGATGATCACCTTGGGTTTCCAGCAGCGAGCCGGAGCCCCATGAGTTGAGCGGTCTATCGTGTAGCTGGCCGTTGAAGGACTCGATCCAGGTGTTTTGCTACGGCGAGCCTGGATCGATGAAAAGTTAACTGGTGTTATTTAATCAACACCAATCACTCACCGCGTGTGCTACGAATTCAGGGCTGTTGTCAAAAGCGAATTTAGTGTACCGTTTCTCGGTGCAGAACCACGTGCTCTATCGACGTAGATAGCAAAGGCTTCACGAGTGAACTCGTATTAGTGATATCCAGATACGGCACACCTCGTTGAATTCTTGCCTGGCCATGAGGAGTTTGTTACCCCGGCGAGTTTGTGGATGATCTGATCCAGCTTATACCACCGGTGTCTGCTAGCCGTGTCTGGCGTTGTAGAAAACGCGCATGCCACGATCACTCGGGAGCAGCAACCCAAGATGGCACAGTGGCCTAATTTGCCGTCGCATGCGGGATGCTCGGTGATGGCGGTACATCACAGCTCGTTGGGTGAGTCATGGTGAACTGCCGAGTGATCAGGTCCGTGGGGTGTATCTATGCAACGTCCTGGTCGTGGTAGTCCGTAGAGACCTCGCTTGGACACGATCGCTTTGTGACCAATTTACGGTTGTGTTCATGCCATAGTCGGCTAGCAGAGCGGTGCGGACATGTCGACGACTACACACGTTGCGGAAGCGTTGGTGGATCTCGGTGATGGTGTCGGCCATAGTTAAGGAGCCAGATCTCGCCGTCCGACCCGGGCTGTCGTCGATAATATCGCAACAGAGAACGTGCCAATCCTGTTACTTGGCAGGAGGATCGTGCTGTATATTGTTATTTGATCAGCCTTTCAGCGATCACGTGCCGGCGTTCCGGAAGTATCATCTCCTATGTATCGAAGAGCTGGGAGGAATCCCAGGGCAACCCCAGCTTAGCTTCAAGCTAAGCAATCCCATTGCGGGCAGGTGTCAGGTTCGTCTCTCTTGACGCTTGGAGTGCCATCGATGACCCTGGCGTCGATTAACACTTGACCTTAATCTACTGGGAAAGCGTGGTCTGGCAGATCCCCGATTTCGGCCGTTACTGCGACAACCGTTTTACTCGGTCGCAATCAAGCAACAATTACCGGCGCACCGATGATAAGTACGTACTGGGCATGTGACCTCCTGATGGTTACCCTGCCCTCGACTCTCAAAACCGTGTACCAACAACACGGGTACAGATCTCGTGGATCAATCGATAAAGTCGGGTCATCGAATCTATTTTTGCGGTTTCGAGTAAGGTCAACATTTAGTGAAGGCACACAATGCTTTTCGGAGGTTTTATTCTTGGCTGTTGAACGAGATACTGTTCTATTGATCATGCCAGGCGACCTCAATCATGAGCCCAACATTCACTTTTGGCGGCTCATCCCGCGAAAGCAATGCCCTCAGCACATCATGCACGCTCTGTTCACAGCACTGCATCGCCTCGACGTCTGTAGCCGTGTACTGGTCATACATCTCATCGAGTTCCGTGATCTCCGCAGCGTATTGCCCGATCTTGTTCGTCGCCACCTGCTGCGTCCGCTGACGTTGTTGTTCTGTTTGGTTTCCTGTCCAACCTAGGTTGCGAAGCGCTGGAGCTACTATTCGGCCGCTTCGGCTATCCGTGTCGCGGTTGGACTCGACCAGACGTTTCCCGGTTCCGTACGTCAGTTTTTGAGCGAGTCAACTATGTGCTTCAGTCCTGGTCCCAAGCTGCTCGACAGTCACATTGCGGTTAGTAGCGAATCACTATCAGGGTCATATATACATATTGCCAGAGTTCTTCTCTGATGGAAGTTTGCTGTACATGTGTGTCCAACTAGAGAGTGAATCGTCAGAGTTGCTCTGCGGTGATGGTTCGTTGTAGAGCATCTTTATATTTTTTATAGCTGGAAATGATTATTGTTGCACGTGTCAGTGTTTGCGGTGTGGACATTGGCGTCATCTAGGTTGATTGAGCGGTTTTGGCGCTGTTTGCTTCGGTGCTCGAATATGCTGCGGCAGTTAAGTCCCAAATCGACTGTATACCCCTCAAAGGTTGCCGAGGCTTGATAGATTTTTGTGACACTGTGTTGCGTGCCGAGCAAAGTATGCTACTGCCGATTCCGGCACTACGTGCCTACCCGGGTGCTGAACATGTGTCGTTGCGGGGTACGTTGCAACACCGAACCCCTTCATGTCAGTAGCAATCTCCGCCAACGCGAAAGCCACCATCTTCAACGTCTCGAGGTTTACGGACACATAAAGATATTCTAATTCCACTTTTTCAACGAGGTCGGTAACGTAAAACCTAACAACTTTCATGTGTCGGTTAGCATCGCGGACGTTGTTGGTGTGGCGAAGCCATCACTAGGCACAGTTGCATATGCGTCTATCAAGCCAACACTACCGGGACTACTGTCTAAGGCAGGCTACACCAAACTATTGCTCTGCAAGGGTAATGGGACTACCTGGATTCCTCGTCTCGAAGTTAAGCTATCAGATATATGCTTGCGATTTTGATGACGATCAACGTCTTAACGCAGGACCGCAATGCTTTTCGTAGGTCTTTTCTTCGAACTGAACTGAGATCCTGTTCTGTCGAGTGTGCCGACGTCTTAAAGCACCAGGACAGTCCCAGATGTCCGTGTGACACCCGGAAATCCGAAATAGATTTTCGAAGTTCAGGTTTGGTGAATATTGGTGAGTGTTGCTTGAGCGTCCGTAAGCGGGGAAATCCACATTGGTGTCGGAAAGCACGTGCGGCGCCCCGACTCTGCTAATCGGTTTGATGATCCGTGCAGTAAGCAAATCACGGAACGCCCCCATCACCATCGGTGGTGACTTCAAAGCTGAGTATTCGGTGGGCATGGCACAACATCTCTCGTGAGTGTTGCAAGCAAGAGGACACGATTTCTAGGAATCTGTTGTCGCCGGATACCCGTGTGCTCAGGATCCAGATTCTGCTGGCTGGCAGCCAGGCGTTGGGTCACTGCTTTCAGTGCCTTCAATCGAGCCTGGTTATGTGCCGATCCGAAATGCTCGATCTAGCGAGGTCTCTTCCGCGAGGACTACACGATCGGTACCGCCGTTGTTCCTGAGGTAGTCATCACAGTGCACACATACACCGCCATCGCACACTAAAGGGCTTCAGTTAGTACGTACATTGTGCTATCCGCCACCACCGGAAACCCCTAGTTCAAGGTCCATGGCTATGACGATCACCGAAAAAGTGGCTCAAGCCAGGTGAGCTAACGCTGCACCAGGTATGACGCGGTAGCTCTAAGAATTTTAGTGCGAGAACCACCGACTTTAGCGACGATAATGCTTTGTAGCAGTAAGGAGGCTGATGCGACATGACACAATCACAGACAATGACGGTGGAGCAGACCGAAATCCTGGCGAGGGCCGCCGAGATAGAGTCAGCGATGACGGCAGCACCCACCAACATAGTTGCCAACGCGTGCGCTCTTCAGGTCGCAGTCAACGCGGCTCAACAACTCAATTTGAACGCCTACAACATGCGGATCTACCTTGCGGCAGGCTATCAGGAGTGGCAGAAGCTGGCGCAGTCCATGCGGAACGCGGCCAAGGCTTATGGGGAGGTTGATGAGGATTCGGCGCAAGTCATGAACAACGACGGCCAAGGTTCCGTGTCGGCTCATTCGGCCGGGACAGAGAATGGGAGTGTGGTCGCGTTAGGCGGTACTCCGACCGTGAAATTAGGCAGACCTGATTTCATCGACCTTAAAACGGCGGCCACCCAAATCGAACAGCCAGACCAAGGGGCATCAGCCGCAAGCTTTAGGGATGCCTGGATTAAGTATAACCTTAAGTTGCAAGAAATGAAAAAGCTTTTCCGGCCCTTCCGGGATTGGACAGGTGACGCGGCGGCCGCGGTTACGGTTTCAATGGAGCAACAAAGTGAATGGTTGGATCGGATGGCGAAAACGAGTGTCGCGATGGCTAAGCAGGGTGACTTCGTAGCGGATTCGCAGCGCACGGCCTATGTAAACCACCCGAAGCTATATGACATACAGGCACTCGAAGCGAAATACAATTCGACCACTGACCAGAACGTCAGACAGCAACTCATGCAGACCTATGCGATCTACCAGCAAAAGTCTGATGACGTCCTGTCCCAGTACAGCAGCAGCTGTATCCTCGAGGCAGTGCAGCCACCGAAACCTGCCGTCGCAGTCAAAATCGATTTGCCGCCAGACTCGAGCCAACAGAGTCTGATACCCAGTTATGTGATGAAAAATTTGAAGAGCGGTACCGGCGGTAGCCTTACGCTGCCCATGATGCCGCCCACGATGTCTTCGTCTTCCATGAGTGAGTCTAGTGGTTCTGTGCCGACTGCCACGGGCGTACAGTCGACAAATGCTGTACACGATGTGGCGCATGCGCCGGCGGCAGCAAGTGCCGGGATGAAGCCGATGTCGTTCAGCGGCGGTGGAATAGGAGGTGCTTCGGTGTCGCCGCTAGTGCCCAAGGTCTACGCGGACTCGGCGCGGCCCGCTGCAACGTCCGATGTCGCAGAGGTGGGTCGTGGTGCTGGCTCCACCGTCGGTGCGGTAGGTGGCGGTGGTATGGGAATGCCGATGGGCGCTTATGGTGCGGGGTACGGAAGTTCCAAAACTAAGGGAACTCAGCAAGACGACGAAGCGCTTTACACCGAGGATCGGGCGTGGACTGAGGCCGTCATCGGTAATCGCCGTCGCCGAGACAGCAAGGAGTTAAAATAATGGATTTGGACCCGACGCAAGCTCGGACATTAGCTCTGCTAGGGCAATTTCAGTCGGCCTTGGACGGACAGTTCAACCGAATGAACGACGGAGTTTTCAAAGCCTCGGATCGAGAAAAGACCGTCGAAGTAACGATCAATGGATATCAGTGGCTAACTGGCATTCGTATCGAAAGTGGCGCTTTGCGTGAGCTGGGCCACGAAGTAGTCGCCGCTCGGATCAACGAAGCTTTACAGAATGCGCAGGGCGCGGCAACCGCCTACAACGAAGTCGCGGGGGAGCAGCTCGCCACAAAGTTGTCCGCCCTCTCCCGTGCGATCAGTGAACCGCCGTTAGCTTAACGCCTTGTTGTGACGGCAAAGGTCTAGCGGTGTAGTATGCATTTCAGCGACATTGCTGGATATTGGTGATTAGTTAGTTGTCATGGTGCGGTATCGGCAGGCCATTTATTGGCCGTTGAGTACGAATTGGTTACGGTCCAACCATGGTGGTGTGAGCAGACACTCCGTCGCTGGTGGCTTTGCACGTTTATGGTTACACAGTGACAACCGCGGTATGAGAAGGTCGCCGCTTTGATTGCTAAATGCCGCAGTTGGCTGCCCTTAATGTTGGTTACGCTTAATAATTGTATGATCTGCGCGATATCCACACCGAGCGGCCGCCAGCGTATTTGGGAGGTAACACCTTGACCGATGGTTCAAGCTGTGCAACACGTGTGCCAATTTAACGCGAGATTACTCCGGACGTCGATAGATGCTCAGCCAACCGGACATCGTGGTATGGGGTTCGTCGATAGACGTGATCGATGTGGTCGGGCGAGTTGCTGGGAGGTGAATATACAGTTGGGTATTTTAAGGCCAACGGGTGAGTATGCCGAGCGGATGCTCGATCCAGGTGGGTGGCCAGATGCCAATGAAGACACCTTCTATGACCGAGCACAAGAGTTCAGCCAGGTTTTGTGGAAGGTCACCGATGTTTTGGAGACAACTCGGTATCAGAAGAGCCTAGTCTTCGACAGCGGTATTTGGTCAGGTGGTGCCGCCAATGCCGCCAGCGGCGCGCTCGGCATGAATGTCAATCAATTAATGATGTTGCAGGATTATCTCACAACGGCGATTACCTGGCATAGGCATATCGCTGGGTTAATTGCGCAAGCTAAGTCGGATATCGGAAATAATGTCGACGAGGCCCATAGAGATATCATAGTCCTAGAGAATGACGCTAAGATGAACGCTGACGAGCGTGCCACTGTAATTAATCAATTGGTCAACTCGACATATGTGGCCAATGTCAGCGTGGTTTCCGACGCCGCTGAACGAGTCTTGGCATCCAAGAACTGGAAACCGCCGAATAGTGCCTTGAAAGAATTGCTTGATCAGAAATCGCCGCACCCAGACGTACCGATGCTGGTGGTCGAGACCCCGGGCACTACGCTGAACATACTGAAATCAACCTCTGTATCTTTCATCCCAATGCCAGTTTCGCCGGTAATCCCGAGCAAGCTCGGCATCCCGGTTACACCGCCCCCAGTCAGACCTGTAACACCTACGCCGGTAACTCCGGTCCCGGTGACGCTGACGTCAGCTCTCGTGGCACCGCCACACTTAGCACCCAACATGCCGTTTTCGGCACCTGGCACCCAGCCAGTCCCAAGCCCATCTCCTTCACCTAGTCAGCTCTTAATGCCGGCGGACCTTGGAAAATCTCATCCTATGACGCCAGACACCTCTGGGTACGATGCTGCTTATATGAAACCGGTGGCGGCGACGACCGATGCGCCAGTTTCGGGTAAGCATGTCGACCATCAACTGCAATCTGGGGCAGGAGCAGACGACACATCAGATACATCAACCGAGGTGGCGCGCACCGCAGCTAGTGGAGTAGGTGTACCCGCAGCGAGGTTGGCGTCGGCACCAGCCCCGTCGATGGGTGGTGGCGGCTCGAAATCGGGCGGAGGCTTGGATGCGGGTTCGGCCACGGCATCGAACGCGACCCAGCGTGGTGGAGTTGGCCGGGCGCCGTTGGGATCGATCAAGTCAACGGTAGTGGTGCCAAGTACTGAGCACGTGTCGACGCGTCTCACCCGTCATGCGGCGCTGAGGAACGACACGCATGACGCCGAGACGTCTGATTTGGCGGCGGCCGTATCGGTCCCGGTTTCGGCGGTGCGGGCCGCGCGCGACGCTGCGACCGCAGCCACTCGTCGCAGCGCTAAGTCTGATCCAGTCGTGTTGGCACGACGTATACTAGCTGCGCTAAACGCGTCTGACAGTCCTGGTCTGGGTGACTTCGGATTCTTCTGGATAACCGCGGTGACCACTGACAGAAAGATCGTGGTGGCCAACAGCTACGGGCTGGCCTATATCCCCAGCGGGGTGGAGTTACCGAACGCAGTGTATATGGCCAGCGCTGATGATGCGATCCCTGCCGAAGAGCGGGCTCGTTCTGCTACCTACCCAGTAATGGCTGTCCAGGACTGGGCGACCCATTACGCGACCAAGTTGCGGGCGGTAATCGGTACTAAAGAGCAGTTAGCTGACTCTGATCCTGGCGCAGCCAAGATCATGCTAGAGCGGGATGATATCCCCGAGAGCGGTAGAATGATTGGCCGGTCTCGGCTGGAAGTGGTGGATCCAGAGATGGCGACTCGGCTGGCAGACACCAGTGATGTGCGTTTGCTTGATCTGTTGCCCCCGGCTCCGGCTGATGCCAATCCACCAGAAGATAGGCGAACCATGATGTGGTTCGACCTGATGAAGTTCATGACTAGCACCGCCGCTGGCCGCGAGGTTGCACACCTGAAGGCGTTCCGCACCTACGCTACCCACGCCAGAGAGATCGCACTGCACCAGGCGTATAGTGCGGCCGATGCGCAAGCTCTGCGTCCGGCCGTGGCTGATTGGCTGTACTGGCAATACGTCGTTGTGTTACTTGGCAATGCAATGTCGGACATGGTCTAAGCCAAGGCAGGCAACAGTCGCGACGATGAACTCCGGTTGCCTCAGCCGCAGCAGGTCATGAGAACCGTGGTGACATACGCTATACTAGCTCTCCGCTATCGCGCTGTCGGCTCCGTCTTGTCCGAGCAGGACTAGGTCACACTTTATGAGACTCTATATATACATTTGGGGATGTAGTCGGGGTCTGAGGCTGTCGGTGTCCAGTAGTGATCTGGCGATGTAATGGGTGAGGTTGCGGAACCCGAGGGCGGAGCCTTGGAAGTGTTCGAGTCGTCCGTTGATAGCTTTTGGTCGGTCGAAGAGAGTGACATTCTTTTCAAGATCTGTCCGAGGGTTATAACCTCCCTGAGCGTCTTGGGGACTGCGTAGCGTACGGATACGATGAGCTTGACCATCGTTTCGCGTCTCTTTTTCTTGTCGGGTTTAAGATAGAATTTAAGTGGCTAGCTACAGTTCTTACCCACTGCCCCTTCACCTATCTGATCGCCGTCGATAACGGCTATGGCGTGCACCGTGCACACTGTGACGGTCGAACCGACGCTGTGCATCCTTACCGAAGACCCTGGGAGCCTCGAGGTGCCCGGAATAGTGATCGATGTCAGCTTGATCGGCGGGCACCCCCACGCAAACTTCACCCAACACAGCAACGTCGTCACGCTGCTGTGGCCTCCGCCCGAGCCCAGCAAGTACTCACTGATCGTCGACGGCCACGCCGAGGCGAACCCCGACAACGAGACCGCCCGGTACGGTATCGTTCCGACTGACTCGCTCGGCTACTGCACCGCGAAGCCGAACCTGACCTTACCGAAACCGCCAAAGACCACAAGCACGACTGCGTGCTGTTCTCACTTCAGACCTAACCCGCCTACGCGCACGAAAGAGCCCGGTCTCAAAATAAAGGGGACCGGGCTCTTTCGTGCTTGGACTGGGATTTAAAAGTCCATACCACCCATACCGCCGGTCGGATCGCCCGCCGGAGCAGCCGGCTTCTCCGGTTTCTCGGCGACGACGGCCTCCGTGGTTAGGAACAGACCAGCGATGGAAGCCGCGTTCTGCAGTGCAGAACGAGTCACCTTCACCGGGTCGGCAACACCGGCCTTGAGCAGGTCCTCGTAGTCACCGGTAGCGGCGTTCAGGCCGTGGCCTGCCGGAAGGTTGCGCACCTTTTCGGCCACCACGCCGGCCTCCAGCCCGGAGTTGAAAGCGATCTGCTTCAGCGGAGCTTCTAACGCCACCTTGACGATGTTGGTGCCGGTCGCCTCGTCACCGCTCAGTTTCAGCTTGTCCAAGGTCGGAGCTGCCTGCAACAAGGCCACACCACCGCCGGCAACGATACCCTCTTCCACAGCCGCCTTGGCGTTGCGGACCGCATCCTCAATACGGTGCTTGCGCTCCTTGAGCTCCACCTCGGTGGCAGCACCGGCCTTGATCACCGCAACACCGCCAGCCAGCTTGGCTAGCCGCTCCTGCAATTTCTCACGGTCATAGTCGGAGTCGCTGTTCTCGATCTCGGTGCGGATCTGGGTCACCCGCCCGGCGATAGCGTTGGTATCACCGGCACCCTCGACGAGGGTGGTCTCGTCCTTGGTAATGACCACCTTGCGGGCCTTGCCCAACAGCGACAGGTCAGCGTTCTCCAACGTAAGGCCGACCTCCTCACTGATGACCTGACCGCCAGTGAGGATAGCCATATCCTGCAGCATCGCCTTGCGACGGTCCCCAAAACCAGGAGCCTTGACCGCCACCGACTTGAAAGTGCCGCGGATTTTGTTGACGACCAGGGTGGACAGCGCCTCGCCCTCGACATCTTCAGCGATGACCAGCAGCGGCTTGCCAGCCCCGATGACCTTTTCCAGCAGCGGCAGCAAATCCTTGACGGTAGACACCTTGGAGCTGACCAGCAGGATATAAGGATCCTCCAGGACAGCTTCCTGACGCTCAGCGTCAGTGACGAAGTAACCCGAGATGTAGCCCTTGTCAAACCGCATACCTTCGGTGAGCTCGAGCTGCAGGCCGAAAGTGTTGGACTCCTCGACAGTGATGACGCCCTCGTTGCCAACCTTGTCCATCGCCTCGGCGATCAGGTCGCCGATCGACTGGTCACCCGCCGAAATCGCTGCAGTGGCCGCAATTTGGTCCTTGGTTTCGACCTCCTTAGCACCCTTAAGCAGGGTCTCGGTGATTTTCTCGACGGCCTTTTCGATGCCGCGCTTGAGGCCCAGCGGGTTGGCGCCAGCCGCGACGTTGCGCAGGCCCTCTTTAACCAGCGCCTGAGCCAGCACAGTAGCCGTAGTGGTGCCATCACCGGCGACGTCGTCGGTCTTCTTGGCGACTTCTTTGACTAGCTCGGCACCGATCTTCTCGTACGGGTCCTCCAGCTCGATCTCCTTGGCGATGGACACACCATCGTTGGTGATCGTGGGAGCACCCCACTTCTTCTCTAGGACGACGTTGCGGCCCTTGGGACCCAACGTCACCCTTACCGCGTCGGCGAGGCTGTTCAGGCCCCGCTCGAGACCACGACGGGCCTCTTCGTCGTACGCAATTGTCTTAGCCATTGCGAAGTTATTCCTCCGGATTGGGAATGAAACTTAGAGTTACCGAATGACGACAACCCCGTTACTTATGCTGGCCGGGTGCAGTGCCCGCGACGGACGACCCCAACTTCCTGGCTGGGTCTCACCGTCCCGACCTAGCACTCGCCGGTCGCGAGTGCCAACGTCATTTTTAGCACTCGCCTATGCCGAGTGCAAGAACACCCCTGGGAGGACTACCACGCCGCGCGCAAACCCTTGTCAATGACACCAGTGACCCGCTCAACGCCAAGTTGCACGCCTCCGGAGTCAGGGACCACTAACTTGGCCGACCAACAGGCCGCCGGCGGCAACTACAGCCTGTACCGAGTCGATATCGCCCCGGCTGATGATGAACCCGGACCACACCATTCCGGAAACCTTACTTTGTTTCGTCCGAGACGATGAAACTTTACGATGGCCGTAACTGGAAGGATGCTCAGCAGGGCTAAATTTCTCCACGTTCTTCCCGGCGGATTGCACGGCTGCCACAACGAGGCCGACACCGCCACCTCCATCTTGATGCTGTTCGCTACGTTGGCGGCTATGATCGACAACGAACGCTGCGAGTAGTCCGTCCGGCATGGACAACTACTTGGGTCCAGTAGCTGGCGGATCCTGTGCGCAACCGACTCAGAAATTAAAATTAAGCTCCAGCCTCGGAGCAGTCAGACGTCGAATCTACTTCGACAGGACGGCCCGTCATAGCCTCCGGGTTCAGGCTCCGGGCCTGTCGCAGCATTGCGTGAACAATATGAGGCCTGTATTCAGTGCCCAGAATGTGGCGCCCACATCAGTCGGGCTTACCGCCGATACGGCCACAACTAACGTAATCGCTGCTGGGGCCCGCCCCATGAGGTCCGTCGGGTCAGACATAGCTGCTACCAGCGACGAACCCAGAGTGCCGCGTAGCTTGAGTCCGGCCACTGCGTTAATCACCTCGACGGGTGCTGTGGAGATGCGCGTGATTAACGCGGCAAGCATCAGGCAGACAAAGCCGAAGGCCGTCGTGGCCGGTTACCACCACGCCGGATCACGATGTGCCTCCGGAGAGATCGGAACGGCCGGGCTAATGGTGGACAAGCTAATCACGTGCCCCATCGAACACCACGGCGATTAGCGTACCGAGCGCGGTTACCGCCATTGATTCCCACCACGGTACATTGGTAGCCATAGGAGCCTATAATCACAATACTGGGCACGTTCTGGGCCCCCATCGTGAAGATAGAAGATATAGTAGAGTTTAGTGCGATACCGACCGCCGCCTCCTAAACTCATTTGCGTCATTTGCGGGGTCGTCCAGACACGGGAGCGACGGCCTCGAAAGGGTGGGGCGGTGGGTGAGAGCAGTCATGCCTAACGTGGCCACGAAGGCCGTCGGCACCGTCCATCGTGGAGCGAATCCGGTGAACGCCAGCCAGGTCAACAGGATAGGCGCCATCTCCAACAGGTGCGCGGCCAGGCCACGGAGCAGGGTCAGACACAACTATAACACAACACCGGCGAGCATCGCCTGGGTAATCTGTGCCAAGACCTCGGTGATCAGCGTACTCATCCGCGTCCACACGCCGGCCAGCAGCAGGGCACTGACAAGCAAAAAACGCTCAGACCGCGGCCGGCTAGCCGCCCCTCTACAGCACCAGTGCTGACAGGACCACAACACCGGGCGTCGACTAGGCGGTGGTGAGCGGCAGCCGGTGTCGCCGGCTCAACCACAGCGTTCCGAGCTCGAGGGTGCGGCACACCGCCGTCAACCCCGCGGTGACCTGATCAAAGGGACTCTCACCGCCTGCAGGCCGTCCAAAACGACGACGAATGCATTCGTGTAGCCTCCTAGCGCGATGCTAGACTCTGCATGAATCGGTTTAACTTGCGTTCCGCAAACATATTTTTTATTTGAGAATTTTAGTTCCCAACGTTCTGTTTCAAGAATCCTTAGGTATGGCAAGGACGTGGACGAGATGTCAGTCTTGGTGGGCCGCCCGGGTACGTGCCGAGCCACAGACAAGCAGCCTTTACGCTTGCCGCACTGGTGGCTGCGGCGAGCATCGGCATAGAGGAGTCTCTCTCGGAGAGAGAGAGAGAGAGAATGGCACGCGCAACTCGACGCTGGGGATACTCTATGCAGTCACCGATGTACAGAGGCTGCCGCTACCAACGCTCCTTAACGACTGCCCCGGGATGGGCAATCACTGTAGCCGGAATCGCCGCCAGCCTGCCCGACGTCACCGTAGCCGAACATGGCATCGTCAAAGTGTATCGCTTGACACCGGGAACCGGTGCTCAGCACCGTTCCACACCGCACGGACGCGGTATCGTCGAGCACGTGTTGATGACCTTGGGGCAAGCGACCGTCAGGCGCGCCGGTGAATGAGGTGGAGCTAGCCGCGAGCGACCCGGCCACCTGGAGCTAGCGATATCCCCCACACCTATGCCACGCTCGACGACACACCCACTGACGCCGTACTGGTCATCCGCTCGCCTCACCGCTTCGAGCCAACCGTGCAGTCTTAACCTGTCCCCCGTAGTTAAAGCAAGATAACATAACTTGATAGCTGTTGGCTATTGCACTTGAGTAAACGGATATTTAGACTGTCAGTGTCGGTTAAAAACATCGTACCGTTGACATGGTGGCCTTGTCGCCCGAGAAAGAGTTATTGCGGTGGTCAAATTTGGCCAATCCACTGGTGCAATGCCTTATCCATCTCAGGGTAATCATCCGAACGTATCAGGCAAGGCATTAGAAGCTACCGGGACAGAAGTGCGCCACACAGGAGAGGGCAGGCTATAGCAAAGTCAGCGCTCGGGTCGCAGTGATTTTTAACCTGTTTTACAGGCAGTGTGTCGAACGCTGTAGATACGTATTCAACTGCCGAGACCACCAACATCGAGCAGATGGGCTGATGTCATTGCCGACCGTATACCAGCACAACAGGTGTCGACACCAGCAGTCGTTACGAGCCGACAGGAACAAAGAACTTTGTCTGATGAGATAGCGTCATCGCCAAAGGTTAACATCGCCAGGCGGCATTCCGGTCCGGGCATTGACTCAATGCTCTATAAGAGTGACCACTCTTAAGTGGGTATAGGGCGGCGCTTGAGCTGCATCATGCCGCGAAAGATCCTGGTGAAGAGCTAAGAATACTGGCAGGGACATGAACGGGTCCAGCGATGACGCTGATGACCCAGTAGGCCGCCCAGGATCAAGCTTAGTTGTTGAACTGTCGCAAAATCGCCACAGCGACCATCTGCCAGGTCTAGCACGTCACGGAAGCCCATCTAGACAACGCTTGAAACGATAGTGCGCCCGAGCGTGATCACCACTAACCGCTTTAAGCAATCGCGGCTGTTCGGGTACAACCAAATACATTTAGAGACACGCTCACTGGATCGAAGAGCTTGAATGCAAATAACAGCAGTTCTGGGCCGACAACGTCGAGGCGATGAATGTCTATGCGCGCAATACGGCGTCCGTCATTGGGACACTGACCTCGCTTTCTGGAAGCGTTGCCAGTCGGTCAACGATACCAAGTTAGTCGTGCAGGCCGCCGCGTGCTAGCCGGCCAATTATAACGATCAGCAGCTACGTCCCGTATCCGCCGTGGCCGTTTCAGTTGATCGACCATGCTGCCCGCGTGTTGCGCCCGAATCGCGAACACGGCTTAGGCCAAAGTAACTTGCATAACGTGTCAGTGCAGCTGGTACGCACGGCTAGGGTGCGTCCCATGGACGGCCCGGGCAGGTGGTATTTACATTGCATAGCAGCGCGTTTCTGGGGTGTGGGCCAAACTAGCATAGTCGAATTGTCGAGGCACTATCGAAGTTCGCTTACTCCCCAATTTTTGTTGATCAACTATCAGCTTCTGCTCACACACTCAATCAGAATGGCGCTCGATTACTACCACGATAGCTACCAGTATCTACAACAGTTAGATTACGATCCAGAGCAGATCATGCTGGCCGGCGATTACGCCAGCAGGTAAATATCTCGCGCCGACGCTTTCCCAGCGGCTAAAGGAAATTTAGGCGAGAAACCAGCGGCGCTGGCCACGATCTCATCACTACTGCAGCTGGCAACAGAAGACAAACAGACACACCCCAACGCCAAGACCGACGCACTGTTCCCGCCGAATGCGTTCGATGCATTGGACCCGTGGGTTGCCAACTCAGCTGCGAAGAACAACGCCGGCGGCACGCCCGAGGAATTCTACGAGCCGCTGGACCACATAGCACCGGGTCTGCCAGGCATACTGATTCACATATCCGGAGCTGAGTTGCTACTGCACGATGCACAGTCAACCGCGACGCAACTGACGGCCGTCAGGGTGCCGGCCGAGATCCGCATGTAGACCGGACAAGTACATGTCCTCCAGGTCGTCGCGCCAGATCGGCCAGTACATCCACGAGGCCACTAGCTAAAGCCGCTAAAAACAAGCCTAGGCGTGATTATGCTGACCACTGTCCCGTACCCCGCAGCGACCGATTCCAGGCGAGTATGTTGTGCCCATGACCCTCAACGCCCAGGCCCGCAAATGGTCAGAGGCCGATATCCCGGATCAAAACGGCCGCGTTGCTATCGTCACCGGCGCCAACACAGGCATCGGGTACTACACGGCCTGCATGCTCGTCGACCGCGGGGCGCACGTCGTGTTAGCGGTGCGCAATCTTGCGAAAGGCAACACCGCGCTGGCACGCATGGTTGCCGCCTGCCCGAGCGCCGACGTCACACTGCAGGAGCTCGACCTAAGCTCACTGGATTCGGTGCGGGCTGCCGCGGACGCGCTGCGCGCCGCCTACCCGCGCATCGACTTGCTGATCAACAACGCCGGGGTGATGTGGACGCCGAAGCAGGTCACTGCGGATGGTTTCGAAATGCAGTTTGGCACCAATCATCTCGGTCATTTCGCGCTAACCGGACTGGTGCTCGACCGGTTACTGCCGGTGCGCAGCTCGCGGGTAGTGACCGTGAGCAGCCTCGGTCACCGGCTGCGAGCCGCAATCCACTTCGATGATCTGCAGCGGGAACGTCGCTATGCTCGGGTCGCTGCCTACGGGCAATCCAAATTGGCCAACCTGCTGTTCACCTACGAGCTGCAACGCCGGCTGGCGGACTGGTCTGATGCGAAGACCATCGCCGTTGCCGCGCACCCCGGTAGCTCCAACACCGAACTCATCCGCAACCTACCTGCGACCATCCGGTCCGCCGCCAACCTGTTGAACCCGTTACTCTTCCAGAGCCCGGAGATGGGCGCGTTGCCGACGCTACGGGCCGCCACTGATCCGGCCGTCGAGGGCGGCCAATACTATGGACCCGACGGTTTTGCCGAGCAACGCGGACATCCCAAAGTCGTCACATCCAGCGCACGGTCGCACGACAAGGATTTGCAACGACGGCTGTGGACAGTCTCCGAGGAACTCACCGGCGTTAGCTATCCGATCTGACACCTGGTCCGCACGCCTCATTGCGAGGCCGATCATGACCGAGTACGGTCAATTGAAGATCATCAGCGTGTCGTAACGGAAATAATCAGTTCCTGTCCGGTGGTCATGATGTCGCTGAACGAGGCCCTCAGACTGGCCCTGGTTGACAACGCGGTCACGCAACTTTCACTGCCAGTTTTTTGACAACTCGGCGCTAAATTGCTATGCGGTGCGTGCCAAGGACACTGCGGGTGCAACACCCGAATGCCCGGTGCTGCTGCCGGTCGCCGAAAACATTCTCGCCACACACACCGATCAATTCACGTTGCAACCCGATACCGCACATCGGATCATGACCGGCGCCCCGATACCGGCGAAAGCCATCGTACCGGTCGAAGACACCGTAGGCGGGCTACAGTTAATGACAATCCTGTGGAACGCCAAGCACGGTCAGCATATTCGGACGGCTGGCAAAGATGTTGCCCTCGGCAGTGCCGTGCTTCGGGCGGGTCAGCTGGTGACATCTGCCGTGCCTGATTTGATCGCGGCGCTGGGTACGGCCGAACTCAACGGGATCCCGCGACAGCGGGTGCTGGTGATCTCCACAGGGTCCGAGCTGGTGTCGCCGAGCACCTCGCACTACAGTCGGTGCAGATCTAGGAACCTAACTCAATCATGCTGGCTGGAGCCGTTCGCGACGCTGGCGCGACCGTGGTCGCCACCGCCACCGTCGGCGATGACGTCGCGCAGTTCAGCACGATTCTGGATCGTTACGCCGGCACTTAAAACCACGTCGATCTGATCCATCACTACCGGAAAAGTCAGCTTCGGCGCCTATAACGGTCGTCAAAGACGCGTTCGGCCGGCACGGCTACCAAGGATGTCGAATTCGTCAAGGTCGCGATGCAACCAAGAATGCCGCAGGGTATCGGACGGGTGACCACCAACCCGACTGTCACGCTGCCCGACAACCCGGCCAGCGCACTGGCGTCCTTTTGAAAGTTCACCCGTCTAGAAATCCCGCACTGTGAAGAGCCATGCTCCTAAGACGGATCCTGGAGCGACCACACCGACCCGCGGTGCTTAACGAGGCGCTGAGCTCACCGCACGGCAGGCGGCAGTTCCGACGCGCACTGCTCCATTCCGCCGAAGATGAGGTAGATGGAGTCGACACCGTTACCAGTCACGGCCCACTAGCCGTACCACTACTTACGGTGGCCGGCATCGGGCCAATGATCTTGCTGGAGATCCCAATAGATTTCGTGGAGGTGTCAACCAGGACTCAACTGCAAGTCTGCGACCTCCGGTAACGTCGCCGGGCATTGCGGCTCCGTAAAATGAACGGGTGGCAAGACGCCTCCGCGCCGAATCCTGGAAGGAAGGCCCTGCGCACCTGCTGGAGTTGGTGCGCTCCGCCGTTCCCCCGGCTCACCCTGCCGGGCACCCGTTCATCTTTGCTGGCCTAGCGGTGGCTTCGGCCGGGGCGGTGGGGCAGGCCGTAACCGGGCGTAAATTGCGCTGGCTACGCCGTACGGGGTTGCTGGCAGCCGGTGCCTGCGCAGCGTTCTTCCGTCATCCGCCACGAGTGCCACCCACCCGCGCCGGTGTCGTCGTCGCCCCCGCCGACGGCGTGGTCTGCGTGATCGACTCCGCCTCGCCGCCCGCGGAACTCAACATGGGCGACCTGCTACTGCCGCGGGTCAGCATTTTCCTGTCGCTCTTAGACGCGCACGTGCAGCGAGCTCCTGTCAGCGGCGAGGTGATAGCCGTACAACACCAGCCGGGCCGCTTTGTATCAGCCGATCTTACCGCGGCGAGCACCACGAACGAACGCACCAGTGTCCGCATCCGCACGGCCAGTGGCGCTGAGGTGACGGTGGTGCAGATCGCGGGCCTACTGGCGCGACGAATCGTGTGCGACACGCGCCTGGGCGACAAGTTGACGATCGGCGACACCTACGGATTGATCCGATTCGGCTCCCGGCTGGATACTTACCTGCCACCGGATACCGAGCCAGTTGTCCAGGTGGGCCAACGTGCGGTCGCCGGCGAGACTGTGCTGGCTGACCTGCCATGACCAGCAAGCCCCGGAGCAGGAGATCGGTAAACCTGCAGATTCTGCCCAGCTCGATGACAGTGCTATCTATCTGCGCGGGGTTAACCTCGATCAGGTTCGCCCTAGAGCACCAGCCAAAGGCTGCGATAGCACTGATCGCCGCAGCCGCCATCCTCGACGGACTAGATGGCCGGGTCGCGCGGATCCTGGACGCCGAGTCACGGATGGGCGAAGAAATCGATTCGCTAGCCGACGCGGTGAACTTCGGGGTGGCGCCCGCGGTGGTGCTCTACGCGACGATGTTGTCGACGGCACCCGTCGGTTGGGTAGCGGTGCTTCTGTACGCAGTGTGCGTGGTACTGCGGTTGGCAAGGTTCAACGCGCTACTCGACGATGGGACCCAGCCCGCCTACGCGCACGAATTCTTCGTCGGGATGCCAGCTCCGGCGGGGGCGGTATCAGTGATCGGTCTGCTTACCCTGAAGTTGCAGTTCGATGATGGCTGGTGGACGTCCACCTGGTTCCTCTGCGTCTGGGTGGCAGGGACGTCGATGCTCCTGGTCAGTCGAATCCCGATGAAAAAGATGCACGCCGTGTCCGTGCCGCCGAACTACGCGGCCGTGTTGCTGGCGATGCTGGCGATCTTCGCGGCAGCTGCAGTGCTGTCCCCCTACCTATTGATCTGGATGATTATCCTCGCCTACCTCTGCCACATCCCGTTCGCAATCCGCAACCAGCGCTGGCTTGCCGCGCACCCTGAGGTATGGGACGACAAACCCAAGCAGCGCCGCGCCGCGCGGCGTGCGACCCGTCGGGCACGTCCGAACCGTCGGTCGATGGCGCGGCTAGGGCTACGGAAACCGAGCCGGCGGCTAACATGACCCAGCCCGGTTCGACGTCGTAGGACTCGAACCCGCAACTCGCACTCACTGCCCGGCTCAACACCCCTGCCGTCGACTCCCGCCACGACGTCATCCGTTTACACCCGAATACCATTGCTGCACTTGGCACCCGGCAATGAGATACGATATCGTTAGAGTACGTTAGCAGACCACGGCAGCAATGACGACGCTGACTAGCCAAAACACCATGATTGGCGCCACGGTATTTGACGAAGTGACGTTGTTTAATCCTGGGCTGCGCGAGGGTACTCCGGTAATCGTAAGCGCGGTCACCGTTTACGACGCGCGGTCGGTCACGCTGAGCGGCTCGTCACTGACCACCCAATCAGTTCCGTCGGTCACCCTGCGCCAGAACTTGCTGAGCAAAGTGATGACCGTCGGTGACGTGGTGTTACTGGTACCCCGTGCCCTGAGCCTCGATACCTCAACGTCAGCCACCACTCACGCACTGGCGGTGACGGTCGGCATCAGCTGGACCTCGAGCTGCTCACCATCACCGGCATGGACCCCGACAAACCGGTCAGCGTACAGTCGAACTTGCTGTTCACCTGGGGTACCAGCATCCCCTTTCCGCTCGGGTCGGGACGCTCTCACGGGAACCGGTCCAGCGCCACAAACCCCACATTCCAAATCGACGACCTCAAGGATATGCAGGTGCAAGTCGACAAGATAACCGAATGGCTCAAGCTTGCCATCGACGAGCGGCACCTGCTGAAAATCCTTGACAATGCAGCGAATTTGGGTGTGCTGATGCCAAATCCGGTCGATGTCGGCAAAGCGACACTGGTCCGCGCGGTGCGCGCGCACCGCAAGCTGATCGAGCTTGACGGCCCAGAGGTCGACACACTGATCACCAAAGACCACCTCAAGATCGTTGCTAAAGTGGTTACAGCGGCGCACGATAGTGGCGACGTGCTGCTCGTAACCGATATCGACGCAGCACTGCCGGCCAGTATTAAGCCAGCCGTCACCCGTATCATCGCTGAGCTGCACACACTGCAGTAACCACCGACAGCGTTGCGTCGATTGCCACCTCAGCGTGCCTCGGCTAGCTCGATACGCAGCTGCGCGCCCTCGAGCTGGGCTTGTCGCTGCCCAACGATGCCACCCGCAGGGCACTCCTACAAACACTACTGAAGCCGGCATCTGTTGGCAATCTAAATTTCAACGAAATTGATTGTTTTACAAAGTTTTTAATTGTTTCCTGCCTAGTTAAGCTGTTACGCAAAGAAGCACTGCTGGCCGCGTCGCGCACCAGTATCGATAGGTACCCACCCACACTCAACCAAGGCGATCGTACCAGTGCGCTCAGTGTCATCTGGCCGTTGTCTCACTCAGCCAGCTAAAGGCTAACGATTAATAATCGTTATTCTGGAGGATGATGGCAACATGGCCGATGTCCAACAGGCACTGACCGAAGCGGTGCTGCAGCCGTCGCAGCGTTCTAGCACCTTCGCCCGGTTGGGCCGCCGACCCTCCGCGTGGGGTGTTACTGTGCAGCCCGCTAGACTGTGGCAAAACCTTCGTGATTCGCACGCTGGCCAGCACCGTGCATTTGAGCGTGCACGCCGTCAAAGGCTCCGAGCTGATGGACAAGTGGATCGGCAGTTCGGAGAAGACGATCCGTGCATTATTCCTGCGTGCTCACGACTCCGGACCGTCACTAGTGTTCCTCAATGAAACCGACACATCGGCGCGTCGCTGCGGTCAGAACTTCGACTCGGGGGTCACCGATCGTGTAGTAACCGCGCTGCTGACCAAACTCTACGGCATCGACCCACTGAGTGACGTTGTGGTACTGGGCGTCACCAACCGACCCGATCTGATCGACCCAACACTACTATGGCCGGACCGGCTAGAACGACTGGTGTTTAGCTAACTGCTCTACGCTGCCGCGCATCACGAAATCCTGTGCACTGCAAGGAAATCAATAACGCTCAGCACCGAAATCTACCTCGTCGACGTGGTAACCGAACTCGACGGCTACAACGCTGCCGACTGTGCAGCACTGCTGCGGAAGGCTGCCCTCACCGCGATGCGGCGTTCCATATTACACTGCCGACCTGGCGGAAGCTCTCAAGACCGTGCATCCTCCGCTGGATCCCAGCCAAGTGTTGCAGCTGCGGACGTTCACCGAGGGTTGGTAAGCCCTAGTCAGTGCCAACCACCGAACATAGCCGGGCTTTTGCCCGACGAGATAGCCGAACCACTTGACTGGACGCGAGTAGTGCACTACATACCCGACGATGTTAACTGGGCGAACTTCCGCTACACTGGCCGCTGTCACCAGTTCTCAATTATGAGTACACATGTCCGGGAGTCTGAATATCGGCGAGCGTGGCCACCCCGTGGCTAAGGCGGTTCGCTAATCGGCTCAGAAGAACCCCAATGGTGCGGCAAAATAGGCCCATTGTGCGTGTCTTTGGCCTGTCTCACGACTGAAGGACGACACGCGGGTATTGGGGAGAACACGATGAGTGGCGGTAGCATTCGCGCTGCTGCTGTCAGCACTCCTCAGGACGATATGGGTTGGCGTCGCCCTCGGCACCATCGCAGCTCGGGACCGGATCCTGTATCACATCGTTATCGACTCCCACATCCCACGGATACTCAGCGCAACACTGGTCGACACGACCTTGTCCGCCATCGGCGTAGCGGCACAAGCTACGGCGTACAGCATGCTCACCGACCCGTACGTATTCGGTGTATCCGCTGGAGCATCGGTCGGAGCCACGGCCCGGTTGTGCCGTTCGGCGCATTCGGTGTACTCAGCCTCTACGCACTGCCGACGACAACGTTCCTCGGGCCGCTCGCGGCCACGGTACTAAGGTACGCGATCACACAGTTGAGTGGATGCCTATCGCCTCCTGCGGTTTAGCGCGCATCGTCATACCGTCACAGGAGCTTCCGATCGACGCGGTCGACGTGTGGGCCTGTGAGCCTACACAGAACGCCCATCACGTTGTCGTCGTAACTCAGCAGGCACCCTCTGGCATTGGCTTCACCGTACGCTAAGTCGCTACCACCGTGCAGCTCTAACATCGCGACGGCCCCCGAGTCGACCGTACAGCGTGCACCGCTACGCTCTTAGCAGCCAGGGCGGAAGGGTTGGCGGACAAAACATTCGGTACGGTTTCCCGGCGGCGAAGCCTAGCGAGGCCTCATCGCCCGGTCCTTCGCACAGGAATCGCGCGTGCCTTGCGCTTGACAAGCTCACCAGCCACCTCAACGTGCGGACACCAACTGACCGTGCTCCGCACGGTGTTCGACCTCAACATGACCGTTGCCACAATCCTGCATGACCTGAACCTCGCAGGACAATTCTGCGACCGCATCCACATCATCCTCATCACAGGCGAGATCTTGTGCTCCAGCACACCACGCGAGGTTTTGACCGTCGACACGCTGCGTCGCTGGTTTGATGTGCGCGCAGACGTAGTTTAGCACTCCCCTGATCTTCGACGAAAAGAAATGGGCATGAGGCGACTCCTAGCCCTGTTGACAGTGGCGATGCCCAACATCCAGCTGCAGTGCGACGATGCGGGAAGCTGCGTTGCCAACTAATGCCCGAGAAACAACGGTGACGAGCTGCGGCACGCCACTGACAGTGCCGTCACCACCGAACCGCGTGATCACCAACGACACAGTGACCACCGAGTTGCTATTCGGGTTCTACGATCGGATGGTCGGCCACACCACCTACGACGACAAACACGTCGCCTATCAGGCTTCGCCCTGTCGCAGCGATCTCGACCACATTCGGTCGCTTGGCTCTGGGTTCACACGCGAGATACCCCAGAACGCAGATCCAGACCTTACGTTCGCCGGCTGGAACTATAGGACTCAACGAATCTGTCGGCGTACCACCCGATTATATCATATAGTATTGACAGTGCGTTATATCAGCTGACCGCAGCGTGTCAACAGCAGGACGGAACGTACTGCAGGATCATGCCACCGCCGGATGCCCTCTACACCGACCTTACGAATCTGGAAACGGTCTTCAGCGTCGCGGACCGCGTCACGAAACTACTAGCCCAGCATCGGGATCGTGTCGCTAAGATTTGTGCACAAATACCCTCAAAGCGGGTGCGAGTGTTCGTCTTCAATAACGTGCCACCCACCCCGTTCACCATGGGTGACGTCGCAGACGACGACAATATCTTCGTGGGACTGTACGACTCGTGGGTGACCACGTCATAGGAGGCTGCAGTGCAACATGATCCGCAGGTGATCACCCTCGTCGACGAAGGATTCGTGCCGGAGAACACTCCAGCAGTAAAAATTACGCAACTACGTATGCAACCGTTATAGCCTCAACCACCGCGATCCGGGAGGACAATTTCGTTACCCTCTCCTACGTCGCATTCATAGATAGGGTCAAGAACCCCGGACAGCATCGAAAAACTTGCTAAATACCTGCGGTCAAAGGCATACTGAGGAATGGCTTGGTTCTACGCCACGTGCGCGCTGCAGCAGACGCATGTAATCCAGTGACCTGCCGCCTAGTGAACCAAGCGTGACCGCGTCGGCACGGGAAGTGTCCATGCTAGCCGCCACCGGCAACTTACGTAGTTCAAGTGGCCGTATCGACGCGAGTGCAGACAAGCATTTGGTTGCCCCCCGCTTGAAATTCGTAGTCAACAGCGATAACTTCGCCGTGTACACCGTCGGCGCGCAACCCGCCCAGCAGGTTGTCGAGGTCATAACGGATGGACCCCATCGCCACCAGCGGGAAAATTCTTAGCTCTGTTCGGGTGACACGCATAAGTTCGTTAATGGCTTGGTGGTGAAAAGCCGGCGAGAGTCGGTCGGCGTAAGTGAACAGCAAGTGTGAACTAAGCACAAGGTCGAAAGTGTGAGTGGCAAAAGGTAGACGAGGCAATTCGGCGGCCACATAGTTATTCGGGTAGGCATGGTAATCGCGGACAAATAATCGACCTGCCTGGCTTCGCGACTGATGGTGATGCTCCGGGCTACGAAAGAAAGTCCACCGATACTCATCGGGATGGTCACGGACGTATGCATTTCCACGATCAGTTTCGGCTTGGATAAACAACGCCAGGTCTGTGGCCGCAAGTTGGCGACCATACAGGGGATCGGCGGCCATTGAATGACCGCCGGCAGTGTTGATTTCAGCCGTGGCGCTGGATGCACCACCGGGGCAGTCCAAAATCGTGGCGTCTAGATCAGCGACGGACAGCGCGAACATCGCCCGGTATTCGTCGAGGCCCCGTGAGGTGATTACGATCTCACCGATCCCACTATCGGGAATCGCCTGAGGCGACTGGGTGTCACAGCAGTCGACACCAGGGTCAGAGCCGGGTTTGTCCAAGCTTGCCACCAGCAGCGCTCCTTTCAGCGAGATCACCACCAATCGCCTTTGACTGTGACGCACCGTCAAATTCTACCGTTGATTGCATCATTTTGCGGGTCGACCGTGACCAGTCATCTAAAACACCTGCACCTTAAGTGGGATCGCTTAGAACAACCCCACTGCGACCACAATAATTTGTCATATCTTGGAAATATTAAGTAGCGTAAATATTTTCAAAATTCCATGTACGTTGTTTAAGGGATTGTCGCAGTTGCGGGTGTGGTGCAGGTCGGTATGACGTTACCGGTGGTGTGAGCTTAGTCTGCGTTTATCTGGCCATTTTCTGCCTCTTTGATGAGTTCGAGTTGGAGGTGACAGCTCAGTGCATGGATTCCGATCGTGCGGTATTGGCCTGTAACGTCACCGCCAAGGACCGCTGGTGTTGCTGCTGTGGAGCGCAAGACGCTGTGTGTGACACTGCGCCCGGCAACTTGCCTATGAGCCGTTTGGGTAGCGGCCCATCATCTTGGCGGTCTCTGTCCGTCGCTATCGGTGTGCCAGCTGCGCTCATGTGTGGTGTCAAGACACATGTAAGGCCGCCGAACCGCTGGACGGGTTGTCCCGCTGAAGGTTGCGCCGGGTACTAGGTCGGCGCGGCTGCTCTATATCATCGAAGGATACCCCAAACAGGCCTTCCAACAGTGGTTGGCTTGCCGGCCACAAAAGTCGAGCTATGGTGCGGAAGTTGTTGCCAGGGAAGGATTTAGCTGGTTCAAAACTGCTATTGCTGAAGAGCTACCCGAGTTGGTGGCGGTGATGGACTCGTTCCATGTGGTCAGTTTGGCCGGCAACGCCTTCGATGAGTGCCGACGTCGCGTGTAGCTGGACATCTGCGGGCATCGGGGCCGCAAGATTGATTCGCTCTACGTCTCGCGGCAGACTCTACATACTGGAGCCGATCTGCTTACCGACAAGTAAGCGAGTCAGTTTCACGCTCTGTTCACCAGCAATGCCCATGTTGAGGTCGAGGTCGTCTGGTCGATCTCTTAGCGAACCGTCGCTGTCTACCACGAACCCAACCAAGCGCAAGGCCGCACAATGATATTGGCGCTGATCAACACGCTCAGCAATAGCGTCCTAAACGCTCTGCAGGAAGAGATCACCCTCGAGTTGACCTGGATAGAAACGAGTAGCCGATATCCTGGCCTGTTTCGATCATCCTGGCACCTACAACGGCCCTACCGAAGCGATCAACGGCCACCTCGAATACCTACACCGCTCCGCCCTCGGCTTGCGCAATCTCACTCACTACATCGCGCCCGATCACTACTGAAAACCGGCGGATTCAGACCTCAACGCCACCCTCAATCATGAAGAACCAGATTCAGAGTTGTTGAACCTCGATGTGTCCTACCAACGAACAGTCATCATCTTGCGCCGCTGGTGGTGATCACTCCGAATAGAACTTTGAATTAGGAATACAGAGGTGATCATCACGCTGCAGAGGCATCTGTCAACGGCAACTGAATTCTGGTCATTTGTCGGCGAGTGAATTTGGACCAGCCGGGTTCATTGTTCGTAGGTCGTTACGTTAGAGATGCGGCCAAGATCTTGGTTTTTGATGCGGTAGTTGTCTTTTTTTGAGTGCGATACCCTTGGCGTGGTGGACGAAGCGTTCGATCATGGTAGCGGCGACTACCTAGTCACCGAAAACTTCACACAACCGGCCGAAGGGTTTGTTCGAGGTAACGATGAAACCGGCGAGCTCGTAGTGGGAAGACACCAACTGGAAGAATAGGTCGGCGACTTAAGGCTCAACTGGATGTAACCAACCTTGTCGGTCACGAGCAGTGGGTAACGGGCCAAGTGGACGAGCTTGGCTTGCAGGATGCTGTCGTGGCTGGCGGTGGCGAACAAGACCCGGCGTCCAGCCTGGCGCGCCCGGATTACGATGCCGGTCGCCAGACGGGTCTTTCTGGTTCCAGGCGGCCCCAGGAATCCGGTATTGTCCTTAGCGGTGACGAAACCACCAAGGTGCTCAAGTGAAGCGATGGTGTCGTATTTGAGGCCGCAGGCGTGGTCGATTCCTTGAATGACTTACGCAATGGAAACTGGGCAGTCTGAATCTTTCTCTTACCGCTGTGGGACTCACGGGCGGAGACTTTGCGCTGCAGACATGACGCCAGGAACTCCTCATAGTTCCACGTCTCTGAACGAGCCCGTTCTGCGAGCCATTCAACGGCCTACTCGAATAGGTCGTGAGCAACTCCCGGATCCGCGACTCGACCGCATTGACCACTGAACTCGCTGATATTCTCAGTAGCCGAGCACTGACTAACGCCGCCTTCACGGTATTGCGCGCTATCCCTACCACCCGCGCAACCTCAGAAATCGACAACTGCTTCGACCGGAGCAACCACCGGATCTTTGCCTCGTCATCCATGCTCGACACTCGCTTCCTCCCTGGCTCATCCGAAGCCAAGGGCCTCCAGGAAGCGGGTCAAAATTCAGTTGTCGCCGACAACATCATGTTTAGGCAATGCGATGTTAGTCGTAGAAGTTCCGGAACGTCTCGACAGTCGGGTTGTTTAAACTACCGGTGCCGATGGGCGCGTTGCGCTTGGTGCTAATTCGCGATTAATACTACCGTAGGTAGTTGTTGCCAGTATCCAGTGTCCCGCTAGGCCGTAGTCGATGGAGATGAGTATACTCAATCTTGAAGCTATAATATTTTAATTTGCTTGACGCATTTGGAACTTAGTATCAGCGATACTGGAATTGTGTGCCTACACGTGCCGCATCATCTGATGTCTTTGAAAATTCCTCATTGATTAGGCCTGGAACTTGCCCGCTGAGTCCAGTACATCTTCGTAGCGAACGATGGTGGGTGTCTTCTGTGCTGTGGCATTCATAGACCGGTATACTGTCGAACTTTTGCTCTTCAGATGCCAGCAGGTCATGGACCTGCGCCTTTAAAGCTAGGACACATTTATCGTCAAATATTTCCCTAATTAATTTTCATGACGTTCTTGGTGAAATTCTCGACGAAGGCTTCAAAGACCCCCAACGACGTGATGATCGGCGTCACCGTCAATAGCGACTTCTGGAGTCCTTGTCAACAAGAATGGTACCGTGCTCCGAAAGCCTTCCTGGATCCACTTCGAGATGGGACTACTTAACAAGTTCCCGATAACCCCAGTTACGGTGATCAAACTGAGGTTGAGCCTATACTGTTTAAATGTTAAATGTCGTTAGGGCTTCACCGAGTGCGGTCGCTCCTCACTATCTGTCGCCCATGTCAACGATGTATGAAAAATTCTGGGGTTTAGCTGGCTGTGTGTCACCACAACAATGAATCCGACAAATTACACGCTTATTCATTTATTATTACATAGGATTTGGCTAGCTGATCTAGATGATGCCATCACACTGCATAAAATCTGGTGCGCGATACTGGGATTGAACCAGTGACCTCTTCCGTGTCAGGGAAGTGCTCTCCCGCTGAGCTAATCGCGCTAAAGGGGTGAGTCTAGAGGTGGAGACGGGAATCGAACCCGTGTACACGGCTTTGCAGGCCGTTGCCTCACCACTCGGCCACTCCACCGCAGGGGTTGATGCCACTTGTACCTTCGAGCGGATGACGGGATTCGAACCCGCGACCCTCACCTTGGCAAGGTGATGCGCTACCAACTGCGCTACATCCGCGCGCAACCGACGAGATCGTCGTCCGGTGTGAAGCACGACGATAGTCCACGTGAGCGGGCGCACACAAATCTTTTCTTCAGTGTGGTGTGTGTCCAGGTTATCGCACTGCCAGGTGGTAAGCACATGGAGTATGCTGCGGGTTTTTGGCTCATGCTAGTCTTCGACGTCGTTCGCCTCTCGGTGTTGGTCCCGTGGCTCAGTGGAAGAGCGTCCGCTTCACACGCGGAAGGTCGCTGGTTCGATCCCAGCCGGGACCACTAAGGAGAACTTTACTGCTGGTGACAGATTTTTTCGCTTGAGTGTGCCGTTGATGCCATTGTGGCCGGCTTCTGATTAACGATGACGTCGACGATCGTCATCTTTAAACGCAAGGGTATGCATGATTATGTCGGCAACAACAGCAGGCGATCAGGACAGAGGAGGTTGGTCGGGCTCGGGGATCAGATGCCGGCTGGCTGGCTGTTGTAATCTCAGGGAGCGCCAGAACCAACGTCCCGGTAGGGCAGCGGTGGAGGGCAGCATGAACGAACGATTAAGGTGTCGAAGTAGTAGGCCCGGGACGATAGCGGTGCTTAGCTGACCGATGATTCGCAGGTTGCTGACGGTCATGCACGCCATTATAGCGGCAAATACGAGGTCCGCGGATGTCACGACTGTGCTGATGCCGTCTATCGTGCGGATGATGGCCGTGTTGAGCCTGGTGCTCATTTCCTGTTTGAACCGTGAGACCACGAGCAAGTTGTAGTCAGATCCCACCGCCAATAGAACAAGCACGGACATGGCGAGTACCAGCATAGTGCAAGTGGAAATTGAATATGTGTTGCCACATGAAAATGTTACCGTGCTCACTATGACGAGAGCTGCAACCAAGACTCGTATACTGATCAGGAACTGTCATGTAAATGAAGCAAAGAGAAGAAATTCCGGTAATAACTAGGCTGTAACTAAGAGTTGTTGAAGAGGTTTTTGTCGACGACTGTGGTTTCGGTCAACATAGATCCTTGCGTATTTTAATGTGATTCCTTCTGTCCAGTCTGGTCAATGCGTAGGGCGGGCACTCGCACGGCGGACGCGCGCCGGCAGTATAGTTGATCGCTGGAAACGGCACGACAGGAATCAACCGCGGTGACGGTACGGCCAACCAGTCTGTGCTCCCGTAGGTGTTCGTTCACCCTGCCGGCCGTTTGGTATGGAATCAGGCGATTCTAGTGACCCGGCGGTTCGGACCAGCAGCGCCGCCAGCACCGCAATTAGCACACCAACGACTGGGTCAAACAGCAGCTCGGCAGCCAAGGTGAACGTTGTGTGGGGACGGGCATCACCGTAATAACGTGTGTGCGATCCGAAATGTCAGCGGAAACCATGGGCTCAGCGATGTCGCCCATTTGTGTAACTGTGCCGCAGTGGGCACCGGAACCCGTATCGCCACCACAATCGTAATTATGATTCCAACCACGGTTGTGGTGGTCCGCGGTGAGGACGCTTGACGCTCGACCGCGCTCAGCGTAAAGGCAAAACTGCGCGGTTTGCTGGTGGTTTTGCAGGTGGCGACTCCGTCACGCCTCCTCAGGCTACGGGGTGCAGTATGAATAAGTTGTTTTTCATGGTTGGCGTTTAGCCGTCGACTTGCTACAATGTGCTTCACCTCAGCGCTTGACGACTATCGCGATCAATTAGCCTGATTAGCAAGTGGCATCCTCGAAGCCCTGGATTAAGGGCTTGCTAATTATTGGGAAATTAGGAGCGGTCAGTGTCCGTAGATGTACCGGAACTCGCCGAATTGGAGCAGATTCGCGGACGGTGGCGCAGAGCGGTAGCTGGTGTGCTCTCCAAGAGTATCCGGAACAGCGACCCCGCCATGTTGGGAGACGCGCCCGAGCGGCTGCTAGACACTGCGACCTACGATGGGTTCGCTATCCGGCCATTGTACACCGCTTTCGACGAGCTGTCGGAACCACCACTGCCGGGAGAGTGGCCTTACCGACGCGGCGGCGACGCGTTACGCGATGTCAATTCTGGCTGGAAGGTCGCCGAAGTGTTTCCGGTCGACCCGGCAGCCGCAGTCGTGGCTGCCGACGAGGTCGAGACCGGCAACGCGGCAGTACTGGCTGCGCTCGCAGACGGAGTCAGTGCGTTGCGAATCCGGGTGGGAAAGTCCGGGGTAGCGTCCGGGCAGCTTGACAGCCTGCTACTTGGTGTGTACGTGGACTTGGTCCCGGTGATTCTCGACGCGGGCGTCGACTACCTCGAAGCCTGCGATGCCGTGCTGGCCCTGGTGGCCCAGCTGGATTCGAGTCGGCGCGCAACTTTATCGATTGATCTGGGAGCCGACCCGCTGACCGCGTCATTTAGCGGTCGTCTATCCCCATCGATCGAGCAGGTAACTGCAGTCGCGGTGCGAGTCGCCAGCGACCGCGGAGTGCGGGCGATTACTGTCGATGGGCCTGCCTTCCATAATCTGGGGGCCAGCGTGACGTGGGAGCTATCCGCTGTGATTGCGGCAGCAGTATCCTACCTTCGGCTACTCGCCGAATCGGGGATACCAATTAGCCAGGCTCTACGGCAAATCAGCTTTCGCCTCGCTGCCGATGACAACCAATTTCTAAGTATAGCCAAGATGCGAGCCATGCGTCAACTGTGGGCGCGTGTAGCGGAGGTGGTGGGGGACCCTGAAGGTGGCGCGACAGTCGTGCACGCGGAAACGTCGCTGCCGATGATGACCCAGCGCGATCCGTGGGTGAACATGCTGCGCGGTACGTTGGCCGCGTTTGGCGCGGGGGTTGGTGGTGCCGACACCGTTCTGGTGTTCCCGTTCGATGTGGCGATTCCCGGTGGCTTTCCTGGTATGACAGCTAGCTTCGCGCGCCGGATCGCCCGCAACACCCAGCTACTGCTGTTGGAAGAGTCGCACATCGGCCGGGTGTTGGATCCGGCTGGAGGGTCTTGGTTCGTCGAGGACCTCACCGAACAGCTGGCTCAGCAAGCCTGGCAGCATTTTCAGGCTATCGAAACCTACGGTGGGTTCGTTGACGCCGGTAGCTACCTTGCCGACCAGATCAACGAAACGGCTACACGTCGCACTGACGATATCGCGCATCGTCGCACCACGGTCACCGGTGTCAACGAATATCCGAATCTAGCTGAACCTGCTTTGCCACAAGGTGGTTCGCTTGCTTCGGCGATTACTGCGGGCAACCTGGTGCGCTACGCTGCTGAGTTTGAAACGTTGCGGGATCGTTCGGATGCTTACCTAGCCCGCACCGGTGTACGTCCGCAGGTGCTGTTGCTGCCGCTGGGACCGTTGGCAGAGAACAATCTTCGGGTTACATTCGCAACGAATCTGCTAGCATCGGGCGGCATAGTGGCGATCAATCCGGGATCAGTGGACGCACGGGGTGTCGTACGAGCCGTGACGCAGGCCGGTTTCAAGGCCGGGTCGTTGCTGGTAGCGATTGTCTGTGGCACCGACTTGCGTTATCGGGACGAGGCTGTAGACGTGGTGGAGGCGGCGCGTCGCTCCGGAGTATCGCGCATCTATCTGGCTGGATCGGAGAAAGTACTGGGTGACATCGACGACGCAAAGCGTCGACCCGATGAGTACCTGAACGCGAAAATTAATGCGGTCGATGCCCTTTCAAATCTGCTCACCCGATTGGGGGCGTAACCACGATGACTGTGCATGACGTCGTCAGGCAGCCGGATAGCGAAACTATTTCTCTGATCGGCAGTTTCGCCGATATCCCTCTGTACGGCAATCGTGACGTGCAGCCGCCGTCGGAAGCGGCGGTCGAAAAGCATGTAATCGCAGCCGCGTCAACACACAGGTACACACCTGATCAACTGTACTGGCATACACCGGAAGGTATCGATGTGAAACCGGTTTACATCGCTGCCGACCGCGTCGCTGCCGAGGCGGCCGGCTACCCGTTGCATAGTTTCCCTGGCGAGCCGCCTTACCTGCGCGGGCCTTATCCGACGATGTATGTCAGCCAGCCGTGGACAATCCGTCAATACGCTGGGTTTTCCACCGCCGCGGATTCCAACGCATTTTACCGTCGCAACCTGGCTGCCGGTCAGAAGGGCCTGTCGGTGGCCTTCGACCTGGCGACTCACCGCGGGTATGATTCCGATCATCACCGCGTCCAAGGTGATGTTGGAATGGCCGGCGTAGCAATCGATTCCATCCTCGACATGCGGCAATTGTTCGATGGCATAGACCTCTCGGCAGTGTCAGTATCGATGACAATGAACGGTGCTGTGCTGCCGGTCCTGGCACTGTATGTGATAGCCGCTGAGGAGCAGGGTGTGCCGCCAGAGAAACTGACCGGCACTATCCAAAATGACATCCTCAAAGAGTTCATGGTCCGCAACACCTATATCTATCCTCCGAAACCGTCGATGCGGATCATCTCCGATATCTTCGCCTACACCAGCGCCAAGATGCCGAAATTTAACTCTATCTCGATCTCCGGCTATCATATCCAAGAAGCTGGTGCCACAGCGGATTTGGAACTAGCATACACTTTGGCCGATGGCGTCGACTACATCAAGGCGGGCCTCGATGCCGGACTGGACATCGACACTTTCGCACCGCGGTTGTCCTTCTTTTGGGGCATCGGGATGAACTTCTTCATGGAAATCGCCAAACTGCGTGCCGGCCGACTGTTATGGAGTGAACTGGTCGCCGAATTCGGCCCCCAAAATCCAAAATCCAGGTCATTGCGTACCCACTCACAAACCTCCGGATGGTCGTTGACCGCCCAGGACCCGTTCAACAACGTTGCCCGCACCTGTATTGAGGCGATGGCCGCAACACAGGGCCATACCCAGTCATTACACACCAACGCGTTGGACGAGGCGTTGGCACTGCCCACCGATTTTTCCGCCCGGATCGCCCGCAATACTCAGTTGGTACTGCAGCAGGAGTCGGGTACCACGCAGCCGATCGACCCGTGGGGGGGTTCTTACTACGTGGAGTGGCTGACCCATCAACTGGCTGCCCGTGCTCGTGTTCATATCGCCGAGGTTGCCAAGTACGGTGGGATGGCTGCGGCCATCAGTGGCGGCATCCCCAAGCTGCGTATCGAGGAGGCGGCTGCGCGTACCCAGGCCCGCATCGACTCCGGGCGCCAGCCGGTGATCGGAGTCAATAAGTATCAAGTCGACGAGGATCACGAAATCGAGGTACTCAAGGTCGAGAACAGCCGGGTGCGTGCCGAACAAGTGGCCAAACTGCAACAGCTGCGGGCGCATCGGGACCAGTCGGCGGTCGACACCGCGCTGGCTGCGCTGTCTCGTGCCGCTGAGACCCACGGCGGTGCCGGTGATAATTTGCTGGCACTTGCTATCAACGCAGCCCGGGTCAAAGCCACCGTCGGTGAGATCTCCGACGCGCTGGAAAAGGTATACGGGCGTCACCAGGCGGAGATCCGTATCATCACCGGGGTCTACCGCCAGGAAGTGAGAGAAGCTGGGAAGGTCACCGATATCGCAAGCGCCACAGAACTAGTCAAAAAGTTCGCCGAGGCTGATGGTCGCCGGCCCAGGATTCTGGTGGCCAAGATGGGTCAGGACGGTCACGACCGTGGGCAGAAGGTTATCGCGACGGCCTTCGCTGATATCGGATTTGACGTCGATGTCGGATCACTGTTCTCCACACCCGAAGAGGTCGCTCGCCAAGCGGCCGACAACGACGTACATGTGATCGGTGTGTCGTCGCTGGCTGCCGGTCACCTGACACTGGTACCCGCACTTCGAGACGCACTTGTCGACGTGGGCCGGCCCGACATCATGATCGTGGTGGGTGGTGTGATCCCACCCGGTGACTTCGGCGAGTTGTACGCTGCTGGTGCCACTGCCATCTTCCCGCCTGGGACAGTGATCGCCGATGCCGCAATTGGTTTGCTGCATAAGCTCGCTGAGCAGTTGGGGTACACTTTCATCTAGATGGCGGGGGATCGTGGCGTGGATGGGCTAGCCGCTGCTGTTCGTAGCGGTGATCGCGCCGCACTACCGCGGGCTATCACGTTAGTGGAGTCCACCCGCGTCGATCATCGTGAGCAGGCACAGCAGCTGCTGTTGGCGTTACAGCCAGACTCCGAAAACACCCATCGGGTGGGTATAACCGGAGTGCCCGGGGTGGGAAAGTCCACCACCATCGAGGCGCTCGGCATGCATCTAATCGAACGAGGCCATCGAGTGGCGGTGCTAGCAGTCGACCCGTCATCGACCCGTACGGGCGGATCCATCCTTGGCGACAAGACCCGAATGGCACGGCTAGCGGTGCATCCGGACGCCTATATCCGACCGTCACCCACGTCGGGCACGCTGGGCGGAGTGGCGAAGTCCACTCGGGAAACAGTGGTCCTGTTGGAGGCGGCTGGTTTTGACGTGATCCTGATTGAAACCGTCGGCATCGGACAGTCCGAGGTAGCGGTGGCTAGTATGGTAGATACCTTTGTTGTGTTGACTTTGGCGCGTACCGGCGATCAGTTGCAGGGCATCAAAAAAGGCGTGCTGGAGCTGGCCGATGTGGTGGTGGTTAACAAGGCTGACGGGGAGCATCTGCGCGAGGCGCGGGTCGCTGCCCGAGACGTGTCTTCGGCGTTGCAATTGATCTATCCGAACGAAAAACTATGGAAAACACCGGTTCTCACGATGAGTGCGACTGAGGGGACCGGTCTGATCCAGATGTGGGAAGCGGTCGAACGTCATCGTCAGGTGCTTACCGCCGTCGGAGAGTTCGAGAACCGCAGGCAGGCCCAGCAAGTTGAATGGACCTGGCAGATAGTATACGATGCAGTCCTAGACCAGGTTTTGTTTAATCCCTCGGTGCGTGAGATTCGTGCCGAGGTGGAACGTCAGGTACGGGTAGGGGAGCTGACTCCGGTGATGGCTGCCCAACAAATCCTGCACGCAGCAACATATTTAACAGAAAGGCAAATTAATCATTGTTTACCTATGGCTGATGTGAAATCGCCATAAATTCATAAGCGTGAGAGTGGAAGCCCGAGTTGATCGCCGTATAATGACGCCCTTGAAGCTGATCATCCTATCTTCGGCACAGTGGGTTCAAACTTTTCTTGAGTCGTTCGTAGTTTTGCTGCCTTGTTCCCCGGGTGTCAATTTGGCGAGGGCCCTGACCGTGTATCTTGACGGCTAATCGTTCGTTGACGTATGGATTAGCGTGGCTAGATGCTGTAGATGGCTTACACCATTCTGATGGTGTTCTCCGTGACCAAGGGCTTGGCTGTCATCGTCATTCACCGGCTCGTTGACCGGAGGTTGATAGAGTACGATGTTGTGGTGGCCAAGCATTGGCCGGCGTTTGGGGCCAATGACAAGATAGTGATAACTGTCCGTGAGGTGATGAAAAACCACGCTGGCTTGTCAGGTTTGCGTGGCACCATCAAGGATGAACTGTTGGACCGCATCGTCATGGAGGAACGATTTGCGACGGCATCCCAGACTAGGTTTGTCCGTGGTCCAGTGGCGTTCGTAGCCCAGTTGGTGGGTTACGGTATCGTTTCTTGGGCCAGCAGCTTTTTAATTTCTGGATCGATAGTTGTCCAAGCGTACCGGTGCGAACTAGGAGCCTAACTTGCTTTGCCGACATAATTTTTCGTACTCAGATCAGTCGCATGCTGTCACGTCTGTGTCGTCGTGCAGCCAACAAGGCTCCGAGCGTTGTCAATCCGCTTACCGTTCCAACGCAACATCGTTCGCCATATTAGCCTCTCCGTACCAGCGAAAGTACGTAGCTAGTTGACCAGGTTTGACTTTGATTGTACCGGCTACGTGGTCATGCTAGCCGCTGGGGACATCGCCGGTTCGAAAACCCAGCATATACGCCTTCGTTGTGAGCTCTAGTGCCACCTCGAACCCACGCATGCTTTCCACCCGAACCTTGTCAAGGGATTAGTGGCTGTGCGCGTGGTGGTGTCGTGGATCGACATACCCTAGGTAGTGTAAGCTAAGTAAGCTAAGTTCGGCTGTCCACGACATCAGCCCTTTCAAGCGAAGACTTCCGTCCTGTATGCTGCCAAGCATATGTCGCGTCCCGCTGACTACGTTGTATCCTTCTCGAATCTTGTTCTCCACCAATGGAATTACCGGTGATGAGTCAAAAGGGGGTCGACCATAGTGCTGATGATGACATCGCCACGGGCAGCCACGAAGCCGGCAATCAGAGCATTTGCCGCTCTCTTGCCCAGCGAATTCCGAACCAGCCGCACTGTAGCCTGCCGGTCGGGTATGACCGCAGGTGCCGGTAGCGTATTGTTTTCATCGGAATCGTAGCACATGAACAATTCTTAGGATGTTTTCGCCAACGCTTCAGTTATTCTCCTTATGTAGACTCGTATATTCTCGCCCTCGTGGGAAGACAGGAATGACCACACTCACCAGACGCTCGTTACCCTAGTCTTCGGCGGTGGTCGTGATTTGCGGGAACGGATCACGAACTGCCTGCCGAAGATCGGTGACACTGTCCTGAGTCGCAGACACGAGCGCACCAGGATCGGGTTACGAGTGCGACGTGTACGACAGGAAACGGTCGTAATTTTCCACGACCGTGAACTACTGGGACGCCGGTAGCTGAATGCGGGAACGATCGCTGATGGGTACTGCATAGTGCCAGAAGTTCTAATAGTTGCCGGGGAGGAAGTGAATATTGAACACTGTTGTGATGAAGCGCCTACTTGGTTTGATCACCCACCAGGCTTCGATTATCACAGGTTTAACATCTACTTTGCTTTTGCAGATGCTCCAGCAAGTTGCTGGTGAAAACCACATCCACCGAGCAGTCCTCAAGGAGGCGAAGATAGTCGGTTGGGACCTCGTAGAATTCGACCCCAGGCTCGAGCATGTCGGCACTGTCGGGGTTCAGATCGACACCGATGGGGCGAGTCGCACTAACCTGATTCCGGAACTCGTCGTAGCCGTATCCTAAGGTCCACAATACGTATCCCTGCGTCTGACCCATGTCTGGAAAAGTGATGGATGAGTACACCCCAAATGGCAGATTGCAACTCTTGGTCGTGGCCTCCAAAGTGGAAGGGTTGAAGTCTCCGTTGAGGGCGGTTGGGTGTTCCAGCACGTGCGGATTCTACAGGCCAGTTTGGTGCTATTAAGTTTAAGTGTAGTGGCGTACCTGCGTGCTATCCCCAAGGATGTGTAGTGCGTCTTAGCCCTCCACCACCCTACTGAATCAAGTCAGGTACGACGTCACTGATCGTGAGTTTAACGTTGCCGATTGGAGTTTCACGTCCCCTTGATAGCCCAGTTGCTCATCGGTACCCGCACAGTTGAAAGGAAGAATAATTGCATAGGGGAGACCGTACTGCTAGCAGGTTCCATGCGCGAAGTGCTCACAGGGCAGCTTCTGGAACCCTGAAGTGCTTATCGGAGGCTGGTGTTCGGTGATGTTTTCTTTAGATTTGGAAAGACGGTCGTGTTTTCGAACACCATAGATGACCTGATAACATTATTTTTTTGCGCTGGTCCTTGCGATGCTCGTACAGAGCGGTATCGAAGTCAGGTCGACCCCTTCTACTAGTAACGTCAGCGTGGTGCTTGTTTCTGCCTAACTTCGCCCCGCGTGATGTTATATGTATAGCAAACTGATCGTATTGTAGCTGGTAGCAGTATGTTTGAACCAACTGCGGTAAATGTCGTGGCGACGCAGGTGCGCATTGATGATGTGCGTCCTGGTGCGGATATCGCAGCTACAGGGCATGTCTCAGACGGAATAAGCATTCTTGACATTTCCAGACCACGGGCGGCATATGAACGGTAGTTACGAAGTCGGTGGGTTTGCGTGTAGCTGACTAGCACTGTGTTGACCGGTGCTTGGTTGGTTTTATCGATCGTGGCGAGGGACGGTTGCTAGGACACGGGAGCGAACCTGGTTGCGGCATCCATTCCTGGAGTGGCGCAACCTCAGCTTTCCCTACGCTGACAACTTTTCCTCCAAATCGCTCCGCGATTGTTATTCCTTCGACGGATACACCGTCATCGCAACTTCAAATGGTTGCGATTGGTGCATACAGTCAGGAAGTAAAATTCGAACTGTTATCCCTTATCCATGCTCACACAGTTGTCGGGATCATCTTTGCATCACGCTACCACTTCTGCGATAGCACTTGAAGCTGGCCGCTGCTAGCGACCAGCTGATGGCCATACATCGGCCGTTACCGCGCAGAATATGGCAGATACTGTTGTGTGTACTGTCCTCCCCTCATCTTACAGTGGTGGAACATAGAAAGCGCGACCCACCCCGTCGCTGCAGGCGTCCGTACCGCCGCCCTATGTGTCGTGTGTTTAATGAGTGACGTTCGTTAGCTAAGACTGAACTGCGCCTAGACGATTCATGGTTGTTGGATTCACTTTTCAGTAGCATTTAACTTTTCCTGATTTCGCTTCCTCGCGGCGGCAGTGCCATAATCCGCGTGAACCAGTAGAATCGTCGTTAACGGCCTTGATCCGGCCATCACCGGTTAGCCTTCGGAAGAATAGCGCTACGTCCTAGTAGAAGCCCAGTAGAACCGAACGGGTGGGCCCGTCACAGCCTCGAATGAGTGGCCGTGCGTCTAGCGTGCGGCAAGCGGGGTGGTACCGCGGCGCTCGCGCACCTAGCGCGTCGTCGTCCCCGTGTCTACTTGCATAAATGGCATAGGAGACGGATGACTGACAGCGCCTACCCGCGCACTGATCTGGGCGCCGGCCAGCGTGGCGGGTCCCCAGATTTTCCCGCGCTAGAAGCCCAGGTTCTCGATTATTGGTCTAAAGATGACACCTTTCGGTCCAGTATCGCCCGCCGTGACCACGCCCCCGAATATGTGTTCTATGACGGTCCTCCCTTCGCCAATGGTTTGCCGCATTATGGGCACCTGCTCACCGGCTACGTGAAGGACATCGTGCCGCGTTACCGCACCATGTGCGGCTATAAGGTGGAGCGTCGCTTTGGTTGGGATACGCACGGGCTGCCCGCTGAACTCGAAGTCGAGCGACAGCTGGGTATCACTGACAAGTCCCAGATCGACGCCATGGGCATTGCCGCGTTCAACGAGGCATGTCGCGAATCAGTGTTGCGCTACATGGACGAATGGCAGGCGTATGTGACTCGTCAGGCGCGCTGGGTCGACTTCGATAATGACTACAAGACACTCGATCTGTCTTACATGGAGTCGGTGCTTTGGGTGTTCAAACAGTTATGGGACAAGGGCTTGGTCTACGAAGGTTATCGGGTGTTGCCGTACTGTTGGCGCGATGAAACCCCGCTATCGAACCACGAACTGAAGATGGACAACGACGTCTATCAAAGCCGCCAGGACCCAGCGGTCACAGTGGGCTTCAAGGTGGTGGGTGGTGACGATGAGGACCTAGTTGGTGCTTACCTTTTAATCTGGACGACGACGCCCTGGACGTTACCGTCGAACCTAGCGGTTGCCGTCCATCCAGACGTAACCTACGTCGAAGTTAGGGCGGGCGATCGTCGTTTCGTGTTGGCACAGAAACGGTTGGCCGCCTATGCGCGAGAGCTGGGTGACGAGCCCGAGGTGTTTGGCACCTATCGTGGTGCCGACTTGCTAGGTAGGCACTACCTGCCGCCGTTCCCGTATTTCTACGAGCCAGCTAGAAACGCATTTCAGGTGCTCCCAGGCGACTTCGTGACCACGGATGACGGTACCGGCATCGTCCACATGGCGCCTGCCTACGGTGAAGACGACATGGCGACCGCCGACAAGATCGGAATCGTTCCGGTCACACCGGTCGATGCTAATGGTCGCTTCGATGCCACCGTGCCCGATTACCAGGGCCAACACGTCTTTGAGGCCACTGCCCAGATCATCCGTGATCTGAAGAACTGTAGTGGTCCGGCGGCGGTGAATGGCGCGGTGTTGCTTCGTCACGAAACTTATGAACACCCCTACCCGCACTGCTGGCGATGCCGCAATCCGTTGATCTACCGCGCGGTGTCATCATGGTTTGTTACGGTGACGGAATTGCGTGACCGTATGGTGGAACTGAACCAACAGATCACCTGGTATCCTGAGCACGTCAAGGACGGACAGTTCGGTAAGTGGTTGCAGGGTGCACGCGATTGGTCTATCTCGCGAAACCGCTACTGGGGCACGCCGATTCCGGTCTGGAAGTCCGACGATCCAGCCTATCCGCGTATTGATGTATATGGGAGTCTAGACGAGCTGGAGCGCGATTTCGGGGTGCGTCCCACGAATCTTCATCGCCCCTACATCGACGAGCTTACCCGACCCAACCCCGATGACCCCACCGGCTTTAGTGCCATGCGACGGATTCCGGACGTGTTCGATGTGTGGTTTGATTCGGGTTCCATGCCTTATGCCCAGGTGCACTACCCGTTTGAAAATAATGACTGGTTCGACGGGATTGATTGCGCCGACTCTAACAAGCAGGTCGATGCGCACTACCCTGGCGATTTCATCGTCGAATACATTGGTCAGACCCGCGGTTGGTTCTATACGCTACATGTACTTGCTGCCGCACTCTTTGATCGTCCAGCATTTAAATCCTGTGTGGTACATGGGATCGTGCTAGGTGCCGACGGTCAGAAGATGAGTAAGTCGTTGCGCAACTACCCGGACGTCACTGAGGTTTTTGATCGCGACGGTTCTGATGCCATGCGGTGGTTTTTGATGGCCTCGCCGATCCTGCGCGGTGGCAACTTGATCGTCACCGAACCAGGAATCCGCGAAGGTATGCGACAAGTACTGCTGCCACTGTGGAATACTTATAGTTTTTTGGCCCTTTACGCGCCGAAAGTCGGTACTTGGCGCACAGATTCGTCGCATGTGCTGGACCGCTATATTCTTGCGAAGCTAGCGGTACTGCGTGATAACCTAAGTCAGGCAATGGAGGTCTGTGATATCTCTGGAGCCTGCGAGCAGCTTCGCCATTTTACCGAGGCACTAACGAATTGGTATGTGCGAAGGTCACGTGCGCGGTTCTGGAACGAAGACGTTGATTCTATTGATACCCTGCACACCGTGCTGGAAGTGACAGCTAGGCTGGCTGCGCCACTGCTTCCGCTGATCACTGAGATTATTTGGCGCAGTGTCACCGGTGGACGTTCGGTACATCTGACCGACTGGCCGCAAACCAACGAACTACCCGCCGACTCTGACCTGGTTGCCGCCATGGATCAGGTTCGGGAAGTGTGTTCGGCGGCGTCGTCGCTACGCAAGGCTAAGAAGCTTAGGGTACGTCTTCCTTTACCGAAGATAGTTGTGGTAATGAATAACCCGCAGCTGCTAAAGCCCTACATCGACTTGATCGGTGATGAGCTTAACGTCAAGCAGGTGGAACTGACCGACGTGATTGGTAGCTATGGCCGATTTGAGTTCACTGTCAACGCTCGAGTGGCCGGACCGCGGTTGGGGAAGGATGTGCAGGCCGCAATCAAGGCGGTCAAAACGGGAGAAGGTGTCGTAAACTTGGATGGCACCTTGACTGCCGGGCCAGTTGTGCTGCAGCCTAGCGAATACAGCTCACGACTGGTGGCCGCCGACCCAGAATTCGCAGCGGAGCTGCCCGATGGGGCTGGTCTCGTTGTTTTGGACGGCACGGTGACTCCCGAGCTGGAGGCCGAAGGCTGGGCTAAGGACCGGATCCGTGAACTGCAGGAATTGCGTAAGTCAGCCGGGCTGGATGTCTCCGATCGCATCCGGGTGTTGATGTCGGTGCCGGTCGAGCGAGTCGATTGGGCTCATACCCATCGTGATCTCATCGCTAGTGAAATCCTGGCTACTAGCTTCGAGTTCGGTGAGTCGGCTGATTCGGTGAGTATCGGCGACGGTGTGCGTGTGCGTATCACTAAGGTTTAATCGTGTGTCAGCGCTGCGTTCCGGATGTCAACGTCAACGTCATGAAATGGCTTTGTGCGTAATCGATCCTGTAGCTACTCCGGCAAGACAGGATTGTAGGCATCGCGAAAATGCAAAATAAGGAAGGGAAGCGCGCTCACGCTACTGCTGTCGGTGAAGACACCGATGGAACGAAGTACCCGGAAGGCTTCTGCGAACAGCCGATACTGCAGATCCGCAGTTGGAACGTGATGCAACCTGGTGAACGACACTACCTAGCTACACTCATCATCCTGCAATCTGGCATTGATGTCGTCTGCGTTTATGATGTTACAATAGTCGCCATAGAGGCCCTGTAATCGTTGGGCTATCCGCGTATTGATCTCGAAGGCGGTGAGTTTTAGCGTCCTGTCGGTCAGCACTTGCAGACATGCACCGTCATCTGGTCTGATCTCGAGCGTGTAGTCGCCGAGTTCTACGTTGGTGAGTGCAACAGAGCAACAGCCGACTTTCGACTTCCTTGGCCCAGTGGTCCGAATTACAGCACAACCTATGGCAGAGGGTCAGAAGCATACCCAAAAGACTTTAAGCCAAGTTCATTACACCAAAATACTATTATACTATTGGTAAGTCTGGAGTCCCTGTTCAGTGCGGCACCTGGACAGAGGTACGTTCTTCACCCTCCGTCGAGTAGTGCACACGGCTGACCCTGCGGGGGTGGCCGGCGTTGGTAGGCGATGTGGGTGGCCGCGGTGTTGGCCGCCGCATGGTGTGGTGTACGCTCTGGCCAGTTGACGGGTAATCGATGCAGTCCACAGTGCGGTGCCCGTGGTCGAGTAACTGTCGTTTGATGAGGCGTTCGCCAAATTGCCTAGGCATTGTCGGGGTGTCAGCCGTCGATGTTGAGGTGTTCTGTGAGGGCCTGCGGCGACGAGTGTTAGATGCGACTGGCTTAACCGCATCGGTCGGTTCCGAATCGGGAAAGCAGATTGCCAAAATTGCATTTGGTCTGGTGAAACGCCGATGGCGTTCGGGTAGTCTATCGTGCCGATAAGTAGTAGCTGCTTAGGGGTTGCCGATACGTCGGCTGTGGAGCGTCGGCCCGGTCGCAGAGGAAAAACTACATCGGCTTGGCATCGAGACGATCAGACAGCTCACTGCACTAGCTGACGCTGAAGCGGCCAACAGTCTGGGCGCGACAATTAGGCTTGTGCTGCACCCGATAGCTCGTGGTATCGATGGCCGGCCGATCACCGAACGTGTCGAAGCAAGGCAGATCAACTCCGGGTCCACCTTTACGGTCGATCTGACCGGCCTGGAGCAGTTGTGTGAGGTGGTCGAGCCATGCATCTCAGCTGCCTACTGGGCAACGGCTGTGGCGCGCGTATCGTCATGGTGAACCTCAAGCAATCAGAGATGAGCACACCGACTCGGTCAGTGACGTTGCCCTGCCCGACGACCCAGGACGGCGTGTTGGTTGTTGCTGGATCCACGTCAAGTCGGGACCGTCCGCCTTCGCAGCGTGGAGTTGTCGGAGTTAAGTGATGTGCGTCAGGGGACGCCGTTTCGAGGCCGTTGATTCTGTCGCACCCCTGCCAGACGCCATGTCATCCGTGTACGATTGCGCGGCTTGGCAGATCGGGAACGACGTCAAGCGTCGCCCCCTCGGTACGGCTGTGTTCTGGGTGCGGGGTCGCGGCGTGATTATCGTGCGGTTTGAGAACTGCGGATGGAGTCCGAGGCAAGCCCTGGGATGTTCGCCGTCAACACCTGCGATGTCGACGGTACTAACTCGTTGGACAGCCTCGACTAACTCAAACTATAAGATTACTTCTATAGAGGGTCAAGGATGAGGAGGGTACGTCAGCTGCACCTTTCGATAACGTCGGCGATTGGTAGCTTTCCGGCTAGCGCAGCCATCAACAGCACCCGGGCCTGAGGTGGCCGCAACCGCGGTACCAGTATAGCTCCGGCTTCTGCCAGGTCGTGAGCTGGGCCGTATGCTGATGTGACACGACCGCCGGGTACCCGAGTGGACACCGCTATCACGATCCCACTGCGGCAATGACGGCGTACTCCATCGACCACCGCGGCCCCGGCATTGCCCGAACCCAGCGCCTCCAGGACGATGGCGCGCGCTCCGGCAGCCACATAGGCGTCCAGCGCCACCGAGTCACTGCCCAGGTATGCCGCGACAATGTCGACTCGTGGTGCGGCGGCGGCGCACAGCTCCCCGAGATACAGGCGAGTCTTGGCTGCGGTCAGCACCACACCACTCGAGCTGGTACCCAGCAACTCGCCGGCGAAGCCGCTCAGATCCTGTGTAGTTGCCTTGTATAGGCCTAATGGTTGTAGCACTTGGCCGGCGAAAGACACCAGCACGCCGGCGCCGCGGGTGGCCGGACTAGCTGCCACCGCAAGTGCTTCGCGCAGATTATTCGGGCCGTCCGCGTCGGGGGCGTCGGCGCTGTGTATAGCACCGGTCAGGACGACTGGGACGTTCCCCTCGTAAGTGAGGTCCAGCCACAGTGCGGTCTCTTCCATGGTGTCGGTCCCGTGAGTGACAACCACGCCTCCGGCGCCGTTCCGAGTCGCTGTGTGCACTGCAGCGCGAATCCGATCCCAATCGGTCGGTATTAGCTGTGAGCTGTCGACAGCCATCAGGTCTACCACGTCGGCATCGACGGCCACGCGTGCGGTCAACTCCGTTCCGCTGTAAGCGGGGCGGAGCACCCCGTCGTAGTTGGTTTTGCTCGATATGGTTCCTCCGGTAGAAATGATGGTGCAATAACCCATGGTGAGATTATCCTGCACGATTGGTTGGCCTGGACCGATCATGGGGTCGGTAAGGGGGTATCGCCATTGGGGGATGATGGGGGAGTGCCTGACGAACTAACAGGATCGGCCGAGCCGGTGACTTCAGTTAAGGAGGCGGAGGAGCCTCGAGCTCTGTCGGCGCCACGGCGGTTGCGTCTGTTGTTGTCGGTCGCGGCGGCTGTGTTGACGCTGGACATTGTCACAAAGGTGCTTGCCGTCAAATTGCTGCCCCCTGGGCAGCCGGTGTCGATCATCGGTGACACGGTTACCTGGACTTTGGTGCGTAATTCGGGAGCAGCTTTCTCGGTGGCGACCGGATACACCTGGGTGTTGACGCTGATCGCTACGGGTGTGGTGGTTGGGATCTTTTGGATAGGGCGGCGGCTGGTGTCGCCCTGGTGGGCGTTGGGTCTGGGGATGATCCTCGGTGGTGCGATGGGCAACCTGGTCGATCGCTTCTTCCGAGCGCCCGCGCCCCTTCGGGGACATGTCGTCGACTTTTTGTCGATCGGCTGGTGGCCGGTGTTCAATGTCGCTGATCCGTCGGTGGTGGGCGGCGCTGTCCTGCTGGTCTTCCTGTCAATCTTTGGCTTCGACTTCGACACTGTCGGTCGGCGTACGGTCGGTGGAGACACTGGTGATCGGCGTCGTAACGTCAACGGCGACATCACCGGCCAGTTCTGATGGCTGACCGTGCGATGTCTGTCCCAGAGGGACTCGTAGGCATGCGTGTTGATACCGGGCTAGCGCGCCTGCTCGGGTTGTCCCGAGCTGTTGCGGCTGCCCTCGTCGAAGACGGCGGTGTTGAGTTGGACGGCGTGCAGGTGGGAAAGTCCGATCGGTTGACGGCGGGTTCCTGGCTACAGGTGTGCTTGCCCGAAGCGCCGGCACCCCTGGAGAACACCCCGGTTGACATCGAGGGTATGACGATCCTGTACTCTGACGGCGATATTGTCGCTGTCGACAAGCCGGCAGCGGTGGCGGCGCATGCGTCAGTCGGCTGGACCGGGCCAACGGTGCTCGGTGGCCTGGCCGCTGCCGGCTACCGGATCACCACCTCGGGTGTGCACGAGCGCCAAGGCATTGTGCATCGTCTCGACGTCGGTACCTCAGGTGTGATGGTGGTGGCAATCTCCGAACGTGCCTACACTGTGCTCAAGCGGGCGTTCAAAAACCGGGCGGTCGACAAGCGCTACCATGCGCTGGTGCAAGGCTACCCCGATCCGTCCAGCGGGACGATTGACGCGCCCATTGGTCGGCACCGTGGTCACGACTGGAAATTTGCGGTCACTAAAGACGGTCGGCACAGTATTACTCACTACGATACTCTGGAAGTCTACGTTGCCGCGAGCCTCCTTGACGTGCATCTGGAAACCGGTCGTACTCACCAGATCCGGGTACATTTTGCCACACTGCGTCATCCATGCTGTGGCGACCTTGTTTATGGAGCCGACCCTAAGATGGCGAAAAGGGTTGGGCTAGAACGTCAATGGCTACATGCTCGGTCGCTGTCATTCGACCATCCGGTCGACGGCAGGCGAGTTGAGATCGTCAGCCCCTACCCACCTGATCTGCAGCACGCACTGGATGTGCTGCGTGCTGAAGAGTGACGGGCGTCAATGCTCAGTTGGGTTTGCGTGAATCGATGAGGACCCGCTTCGAGTTCGCGACAAACGACCCACTGACCTCGATGCCTTCATAAAGTTCCCGAAGCCGGTTACGATAGCGATACACAGTAAAGTCCGGCATCGTCCCGATCACTTTGCTTAGGAAGTAGATAACGGTGTCGATGTCGAAGAACTCGGTTCGTAGCCGCTTCATACGCAAACCCACGATCTGTAGGCCAGTGTCTTATTACTGCGCACTTACCACGTTGGTATGACACTCGGCCTATTTTTCGGGTTGTGGTTCGCTGAAGTACTCGACCAGCTCCAACATCGTTGTGGGTTCTATATTGTTGCGCAAAGTAGGTGCTGTTCGGCAGGATTACCCGAACGATCTCGTCACCACACGGTGATCTTATGACGAGTGGTCACCAGGTCGAACGTCCCGTCGACGAACGGCAGTGGGGTGCTCATCCCGAGTCGCCACGACCATCACGCCGAGCGGATGTAACAGCTTTTGGTTGCCAACGTCGCTCTTGGAGGGCATGTCTCGATCGCCGCCATCGTGGGTTGGAACGGCATTGCGCCGGCTAGCATCTCGTTGCCGCCGGTGTGACGGTCCAGTGCTGCTGACCATGCTGGCCAAACGTTGGCTCAACGCCCTTTGGTAGCGTCAGGATGGCCTTTCCTAGGTCGTACGGATGTCCAGCCAAGAAAGATCCCAGCCGTGTTGTTTGCCCAACTCAGGTGGGCGGACTGTGTCGGTGACCTGCGATTGTTGTGGCTATTGATTGGCTTGGACGTTCGGCTGACGCAGTCACCCGCACCATCGCCGAACTCAGTGAACACCGAATCCTGTTGCTTATCTTACGTGAAGGTGTTTACACAGGGACTCCAATGGGACGATCTGTGGCTACAATCGTCGAACTTGGGAGTAAATGCCTTGCAGCATATTGGGAATCAATCTTGCTTGGTGCGTCGATATCAACTATCAAGCCTTTAAAGCTCTCGAGTGAGTGCAAGGTTCAATTGCGTCGACCCGCTGCGACCGGCGAACTTGTGCGGGAGTTGACCGCCGCGTTCGGTATTGGCCGCGTAACTGCCTAACGTTACCTAGCCAAGCCTCAAGATCGATCTTCCGCCAGGCAGGAAAGGGGGACACGGGTCTGACTACCCGGGCAGGACTGTTGCGGGCGCCCGATCAGTGGTCCACATTCAAACACCGGCGAGAGGAACGACCATGTTGTCGAGCTGGATGACCCGACCCATGCCGCGATGACGGCCTTGTTGGTTCTCCTCCCGCCCCAACTTCAACCGTTAGTGAGCACCGTCGCTAGTTTCAGCGTTCGCGTTAGATCTTTTGGTTCGCACGATCGCCGAATCTGGGTAGTGTGTCCTGAAACAGGATAGAGGGTGGCAGGCCAATGCCCAGCTTGGGCTCGCAGAGGTTTCAGTACCGGGAGTCGTCAGCTTGAGTACTCTGCGCTCGTGTTTCGATATTTGCGCTAAGTGCTCACTCCCGCTTTGGCTTGACTGGTAGCCTGTTAACCGTCATGACAGTGCCGTACAGAAGAACCTGTTACCGTTTAAATCAAGTCCGATCTCACCTCGATGGCTCTAGTTATCCAGCCCGGGCGCCCGAGCTGGATAACTAGACGATACAGGATGTGCTGGTTGCTTTTCCAGTTTCGGCATGACGGCCGTTAGGTTGAGCTGGTTGTAGAACTGCAACGGTCAACGTCCCGGACTCCCGGAGAAGGCAATAGTACATTATTATCCATGGTACCACGGTGGTTGGGTCGGCGATTGCCAGCTGGACCAGTCGGGTCTGGTACACGTGCTATCACGTAGGTGCGGAAGTTGACGTTTTGTGTGCAGCCATCGCGAACCGTTGTCCAACTGTCTTGTGTGATCGTAAGCGCTGTTTGGTCTGTGCCGGGACGGTCCAGTGCCTGCTGCTAGGCGGTCTGCAGCTGGTAGTGGAGTTCGGTCAATTGCGGTTCACTACATACCAGTTGCTGCGCGTTGGTTGTGGCTTTTGTGCAGTCGAGCGACATTGTGCTTGTCGATGGCGTCGCCGTAGGTTATGTCGTGTTGCTGGTGGTTGAGTCAGACGAATTGTTCTTCGGATGGCTTGTTTGACTCGCAAACGCTCAGAACCAGAGTGGCCACGATGATGACAATCAATCTCATGCGAACTGGTTATCCAGCTTCCGGCTGCCCGCTAACGCTACACGCGCACCGGCGCGGAACTTCATTTGCGGTCGATCGCTGTCAGATTTATGGTGTGGTGTTTTCTCCTGGTACTATGCTAAAGGCTAGTGGAGCGATGACCCCGAGTACTTCCTTCCCAGTCTCAGCAGGCATTTTGGCGGCTGTGGTCGAGTCGCTCAAGTGTCCTGCTAAGAAGGTAAAGTGTTATTCTAGCGATTCCTCGTCCTGATGCACCTGTTTCATCGACGCACCGGTGTAGGGCTTGAGCACGCTGAGGTCGGCCGCAATGAACTCAGCCGTTTGTCCTAAGATGGCTCATGTTCATTCCGGAGAAGAATCTGGACAGTTGATCATCAGCAAGAATGCGAACATCGAAGTCGTCGACTATGACTTCGATCGCCTTGTACCCACCAATTCTGTTGTAGATGTCGGCGAGTTTACGCTTGTGGGATCGTGACAATGTTCTTATTAGAACAGCCAAGAACTGCGCCGTTGCACATCCGTTAGTGTCGGAGCACGTTCGTATTATCTTTTGTATGACAGGAATATCGCCTGTTCTCAGCTGCATGTTCTGGTGTTGGCACAGCAGCTGAGCTGGGCAACATGACGGCAATCCCCATCGATTTATCGGGGATGTCCTAGGTTGGGCTTGATGATCTGTCTCACATCACACACATCGCCCAGCGAGGTGACTCTGTTAGGTGACTAGGGCAGCTGCGGTCTTGGCGCGAACATCACCAGGAGCGACGATCGATAAATCTTGGCGGCCTGACGAACCTCGTCGAAAAGCTGTTCGCGGCTATGTCTAATATCGTCAACACCCCTAACTCTGCGGGGCGATATCGCCTGTGTCTATCTACGGAACCTTTTCGATGTGCTTTAGGACCGCAAACTTAGCGAAGCGGTCGGAAGCAAGACCATCCTTATTGCCGGTGGGTCGTTGGGCATTGTTGCAGCGGCGGCCAAAATCGCAGCAGGTGACACGGTGGTGTTGGTCATGCACCCTGGAGGACCTCGAAAAAATCGCCTCGGAGATCCGAGTTGTTCGCGGCGGGATCGCCCATGTATACCCGTGCAACCTGTCTGACGTGAATACCATCGCCGTTATGGTCGACTAGGTGCTCGTTGATCTAGGCGGCGTAGACATTTTGATAAGTAATGCTGAAGCGCTCAATTCGGTGGTCATTAACGCTGTCCTACGACTGGATCTATGACTACGAGTGGACGATGCAGCTGAATCACCTTGGAGCAGTTGAGCTCATTCTCAAGTTCGTCCCTGAGACGTGGGAACGTGGTTGCGAGCAGATCGTCAACGTTTCGTCGGTTGGAGTGCAAACCCGTGTGCCGTGCTTTAGCGCTTACATCGCCAACAAGGTCGCGCTGGGCAGCCTGTGTGACGCGCTACAAGCTGAGATAGTGAACGACAACGTTCGATTAACTACCGTGTACATGGCGTTGGTGCGTACGCTGATGATCAGGCCGACCAGCTCTATATGACAAGTTCCCGACGTTGACGCCAGAGCAGACAGCCAACGGCGATTGCTGACGCGATCCTGCATTGTTCTCGGCGAGTCAACTCACTGTTCGGTCAGTTCACTGTCGTCGCCGACGTGGTTAACTCTGTGGTGATGGACTGGGTACGTAACCGCACCTTCGGTATGTTCACGGATTCCGCCGCAGTCAAGGTCGGTGAATCTGATTTTCGCACAGCGAAGTTAGAAGAGCTCAATAAACGGAGCGCAACATTTGTCCAAGCGACTCGCAGGATCCATTAGTGACACCATGAACCTTCTGGAGCCGAAAAATGAGACAACCATCGTCATCACCGGTGCCGCATCAGGCATCAAAGCCGAACTGGCTCGCGGCTTGGCCCGCCTCGGTTTTTCGCTAGCTGCTGGTAATGTGCGGCACCGCGACCACCTCGATGAGCTTGTAAGCCGGGGCAGGCCAGGAATACTCGGCTACAGCTGAAGTCGTGCTACTTGACCTCGATGACCCCCGTGGTTCATGCAAAGTTATCGTCCGTGGTTCATGCAAAGTTATCGTCCGTGGTTCATGCAAAGTTATCGTCCTGGCTCCGTCACGAACCGATTGCGCAATAGTGTCGGCTTTGGCACCAGTAATGTAACTACATATGATACCACTCGAACGCGATAGCAAAGAGGTGGCTCTCAACTCGCTTATGTGCTTATGTTGATGGCACCGACGTATGCGATGCTATTGGCCATGGTCATAGTGTGATGCCAACGTGGTCCTTAACATCGCCTCATTACCGGGCTCTAGCTGACTCTTTACATGGTCGTTTTGCGGCCACCGAGGCCTTTGTCCAGACATTCTCGGAGGCGATTCACGAGGAGTGACACGATACGGGTAGTGTCGGTCACGGTTTTGCGCCCAGGTCCGGTTCCGATTGAGTGGGTCGAGATCGCCAATACCAACCGGTTCAGTATTCCCATTGTACAGATCGCATCACACGACTGACGTTGCAGAGCCGCGATTAGCGTGATGCTGGCTTGTAAGCGCATCGTGGTGCCCAAGTTCGTCAGCATTAGTGGCAGATACGCGCCGCTTAGCCTGTTATTATTCGCCATCTGGATCGGTAACTGATTGCGTGACGGACAGTGTCGCTAGGAGATTCGGTTCTGCGCGATTCTCCGTGAGATAGAGGCCAGGATCCCCGCGTGTCTTGTGTGCAGCGTATGCGTAGGTGTCGTCGCGGCTATGCTCAAGTGATCGCTGTTGTTGACATAACTGCCGACATACCGATGATTCCTCAGGGTACCTGGCACCATAATCTCGGATCTGTCAGAGCTACACGATTGGCCTGCAATGCCGGAAGAGTGGTGTAGCGAGCTCCCTGAGGAGCTGATCCGCAGGCACTCAAATCGTAGGGTGTAGCCCGTGCCAAGGGGATGTGCAACTGGGCGACCTGGACGATCACAACATGGGACCAGCCTAATAAGCCGGCATCTTCAAGATCTGAGAAGGGTGGCGCCAAGTACGGCGTCACGTTAACGGTGTGATCCCAAAATAGTGGATCCACGCTTGGTCTACGCCTCGAGCTCTCTGACCCTGCACTGTTCGACCCTCTGGGTTCCGTGGCGACACATCGAAGCGTCGTCAGTGGTCGGTCGATAGACTGGCGTCCCTATGGACCAGTCCTCCTTTGTGCACCTGCATAACCACACCGAGTATTCGATGTTAGACGGCGCCGCTAAGATCACGCCCATGCTTGCCGAGGTGGAACGGCTACAGATGCCCGCGGTCGGCATGACCGATCATGGAAACATGTTCGGTGCCAGCGAGTTTTACAACCTGGCCACCAAAGCCGGGATCAAGCCGATTATTGGTGTGGAGGCCTACATCGCACCTGGATCGCGCTTCGACACCCGGCGTATCACCTGGGGTGACCCTAGCCAGAAGGCCGACGACGTTTCGGCGGGTGGCGCCTACACGCACCTGACGATGGTGGCTGAGAATACGGTCGGCCTGCGCAATCTGTTCAAGTTGTCCTCGCTGGCTTCCTTCGAGGGACAATTGAGCAAGTGGTCGAGAATGGATGCCGAGCTCATCGCCGAACATGCCGAGGGCATCATCATTACCACCGGTTGCCCCTCTGGTGAGGTGCAGACTCGGCTTCGCCTCGGCCACGACCGGGAAGCGTTGGAGTCGGCCGCCAAATGGCGTGAGATCGTTGGCCCCGACAACTACTTCCTTGAACTGATGGATCACGGCCTGCCTATCGAGCGCCGCGTCCGTGAAGGACTGCTCGATATCGGCCGCAAGCTTAACATTCTGCCGTTGGCCACCAACGATTGCCACTATGTCACCCGTGATGCCGCGCACAACCATGAGGCGTTGCTGTGCGTGCAGACCGGCAAGACTTTGTCAGATCCGAACCGGTTCAAGTTCGACGGTGACGGTTACTATCTCAAGTCGGCTGCCGAGATGCGCCAGTTGTGGGACCACGAGGTTCCCGGGGCCTGTGACTCCACATTGCTGGTCGCCGAACGGGTCCAGTCTTATGCGGACGTGTGGAGACCACGCAACCGGATGCCCGTCTTTCCCGTCCCCGAGGGGCACGATCAGGCGTCCTGGTTACGCCACGAGGTTGACGCCGGCCTGGCTCGCCGATTCCTCGACAGCCCACCTGACGTATACGTCGAGCGGGCGGCCTACGAGATCGACGTCATATGTGCCAAGGGCTTTCCAGCCTACTTCCTGATCGTCGCCGATCTGATCAACTATGCCCGGTCGGTCGGGATCCGTGTGGGTCCGGGCCGCGGCTCGGTCGCCGGGTCGCTTGCCGCATACGCCCTAGGTATCACCGACATCGACCCAATACCGCACGGACTGCTGTTCGAGCGGTTCCTTAACCCCGAACGCACCTCGATGCCGGACATTGATATCGACTTCGACGACCGTCGTCGCGGTGAGATGGTGCGTTACGCCGCCGGCAAGTGGGGGCACGACCGTGTCGCCCAGGTCATCACTTTCGGTACCATTAAAACTAAAGCGGCGCTGAAGGATTCGGCGCGTATCCATTACGGGCAGCCCGGATTTGCTATGGCCGACCGGATCACCAAGGCGTTACCTCCACCGATCATGGCCAAAGACATCCCGTTGTTGGGAATCACTGACCCGGCCCATGAGCGGTTCAAGGAGGCGGCCGAGGTTCGCAGCCTGATCGAAACCGACCCGGACGTGCGCACCATTTACCAGACTGCGCGCGGACTGGAAGGTCTTATCCGTAATGCCGGTGTGCACGCATGCGCGGTCATCATGAGCAGTGAGCCGCTGACCGAAGCAATTCCGTTGTGGAAGCGACCGCAGGACGGGGCCATCATCACCGGCTGGGATTATCCGTCGTGTGAGGCCATCGGCCTGCTGAAAATGGATTTCCTGGGTCTGCGCAACCTGACGATCATCGGCGATGCGATCGAAAACATCAAGGAAAACAGGGGAATTGACCTCGACCTGGAATCCGTGCCACTGGACGACAAGGCCACCTACGAGCTGCTGGGCCGCGGTGACACCCTGGGTGTGTTCCAACTTGACGGTGGGCCCATGCGCGATCTGTTGCGCCGCATGCAACCGACCGGGTTCGAGGACATTGTCGCGGTACTGGCGCTGTATCGGCCCGGCCCGATGGGTATGAACGCGCACAACGACTACGCTGACCGCAAGAACAATCGTCAGGCGATCAAGCCTATCCACTCCGAACTCAAGGAACCGCTACGCGAGATCCTGGCCGAGACCTACGGACTCATCGTCTACCAAGAGCAGATCATGCGTATCGCACAGAAGGTGGCTGGCTACTCTTTGGCGCGAGCAGATATTCTGCGTAAGGCGATGGGAAAAAAGAAGCGCGAGGTGCTGGAGAAAGAATTCGAGGGCTTCTCGGAAGGCATGCAGGCCAACGGATTTTCGTCCGGAGCCGTTAAGGCGCTATGGGACACTATCCTGCCTTTCGCTGACTACGCATTCAACAAATCACACGCCGCCGGCTACGGCCTGGTCTCCTATTGGACCGCCTACCTCAAGGCCAACTTTGCCGGTGAATACATGGCGGGCCTGTTGACATCGGTCGGCGACGATAAAGACAAGGTGGCCGTCTATCTGGCTGACTGTCGCAAGCTTGGTATCACGGTGCTGCCGCCGGATGTCAACGAGTCTGGCATGAATTTCGCGTCAGTGGGCGCTGACATCCGCTATGGATTGAGTGCGGTGCGCAATGTCGGTGCCAACGTCGTGGGTTCGTTGATCAAGACCCGCAGTGACAAGGGCAAGTTCGCCGACTTCTCGGACTATCTGCACAAGATTGACATTTCGGTCTGCAATAAGAAGGTTACTGAATCGCTGATCAAGGCAGGTGCCTTCGATTCGTTGGGGTATTCGCGCAAAGGCCTTTTCCTAGTCCACACTGACGCTGTGGATTCGGTGCTGGGTACCAAGAAAGCCGAAGCGATCGGGCAGTTCGATCTGTTCGGCGGGGCCGATGTCGGTACTGACGCCGTGTTTACCATCAGAGTGCCTGGCGATGAGTGGGAGGACAAACACAAGCTAGCCCTGGAACGGGAGATGTTGGGCCTGTATGTTTCTGGGCATCCACTTAACGGAGTAGCACACCTATTGGCTGCCCAGGTGGACACTGCCATTCCAACGATCCTCGATGGTGATGTCTCCAATGACACTCAGGTGCGTGTGGGTGGTATTCTGGCCTCGGTGAATCGGCGCGTTAATAAAAATGGAATTCCTTGGGCATCAGCGCAATTAGAGGATCTTATTGGTAGTATCGAGGTGATGTTCTTCCCGCACACGTACTCCAGCTACGGTGCCGCCATCATCGATGATGCTGTTGTGCTGGTTAATGCCAAGGTGGCGATACGTGATGACCGGATTGCACTGATCGCCAATGAGCTTGTTGTTCCTGACTTTTCCAACGTGCAAGCAGACCAGCCGTTGGCCGTTAGTTTGCCGACTCAGCAATGCACCTTCGACAAGGTAAGTGCACTCAGACAAGTGTTAGCGCGCCATCCCGGCACATCGCAGGTGTATCTTCGGCTTATCAGCGAGAACCGCACAACCACGCTCGAACTAGACCAGTCGCTACGGGTGACATCGTCGCCGGCGCTGATGGGAGATCTCAAGGCACTGTTGGGTCCCGGATGTTTGGGTGGTTAGTCTGTTGCTTCGGGTACTTAGCCAATGAGAATGGTGTGGTCGCTAATTTTGGCCCTGTCGATGTGCGCCCTGTTCCCCGATACGGCCCATGCCGGTCCGGATCCGCATATGACGTAATCCACCTTACTCCTGTTGGCCTGGTAACAGGATATGTGCCATTGGTTGGCAATGCAACCTGCGACGGCACTAAAGTATCTAGATGGCATTTTCTGGCGTGTCACGCTCTTGTCGATGGGTGGCCTATCTTTATTTACATACCCGATTACATCAATCTCGGCATACACTGCGTTATCGGCAACCGGAAGCTCCGGTCCGGCGCCAGCGCCGCTGGGTGGCTGCGACGGCGCGGTTAAAATCACGATCTTGAGCCAACCTTTCCATCGTGACCTCATCGGGACGAATCCTGCCGGAGACCTGGCCGTCGAAATTCGCGCAGCCTGACATTAAGCTGCCAAAGTGGTTGCGGGTGTTGATACCAACGACATCGCTCAGCGTCGAGAGCAGTTTACCAACGAGATCGACGATGCCATTAGGCAGGTCAACACGTCGTCGCCGAACTGGCCAGCATGCGGCTGTACTAGCGCCTGGAGGGCTTAGGAGAGTATCTTGAGAGGCCAAACCGATCACGATGACAACGTTGGTACCACCCAGCACCGTAGGTGCCGAACTGCTGGTCGATACCCCGACCAGCGGCGTAGCGAACCCGGCGATCACGACGAACAGCTTGTACCGCGGTAACTTCTCACCCGCGACCAGCACATCTGGGGTATTGGCCGGGCAAGTCACAGATTCAAGGATCCCCCGATTCTTATTCCGGGAACCGGAAGATTTCAGAGACCGGAACAGCTGACTGCCTAGGGTGGTGTCACGGCATTTTTGGGAGAATATGTACCCAGCCCTGTCTACTGGCCGCACCAGCAAGTTGAGAAGTACACGGTCTCCAGCGGAACCGAGGGCACAGATATGCAGGTAAGGCCTGTGGTGTTGCTGATCACTGTCGGTGTCAAGACCGGCAAACTCCGTTGATATGTAGCGAGTACGTAATCGTCGCCCCACTTGGAGGAGCTCCGAAACACCCAGTCTAGTAGTGCAATGTCGTCCAGAGTCCCCGTGTCGGGGCTGTAGGATGGTTGCGTCAGTCGTTATTACGACGCCGCGCTAGGTTTTCGGTGACGAGAAGGCGACCTGGTGGCAGTGTGCCGTCGAGGTCTGGTCGAACTACGCCAAATGAATAGGCTGAGACTGGGCGCCAAATTCTGGTCTTCGTGCCGACCCCGGCGAGCTGATTGCTTGTCGGACAGCATGGCACCATTGACCGGTGTCCGCCGAACTGAGCAGAAGCTCCCGGACCCCACCAGTGTCCGCGGTTGACATTGATGGTGCGGCAAAGCGGATCGCGCCTGTGATTACGCCTACCCCATTGCAGCTCAGCGATCGGTTGTCGGCGATCACCGGTGCGGCGGTGTACCTCAAGCGTGAAGACCTGCAGACGGTGCGTTCTTATAAGCTGCGTGGCGCATACAATCTGTTGGTGCAACTGACCGCCGAAGAGGTCGCTGCCGGTGTGGTGTGTTCTTCGGCGGGTAACCATGCGCAGGGCTTTGCGTATGCGTGTCGGTCACTGGGTGTGCATGGCCGTATTTATGTCCCCGCCAAGACACCCAAGCAAAAGCGGGATCGGATCCATTACTATGGCGGGGAATTCGTCGAGCTGATTGTCGGAGGAGCCACCTACGATCTTGCCGCTGCCGCAGCAGTTGACGATGTTGAACGCACCGGCGCGACGTTGGTACCGCCGTATGACGACGTCCGTACCATCGCAGGTCAAGGCACCATTGCCGTCGAGGTGTTGGCGCAACTCGAGACCGAGCCTGACCTAGTGGTGGTTCCGGTGGGCGGCGGCGGCTGCATTGCCGGCATGACCGCCTATTTAGCTGAACGGACGACGAACACCGCGATGCTTGGCGTCGAGCCTGCCGGTGCTGCGGCAATGATAGCCGCGCTGGCTGCGGGTGAGCCGGTGACACTGGACCACGTTGATCAATTCGTGGATGGTGCCGCGGTGGATCGGGCGGGAACGTTGACCTATACCGCGTTGGCTGCCGCAGGTGACATGGTGTCGATCACCACTGTAGATGAGGGAGCGGTGTGCACAGCGATGCTCGACCTCTACCAGAATGAAGGCATCATCGCCGAGCCGGCGGGCGCACTGTCGGTAGCCGGGCTGTTGGAAACTGACATTGAGCCCAGGTCTACTGTGGTTTGTCTGATCTCGGGCGGCAACAACGACGTATTGCGCTACGGCGAGGTGTTGGAGCGTTCGCTGATTCACCTCGGTCGCAAACATTATTTCCTGGTGGACTTTCCACAAAAGCCCGGTGCGTTGCGTCGTTTTCTTGATGAGGTGCTCGGGCCCAACGATGACATCACTTTGTTCGAGTATGTCAAGCGCAACAACCGAGAGACCGGCGAAGCGCTGGTGGGCATCCAGCTCGGATCGGCTGCAGACTTAGACGGCCTGCTAGCCCGGATGCAGGCGACCGAAATGCACATCGAAACCCTGCAGCCAGGTTCGCCGGCCTACCGTTACCTGTTGCTGTAACCACTGCGTTTGCGTTGCGATGGCATGTTAGGGTCTGCGGTAAGGTGTCAGGTATCGTGGGGTCGATGTTGCCAGTCGTTGCCGGTATTTTGGCCGTCAAGCTCAGCGGTAGTATTCCCTTATACCATGGCAACGTATAGTCTTTTGGATAATCAGCCAGGCCGCCGCTGTGTGCTTTTGCCGAGACTTCGACCAAGTTGAGTCTTCGATCACGGGTGCGGCGCCCACAACGACTACTGAGCATTAGGTCAAGGAACGGTACACTGGGCCAGGAGGGCCAGCCTATCAATCCGTCGATGAGGGGAGGCGGTGACGGAAGCTGGCAGCCTTACCTTACTTGATGGTCTTGACTTCCCTGGTGGTGAATTTTGGTCCGCTGCCAATCAACCCATCCAGGTGCGGGGTTCCCTAAGTGGGTGTGTCTTTTGCAAAACCACTAACTCGCTGGCTTTGACGTAGTCAAGGGGACAGGTCAGCGCCTTATCCAGAATGTGACGGGGGTCGATAGCAGACAGTAGTGAAGAAGTTATCTCTCTGAGCGCCCGGTGCCGTCCTGCCGTCAATCCGGGAACTGACAACCCGGGTCAGTGTGAACGCCAACAGCGCTGTCGCTGTGTACCGGCTGTTGCGTGATCACGGGGCGATTGAAGCCGCAAGGCGACGCGGCACTTGGGTGCGTAACTGGCTGGCAATCACACCCCGGTTACTGATCGAGATTCGGGTTCCGGCGGGTGCGCGATTTGTTGACCGGCAACCCCGACTCTGCGCTGCTGCCCGATTGCAGGGCAGTTCGCGCGGCCCTGTGCTGTACGGTGAGCTGGCGATTTCCTCGGCGCTTTGTAGACTCACATCCGTGTCGCACCGATGTCTCCGTCGGCCATCTCGCGGTAATCAGTGGAGCTCTGGATGGCATCGAGCGAGTACCCGGCGTATACTTGTGTCCCGGTACCCGTGTAGCTGTCGAGGATCAGAGCTGGTCCAACTTTCTGGCTCTTCTTGCAGCGTTGGGTTTTCGGCTGATTCGGTGCAGGTAGATGACGGTCCGCTGGTTGCCGACGTGGCTCGGGTGGTAAGCCGTGATACGCGAGCTGTGGTCTTCATTGGTCACGCACAAAACTCGACCACCGCGGCGCTATCCGTCGATCGTGCCGGCATGCTCTGTAGCCTGTTGAGTGACCGGTTCGACGATCTGCTACTTGTGGAGGACGACCACTGCGCGGACATTGCCGGGGCGCCACTGCACATATTAGCCGGATCTGTCAACCGCTGGGCCTTGGCGGTCAGTGTCTAAGGTTTACGAACCTGACCTATGGGTCGCCCGATTGGTCGGAGACCACCGCACCGTTAAACGGGCACGACAGACGACTACAGTTCCGATCGGGCTAGGTGAGACCATCTACTGGCAAGGTCTGGCTGTTAGCCTGTGGTCCTGCCAGGCTGTGATATGTTTTCTCCGCACATCTGAGGAGCGCTACGCTAATAACTGAATTCAGCTGCGTACCATGCTAACCGAGCGCGACGTCACTGCCTACGGTTGGTCCGGGCTGAACATCGGGATCTCGTTATCCGACGAGACGGTTTCGATCACTTGGTTGCTTGACAGTGATTGGGTCGCGGCGCTGGGCACATGCTTCCGGATTTGCACCTGTCCGTACATGCGTATCACGATCGTCGACCGATATCGCGCCATTGGCCGATGCAATCGCTGCGGTGATCCACACCACTGGGTGTTCCAGCGTCTAGCTTGGGCGGGCCAGCGGCAATCAGCGCTAAATGCTCAGCCGCAGCAAGTCTCTGTCGGCTTTGAGATTGCCGAAGTAATCGTTACAATCCAACAGCAGCAATATAGTTCGGTTCTGTGCGTCAAAGTCCCGGTCGATATTAAAGAAAGCTGCGTGGGACTAATTCCGGCCGTGGTGTAAGACGTCCCACCACTACGGGTGCTGTCTGTTTTTGTCGATTTCGACGTGATCGGGCACGATGTCGACAACCAGGCCTATACCGCGCGTTTGTGTCGCGGCCGACAGCCGTACCAAGCCATTGGGACTGCCCAGCTCTGTGGACACCGTCGTCGGGTCGGTGATGTAGTACTCGTGGCAGGACCTGTGGACCGCGGTCATAGTATGGGGATAGATAAAGATGCGTCACCCTTAGCTCGTCGAAATAGTCCAGCAAGTCTTCGGCGTCGGCGAAGGTGAACCTAAATCCGCTGGATGGACTACGCAGCTGTAACTGATTAGGTGAAAAGAACCGGAAAAGCTATGTATCAGGTAGCCTTACGGAGAACTAGCAGCGGTCGTACCGGCACTGAAATGTTTTACTAGGTGGTCACCACCAGGTTGGCATCACCAGCAGTATCGTTGGTATTTTCTTCCACGGTCCACTCTTCAGTGTGGTCTATATGCGGCGTTATGAACTCCGTGCCGTGGTCATGAACATTGAAACACAAAAAATGGAGTTTTCGATCACCAGCTCGCCGCAGGCGTTGGACGCGGTAGTGGCGTCGCCGTTGATAAATACCGTCACGCACTTATAGAAGTCCCTGCTCTAATCCTTGTGTGTCACCTCCTGGCCAGTTGGTGTCAACCGGGAGATATCACGGACTTCATCACCGCTTCGGATTGGTTACTCTATCGAAGAGACAGGGCGACGAAACGCTGGATGCTGCTTACGTAAGCGTGTCGTTTTGCGCGTAAAAGTAAGCAAGTCGGCGTTATTGTCAACTAATGACCAATCCATCTCCGATAGTTTGGAGTCCTGGCAGTGCATGCTATTGTTGTCTAGTTCGGTACACTCGATCTCGTCGCCGTGAGAGAGCAGAGGTGTTCCCTGGCTGACGGTCAGGGTTGTCCACGTGTTGCGCATTTCGCGCAGCGCCAGGATTTCAGAGTCGTCGATGGATCTATCGACGTCGCAATTCCACGAACAGTTGTGACTCTTCTCCGTCGCGGTTGTTTTTGTTGTGTTTTTCGTTGAATGATAACTGAGTGGCCCAGCGTGAATTCATCGTGTGCGGTGACGAAGTTGATATTGGCTACTGGGGCGTCGACCGGTTACTTCGTAGAGGTCCGATGGCCCGGTTAGCCAGGAGGAGAACTCACCGAGGGTGGCCGGCTTGTCTTGCCAGTAGTTGCGCATGGTGTATCGGTGCTTGCCGTTCCATTCGGTCCATAGCCTGGGGAAATTGCCTAGCCTGGTAGCCACCTTCGCCGACGTCTCACGGCTCGGCGGCCAGCTTGACCTGGCTGAACACCGGATCCTGTTGCACCAGATCGAAGAACGCGCTCAATCGGTTGACATCGTAGAATCTATGGGCCACCCTGGACGCCAGGTCGAACCGGAACTTGTCGACGTGCATTTCGAGCACCCCAAGTAGTGCAGAAAGTTCATAATCCGCTGCAAGGTGTACGGGTGATGGGCATTGATGCTGTTTCCGGTACCGGTTAAGTCCTTGTAGAACCGCAGGCCTTCGTCGACAATTCGGTAATTAGTTAGCGTTGTCGATGCTACGGAAATCGATTGTCTGGCCTAGGTGGTTGCCTTTGGCGGTGTGGTTGTAGCCTACGTTAAAGGCTGACCTGGATGTTGGCTTAATGTCGGTTACGCACTACAGTCTTGAACTTGGTTACTGCACTGTGGGCCTATGGATTCTACGTGTGCTGATAGCGCGGAGAAAAGAATCCGAATATGCTGTACACTAAATAGTTTCACAATTCTAGCTGTAGCAGCTGCTGGTTGTGCAGAAATTGGTGTACCAGTATCAGCTCGAGAGTGGTGACGTTGAGTGCCTTGAGGTGATCGATGATCGCCTGGTGAGTCAGCCTGGCATAGGTGTCGCGAAGTTCTTCGGGAATGCCCGAGTGGGTCTGTGTCATGCTCTTGACATGGGCTTCTTAGGTGACAGTCTCGTGGTAGGGGATGAGCGGTGCCTGGTCGAACGCCTAGCCGAAAAACGGATTGATCACCACGCTGGTCATGGTGTGACCGAGTGAATCGACCATTGGGGGAGTATCGGGGTTTGCCGAGTCGCCGTGCGGGTCAACGGCGTTCACGTTGTGGGAGAGCAACTTCTGGCCGAACGTGGAATCACCGTGGAATGATTTCCCGTACGGGTCGAGCAGCAGCTTGCTGGGGTCACATCAGTGGTCGACCCCCAGATCGAGTGGCCTGTGAACACGAAATCCGTAGTGCTGGACCGGGGTAACGTTCAGCAGATGTCATGCCAGACATAGCCGTTCACCTTGTCGAGAGGGACCCGTGACTCGCTGTCGTCGTCGGCTATCAGACACAAGTCAGCCTTGTCAGTGATTTTGGAGAATAGCGAAAGTTGGTATCAACGCCGTTATTAGGTCGTCCCGAGTGGATAGGCGGTGCCTGGATACACAGTAGGTAACACCGGGTCGCGCGTTGCGTCCGAACGTGCCAAAGCCACGGCTGGATTGTTTGACGACACGTTTGACCTTATCTGTGTTCGGGTCGATCCTGGGTGCGCTAGCTACCACCAACCCGTGTTCTCTGCGATCTGTCGGCCTAGTTCGTCGGACATGGTGCGTACGTAGGTGGGCGACAGGTGGTGAGCGCCATGGTAAATTAACACATTCCCTTCGACCGCACGGCAGATGTCTGGACGGCAGATTGCGTCGGACATGTCAAGTGGCTTCAGTAGTGGGAACTGTGCGACAAAATCCAGAGTGGGATTGCGGTCGGCCAATACGTCGGAACGTTTGATTCCACACGACTCCGCGTTGCCGCCTTTGGCCAGGCAGTCCGCCGGATTGAACGGTTGGCCGTTTTTGACTAGCCACGGGGTGTCCCGCATGGCGAGGATAGGAATATTTTTGTCGGACAATGCTTGCCAGATTCCAAGGTAGGTTGTCGGCATTACGTCGCCGGGTTTGATATTCCACGGTCGGGTCGACGTAGTGAATACGTAGTCGGGGTGGTCGGAGAATAACTTGATCATTGTCGTGTGTACCCACCCGCGGCACTGTGGGTACGGCGCGTTGTTGCCCATGATCAGCGGGACATGCTCGGTGGACAACGGGCAGCCCATTTTGAGGTAGGTCACTACTTTGAAGTGGTGTAACTGCCCAAGCAGGTCCAGCGCAGATAGCCAGTGTTCTGCGTGTGACCCGCCCGCTAGCGCAATGGTACGGCTGGCGCTGGCATCGCCGTAGGTACAGTTAACTATGGCCGGGTTAACAAAGTCACTGATGCAGCCGTCTCGAGTAGAGGCCGGTAGGTCGTCCTTGATTTCCAGGACAGTGGGCCGCATCGGCAGGGTGGGTACCCGCACGCGGGAGGTCAGGGCGCGTGCACCCGGATAGTCTTGGGTATTGAGGGTGCCGAGCTCCTTGCCGGTGGCGCGTAAAACGCTAATGTGCTGGCGCCAGGTAAATGAGGTTGCGGTCAGCGTGACGCCTAGCAACAGCACCACTGATCCCAGCGCCATCGTCGGTCGGCGCAAGCGCAGCTGCCAGGCGGTAGTGCAGGCGGGTGACGGATATTTGATGTTTGCGGGTGTACGGTACCGCAGCGGGTTCTCGATGAGCCGGGTGGTTAGGTAAGCTAAGAAGAGGGACACCAGCAGCAACGCTGCACCTTCGACGAAATTGGCGTGGTGGTGGCCGGTATAGGACAGCCAGAAGATCAGCAGCGGCCAGTGCCAGAGATACAGTGTGTACGCCATCGCACCCAACTCCACCAGCGGCGCGGTCGCCAGCAGTCGATTGGGTAGTGGTAAGCTGTCACTGGTACCCGGACGACTTTGCCGGTTGGACCCGGCAAGGATCATAAGCATTGCGGCTCCGACGGGTATTAGGGCCCACGGGCCGGGGAATTCCTTGACACCATCGATCAACGTCCCACAGGACAGAATCGCGGCCAGCGCGATGGTGGCGACCACGGTGCGCAGCCAGGCCGGCCAGCGAATATGGGGCACTGCCGCGCCTATAAGCACTCCCAGCAGCAATTCCCAAGCGCGCGCAAAGCTGTTGTAGTAGGTTGTAGTTTGGTTAGTCTGATGAGCAAAGGTCGCGTAAGTAAACGACGCGATTGTCAATGTACTGAGCAGCACCACAAACATGGTCCGCATATGGGTACCTAGCGGGCGCCTAAAGAGATAGGCGCATCCGGTAACTAGCAGCAGGAAGGCAATGTAGAATTGCCCCTGTACGGACATTGACCAAATGTGCTGTAAAGGGCTTACGGCTTCGCTAGCCTGCAGATAGTTGGACTCAGTGCCGGCTAGCTCCCAGTTCTGATAGTAGCCCAGACTGGCTAGACTCTGGTCCGCGAATGTCTCCCAGCGAGTTTGCGGTTGCACCAAGACGGTGAGTAGCGCACAGTCGGCGAGTACCACGACCAAAGCTGGAAGCAGTCGACGGGCCAGCCTGATTATTTCGGTGAACGGCGATAATAAGGGGGCCGGGTTGAGCGTGGCGCGGAGGATATTGCCTCCGAAGAAGAACCCGGACAGAACCAGAAACACATCCACGCCACCGGAAACCCGACCGAACCAGATGTGGAATATGGCCACCAGCGCGATCGCGACGCCACGCAAGCCGTCGAGATCGTGACGATAGAACCCCGAGAGCTCCGCAGCGCGCGTTCGCAGAGTAAAAGGCGTCGCGATGGCGATCGGCTGAAAAGGCGGTGACGGAGTCTGCATGATTGACCGCCAATTTACCGAACATCGCCACCGACTCCCTAGTGTGCGACTCCGGCCGAGACGGCTCTCGGATTCACTGAGCATTGGTGCTGTTAGCAAGGAGCAGGTGGCGGTGTTTGGTGGCCTAGCAGGCCTCGGGCGGGTTACCGCGAGGGACTAATCGGAACGGGTCGCACTTGCATCTGCGAGGGCATGTGTTGCAAGGGTGCCCGCTTAGGTGGTGCTTGCTGCGGTGCCGGCAGTATCGGCACTTGCTGCAGTGGTGCTTGCGGCACTGACGCCGGTTGGGGCCCGAGAATTCGGACCAGGTAAGGCGCCATGCCTTTGCTGCGCACTGGTGACACTTGGACGACGTCGCTGACCTCCACCATTTGTCCGTTGCCCAAATACATCGCGACGCTTTGCGTGCCTTCGGGACCGTAGAAGATTAGGTCGCCCTTGCGTGCTTGCTGCGGTAGCACCTTCTGGCCGACTTTGTACATCTCGCCGGAAGAACGTGGCAGCTTGAATCCGGCTCCGGCGTAAGCGTATTGGATCAGGCCCGAGGCGTCGAATCCGACAGTGTTAATATCGGTACCCGTCCCGCGAGTGGGGCCGGTAACATCGCCACCGGCCCAGGAGAATGGTACACCGCACTGTGCGAGAGCGCGCGTGACGACAATGTCGGTGACTTTTTGGTAGTCCATCGTCTTGGTGCCCGAGTCAGCGGATGCGAGGCCGCAGGTGAGTATCGGAGGCACCAGCAGTGCCAGGCTAATCACGAAGGCGTAGGTGCGATTCATTTGGATCCCAATCTTCTTGGCCCTCAAGGGCGTTTTGGGCTTCAGCGCGGTTGCCTTCGCACATCGGCCGCTATATTCATGACTCACACGGGGTCTACCCACCGGGACCGAGCGCCGCCATATGCCGCTAGGGAACGTAAATCACCGCTGAGTCACATTCCATTCAGTCACTGTAAGTAGTTCTTACAGTAAAAATTGTCGGTGGCCTATAGCGTTCGTCGTCCGCCAAGGTTTTTTGTCGTAACGTGACCTGACGGTGACTGAAGCGCTTAATCTTGTTTGCACAGATGTGATTTCAGTTTCACCATGTACCTACACGTGTTGTCCCACCATTGGCGAACCACCACAGTGGTGCCGTCAGAGCCAACAACGTTCGCTGGAGGTGGTCGTCAGAGAACCGGCCACAACGTTGACTACCAGGAGGCAAATGACAAGACCAGCCAAAAGACAATAAAGACATTTATCAACCATGCAAGAGGGATACGAATAATCCACTTTAGGCCGCGGCGATACCACACCATGACCTTACGATAAGGATCCACATATCGATTCCATATGACACTGGTCCGCACGTACCGGCCGGGCACACCGTCGTGAAGAAACCGAATAGTCGTGCTGGTCAATCTGTTGCCGCGACCAGAACGACGAGCAGCATCAATAGCGCGACTGTGCACGTCAGGTCCCAGACGGTCATCCGCAACCGGGGTGTTCGTGCTGGCTGGTCGCCGGTGTCAGCGGCATCATCGCAGTTGTGGCTAGCGCTAGCTCCTGGCCGGTGGTCGATCTCGTCGGCCGGAAAGCGGTCTTGGAGCTGCGGCGGCGCAGCCGTGCTGACCCATGTTTCCCGATGGTCGGAGTTTGCGCGACCCAGCAAGACGGCTCGAGAAGGCCAAGCGCGGCGCCGGCAAATCTGTCCTCGTGCTTTACTCTCGATTTCTATGTCTAGGGCGACTTCTGGGTTGACGTCTGATCAGATCGGTGTGATCGACGCCGCCCATCTGTGGCATCCTTACAGTACTATTGGCGCTGCGACCGCTTCGAACGTTAAGGAGGCTCAATCACCCGTGGTCGCGGTCGCCGCTCGCGGGGCGTGGCTGACGCTGATCCGCGACGGTGAGCCGATCGAGGTACTCGACGCGATGAGCTCCTGGTGGACCGCGATCCATGGTCACGGCCACCCAGTGCTGGACGCGGCGTTAACCACCCAACTGGGTGTGATGAATCACGTCATGTTCGGCGGATTGACCCACGAGCCTGCGGCCCGGCTGGCGCAGCTGCTGGTGGACATCACCCCGGCGGGCTTGGAGACGGTTTTCTTCAGCGACTCCGGATCGGTTTCCGTGGAGGTTGCGGTGAAGATGGCGTTGCAGTATTGGCGCAGCCGCGGCCAGCTGGCCAAGCGGCGGCTGATGACCTGGCGTGGTGGCTACCACGGGGACACTTTCACACCGATGAGCATCTGCGACCCCGAAGGTGGCATGCACTCGTTGTGGACCGACATTGTGACGCGGCAAGTGTTCGCCTCGCAGGTGCCCCGCGACTACGATTCCGCCTACAGCACGGCGTTTGAGGTGCAACTAGCGCGGCATGCCGCTGAACTGGCAGCTGTGGTCATCGAGCCAGTGGTGCAGGGCGCCGGCGGGATGCGCTTCCACGATCCGCGGTATCTGCGTGATGTGCGCGACATGTGCCACCGGCATGACGTGCTGCTGATTTTCGATGAGATCGCGACTGGCTTCGGGCGTACAGGTGAGCTTTTCGCCGCCGACCACGCCGCGGTGAGCCCGGACATCATGTGTGTCGGCAAAGCCCTCACCGGTGGATACCTGAGCCTGGCCGCCACCTTGTGCACGGCCGATATCGCACATACCATCAGCGTCGGTGCGGCCGGCGGGTTGATGCATGGGCCAACGTTCATGGCCAATCCGTTAGCCTGTGCCGTGTCGGCGGCCAGCGTGGAGGTGCTGCTGGACCAGGACTGGCGAGCTCGCGTTGCCGAAATATCGGCTGGCCTGACGGCCGGACTCGAAGCTGTACGGGGCTTATCCGGCGTGACTGACGTGCGTGTGTGTGGTGCTATCGGCGTTATCGAATGCGATCGGTCAGTTGACCTCACCGTTGCCATCCCGGCGGCGTTAGACCGGCGTGTCTGGCTGCGCCCGTTCCGCAACCTGGTGTATGCGATGCCGCCATACATCTGCCCGCCCGCTGAGATCGCCCAGATCACCTCAGCGATGGTTGAGGTCGCCGGACTCGTAGGCTGAAGGCTCATGAAGGCCCCGATCGAGACGTCACCGCTGGCTTGGCTTGAGACAGTGGAGCAGCAGCGCCGCGGGGCCGGGCTATGCCGCTCGCTGCGGCCGCGCCCAGCTGTTGCCACCGAGCTAGATCTGGCCTCCAACGACTATCTCGGTCTCGCTCAACATCCCGACGTCATCAACGGCGGCGTTGAGGCGCTGCGGGTCTGGGGTGCAGGTGCCACCGGATCCCGCCTGGTTACCGGTGATACCGAACTGCACCACGAGTTGGAATCCGAGCTCGCTGACTTTGTTGGCGCCTCCGCCGGCCTACTGTTCTCTTCCGGATACGCTGCCAACCTCGGGGCTGTGATCGGTTTGTCTGGCCCGGGTTCGTTGATCGTCTCCGATGCGTATTCGCACGCGTCCTTGGTAGATGCCTGCCGGCTGTCGCGAGCGCGGGTGGTGGTGACACCGCACCGCGATGTCAACGCTGTGGACAGCGCGCTAAGGTCACGTCACAAGGAACGTGCGGTCGTCGTCACCGACTCCGTGTTCAGCACTAGCGGTGTGCTGGCTGCTGTCGCGGAATTGCACGATGTGTGCCGTCGGCATGGTGCGCTACTCCTCGTCGATGAGGCACACGGCCTCGGTGTGCGTGGTGGTGGGCGTGGGCTGATACACGAGGTTGGGCTGGCGGGTGCGCCCGACGTGGTGATTACGACGACCATGTCTAAGGCGCTTGGGAGTCAAGGTGGTGCGGTTCTTGGGCCGTGGGCGGTGCGCGCTCACCTGATCAATACTGCCCGCCCGTTTATTTTTGACACCGGTCTGGCACCCGCGGCGGTGGGTGCCGCGCGGGCCGCGCTGCGAATCCTAAAGGCTGAGACGTGGCGCTCAGAGGCGGTGCTGCGGCACGCTCGCACCCTGGCCGCAATTTGCGATGTTCCTGAGCTGCCGCAATCTGGGGTAGTCTCGGTGGTGTTGGGTGATCCGGAGGTAGCGCTGGCCGCCGCGACTGCCTGCCTAGACGCCGGTGTGCGGGTGGGCTGCTTCCGGCCTCCGACTGTGCCTGCCGGTACGTCGCGGCTGCGGCTGTCTGCGCGCGCGTCTCTCGGCAGCGTTGAGCTGGAGGTGGCGCGGCAGGTGCTGACGGGTGTTCTTGGTGGCCGTTCTATGGCGCGCCGTTGACCGTCGTGGTCGTTACTGGTACTGGCACCGGAGTTGGCAAGACGGTCGCTTGTGCGGCGCTGGCGTGTCATGCGCGTCAGGTTGGCCTCGACGTAGCCGTGTGTAAACCGGTTCAGACCGGAACTCAGACCGGAGATGACGACCTCGCCGAGGTGGCTCGGCTTTCTGGGGTTGCCGAACTTACCGGCCTGGCGCGATACCCGCAGCCACTGGCGCCAGCCGCAGCCGCCGAACAAGCCGGGATGCCATTGCCTACCCGTGAGCAACTGCTGGAGCTCATCGCCGGCCTGGATCGCGCGGGAGGCTTGACTTTAGTCGAAGGCGCTGGCGGCCTACTGGTCGAACTCGCCGACGCGGGCGCCACCGTGCGTGATCTCGCCGTCGAGCTCGGTGCGCTGGCACTGGTCACGGTCAGCGTGGAATTGGGCACTCTCAACCACACCGCGCTGACTCTGGAGGCGCTGGCTACACGGGGGGTTTCGTACGTTGGCTTGGTGATCGGTAGCTGGCCGGAGTGGCCCAGTATGGTGCACACAGCCAATCGGTCTGCACTGGCTCGGCTGGCTCCACTGCGTGCCACGTTGCCCGCCGGGGCCGGGTCGATGGATGTTGCGGACTTCGCGGAGATGAGCGCGATGGCCTTCGACCGGGACTGGGTAACTAGGTTGGTCCGCTGATGGTCCATTCGATCGAGCTGGTCTTTGATCCCGACACCGAGTCGGCGATCCGTCGTATCTGGGACCAGCTGGCCAGCGCCGGTATACCTAGCCAGACGCCAGCCAGCAGGCCGCACATGACGTTGGCCGTTGCTGAACATATCGACCCCAAGGTCGACAAGCTGCTAGGTTCGGTGCGTCAGCGGCTGCCGCTGGACGCCACGATTGGTGCACCGGTGTTGTTTGGTCTAGCCAACGTGGTGTTCGCACGCCTCGTGGTGCCGACAAGTGAGCTGTTAGTTCTGCATACTGCGGTGTATCGGCTGTGTTTTCCAGGCTTTTCACGCCGGCTGTCAGCGGCGGTTGCGCCGCTGTCTAACAGCTTGCCCGGTCAGTGGACTGCACATGTCACGCTGGCCCGTCGGGTCAATGGTGCTCAACTTGGGAGGGCACTGCGCATTGCGGGCCGGCCGTTACAGATCGACGGCCACTTTGCCGGTCTGCGCCGCTGGGACGGCAACAAGCACATCGAGTACATGATCAGTTAACCTCGCGACGTTCGGTGTTTGCCAGCAACGCACTGACTTAGCGGGCCCGACCCCGCGGCACGACGGCCAAGCTGTTGCGAGCTGACGGCATCGAGTTTGTTCAGGTGCAAACGGGCTACCCTAACGTGAATATCGTTCATGTCAGGCTGCGACGAGCCTGGTGGACAGCTTCAGGTCCGTGCGCTCGGACCTAGTTAAAGCGTGTTAAGGAGTACGGAGTGACTCAGGCGGCGACTCGACCAACTAATGGTGCTGGTGATACCGAAAATGCCGACGTCGTGGCTGTTGACATCTTGGCTCAGGCCCGCCAACAGGTGTTAGAGTGCGGTGAGGGCTTGAGCCAGGACCAGGTGCTGCAGGTGCTGCGGCTATCCGACGACCGACTCGAAGAGTTGTTGGCACTAGCCCACGACGTGCGGATGCGCTGGTGTGGCCCAGAGGTCGAGGTCGAGGGCATCATCAGTCTGAAAACTGGTGGTTGCCCAGAAGATTGCCATTTCTGCTCGCAGTCTGGGTTGTTCGCGTCGCCGGTGCGCAGTGCCTGGTTGAATATCCCCAGCCTGGTCGAGGCAGCCAAGCAGACCGCTAAGTCAGGTGCCACCGAATTCTGCATCGTGGCGGCGGTACGCGGGCCCGATGAGCGGTTGATGGCCCAGGTCGCGGCCGGCATCGAGGCGATTCGCAACGAAGTCGAGATCAACATCGCTTGTTCGTTGGGGATATTGACCGCTGAGCAGGTGGAGCAGCTCTCGGGTATAGGTGTGCACCGCTACAACCACAACCTCGAGACTGCCCGCTCGTTTTTCAACAATGTCGTCACTACTCATACCTGGGAAGAGCGCTGGCAAACGTTACTGATGGTGCGAGATGCCAGCATAGGTGTGTGCTGTGGCGGCATCCTTGGTATGGGAGAGACAGTCGAGCAGCGCGCTGAATTTGCTAATGAACTTGCTGAACTTGGTCCCGATGAGGTGCCGTTGAACTTCCTCAACCCCCGGCCCGGTACCCCTTTCGGGGATTTTGAAGTGATGTCGGCCAACGAAGCATTAAAGTCGGTGGCTGCATTCCGATTGGCGTTGCCACGCACGATCCTGCGTTTCGCCGGCGGCCGCGAGATCACCCTAGGTGACTTGGGTGCCAAGCAGGGCATGTTGGGAGGCATCAACGCAGTAATCGTGGGGAACTACTTGACCACGTTGGGCCGACCTGCCGAGGTCGATCTCGAATTACTCAACGATCTGCAAATGCCTATTAAGGCACTCAATGCCAGCCTGTAGAAATTTAAGGACTGTGGTTCGGGATCTTTCTGCTCCGATCGGTGCGGGCGTCTACAATGTCTACACCGGCGAACTGGCGGGCGCTCCGACGCCCACAACGGCCCAGTTAGGTCTGGAGCCTCCTCGATTTTGTGCGGAATGCGGACGGCGGATGGTTGTGCAGGTTCGTCCCGACGGCTGGCGGGCAACGTGCTCGCGGCACGGGCAGGTGGACTCGACCGACATGGAGGTACTGCGGTGACCGAACATTGCGCGCCGGACATTTCTGAGGTATTCCGCCCACCGCGGGTGCGTGTGATCGTTAGGGTGGTGCTGGGGCTTGCAGTGACTGGTGTGTTGATCGGTGGGCTGTGGGCCTGGATTGCCCCACCGATCCATGTGGTAGCTGCGTTCACGCGGACGGGCGAGCGAGTGCACAACTACCTGGGCGATGAGTCCGAGCACTTCTTTGTTGCACCCTGCCTGATGTTGGGCGTACTGACTGTGGTGGCGGTGATGACATCGGTGCTGGTGTGGCAGTGGCGCGAGTACCGTGGGCCGGGGATGGTGACCGGGCTCGCGATCGGCTCGATGGCCTGCGTCGCAACTGCGACAACGGTAGGGGCGCTGTTGGTTTGGATGCGTTACGGTGCGGTGAATTTCGACGCGTTACTGCTGTCGGACGACCAAAAGGTGGCGCACGTCGTTCAGGCACCGCCGGTGTTCTTCGCGCACGGACCGTTGCAGGTGGCGGCTACCGTGCTGTGGCCGACGGGCATCGCCGCACTGGTGTATGCTGCGCTTGCGGCTGCGAATGGACACGACGACCTCGGCAGTCAACCAGTGGTCAATAAGTCGTCGAAGGTGGTATCCATTGTGGAACCCGAAGCTTCCGTGCCGTAACGGCCGTCAAGGCCGGTGGCGGCGTACTTTCCTTCCGGTGATGACCCTGGCCGCAATTACTGTCAATCGTACTAGGCCAATGTAGGTCGCCGGATTGAGCATTGTCGGCCAGTTGGTCCTGATCAGATGAGTGGTTAATGGTCGGCCGGCGAACCGGTCCGCCAGCCAGCCAAGGATCATCGGGACAGACAGTGGGTGTAAGGACATGTGCTCGCTGAACGGGTCCCGGTGATAGGTCACGTTGGTACCGCCTGCTGAATAGGTGTCGGCCAGCACATCGATGTCGTGGACGTCGATGAGGTAGTCGTGGATGGCCTGCACGATCAAGACCGGTGGGGTTGGTACCCCAGAACCCAGCCTGATGTTGTCGAAGACGTTCGCAACCGTCGGCCTGGACAGGGTTTTTTCGAGCGGCTCGTCGAGGTAGTCGCCGATGTCCTTGCCCGCCATCTTGATGACTGCGCCCACCGTCGTCATCTGCTCCAGCCGTGCCAGCAGAGTACGCCCTTTGTCATTAGCATGCTCTTTGATGACCTCATTCAGGGCAGGGTAGGTGTGTGAGAGTGCGGCCACCACAAGGGCAGGCAAGCCTGAAAGGAAGCCACCGTTAAGGCGACAGAAGACATGGCCTGGATCGCCGACCGGCGATCCCAGAACCGCCCCAACGATATCCAGTTCGGGTGCATACTCGGCACATACTTCAGCAGCCCACGCACTTGCCAGCCCACCACCGGAATACCCCCACAAACCGACCGGCGTGGCTAAGGGCAATCCAATGAACTCAGTATCCATGGTAGCCCGAATGCCATCCAGTACGCAATAGCCAGGACCATAAGGTGCGCCCCACAATCCGTGTGGCCCCTCGTGGTCAGGTACCGAGATCGCCCATCCTTCGGCGAGGGCAGCGATGATCATTAAAAGCTCGAATTGAGTCAGTGACCCAAAGGCTTTGGCCTTGCGTCGCAGCGCATAGGATGGAAAACAGCGTGGTGACATGGCGTCGATCGCGCACTGATATGACAGCAGTGGGCAGGGCTGGCCGGTAGCAAACTCAGCTGGAAGGATCACCGTAGTCACCGTCGCCTCCGGCTTTCCCTTCATGTCCATTGTTCGGTAGAGCAGCTGAGTTGCGGTGATGGGTTGCGGGATCAGGCCCAGGAACGCCACCTCGACGTCGCGGGAGCGCAGCACAGTCCCGGGGGTAGCGTGATGATAGCCAGGTGGCGGCTGGTAAAACGGGTCGTCCGACGGCAACAGCGGGCGTACCTTACGCTGCAACTTCTGGTGCAGTGGGCGGCCGATCCATTCCGCGCCGCTTGTCCCCGCCAGATTGCCGAGCTCTACCATTGAGGCTCCCTTCATGGCCATCCGGGGCATTCTTGCGCACGAACGGCCGGTGACCAAACCATCGTGCCACGTGATCAGCGAGCTCACATTCGTGTGCGTGCCGTTATCCACTGTTCTAGCAACGTTGCGTGTAGACGCGGCGTTGTTTCCGCCAGTCCAGGTGGGCGCCCCGGTTACGACCGTGTGGCTAGTTCCGGGGCGGTTTCACGGCCGCAGTGCAGCAAATTCGTCAGTAACCCTCAACTGCGAGTCGGTGAATCGGTACAGTGCGGCTGGGCGTCCGCCGCTGCGGCCGGACTGCGCGATGGTGCCAGTCTGGGTGATGACGTTGCGGCGGGCCAGTACCCGCTGTAGATTTGTCGCGTCGACCTGGTACCCCAACGCGGCGCTGTAGATATCACGCAGCGTTGACAATGCGAATTCCTTTGGCGCCAAAGCGAATCCGATGTTTGTGTAGGACATTTTGGCGATCAGCCTGGCGCGTGCGTGCATCACCATTGGGCTGTGATCGAAGGCCATTGGTGGCAATGCGCTCAGTGGGTGCCAGCGGGTGTCTGGCGGCAACTCGGGGGTGGCGGGAGAGGGTACCAATCCCAGAAAGGTGGATGCAATCATCCGAATGCCCGGTAGTCGGTCGGGTTCGGAAAACACAGCGAGCTGCTCCAGATGTGCAAGCTCTCGAAGATCAACTTTTTCGGCTAGTTGGCGCCGAACCGAGTTGGTCATGTTCTCGTCGTTGCGTAGCCGTCCGCCCGGTAGCGACCATGTGCCTCGTTGCGGATTCCGGGCACGCTCCCATAACAGTACGTTAAGCTGAGGTTTTTCCGTTTGCGGTGCTCCCTTCACCTGCTTGGTAACTCGGCGAACCTGGAACACAACTGCGAGCACTTCGTGGACGGTGCTACTATGGTCCATGTTTTCGATTGTAAGTCGAAAACCTCCTGTGCCGAAAGGAGCTGCCGTGACGGTGCTAAATGGCATGAAGTCGCTCGCCGGCGACGTGACTGCCATGATCGCCGGCATCACCAATTCACCGGCTGGTTACGCCGGCGTGGAAGGTAATGAGCAATGGGCCGCCGAGATTCGACGGCTGGCCCGATTACGTGGCGCCACCGTGCTTGCGCACAACTACCAGTTGCCCGCTATCCAGGACGTCGCTGACCACGTGGGAGACTCGTTGGCGTTGTCGCGGATTGCCGCCGAAGTACCCGAGGACATCATCGTGTTCTGCGGTGTGCACTTTATGGCCGAGACTGCGAAGATCCTCAGCCCGAACAAGACCGTGCTCATCCCGGACCAGCGAGCGGGTTGTTCCCTTGCCGATTCGATCACTCCCGATGAGCTGCGTGCTTGGAAGGACGAGCACCCTGGCGCCGCCGTGGTGTCGTATGTCAACACCACGGCGGCGGTGAAGGCGCTCACCGATATCTGCTGCACCTCGTCAAATGCGGTGGACGTGGTCGAGGCAATCGACCCTACTTGCGAGGTGCTGTTTTGCCCAGATCAATTCCTGGGCGCTCATGTCCGTCGCGTGACTGGCCGCAAGAACGTGCATGTGTGGGCGGGGGAATGTCACGTGCATGCCGCGATCAACGGTGACGAGCTCACTAAGCAGGCTCACGCACATCCTGACGCGGAGCTGTTTGTACACCCGGAATGTGGGTGCGCGATATCAGCACTGTACCTCGCTAGTGAAGGTGCGTTTCCGCCGGACCGGGTTAAGATCTTGTCCACTGGCGGTATGCTAGCGGTCGCTAACCAGACGCAGTCCCGCAAAGTTTTGGTCGCCACTGAGGTTGGCATGTTGTATCAGCTGCGCCGGGCAGCACCGGAAATCGACTTCCGCGCGGTCAACGAACATGCGTCGTGTAAGTACATGAAGATGATCACCCCCAGTGCACTGTTGCGTTGTCTGGTCGAGGGTGCCGACGAAGTTCACGTAGACCCGGAAATTGCAGCAGCAGGCCGGCGCAGTGTGCAGCGGATGATCGAAATTGGCCAGCCTGGCGGCAGCGAATAATGGTCGGTCCCGACTGGAAATACGCGGCCGATGTGGTGGTAGTGGGAACCGGCGTGGCGGGTTTGGCGGCCGCGCTTGCCGCTCACCGCGCCGGCCGTAGCGTCGTCGTATTAAGCAAATCCGACCAGCGGTGTGGTATGACCGTAACGCACTATGCGCAAGGCGGCATTGCAGTGGTGTTGCCGGGCTCTGACGATTCTATCGACGCTCATGTCGCCGACACCCTGGCGGCAGGAGCGGGCATGTGCGATCCCGACGCCGTGTACTCGATTGTCGCTGACGGCTACCGCGCGGTTGCCGAATTGGTTGGTGACGGAGCGCGTTTCGACGAATCGGTTCCCGGCCGCTGGGCTGTGACGCGCGAAGGTGGGCACTCGCGGCCGCGTATCGTGCACGCGGGTGGCGATGCCACTGGTGCCGAGGTGCAGCGGGCGCTCGACCATGCCGCCGGCGTGTTGGACATCCGCACTAGTCACTTGGTGTTGCGGGTACTGCACGACGGTACTGTGGTGAATGGGGTGGCGGTGCTCAACCCAGACGGATGGGGCATCGTCAGCGCACCTTCGGTGATCTTGGCTTCCGGTGGGCTCGGGCATCTCTACGGCGCGACTACCAATCCGGAAGGTTCCACTGGCGATGGGATCGCGTTAGCGCTGTGGGCTGGTGTGGCGGTTAGTGATCTCGAGTTCATTCAATTCCATCCGACTATGCTTTTCGTGGCGGGTACCGGCAACGACACCGACAGGCGGCGGCCGTTGGTCACCGAAGCTATCCGCGGTGAGGGTGCGATTTTGCTTGATAGCAATGGCAATTCGGTAACAGCCGGGGTGCATCCAATGGGCGATCTGGCGCCGCGCGATGTTGTTGCGGCTGCCATCGACGCGCGGCTGAAAGCCACTGGCGATTCATGCGTATACCTGGACGCACGCGGCATTAACGGCTTCGCAGCCCGGTTCCCCACCGTCGCCGGCGCATGCCGAGACGCAGGCATCGACCCGGCTCGTGAACCGATTCCGGTTGTTCCGGGGGCACACTACAGCTGCGGCGGCATCGTCACCGATGTGTACGGCCAAACCGAGCTGGCTGGGCTGTTCGCCGCTGGTGAGGTGGCTCGCACTGGGATGCACGGTGCCAACCGTTTGGCGTCCAACAGCTTGTTGGAGGGGTTGGTGGTCGGTGGCCGCGCCGGAAAGGCTGCGGCTATATATGCGGCGGCTGGGTGCTCGTGCGCGTCGGATCTCGAGCCTGTAACACATACCGCACCGAAACGCCGTGAGCTGCAGCGTGCGATGAGCCAGGATGCCGCGGTGATGCGCAACGCCGCCGGCCTGCAGCGGCTGTCCAACACGTTGGATGAGGCACCGGTCCGTTTGGTAACCAGTCGTCGTGATTTCGAGGACGTCGCGTTGACACTGACCGCCCGGGCGGTGACCGCGGCGGCTTTGGCACGAAATGAAAGCCGGGGTTGTCATCACCGCACGGAGTACCTGGATGCCGTGCCGGAGTATGGCCGCAGCAGTGTGCTCCGGCTGGCCGATGATCAGAACTCGGTGCTAGTGGGGGCATTGGCGGCGGTGGGTTGACGATGCTGTCCGACTGCGAACTCGACGCGGCACGAGACACTATTCGGCGTGCTCTGCATGAGGATTTACAGTATGGGCTCGACATCACCACACAGGCGACGGTGCCAGCCGGCACGGTCGCTACGGCGTCGATGGTGCCCCGCGAGCCAGGTGTAATTGCTGGGGTAGATGTCGCGTTACTAGTCCTCGATGAGATGCTCGGGGTCGACGGCTACCGGGTGCTTGACCGCGTCGGGGACGGTGTCCGGTTACAGCCGGGCCAGCCGCTGCTGACCGTGCAGGCAGCAGCCTCGGCGCTGTTGACCGCGGAGCGGACCATGCTGAACCTGGTCTGCCACATGTCCGGGATCGCCACCGTGACGGCGTCCTGGGTTGATGCCGTACGTGGCACCAAAGCCAAGATCCGCGATACTCGCAAGACGCTGCCTGGCCTGCGTGTGCTGCAGAAATACGCGGTGCGTGTCGGCGGTGGTGTCAACCATCGACTGGGGCTCGGCGATGTCGCATTGATCAAGGACAATCATGTTGCTGCCGTGGGATCGGTGGTCGGCGCGTTGCGGGCAGTGCGGGCAGCTGCGTCTGAGTTGTCGTGCGAAGTTGAAGTAGACTCACTCGAGCAGCTTGACGCCGTGCTGGCCGAGGAACCCGAGTTGATCCTGCTAGACAATTTCGCGGTGTGGCAGACACAAGCGGCGGTACAGCGTCGGAACACACGAGCACCTGCCGTTCTGCTCGAATCGTCCGGTGGGCTGAGCCTCGAGAACGCGGCGACCTACGCGGGGACCGGCGTGGATTACCTCGCTGTTGGTGCGCTGACTCACTCGGTGCGGATCCTCGATATCGGCTTGGATATGTAGCCGCTTGCCGCCGGCGTTTGGAGTGTGCGCCCGTGACTCCAACTGGGTGCACGGGGCAGAAAACTGTCGGCGGATTCCGCCCTGGTGCACATATTATGGATGTTTCAGTGTACACTGCGTCAAACGCGTGGGGTTGCTGTGCGTACCAATGGGTACTGGCCGTTCACCAGTGTGTCAGTCGCTAGTGAGAAATGTTGTTTGCCTGCGGGAAGTTATCGCTCAAAAATTCTCCGGATGAAGCGGTTAACGTTTGAATGAGGCCTGGCGATACACAGGCACGAGATGCCTAACCCCAAAATCACGTCGTCAGGGCAGGCGCTGGTTCGGCTGCTGCTAGTGGCTTGTTGTGATCTGGATGTCCGCTTGGTCTGCCATGGCCGGCTGTCACTGCCGCAGGGGATGTGGTGGGCCACGAAGGCCTAGTCGAAGTCATCGTTGTTGGCGATGACGTGAGCAGTGTTCATGTGGGTGATCGGGTGGTGGCGCCTTTTCAGATTAGCTGTGGAAACTGCTGTAAATGCCGCTGTAGCTTGACTGGTTTATGCGGTTCGCATGTTACTGAATGGCGGCGTACGGGATGGCTCTAATTGCAGACCTGGATGGTGGCGGCTTTCTGTTGGATCTGATGCTTATGCCGTACGCCGACGCGATGCTGATCCCAATGCCAGACGTTCTATCTAGATCAAGTTGCCATTGTTTCGCTGTGCGGACGACATTTCCGACGGTTGGCGAGCAGTGAGGCCATTCGCAGCGGAGCTGTTTAGTCTTGACCGGGCCTACCGCCGTGTCCTGGTAGTCGGTCAGCTATCGATCGGATGGCATGCGGCAGCGCTTGGGGCACACGTTGACTATGTCGACACCGGTCAGCAGCGGCTGGCTGCCGTCGAGAAACTTGGGGCGATGATGCACGATCGGGTAAAGCCGGGCAAGTCCTGACCAGACAGCGTCTGTAACTGATATCGGTACCTGTTACCAACCCACGGTAGAGATTGAATGTACACTTGCGGGGTGAGGTTTGTTACTGGGCGCGTCAACGTGCGTTAGTGTCGTCTCACGTATTTTGGACGTGCTCATCGACGGATGCGATTTGTTACCGGCTGTTGAGCGCGTGGTTGCCTGGAAAGGTGCCTCATTAGCCCGGTCCCGGCGATGACGGGAGAAATTGTCTTCGCCAGGGTGTTAGACCGGCACCAGCTTAGGTAAGGTCACTGACGAAGACCGCAATTCGGTGCGGCTGTACGCGCACAATCTACGGCAACTGTTGAATGTTCGGGTCGTCGGAGCCGGCGGGCAGAATCCGGAGGTTGATGATATGCGCGTCGCAATGGGTGAAGTGCACGTTGGCGTCGCCGATGGCCAGCACGTTTTTGACTCAATTAGTTTTCCGTGGCTCGGTGCAGTTGCCAGCACATCGCCTTTGCGGTAGGCGGTCACAATGATTTGGTACGGCTTGCCGAATTTGCGGCTCTGGTGCGTTATGATAGCGCTGCACGGCAGGTAAGGCGCGATTGGTTTGAGCGCTAAATTCGTGTATTTGAGCTGAAAGCACTAGAGCCGGGGCCGGAACACTGTCGGTACGTCGGGGTCTCTATTGGGGTGCCCCTTAGTGGAGATGTCTGCTTTCTTAAGCAGATTCTAAATCTCAATGCGGACGTAAACGGGGTGTAGGCCTGTTACCGGTGTTGTACTGGCCGGATATCGACTTGAGTTGCTCTGGGACACTGGTTGTCATGAGTATCGCGCCATCACCCCTGATCGCCCGTATTGACCTGCGGGGTGCGGAGTTGACGGCTGCTCAGTTACGGGCCGCACTGCCGCGTGGTGGCGCCGACGTAGAGGCCGTGCTCCCTACGGTGCGGTCGATCGTGCAGGCTGTCGCTGAGCGCGGAGCGGAGGCAGCTTTGGAATTCGGGGCGTCGTTCGACGGCGTGCGGCCCTCGGCTGTCCGGGTGCCCGACGTCGCGCTAGACGCCGCGCTGGCCGAATTGGACCCCGATATCCGCGACGCGCTACAGGTGACGATTGAGCGGACTCGGGTCGTGCACGCTGGCCAACGGCGCGTCGACGTTACCACCTCGCTTGGCCCGGGCGCGATGGTCACGCAACGGTGGGTTCCCGTTGAGCGGGTGGGTCTTTATGTGCCCGGCGGTCATGCGGTGTATCCGTCCAGCGTGGTGATGAACGTGGTGCCGGCGCAGACTGCGGGAGTCGACTCCCTGGTGGTGGCCAGCCCTCCTCAGGTCACTTCCCGTGGCCGATTTCACGGATTGCCGCATCCGACGGTTCTGGCTGCGGCCCGGCTATTGAGAGTCGACCAGGTCTGGGCCGTCGGTGGGGCGCAGGCGGTGGCGTTGCTGGCCTACGGTGGCACCGATAGTGATGGCTGCGAATTGGTACCGGTTGACATGATCACCGGGCCCGGCAATATCTATGTCACCGCCGCCAAGCGGCTATGTCGCTCCCGAGTGGGCATCGACGCCGAGGCCGGCCCGACTGAGATCGCTATCCTCGCCGATCATACCGCCGATCCAGCGCATGTGGCTGCTGACATGATCAGCCAGGCAGAGCATGATGAGATGGCTGCCAGTGTCTTGGTGACTCCCAGTACGAATCTGGCTGATGCCACAGACGCTGAACTGGGCGCCCAGTTGCAGACCACTGTGCATCGGAAACGGGTGACGGCTGCGTTGGGGGGATGCCAGTCAGCTATCATTCTGGTCGACGACCTGGACGCAGGTGTCAAAGTTGTCAATGCCTATGCAGCTGAGCATCTGGAGATCCAGACTGCCGACGCTCCACGAGTTGCCAGCCGAGTACGTTGCGCCGGAGCTATTTTCGTCGGACCGTGGGCGCCGGTCAGCCTCGGCGACTACTGTGCCGGTTCTAACCACGTGTTGCCAACTGCAGGCTGTGCCCGGCATTCCAGCGGCCTGTCGGTGCAGACCTTTCTGCATGGCATCTATGTCGTCGACTACACTGAGGCGGCTCTCAAAGACATTTGTGGGCCCGTGATCACGCTGGCCAAGGCCGAAGACCTGCCAGCACACGGTGAGGCAGTACGGCGGAGGTTCGAGCGATGAGCATGCCTGAGCCCAGGATCGATGATCTGCCGCTGCGCGAAGGCCTTCGTGGCAAATCACCTTATGGTGCACCACAGTTGGTGGTTCCAGTGTTACTGAACACCAACGAGAACCCACACCCACCCACCAAGGCGTTAGTCGACGACGTGGTACGCTCGGTACAAAAGGCGGCTGTCGATTTGCATCGCTATCCCGATCGCGATGCAGTGGCACTGCGACACGACTTGGCTGTCTACCTCACCGCGCAGACCGGGACCCGGCTTGGTCTAGAAAATATTTGGGCTGCTAATGGTTCCAATGAGGTTATGCAGCAGCTGCTGCAGGCTTTCGGTGGGCCAAGGCGCAGCGCGATCGGCTTTGTTCCATCCTACTCGATGCATCCCATCATTTCCGACGGTACCCACACCGAGTGGATAGAGACCGTCCGCGCCGACGACTTCAGCCTCGATGTTGAGGCCGCCGTCGCCGCCGTCGCCGACCGCAAGCCCGATGTGGTGTTCATCGCAAGCCCCAACAACCCTTCTGGGCAGAGTATTTCGATGGCCGATCTACGGCGGCTGCTCGATGTGGTGGCGGGGATTTTGATCGTCGACGAGGCTTATGGTGAGTTTTCCTTACGGCCTAGCGCGGTGGCGCTGGTAGGTGAATATCCGACAAAACTCGTTGTCACCCGCACTATGAGTAAGGCGTTTGCCTTCGCCGGCGGCAGGCTTGGATACTTGATCGCCACGCCGGCGCTGGTGGAAGCGATGCTGCTGGTGCGGCTGCCATATCACCTATCGTCGGTCACTCAAGCAGCGGCTCGGGCGGCACTACGGCACGCTGATGACACCCTGGACAGTGTCGCGGTGTTGATCGATGAGCGGGAACGGGTGACAAAGGCTTTGATAAACATGGGTTTTCGGGTAATCCCTAGCGACGCAAACTTCGTGCTGTTCGGACAATTCGCCGACGCGGCAGCAACTTGGCGGCATTACTTGGACACCGGTGTGCTGATCCGCGATGTCGGTATTCCCGGTTACCTGCGCGTTACCATGGGCTTGGCCGAAGAGAACGACGCGTTCCTTCAAGTCAGCGCCGAGATCGCTGCTACCGAATTGGCCCCAGCCACCCCAGTAGGAGCTCCGTGACCCACACCAAGACAGGGCAAGCAACGCGTCATACGCGTATTGAACGCCGCACTCGCGAATCAGACGTCGTTGTTGAACTTAACCTGGACGGTACCGGGCAGGTCCACATCGATACCGGCGTCCCATTCTACGATCATATGCTGACCGCGCTAGGCAGTCACGCTAGTTTTGACTTGACCGTGTGTACTAAGGGCGATGTAGAGATCGAAGCTCATCATACCGTCGAGGACACCGCGATTGTGCTGGGTCAGGCACTCGGACAGGCGCTGGGCAATAAGAAGGGCATCCGTCGGTTCGGCGATGCGTTCATCCCGATGGATGAGACCCTGGCCCATGCTGTAGTCGATGTATCCGGTCGGCCCTATTGTGTGCACATCGGGGAGCCGGATCATCTGCAGTACACCACCATTGCTGGCAGCTCGGTACCATATTACACTGTCATTAACCGGCATGTGTTCGAGTCTCTGGCAGCCAACGCACGTATCGCGCTGCATGTACGCGTCCTGTACGGTCGCGACCTGCATCATATCACTGAAGCACAATACAAGGCCGTCGCGTGTGCACTACGTAAGGCAGTCGAACCCGATCCTCGGTTTTCTGGTGTGCCTTCCACTAAAGGTGTTCTGTGAGAAGTAAATCGGTTGTAGTGCTGGATTACGGATCGGGTAACTTGCGGTCAGTGCAACGCGCGCTGCAGCGGGTTGGCGCTGAGGTCGAAGTTACGACTGACTCAGCTGCAGGTGCCGCAGCTGACGGGTTACTGGTGCCCGGCGTCGGCGCGTTCGAGGCGTGCATGACAGGCCTGCGGAAAATCGCGGGGGAGCGGATCATCGCCGAGCGGATCGCCGCAGGACGCCCGGTGTTGGGGGTCTGTGTCGGTATGCAGATCTTGTTCACCCGCGGTGTCGAGTTCAACGTGGAAACAACAGGATGTGGACAGTGGCCGGGCGTTGTGACCCGGCTCGATGCCCCGGTCATTCCCCATATAGGTTGGAATGTAGTCAATTCCGCTTCTGGAAGTGCGCTGTTTAAGGGCTTAGGTGTTGGCGCCCGGTTCTATTTCGTGCACTCCTACGCCGTGCAGCGTTGGGAAGGTTCATCCGAGGCGCTGTTGACCTGGGCTACCCACCAAGTGCCGTTTGTGGCTGCGGTGGAAGAAGGGCAACTGGCTGCCACCCAATTCCATCCGGAGAAGAGTGGAGACGCTGGGGTAGCCGTGCTGCGTAATTGGGTTGAGGGACTTTAAAGGATATTAATGATGTCGCTGATACTTTTACCCGCTGTCGACGTGGTCGCGGGTCGCGCTGTGCGCCTGGTTCAAGGCAAGGTCGGTAGCGAAACCGAGTACGGTTCAGCATTGGACGCTGCGCTGGGCTGGCAGCGCGACGGCGCCGACTGGATCCACCTGGTGGATCTGGATGCCGCGTTTGGCCGCGGTTCTAATCGCGAACTGCTCGCCGAGGTGGTGGGCAAGCTCGATGTGCAGGTCGAGCTATCCGGCGGTATCCGCGACGATGATTCACTGACTGAGGCGCTGGCTACCGGCTGTGCACGGGTCAACCTAGGGACGGCGGCACTAGAAAACCCGCACTGGTGCGCACGGGTGATTGCTGAGCACGGTGACAAGATTGCCGTCGGACTAGACGTTCAGTTTGATCAAGGAAATCCAGCCGGCCAGCATCGGCTACGCGGACGCGGTTGGGAAACCGATGGGGGAGATTTGCAGGAAGTGCTGGAACGCCTTAATGGCCAAGGGTGTTCACGGTTCGTTGTCACCGACGTTACTAAGGATGGCACACTGAGTGGCCCCAACCTCGGTCTACTGGTAAGTGTTGCCGATCACACCGACGCCCCGGTGATCGCGTCCGGCGGCGTTTCCAGCTTGGGCGACCTGCGTGCCATCGCTGCGCTCACTGGCCGCGGGATTGAAGGCGCCATCGTGGGCAAGGCCCTTTACACCGGGCGGTTCACCTTGCCGCAGGCACTAGCCGCGGTGCGGGTGTAACCCTGCGATGGATCTTGATGCGTTGATAGCTGAGGCGTCGACAATCCTTGATGCTGTAGCTGGTCCGTTTTTGGTCGACTATCGCGCCGATTCGGTGGTCCGCAAGAAAGGCGACGGCTTCGCCACCGAAGTCGATCTTGCCATCGAACGGTGGGTCGTTACCGCGTTGGTCGAGATCACGGGGATCGGCTTACACGGCGAGGAGTTCGGTGGTACGGCAGTCTACTCGTCGTGGGTATGGGTACTAGATCCAATCGATGGCACATTCAACTACATGGCCGGATCACCAATGGGCGCTATGCTGTTGGATTTACTCAACCACGGCGAGCCAGTGGAGGGCTTGATTTGGTTACTGTTCATCGGTGAGCGTTGCACGGCCATCGCGAGCATAGCTCTGATGAAAAATTTTGTTTTGCAATTACCTTTGTCTTACAGCGAGTTGAGCAAGGCGCTCGTCGGCATCGGTACATTCAATGTGGATACACGGAGCCGGATCTCCGGACGCTATCGGCTAACGATGGTGGAAAATCTCAGCCGACCCGGTTTGCAGTTGCGCATGCCTGGTTCAATTGGCACCGAATTTTCCTGGATTGCCAACGGAATCCTTCGTGAAGAAGTAAGTTGCGGTTACCATATTTGGGATAACGCCGAGGGTTTCGCTCTGGTGCAAACCACCGGCGGCGTTGTCATCGATCTGGTCGGTGAATCGTGGGTGCCGGCTTCGCCGTTCGTGGTAGCGGCAACACCAGGAGTATATAGCAAGATCATCGAGATCATTTGCAGTACAGGAGAACTGGAAGATTACCAAGATGTACTCGGGTAACGGTCTTGCGGTGCGGGTGATTCCCTGCCTAGATGTCGACGGAGGGCGGGTGGTCAAAGGGGTCAATTTCGAGAACCTCCGGGATGCGGGTGACCCCGTAGAGTTGGCTGCTGTCTACGATGCCGAAGGTGCAGACGAGCTGACTTTTCTTGACGTGACTGCATCGTTGTCGAGCAGGGGCACTATGCTGGAGATAGTGCGCCGTACGGCCGAACAGGTGTTTATTCCACTGACGGTCGGTGGTGGAGTGCGTACGGTTGTCGATGTCGACGTGTTGCTGCGCGCGGGAGCTGACAAGGTTGCCGTCAACACTGCTGCAATCGATCGCCCCGAGCTGTTGGCAGACATGGCAAGGACATTCGGTTCCCAGTGCATTGTGTTATCTGTCGACGCGCGCACTGTGCGTACCGGATCAACACCGACATCGTCCGGTTGGGAGGTGACTACTCATGGCGGTCGCCGCGGCACCGGTATCGATGCCGTCGAGTGGGCGATCTGTGGGGCCGACCTCGGGGCCGGGGAAATTCTGCTGAATTCGATGGACGCCGACGGCACTAAAGCCGGGTTCGACTTGGCGATGCTTCGGGCCGTTCGCGCCGCGGTCACGGTGCCAGTCATAGCCAGCGGCGGTGCCGGGTCAATTGAACACTTCGTGCCAGCAGTTGCTGCTGGTGCCGATGCGGTCTTGGCGGCAAGCGTCTTTCATTTCCGAGAGTTGACGATTAGGCAGGTCAAGGCCGCCATGGCTGCAGCAGGGATCACGGTGCGATGACACTTGTCCCAGACATCGCGGCGCGCCTCAAGCGCAACGCCGAGGGTTTATTCACCGCAGTTGTGCAAGAGCGCTCCAGCGGCGACGTGCTAATGGTCGCTTGGATGGACGACGAAGCACTAGCTCGCACTCTGGAAACCCGTGAGGCCACTTACTATTCGCGATCCCGGGCCGAACAGTGGGTCAAGGGCGTGACTTCCGGCAATACGCAGTATGTCCACTCGGTGCGCTTGGACTGCGACGGCGACACTGTGCTGTTGACAGTCGACCAGGTCGGCGGAGCCTGCCACACCGGCGCACACAGTTGCTTCGATGCCATAGTGTTGTTGGTTTCTCAGGACTAGACGGAGCCTCACCTATGTCTACTAGCGAGGCGCAGTATCCAACTCGTTGACTGTGGCTATCGCTGCGCGTGTCCATTAGTGGTGGACCACGGCCGGCTGGATGCAATTACGGCGAATGACCTCGACATTTATTGCCTTACCCCGTGTAGTGTCCGGGAGAGCTTGGAAGGAGAAAGATGGTTCGATTGTGGCTATAGCCGAAATAGCATCGGCATCGGTCAAGCCGTTGGCGGGCATGGTGTTTTCGGCCTACAGTGAGTGGCTTGGGACCTCCAAAGTCTTTGACATACACTACTCATACGCGGGTGCTGCGTCCGATGTAGAGTTTGGTGCGCGCTCTGTCCATGGCAAGGTGCTCGGTCGGGTTGAGTACATCCGATTGATCGGTGACTTGGCTGGTTAACTTAATTGTCAGCGTTGACGAGGGTGTTGCAGCGGTGCTACTCGGTGGGGCCACCGACGCCGAAGGGGCACTGACGGTCTGTTGATTAGCGCGAGCGCCGAGTATCCGAGCACCCACGACCGGGCCGACTGCTGCGGCCAACCCAACAGTGGCCAGTATCGCGATAAGTATCGTCGGCCCCAGCCGGCTTGTGTGCACTTTTCGTCGACTGCAGCCGTAAGTACTGCGATGACCCGTGTTGGTACGCCGGTGATTTTAGGTAGCGCTCACCTCGCCGGTCGGAATGGTTACTGGTTGGCCGGCCAGTGCGGACGCGGAATCCGCGTACGTCGGATAACGCGCATGGGGGTTTTGGTTAGCACTTTGGAAATGACGGTGTCGAGTTCTGCTAGCTTGGGTTGTTACTCGCTAAAAAGTGGAGGTGGTGCGGATAGTTGCTGGCTAATCACCGTCACCCGGGTAGAGTGCTGGAGCGGACCGGGTCAGCAGCTTAAACGTGGTGCATCCGAGTGTGTATTAGTCGGCTCGCGCGTAGAGGTCTTCACGCTGTAGTCGTTCGTTCGTGCAGTAGGCGGTGGCCCCCACATACACATGTTGGTCGCTAATCTCGCCTAGCTGGCGGGCGATACCGAAATCGGCGAGCAGGATCCGCTGTCAAGGGCTGGTATAATTTCAGCAGGATATTGGCCGGCTTGACGCCACAATCCGGTAGTTCGTGTGCATGAGCGTGATCAAGCATGTCAGCAACGGCCGAGATGATTCCGACAACGTCTGCTCGCGGCATCCCAGACGGGTATTGGCTGCGCGGCAACTTTGCAGCATCTGTTCCTTCCACGTAGTCCCTGGAGATCCACAATTATCCCTGGTATTCGCCGCGGTCGTGGATCCCGGCGATGTGCTCGTGGTACAAACTCACGGCCATGTCGGTTTCCCGGTTAGAGCGTTGACGAAATTGGAGGTTCGCGGTTAGGTTGCTGGGCAAGATTTTGAGGGTATCGCAGCGCGGTAGCCTCAGATATTGCGCCAGATACACCCAGCCATCCCACCGGCCCCGAGACGCCAAGCGATGGTGTATCCGGCGAACTACCTGTGACTGCTGTCAGGCCGTCACTTTGTGGCATGTGAGCATGCTACTGAGGGTCCCACGGCCGCACCCCGAATAATCGCGGGAAAGCGGCACTGGTCATGGTGGTTCCGCGTTCGCGCCGCTGGGGAGCCGGCAGATGACTTCGATGAGAATGACGGGCGATGTTGAAACGGATGTCCTGGACCGCACTGGTCCCGCTGTTAGCTCTGGCCGTGCTGGCATTGACCTGGGGCAAGGAGATCGGTCCGATAGTGACCGCGTTGCAGGCGGCATTGTTGACCGGTGCCGTGCTAGCCGCGGTTCATCACGCGGAGGTCGTCGCGCACCGTGTCGGTGAGCCGTTCGGGTCGTTGGTGCTCGCTGCTGCGGTGACGGTCATTGAGGTGGCCCTCATCGTCACACTCATGGCCTCTGGCGAGAACGAATCCTGGACGCTGGCTAGGGACACCGCGTTCGCCGCGTTAATGATCACCACTAACGGGATCGCCGGTTTGTCACTGCTGTTGGGTTCTCGACGCTACGGTGTGACATTGTTCAACGCCCACGGTAGCGGGGCCGCGTTAGCTACGCTAACGACGTTGGCGACGCTAAGCTTGGTGCTGCCCACTTTTACCACTAGTCACTGCGGCAATGAGTTCTCACCTGGCCAGCTGGCTTTCGCTGCTGTCGCGTCGTTAGGGCTGTATCTGCTGTTTGTCTTCATGCAAACCATCCGGCATCGTGACTTTTTTCTGCCGGTCGCACAGAAGGGCCAAAAAGGCCTGTTCGAGGAGGATGAAAGCCATGCCGATCCGCCCAGCGGTCGGTCGGCGCTGATCAGCCTCGTGCTGCTGCTTGTAGCGCTGACCGCGGTGGTGGGTCTGGCTGAACTACAGTCGTCGGCAATTGAGCAGGTGGTGACAGCAGTTGGATTCCCCCAGCCATTCGTTGGCGTGGTGATCGCCACGTTGGTGTTGTTGCCAGAAACACTTGCAGCGGTGCGTGCGGCGCGTCGAGGACGCATCCAGACCAGCCTGAACCTGGCCTACGGCTCGGCGATGGCCAGTATTGGGCTGACCATCCCGGCCATCGCGCTGGCCTCCATCTGGCTTACCGGGCCGCTGATACTTGGTTTGGGCGCGACCCAGTTGGTGTTGCTGGCGCTGACTGTTGTCATCAGCGTGCTGACCGTGGTTCCTGGACGGGCTACTCGACTTCAGGGCGAGGTGCATCTAGTGTTGCTCGCCGCTTTCGTATTTTTGGCGATCATCCCGTAAGATTCCAAGCAGTATCGGCGGCTTCAAGATTTAAGAATTTTAATTTAAGATGCTTCAAGATTTAAAAATTTTAATTATTTAAAAATTTTAATTTAAGCGGTCGGTCTGGCTCGCAGCGTCTCTAGTGCTTTGTTGGCGTGGGTATCCATGCTGAATTCGTTGGAGATCACGTTAAGCACCCTGCGGTTGGTGTCGATGACAAAGGTTGTGCGTTTGACCGGAATGAGTTTGCCAAGCAAACTGCGCTTGACGCCAAATTGTGTAGCTACTCTACCGTCGGTGTCCGACAACAAGGGGTAGTCGAAATTATGGGTGTTAGCGAACTTAGCTTGCTTTTGAACGGAATCGGCGCTGATGCCAACCAGGCTAGCCCCGACCGCGGCGAATTCCTTCGCCAAGTCGCGGAAATGGCACGCTTCCTTGGTACAGCCAGGTGTCATCGCTGCCGGATAAAAGAACAGCACCACGGGACCCTCGGCAAGCAGCGCGCTGAGCTTACGCGGCGTTCCGGTTTGATCGGTAAGTTCGAAGTCAGTAACGGTGCCACCAGTTTCCATGGCCGCCACGTTACGCCCGATCGCTCAATCGCCCGCGGGCGCGTACGTCTGCACATCTACACGCCGGCCGGATGGAGCGGCATTTTGGGGACGTTCGGGCACTATACAGCCCATCTGCGAGGATAAATTGGTGCATGCTCACCTCGTCGCCACCACGTCACGTGAGAACTTTCGCCAGCTAGCGGCAGATCACCGTGTGGTTCCAGTCACCCGCAAGGTATTGGCCGATAGTGAGACCCCGTTGTCGGCATACCGCAAGCTCGCTGCCAATCGTCCGAGCACCTTCCTGCTGGAGTCGGCCGAGAACGGCCGATCCTGGTCGCGTTGGTCGTTCATTGGCGCGGGGGCGCCGTCGGCTTTGACGGTTCGTGACGACGAAGCGGTGTGGCTAGGTACTGTGCCGCAAGACGCACCTACCGGCGGCGACCCGCTGCACGCTCTGCAAGCTACGCTTGAGCTACTTGCCACTGCGGCAATGCCAGGGCTGCCACCGTTATCAGGGGGCATGGTGGGCTTCTTTGCCTACGACATGGTGCGGCGCCTGGAACGCTTGCCTGAACTTGCCCTCAATGATCTGCAGTTGCCCGACATGCTGCTGTTGTTGGCCGCCGACGTAGCGGCCGTTGACCACCATGAGGGCACGATCACCCTGATCGCCAACGCCGTGAACTGGAACGGTACCGATGAGCGGGTAGATGAGGCCTACGATGATGCGATCGCACGACTGAACGTTATGACCGCAGCACTGGGCCAGCCGCTGCCGTCGACTGTTGCCACGTTCAGCCTGCCCGACCCTCGGCGCCGGGCGCAACGTACCATTGAGGAATACGGTGCGATCGTCGACCACCTCGTCGACCAGATCGCGGCCGGCGAGGCTTTTCAAGTGGTGCCCTCGCAGCGCTTTGAGGTGGATACCGATGTCGATCCGATCGACGTCTACCGCATGCTTCGGGTCACCAACCCCAGCCCCTATATGTATCTGCTACACGTGCCGAATAGCGATGGCACAACTGGTTTTTCGATTGTCGGATCCAGTCCGGAAGCGCTGGTGACTGTCAAGGATGGCCGGGCGACGACGCATCCGATCGCCGGAACCCGCTGGCGAGGGCAGACCGAAGAGGAAGATCAGCTACTGGAGAAAGAGCTACTCGCCGACGAGAAAGAACGAGCAGAGCACTTGATGCTTGTCGATCTCGGCCGCAATGACCTCGGTCGGGTTTGCACGCCGGGCACCGTACGCGTCGAAGATTACAGCCAAATCGAACGTTACAGTCACGTCATGCACATGGTGTCTACGGTGACCGGGCTGCTCAGCGAAGGCCGAACCGCTCTGGACGCAGTGATCGCTTGCTTCCCGGCCGGCACGCTGTCGGGTGCACCAAAGGTGCGGGCTATGGAGCTGATCGAAGAAGTAGAGAAGACGCGCCGTGGCCTTTATGGCGGCGTGGTCGGTTACCTTGACTTCGCCGGTAACGCTGACTTCGCGATAGCCATACGCACGGCACTGATGCGTGACGGCATCGCATATGTTCAAGCCGGCGGTGGAGTCGTGGCCGACTCCAACGGGTCCTGCGAATACATCGAGGCGAGCAACAAGGCTCGAGCGGTGTTGAACGCGATTGCCGCTGCCGAGACGCTGACCGCACCGGATTTCGACACGGCGAAGATGCAGGCCGTAAACGGCCTGAGGTGAGGATATCTCTGGCCGCGCAGTGGCCAGAGAGCGAGGCGGGCTATTAAGGCAATGAAGATGGAGTAGCGATGGCTCCCGACACCAGGAGTGCCCGGGTCGACCTGCTGACGATCCGTATAGCGCAGTTGTTGTTGGTGGTTGCCGCCGGCGCCCTGTGGATGGCGGCACGGCTACCGTGGGTCGTTGTTCGGTCGTTCGACGGGCTGGGTCCACCGAAGGAGGTGGCGCTTTCCGGGGCGTCGTGGTCGACGGTGCTGTTGCCGTTAGCGCTGCTCATGCTGGCCACGGCCGTCGCAGCGATTGCAGTACGTGGCTGGCTGCTGCGGGTGTTGGCGGGGCTGCTGGCAGCGGCTAGCTTACTGGTCGGCTATTTGGGCGCCAGCCTGTGGGTGTTGCCCGATGTAGCGGTGCGCGGAGCTGACCTGGCGCACGTTTCACTGCTGGCGCTGGTGGAAAGCCAACGACATTACCTGGGAGCGGGGGTTGCGGTGTCTGTTTCTGGGTGTACGCTCATTGCTGCTGCTTTACTGATGCGGTCGGCTTCCGTCACTGGATCCGCCTGCCAGGGTAGATCGAAATACGTGGCCCCAGCGCAACGCCGTTCGATTGCGCGGCGTGACGATGTCGCGATGACGATCCCGGAGATGTCAGAGCGGATGATCTGGGATGCACTTGACGAGGACCAAGACTTAACGGAATGGCCTTGCGATCCTGACGTCGAGGGGCGGTGACGGGCCGTGCGCCGACGGTCGCTACCCTTCATGAAGGTCGTCGAAATCGGCGGGGGACCGTTTAGTTATCCGTTCGGCGACGGTGGGTGACCCGTGGGAAAGGAAACGACAAGCATGTGTCCGGCAACCGTGCTTGACTCTCTTTTAGAGGGAGTCCGGGCCGATGTTGCCGCACGCGAAGCCCGCATCAGCCTGCCCGAGATCAAAGCGGCTGCGGCGGCCGCGCCTGCACCTTTGGATGTTATGGCTGCCTTGCGCGAGCCCGGCATTGGTGTTATCGCTGAGGTCAAGCGCGCCAGTCCATCGGCGGGCTCATTGGCTGCTATCGCCGACCCGGCAAAGCTAGCCCAAGCTTACGAGAACGGTGGCGCACGGATAATCAGCGTTTTGACCGAGGAACGTCGCTTTAACGGCTCGCTCGATGACCTCGATGCAGTGCGTGCCGCTGTCTCAGTGCCTGTATTGCGCAAAGACTTTGTGGTGCAGCCATATCAGATCCATGAAGCGCGCGCACACGGGGCTGATATGTTGTTGCTTATTGTTGCCGCGTTGGACCAGTCGGCGCTGGTGTCGATGTTGGACCGAACCGAATCACTTGGCATGGCTGCTCTTGTTGAAGTCCGCACGGAGCAAGAAGCGGACCGGGCGCTAAAGGCGGGGGCCAAGGTGATTGGCGTGAACGCTCGCGATCTGATGACGCTAGAAGTGGATCGGGATTGCTTCTCGCGAATTGCTCCTGGACTGCCGAGTAACGTGATCAGGATCGCCGAATCCGGCGTGCGTGGTACTGCGGATCTGTTGGCGTACGCCGGTGCGGGAGCTGACGCCGTATTGGTTGGCGAAGGCCTGGTGAAAAGCGGTGACCCACGTGCAGCGGTTGCCGATCTGGTCACCGCGGGTACTCATCCGTCATGTCCAAAACCGGCTCGCTAGTCGTTCGACGAGACCTAGTGGTGAAACATTGAACTTGATCAGTCTGTTGCCTGTTGAGCTTTGGTGATGCCAGGTCTTTCCCGTCCGAGTCTTCCGCGTTTCAGTGCGGCCATCTCCGAATCCACTCGCTACGATCCCGATTCGGGTGGGCATTTCGGCGGGCCCGATGGGTATGGTGGCCGCTACGTTCCTGAAGCGCTGATGGCGGTGATCGAAGAGGTCACCGCTGCCTACGAGAAGGAACGTGTCAATCAGAGTTTTCTGGATACGCTAGACAAGTTGCAGGCAAACTACACCGGCCGGCCGTCCCCACTATATGAGGCTACTCGGCTTAGTGAGTACGCTGGCTCGGCGCGCCTCTTCCTCAAGCGAGAGGACCTGAACCATACGGGTTCTCACAAGATCAATAATGCGCTCAGTCAGGCGTTGCTGGCCCAACGAATGGGCAAGACTCGAGTGATCGCTGAGACGGGCGCCGGTCAGCATGGGGTGGCCACGGCGACGGCGTGCGCGCTGCTTGGCCTGGACTGTGTGATTTACATGGGTGCGGTTGACACTGTCCGGCAGTCACTCAACGTGGCGCGGATGCAACTTTTTGGTGCAAAGGTGGTCGCGGTCGAGACTGGCTCGCAAACGCTTAAGGACGCTATCAACGATGCTTTTCGGGATTGGGTTACCAATGCCGACAACACCTACTATTGCTTCGGGACTGCGGCAGGACCGCACCCCTTCCCGACCATGGTTCGGGATTTTCAGCGCATCATCGGTCTCGAGACACGCGGGCAGATCCAGGATCAGGCGGGTCGGTTGCCGGACGCGGTCACAGCGTGCGTCGGCGGAGGATCTAACGCCATTGGGATCTTTCATGCGTTTCTCGGTGAACCCTGTGTACGATTGATTGGGTTCGAGGCGGCCGGCGATGGCGTCGAGACCGGTAGGCATGCGGCAACGTTCACCGGAGGTTTGCCTGGAGTGTTCCAGGGATCGTTCTCCTATCTGCTGCAGGACGAAGATGGTCAGACCATCGAATCCCATTCAATATCAGCAGGTTTAGACTATCCGGGGGTCGGTCCCGAACATGCGTGGCTAAAGGAAACTGGGCGTGCCGAATACCAGCCCATTACTGATTCCGAGGCGATGGAGGCGTTTCGTCTGTTGTGTTGCACCGAAGGCATCATCCCGGCCATTGAGTCCGCGCATGCGGTGGCGGGGGCTCTCAAGTTGGGTGCTGAAATGGGAAATGGCGCGGTCATTGTGGTGAACCTGTCGGGTCGTGGCGACAAGGATGTCGAGACAGCCGCTAAGTGGTTCGGCTTGTTGGGTGACTGATGATGATTGTGGAGCAGAACAAAGCAAGTAGGCTCGAGCCGGTTTTCGATTCGTGTCGCGCGGACAACCGTGCAGCGCTGATCGGTTACCTACCCACCGGTTACCCTGACGTGCCTGCTTCGTTGGATGCGATGACCGCGCTCGTGGAATCCGGTTGCGACATCATTGAAGTCGGTGTGCCATATTCGGATCCGGGTGTGGACGGTCCAACCATCGCGAGGGTTACCGAGGCTGCACTTCGTGGGGGAGTGCGAGTACGCGATACGTTAGCCGCGGTCGAGGCAATCAGCCAAGCTGGCGGCTGCGCCGTGGTGATGACATACTGGAATCCGTTGTTGCGCTACGGTGTTGATGCTTTCGCGCGGGATCTGGCGTCGGCTGGAGGACGCGGTCTGATCGTCCCCGACCTCATTCCCGACGAAGCACGCCAGTGGATCGCGGCATCCGAGAAACATCGGTTGGATCGCATTTTTCTGGTGGCGCCGTCATCGACGTTACACCGGTTGGTGACCGCAGTGGAGGCATCACGCGGATTTGTCTATGCGGTGTCCACGATGGGTGTGACCGGGGCGCGTGACGCGGTGTCGCAGGTTGCGCCAGAACTGGTGGCCAGGGTGAAGGCAGTATCTGACATTGCGGTCGGCGTCGGCCTGGGTGTGCGATCACGAGAGCAAGCTGCGGAGATCGGCGGTTATGCTGACGGTGTCATCGTCGGTTCTGCGTTGGTGTCGGCTCTGAGTAGCGGTTTGCCTCGCTTACGCTCTTTGACTGAGGAGCTTGCCGCCGGCGTACGCCAAAGGGCGTCCATGTGACGAGGATGCTACCCAGCTATTTTCCCAGTCCGCCGCGTGGGGTCTGGCACCTTGGGCCGTTACCGATTCGAGCATACGCGCTGTTCGTCATCATTGGCATCGTTGCCGCGCTGGTGATTGGTGACCGGCGCTGGGAAGCTCGCGGCGGCGAACGCGGCGTAGTCTATGATATAGCGTTGTGGGCTGTGCCTTTCGGATTGGTTGGTGGTAGACTTTACCATCTCGCCACTGATTGGCGGATTTACTTTGGACCGGGTGGTGTCGGTCTTGGCGCGGCGCTGCGAATCTGGGATGGCGGCTTGGGCATCTGGGGAGCGGTGGCTCTCGGCGGTGTGGGCGCATGGATTGGTTGTCGATGTCGCGAGATTCCGTTGCCGGCGTTCGGTGATGCGCTGGCTCCGGGAATCATCTTGGCGCAGGCGATCGGCCGGTTAGGGAACTATTTCAACCAGGAGCTTTACGGCCGAGAAACGACGATGCCGTGGGGTTTAGAGGTCTTCTACCGTCGGGATTCTGCGGGGCATGTGGATCCACATATGCTCGATGGTGTGTCGACTGGGCAATTGGCGCTCGTCGTACAGCCGACATTTCTTTACGAATTGATCTGGGATATTCTGGTATTTGTCGCGTTGATCTACGTGGACCGATGGTTGACGCTAGGTCATGGTCGACTGTTTGCAACCTATGTCGCCTCCTACTGTGTCGGGCGGTTCTTCGTTGAGCTGTTCCGCGACGACGCTGTCACGCACATAGCTGGAATCCGGATCAATTCGTTCACATCGGCTTTCGTGTTTATCGGGGCGGTGGTTTGCATAAGTCTGGCATCGGAAGGCCGCGAGGATCCTGAGACCCTTTGTGGTGCTGAGCCTGTAGCTGGAGAAATTTCAGAACCCGAGTCGGCTACTCAGCGTGTGATTGTGGCTTCGGCCTTCGCTGCCACCACGGCGGTGCCAGTTACTGTCGACGAAAATTTGTCAGCAACGCTCGAATCCGCCGAAGTTGTTAGGACTGGAGCAGAGCGCAATGTTGAGGCTGTCGAAGACAAAGCTGAGCAATCCACTGAGCAGGAAGAGTCGGTTATCGGCGCCGAGGCCGACGTCGACGCCGAGTCAGCAGAGTCCGTTGTTGAGCAGGCTGGGGAACCGCTTGCCAGCGGTGACGATAGGGCAGCTCGGCAGCGATGGGCCGTCTGGTTGAGGAACCGGATGTTGCGTTCGGGCCAGAGTAGTTGTCGAACCCACGTTGCGCGGTGGCTGGGTCGATAGTCTGGTGGATCTGGCATGCTAAAAATGTGACTGATCAGTTGTGGTCCGATCCAACAGGGTCTGGTTTCACACCGCCGCCGGGCTATCCTTCTGGATATTCGCCGTCGTATCCGCACTATCCGGGGTCTGTGAGCTACCTCGATCCGGCCGCACCCTGGGGTCGGCATCCGGTTACTGGGCAGCCGCTTTCCGACAAGTCGAAGACCGTCGCGGGTCTGTTGCAGCTGTTTGACGCCATCGGCATTGTGGGCATCAGCCGTATCTACCTCGGCGGCACCGGGCTGGGTATCGCGCAGCTGTTGGTGGTCCTCTGTACGTGCGGACTTGGCACGGTTGTCTGGGGCGTTGTCGACGCACTGTTGATATTGACCGAGAAGGTCAGCGACCCATCGGGTCGCCCGTTGTTCGATGGCACCTAATCAGGTCTCGCGAGCCATACGGTGGCGTCGTCGGCAGGGCCCGCGTCGTTGTCTTGGCGGCATAGTTGGTGCGGGCGTGTTGTTGGTCGGTGCGTTTAGCTATATTGGACTCGTCGACCCGCACAACGCGGATTCGGTGTATCCATTGTGTCTCTTCGTGATGGTCACGGGCTGGAAATGCCCGCTTTGTGGCGGTCTTCGTTTGACGTATGACCTGTTGCATGGCAATCTGGCGGTGGCTGTCAATGACAATGTATTCCTGTTGATCGGAATCCCAGTGTTGATCGGCTGGGTTGTGCTGTGTCGCCGCCGTGGACAGCAAGCACTGCCGACAGCTGCGTGGTTGATGATCGTGGTCGCGTCGATCGTGTGGATGGTGCTACGCAACTTGCCAGGGTTCCCGTTGGTTCCGACCGTTTACAGCGGGTAGCCACGCGCTGCACCGGATACGTTCACTGTTCTTATGTACCCGAAATCCTTATGTACCCGAAATCCGCGACGGCTGTTGGCGAGACTAGGCTAGCTCGCCGTGACGAGACGCGGGAAAATCGTCTGTACCCTTGGCCCTGCAACACAATCGGACGAGTTGATCCGGGCGCTGGTCGAAGCCGGAATGGACGTTGCCCGAATCAACTTTAGTCACGGCGATTACGCTGATCACAAAGCCGCCTACGATCGGGTGCGTGTCGCGTCTGATGCCACCGGCCGCGCGGTCGGTGTGCTTGCCGACCTGCAGGGCCCGAAGATTAGGCTGGGCCGCTTTGCCACCGGACCCACCTACTGGGCTGACGGTGAAACGGTACGGATCACGGTGGCCGACTGTTATGGCAGTCACGACCGGGTATCAACCACTTACAAGGAGTTGGCCAGAGACGCGGTGGTTGGTGACCGGGTTCTGGTCGACGATGGCAAGGTCGAACTGGCGGTCTCGGCTATCGAGGGCGACGATGTGGTCTGTACTGTCACTGAAGGAGGCCCGGTTAGCAACAACAAAGGCATGTCGCTGCCGGGGATGAACGTGTCCGCTCCGGCCTTGTCGGACAAGGACATCGAGGATCTCACGTTCGTGCTGAACCTCGGCGTCGACCTGGTTGCGTTGTCGTTCGTGCGCTCGCCGTCGGACGTCGAGCTGGTCCACGAGGTGATGGATCGTATCGGGCGGCGGGTACCAGTGATCGCCAAGCTAGAAAAACCGGAAGCTGTCGACAACCTCGAAGCTATCGTGCTGGCCTTCGATGCCATCATGGTGGCTCGCGGTGATCTAGGTGTCGAGCTGCCGCTAGAAGAAGTCCCACTGGTGCAGAAGCGGGCTATCCAGATGGCAAGGGAAAATGCGAAGCCGGTCATCGTAGCGACCCAGATGCTCGACTCGATGATCGAGAACTCACGACCGACTCGAGCCGAAGCCTCCGACGTCGCCAATGCGGTGCTCGACGGCGCCGACGCGCTCATGTTGTCCGGGGAAACGTCAGTGGGGAAGTACCCGCTGGCGGCTGTGAAAACGATGTCACGCATTGTGTGCGCCGTGGAGGAGAATTCCACGGCCGCACCGCCGTTAACGCACGTGCCTCGCACCAAGCGGGGCGTGATCTCGTACGCTGCTCGCGATATCGGTGAACGACTTGACGCCAAGGCCTTGGTCGCGTTCACTCAATCCGGTGACACTGTGCGGCGACTGGCGCGTCTACATACCCCATTGCCGCTGCTTGCCTTCACTGCATGGCCCGAGGTGCGCAGTCAACTTGCCATGACTTGGGGCACCGAGACATTCCTCGTCCCAAAGATGCTGTCCACTGACGGCATGATTCGCCAGGTGGACAAGTCACTGCTCGAACTTGGTCGCTACAAGTGTGGTGATTTGGTGGTGATCGTCGCTGGCGCGCCACCTGGCACGGTAGGCTCGACAAACCTGATCCATGTGCACCGGATCGGGGAGAACGACGTATAGGGAGCCCCGATTGGCGACGATGCGAATCGGGGCACCGGCCCGGGGAGGAGTTGGGCTATCAGCTTGAGGAGAACCCGTGTCGGCTGGTGATGAGCCGAACGTGCGAGAAGACCCTGGGATAAGAACCACGCCGGACTTCGAGGAACTGCTTGCGGTATTGGATCTCAACCGTGTCGCCGACGACCTATTCATTGGATCTCATCCCAGCAAGAACCCGCTGCGGACATTCGGCGGGCAGCTCATGGCGCAGTCCTTTGTGGCTAGTAGCCGCACGTTAACCCGAGACGACCTGCCGCCCAGCGCATTCTCGGTGCACTTCATTAACGGTGGTGATACAGCCAAGGACATCGAGTTTCACGTGATGCGGTTGCGTGACGAGCGGCGCTTCGCTAATCGTCGCGTCGACGCTATGCAGGAAGGCTTGTTGTTGTCCTCAGCGATGGTTTCGTACATGTCTGGCGGTCGCGGCCTCGAGCATGCTGTCAAGCCGCCGGAAGTAGCCGAACCCCATACTCGGCCGCCGATTGGTGAGCTGTTACGTGGCTACGAGCAGACCATGTCGCACTTTGTCAACGCGTTGCAACCGATCGAATGGCGTTACACCAACGATCCGTCTTGGGTGATGCGTGACAAAGGCCAACGGCTTGCCCACAATGGAGTCTGGGTCAAGGCGCTGGGTGCACTGCCCAACGATCCCGTACTACACACCGCGGCAATGCTGTATTCCACGGACACCACCGTGCTGGACTCGGTCATAACCGTCCACGGGTTGTCATGGGGCTTAGACCGCATTTTCGCTGTGTCCGCCAACCATTCGGTGTGGTTTCATCGGCAAGTGAATTTCGATGACTGGGTGTTGTACTCGACGTCGTCGCCAGTGGCTGCGGATTCACGCGGGTTGGGTACTGGGCATTTGTTTGATCGCTCGGGGCAACTCATTGCCACGGTGGTCCAAGAAGGGGTACTAAAATATTTTCCCACTTACCGTCAATAGCTTAGATGCGCAAGCTAATCGCCTAATTTCGGCTCAGTACTGTCCTGATCAGGCGTAGTGTTTCGGTAGGTGGAAGTGGTGGGTGAGCTGCGTCGTTGAGAAGTATCAACTCGGGAGGTAATTGTCAACGGACTGCCGATCGATGTCGTGCCGAGGCTCCGCGTGCAGTGACCGCGTCGTGGTTCGCGTCGATTCGCTCGTTGCCCGTGGGATCGATGCTGCGGTTTTGTTCTGTGCCGCACTCTGGCTGATCGTGTTGCTCGCTCATCGCGATCATCATTCGAAGTGGCATGCCGCTGGTCGATGGCAGTCCTGGCTGTCGTGGCATCGGTCGCTCGTAGCATCTTCATGGGACGTCCGGTGACGACCATGTACGCGACCACTGCGGCTCTCTTCGTGTTGGTGGGCTTGGGGTGTGCATATGCTCGTTCGTCGATTTGCCCGTTGTCGTGCTGATCGCTAGCTCGAGGATGGTGTGAATGTGGCCTATCCCGTTACGTTCGCAACCTGCGGATTTTCCGTGCGTATCGAGATTGATCTGATCAACGCCACCACGGGGATATCCCTGGTACCGTTCGCCATGCAGAGGGGTAAGAGCTGCTATTTCACGGCGGACGGTATCGCGGCGCTGGCATACTGGACGTGGATGGGCTATGCGGTGGTTGGCGGGGACCTGATCGGTACTGAGGGACAATTCCCGAGTTGGTAACCGGCTTTGCCGCCATGTGTCATATCCACGGCTGGTGGATGGGTTGCAGCGAGCGGCGGCTCAAGCTATGGCGTGATCCTGTCACGCTTGGGCAATCGCTGTGGGCAATACCAATCGGCAGCGATGTCGTCACCGACGTGGCTAGCTTTAACATGGTGGGACGGAAGTTCCGCAACCTGTGTCAAGGACAGTGCAATACACCCACAATTGCAGCATCACGACCGATATCGTGGCAGGACAGGAACTGGACGATAAGCGGCTTGCTGAGCTGACTGCCATAGTGCGTTCTCCCCCAGCAAAGCACACATGGCTCGCGGATTCTATGTGAATCTCGATGGGGTGCAGGGGGAAAGGTTTCCCGGCGTGTAGCTTCTTATCGCCAAGAACGCTTTGGGCCGTTTACTGGTATGGGACTGCCGGCGGTGGTACCGATACCACCCTTGATATGCTTTGGTGTTGTATTGGAACAACGAACGGGATCTTAGTATCGACGGTGACAATGCTCGTCAAAGATTCCGGGGAGCGGCGGATGTTGCTGTTGGTTGCGGCATTCCCGGAGATCTTCGACAACGCACAGTCCGGTCGATTGCAGCGCGTCTTCTACCAGTTGATCTATATCCTAGACCCGTTGATGGCACTTGAGTTGTTATGCTGTATGTGTGTAAGTTGCACACAATGTACGAGTGATGCTATGCACTGACCTCGATCTGAAGATAATTCTCTTGGTGTTCGTGTTGCTATAGCTTGATTTAATGCTGTGTCGTCGACACTTTTAAGGAGGTATTAGCGGCCAATCAGCCCGCCCGGCCTGTCGATTTTGAAACAGTCCGATCATGCGCTGGACTGGGTCTACAACCGCGGGCATGCTATCGGCCCTTACCACCGACCTCGCCAGTGGGAGCGGACGCTCGCTTGCTATCCACTTGGCGGCGAATGGCTGGGATGTGTTCGCCGGGTTCTGCGCTGACGGCGAAGCGACCACGATCACAGCGGACCATCCGAATTCGCCGGTCATATTCGATATCACTGACGCTAATCATGTTGTTGCACTGTATGATTTGCTTCCCAAGAGCCTGGATGCCGTCGGCAACAATGCCGGTGCCATTGCCGGCGTTCTCCTCGAAGCTCTATCGCTGGCGGAGCTGCGGAGGCAATTCGAAGTAAACGTTATCAGCCAGATCGCGGTGACCCAGACGGTACTGCCACGGCTATGGCGTGCACGGGTTCAGATCGTGCTCATCTCGAATCTCATTGGCAAGGTAGCGCTTCCGTTGATCGGTTCGTATTGTGCGTCGAGATTCACCCTTGAGGCCGCGGGCGACGTTCTGAGCATGGGGCTTAAACAGTGGAATACCGTCACTTTTCTCATCGAGGTCTGAGCGACGGACATCGATATGTATCGGGATGGACACGACATATTGGATGCCGCGGTGTTGAGGCTGTCGACGGACTACCGTGGATTGCACAAAGACCTTTTCACGGGCCTGGATAACTCGCTTATATCGCTAAGATGCTGATTGCGTGGCAGCTCCTTGACCGATATTTCATCGCTGCCGGCGACAAGTTATAGCAGGCACTGATGGAACAACTGTCCACGACTGCACGCAATTAGGTTCTTCGACGGGTGACGCATCAACCCGGATATTCTCAGCCCAGCCGTCGCCGGTCGTTCCGGTTGATGGCGATGCGAAGCGATGACCGTCAGATGGTTCGGTTTTTAGCTGTTGCAGTTCAAAGCTTTTGAGATTAGTTGGCCGAAACTGAGGACACCCTCGCTGTGTCGATACGTAGTTCGTAGCAGCGAAGGTTTTTGGGTAGGCAATGAGTAGTCACCCAATGGTCCTATCATTGGATGTCAATGCGTAAGTAAGAAACAAGAGGTAAGCATATCATTCGGTGTCGATCGTATCGAGGTGTTCGGCGGGTTTGTCGAGTAGCACGATCCGGGTGGGTGAGGGCACCGCACGAGCCAGTAACAACCTCCTGCACTGAATTGCTGAGGTCGACTGCCGCCAATGTTAAGGTCAAGTCGTCGTCTGGGTAATCGCTGTGCGTTACCAATAGGTTGTGCTGACATTACTGTGGAATTGACCTTCACCGAGTTGGCTGACATCAACTCCGTCCAGTATCATCTGTCCGCGTAGCAACGACAGCAGTGTCATCTTAACAGCTTTACTGGCACCGGTGACGGTCAGCCGGGCACCGGTAGGCAGGTCGAGGGTCATCCGGGTCGGCCGCATTGCATCGGCGTGTCCTGAACAAATATCGACGAATAACCGGCTGGTGCAGGTAGCTAACGGTGGTGTTGTTCTAGATTCCGCACGCCAAGGGCGGGTTTGACGGAGCTAGGTCGAGGAAGTGGCGTGCCACGATCCGCGATCGTATCAACTGGATGGTGGCCGCAGGTCATGGAGCTATTGCTTCAAATATGCTCAGTGGTAACAACATCCGGACAGTCAGTGTAGTTGGTGCGACAGTTGGGATTATTACGATTCCGGCCACCAGGGATCCGAGCATGCTGGCCCCGAATCGCCACGGTCGGCATCGCCTCAACGACCGCAGCTGATCTGGTTGCGGTGTCGAGGACGGCACCCCGAGCACGTTGCTGACGTCGCGATTCGGCGATGACAACCAGATGCGCATCTGCGACGAGAAGTTTAGGTGAGTATTCGAGCGCGGTCATCGCCGACATATAGCACTCGGAATGATGTTGCCGGAAAATTGTTCCTTGCGACACAATGGTCCTACCGGCAAACCACGGTGCCACAATGCTTGTAATTAACAGAAAGATTGCCAGTATTGCTGTGGACGGCTGCGAAATAGCCGTAACAACCGCGGTGTCCGCCAGTAACAAGACTAGTGCGACACCCATGGGCACCACGGCTCGAACCAGAGTGTTGGCCAATTTGTTGACGTCAGCACCGGCTCGTGCCACTAGTTCACCACTGTGCAGTCGGGCGGCAGCCGCTGTCGGTTCGCAGGCTAGCCGATAATAGATCTGCACGTGAGCGGTGCTGGCTGCACATAGCGCAATATTGAGCGTGACCAGTCGCTCGCAATAATACAGTAAGCCCTGCGAAATCGTGAAGGGTCGTACCTCGACTACCACAACGGACAGGTCCAGCATGGACAGCATTTGCCAGGCCCGGGTGATCAACTATGCCGGAACCTCAGCAAGTGCCAGCGCACTGCCTAGCGACAACATCTCCATTGTGCTGGCTGTTAAAATGCGTAACAGCCGTTGTTGCAACAGGATTGATACGGTCAGCAGGGCTTTCTGACGGCGACCGGCTGCATCGGATTTCGCCATGCTTGCGATCGCCGCGGGATAGCGGGGTCCGCTATCCGAAACATCCGCGGTTACATTGACAATTTGGTCATCGATGATGATAGCATACTTGTGGTGATCGATGGTCACCACCGTCATGCAGGGGCACGTACGTTTGGCGATGGCTTATGGCCATCAGTTCTCGGTATAGGCATCCAGATGTGCGGTTGGCTTGTAGTAGTCTGGATGCGTCTGATCCCAGTGCTCATGTCAGGTCCAGCAGCTGCCGCGATTCCAAGGACATTTCTACACCTCCGCACAATCACCAAGCTTGCGCTTACCACCATGGCCAGTCGGGCGGTGATGGTAAGCATGCGCTGCCGCCGTGTGTGGTTTCGGTGTAGTACTGATTGCCGGTCGCAGGATTGTTTCCACATGGCTGCGACAAAGCCTAGGCTGCGCGCCGAGCCATCTGGTCCTGCCGATAAGGCGCCGCACTTCTTAGCGGATACTCTCAAAGTCTAATCGCTAAGCTCAATGTTTGCTGAGCGTAGTCAGTGAATTGCCGACAGCTTTCAATGGTGCCCTCGGTGGGATTCGAACCCACACTGAACGGGTTTTGAGTCCGTTTCCTCTGCCAGTTGGGATACGAGGGCTTTACCTGGTGCAATTACCTTAGAGGAGCCTTCAACATTATTGAGGAGCCTCCAACGGGTTCTCACTGCCCCCGAGGTTACTAGTTGTTAGCGGCCACGTCAGAATGTCGTCATGACCGGACCTCCGATCGACACTGATCCCGCCACGCCACACCGGGTTCTGATTGCTGAAGATGAAGCACTCATCCGACTTGACCTGGCCGAGATACTGCGAGATGAGGGTTACGATATCGTCGGCGAGGCCGCTGATGGCCAGGAAGCGGTCGAACTAGCAGAGCTTCATAAACCCGATCTGGTGATCATGGATGTGAAGATGCCGCGCCGTGATGGGATCGACGCAGCATCGGAGATTGCCAGCAAACGCATCGCACCGATCGTGGTGCTGACCGCATTCAGCCAGCGCGATTTGGTCGAACGTGCACGCGATGCCGGGGCGATGGCCTACTTGGTGAAGCCTTTCACCATCAGCGATTTGATCCCGGCCATCGAATTGGCGGTGAGCCGGTTTAGTGAACTTACCGCGCTGGAACGCGAAGTGGCGACGTTGGCTGACCGGCTGGAGACCCGCAAGCTCGTCGAGCGCGCCAAAAGCCTACTGCAGGTCAAACAAGGCATGACCGAGCCTGAGGCGTTCAAATGGATTCAGCGTGCCGCCATGGATCGACGGACCACGATGAAACGGGTGGCTGAGGTCGTCCTGGAAACCCTCGACACTCCTAAAGACACCGACAAAGACACTTGAGTCGATCGGCACAGCACGCTCGGACAGCAAATGCGCGAGAAAGGCCCTTAGCGTGCCACGATTACCGACGAGCCATGTCCGAACAGGCCCTGGTTGGCGGTGATGCCAACCTTGGCATGCTCGACTTGACGGCCGGTGGCTTGTCCACGGAGTTGCCAGGTTAGTTCGCAGACCTGGGCGATCGCCTGGGCGGGGATGGCTTCGCCGAAGCATGCTAGCCCTCCCGACGGGTTGACCGGGATCTTCCCGCCCAAAGTGGTCGCGCCACTGCGCAGCAGTGCCTCAGCTTCACCCTTAGCGCACAGCCCCAGGTGTTCATACCAGTCGAGTTCCAATGCGGTGGACAGGTCATAAACCTCGGCTAGGCTCAGGTCGCTAGGCTCCATGCTGGCCTCGGCATAGGCTGCATCGAGAATCTGGTCCTTGAACACTCGGTCTGGTGCTGGTACAACAGCAGTGGAATCCGTTGCGATGTCTGGTAATTCGGGAAGGGATTGCGGATAGTGTGGGGTGACGGTGCTGATCGCGCGTACCGACGGCACATTGTTCAGCGAGTCGAGGTGTTGGCGGGCGAACTTCGCGCTCGCCACGACCAGCGCCGCCGCTCCGTCGGAAGTGGCGCAGATATCTAGCAGCCGCAACGGATCGGCCACCACCGGGCTGGCCATTACGTCGTCGACCGATGTCTCCTTGCGAAACCGGGCATTGGGATTCTGCAGGCCATGTCGGGAATTCTTGACTTTCACCTGGGCGAAGTCTTCGAGTGTCGCCCCGTACAGATCCATTCGTCGCCGCGCAAGCAGCGCGAAATACACCGGGTTGGTAGCCCCAATGAGATGGAACCGCTGCCAGTCCGGATCGTTGCGGCGCTCGCCTCCCACCGGTGCAAAAAAGCCCTTCGGCGTAGTGTCGGCGCCTATGACCAGCGCGACGTCGCAGAAACCGGCCAGGATCTGCGCTCGCGCATTTTGCAGTGCCTGAGAACCGCTAGCGCACGCGGCATAGCTCGAGCTGACTGGCACGCCGTTCCAACCGAGTTTCTGCGCGAATGTGGCACCGGCAACGAACCCCGGATACCCGTTGCGGATCGTGTCTGCACCGGCCACCAGCTGGATCTGACGCCAGTCCAAACCGGCTTCGGTGAGAGCGTTACGGGCGGCGATCACTCCGTACTCGGTGAAGTCGTTGCCCCACTTGCCCCACGGGTGCATGCCGGCGCCGAGGATGTACACTGGTTCAGGTGTGCTCATGCTCACGCGATACTCCACCCATACACGATGCGTTCGACACCGTCATCGTCGACGAACAGTGGCATGGTGGCTAGCTTCATCTCAATACCGACCTTCAGGTCGGTGGCCAATGTGCCTTCCACCACCTTGCCCAACACGATTATTCCTTCGTGGGTTAGCTCAACCGCGGCGACGGCGAACGGTTCAAAAGGATCTGGGGAAGGATAGGGCGGGGGTGGTGCGTACCGGTTTTCGGTGTAGCTCCACAGCGTCCCCCGTGTCGACAACGTGACGGATTCAAGTGTGTCGCTGGTGCAGGCTGGGTTGGGGCAGTTGTTCTCCCGAGGTGGGAAGACGTAGGTGCCGCATTGGGGACACTTGCTGCCGATCAGATGTGGATTTCCGGTGTAGTCGGTGGCAAACCAACCTTCGATCGCTGGTTCATGATGGGTAGCCTCTGGCATAGCGCCAGCGTACCGAGCCGAACTACAAAACTGAAACGTGTTGCAGTTTTGCGGTGAAGCCTGGCGCGGCGGGTCGTCGCTCATAAACCTTAGAGTGTGAGTCGTGAGCGCAGCCACCGCCGCTAGTAAAGCCTGCCAAGACCAAGCTAAGCCGACGCTGATGTTGTTGGATGGTCATTCGCTGGCATTCCGCGCGTTCTACGCACTGCCAGCGGAGAATTTCAAGACCCGCGGTGGCTTCACCACCAACGCGGTGTACGGTTTCACGGCCATGCTGATTAACCTGCTGCGTGATGAGGCTCCGACGCACATCGCCGCAGCGTTTGACCTGTCGTGCCAGACGTTTCGGTCCGAGCGCTATCCAGAGTACAAGGCTAACCGGTCACGGGCTCCCGATGAGTTCCACGGCCAGATTGATATCACCAAGGAAGTGCTGGGCGCGTTGGGAATCACGGTGCTCGCGGAGGCTGGATTCGAAGCGGATGATCTTATTGCGACGTTGGCTAGTCAAGCCGAAAGTGAGGGTTACCGCGTGTTGGTAGTTACCGGTGACCGTGACGCGCTGCAGTTAGTCAGTGACGACGTGACGGTGCTTTATCCGCGCAAAGGCGTTAGTGAACTTACCCGCTTCACCCCGGAAGTCGTCATCGAAAAATACGGGCTGACGCCGGCACAGTACCCTGACTTCGCGGCACTACGTGGCGATCCCAGCGACAACCTGCCCGGCATTCCCGGCGTGGGAGAGAAAACCGCGGCCAAGTGGATTGTCGAGTATGGCTCGCTCCAGGGACTGGTCGACAACGTCGAGTCGGTGCGCGGCAAGGTGGGCGACGCGTTGCGGGCACATCTAGTCAGCGTGGTGCGCAACCGGGAGCTTACCGACCTCATCAAAGATGTGCCGCTGATGCCAACTCCGGACACGCTGCGGCTGCAGCCGTGGGATCGCGACCAAATTCACCGGCTTTTCGACGATCTGGAATTCCGGGTGCTACGTGACCGGTTGTTCGAGACCTTGGTCCCCGTGGACCCCGAGGTCGACGAGGTGTTCGACGTCCATGGCGACGTGCTAGAAGCCGGCACGGTGGGGCGGTGGCTTGCTGATCACGTCGGTGACGGGCGCAGGTTTGGGCTGGTAGCCGTGGGTACGCATCTGCCGCATGGCGGGGACGTCACCGCACTGGCCATAGCCGTCGCCGACGGCGACGGCGGCTACATCGATACCGAGACGTTGACTCCCGACGACGAGGCCGCGCTGGCTGGCTGGTTGGCCGATCCCGCCAAACCCAAAGCACTGCATGAGGCGAAACTAGCCCTGCACGATTTTGCGGGACGTGGTTGGACGCTGGGCGGCATAACATCTGATACCGCACTGGCGGCTTATCTGGTGCGACCGGGACAACGCAGCTTCACTCTGGACGACCTTTCGTTGCGCTACCTGTGTCGCGAGTTGCGCACGGAAACTTCTGCTCAGGAACAGCTTTCGCTGCTTGATGACATCGACGGGGGGGACGGGCAAGCCGCCCAGACCCTGATATTGCGGGCCCGGGCCGTGGCAGACCTCGCCGATGCGTTGGACGCCGAGCTGGATCGCATCGATTCCACTGCACTACTGGGTGAGATGGAGCTGCCGGTCCAACAGGTGCTAGCGGGCATGGAGAAGGCGGGCATCGCTGTCGATTTGCGGTTGCTCACTGAGTTGCAGAGCCAATTCGGCGATCAGATCCGAGACGCTGCCGAGGCCGCTTATGCCGTCATCGGCAAGCAGATCAATCTGGGCTCACCCAAGCAGCTCCAAGTCGTGTTGTTCGATGAACTGGGCATGCCGAAGACCAAGCGAACCAAGACCGGCTACACCACCGACGCGGATGCTTTGCAGTCTCTGTTCGACAAAACCGGGCACCTATTTCTGCAGTATCTGCTCACCCACCGCGACGTTACCCGGCTCAAAATCACCGTCGACGGGCTGCTGAATGCGGTCGCCGCGGATGGCCGGATTCATACCACGTTCAACCAGACGATCGCGGCAACCGGCCGGCTGTCCTCAACAGAACCCAACTTGCAGAACATCCCAATCCGCACCGACGCCGGCCGGCAGATCCGGGATGCGTTCGTCGTCGACTCGTGTAATGGTGGCTATACCGAGCTGATGACCGCCGACTATAGCCAAATCGAGATGCGAATCATGGCACACCTATCCCAGGATGAGGGTCTCATCGAGGCCTTCAATACCGGGGAGGATCTGCATTCGTTTGTGGCTTCGCGGGCATTCGGCGTGCCGATCGAGGAAGTCACCGTCGAATTGCGGCGTCGGGCCAAGGCGATATCTTATGGGCTTGCCTATGGGCTAAGCGCGTACGGGTTGTCTGCCCAGCTGAAAATCTCCACCGAGGAGGCGAAGATCCAGATGGAGCAGTACTTTGCCCGATTTGGTGGGGTGCGTGACTACCTGATGGATGTTGTCGAGCAGGCTCGCAATGACGGCTACACCTCGACTGTGTTGGGTCGTCGGCGTTACCTTCCTGAACTGGACAGCAGTAATCGTCAGGTACGGGAGGCGGCCGAGCGGGCAGCGTTAAACGCGCCGATCCAGGGCAGTGCTGCAGACATCATCAAGGTGGCGATGATCGCGGTTGACAAGGCGCTCAAAGGGGCAGGACTGGCGTCACGAATGCTGCTCCAGGTACACGACGAGTTGTTGTTCGAAGTCGCGCCCGGCGAGCACGAGCAGATTGAGGCTGTGGTGCGCGAGCAGATGGGCAGTGCCTACCCCTTGGATGTGCCGTTGGAGGTGAGTGTTGGTTTTGGCCACTCCTGGGACGCCGCCGCGCACTAGCGTGGCAATCGGACGCGTTGACTCAAATATACTCAATTATTAGTATTTAGGATAATAGTTTAGGCGTGGGCACCTATGCTCAGGCCTAATGCCAGCAGGACGGCGTCGAAAGTCCGTATGATGCGTTGGCGCACGTGCGCACTGGTAAGGATTTCGCGGGCCCGGTCTGCGCCGAGAACAACACCGAAAAATCACGCGGTGTCGGTTACGAGCTGAATAGCCGTCAGCACGAAGAGCGTCGGAAGTGCCGCCTCGTTGGACGGCAGGAACCGCGGCAGCACCGTGATCCCGGACATGGCCGCTTTCGAGTTGGCGGGGATCGAAACCAACGACGTACGGGATATCGCAGGCGGCATTCTATCACGGGGCGCGATGGGGACCTCAATATCGGTTGGGTGCTTCGTGTTACGCCACGCGCTGGTGCCGAAGCCAGACCATGGTTGCCGTCCCGGTGATATGCAGTGCCTCTGACAGCGTGCGGTTGGTCATAATACAGCCGAACAACCGGATTTTGTTGCCAACCATGATTGTCAGACCCGCTATACAATCGTGCTCGGACCGAGCGGTGCAGGAACAATGCGGTGGCGGGACCGGGAAGAACAGCGAGGATGACGCATATCAACAGGAACGCCGGCAGTATGTTTGACCAAAATGTTGCATGACCGGAGTATGTTGAATGAGTCAAGCTATTTTGTTATCACCGTGTTTGCAGCAGGTGGCGGATGTGCTGGTGAATGAGCAGCGCGCATTTTCGGTGAGTTAAGGCGTGGGTTTGTCCGGCATGTGCCCAGTCGAGTAGCCTCGGTAGGTGCCTGCCTGTGCTGGATGGTGGGTACGTAATGTTGATCATATCTATACGAGTGAATCTGTCCGGAGCAACCCAACAATATGCCGAGTCCCATCGTCACCTCGCCGCAAGTAGCCGTCAACGACATAGGTTCTAGTGAGGACTTTCTCGCCGCAATAGACAAAACGATCAAGTACTTCAACGATGGCGACATCGTCGAAGGCGCTATCGTCAAAGTGGACCGGGATGAGGTGCTCCTCGATATCGGCTACAAGACAGAGGGGGTCATCCCTGCTCGTGAGCTCTCTATCAAGCACGACGTCGACCCCAACGAGGTTGTTTCCGTCGGCGACGAGGTTGAAGCCCTGGTCCTAACCAAGGAGGACAAAGAAGGCCGGCTCATTCTCTCCAAGAAGCGCGCGCAGTACGAGCGCGCCTGGGGCACCATCGAGGCGCTTAAGGAGAAGGACGAGGCCGTCAAGGGCACTGTTATCGAGGTGGTCAAGGGTGGCTTGATCCTCGATATCGGGTTGCGTGGCTTCCTGCCCGCCTCGTTGGTTGAGATGCGGCGTGTTCGCGATCTGCAGCCGTATATCGGCAAGGAGATCGAGGCTAAGATCATCGAACTGGACAAGAACCGCAACAACGTGGTGTTGTCACGACGGGCTTGGCTGGAGCAGACCCAATCTGAGGTGCGCAGCGAATTTCTCAACCAGCTGCAGAAAGGCGCTATCCGCAAGGGCATGGTGTCGTCCATCGTCAACTTTGGCGCGTTCGTTGATCTGGGCGGTGTGGACGGTCTGGTGCATGTCTCCGAACTGTCCTGGAAGCACATTGACCATCCGTCCGAGGTGGTCCAGGTGGGCGATGAGGTCACCGTCGAGGTGCTCGACGTCGATATGGACCGTGAGCGGGTATCGTTGTCGCTCAAGGCAACTCAGGAGGATCCGTGGCGGCACTTCGCTCGTACCCACGCCATTGGCCAAATCGTGCCAGGCAAGGTCACCAAGCTTGTTCCGTTCGGTGCCTTCGTCCGTGTTGAGGAGGGCATCGAAGGTCTGGTGCACATCTCAGAGTTGGCTGAGCGGCACGTCGAGGTACCTGATCAGGTGGTTGCCGTTGGCGACGATGCGATGGTCAAAGTCATCGACATCGACTTGGAGCGGCGCCGGATTTCGCTGTCTTTGAAGCAGGCCAACGAGGACTACACCGAGGAGTTCGACCCGGCGAAGTATGGCATGGCCGACAGTTATGACGATCAGGGCAACTACATCTTTCCCGAGGGCTTTGATCCCGAAACCAACGAGTGGTTGGAAGGATTCGACGTCCAGCGCGCCGACTGGGAGGCGCGTTACGCCGAAGCCGAGCGTCGGCACAAGATGCACACTACCCAGATGGAGAAGTTCGCTGCCGCCGAGGAGGCCGGACACGGCAGCAGCGAGCAAGTCCCGGCCAGCGGCAGTTCATCGTCCGAGAAAACTGCAGGCGGGTCTCTGGCTAGTGATGCCCAACTAGCTGCTCTACGGGAAAAGCTCGCCGGAAGCGCATAATCCCGGGTCTGACTGCATTCGCGTAATGCTGCGCATCGGGCTCACCGGTGGCATCGGCGCCGGGAAGTCGTTGTTGTCCAGCATATTTTCGCAATGTGGTGGGGTCATCGTCGACGGTGATGTACTGGCACGCGAAGTGGTGCAGCCCGGTACCGAAGGATTGTCATTGCTGGTCGATGCATTTGGTGCGGACATCCTGCTTTCCGACGGCGCGTTGGATCGGCGGGCTTTGGCTGCCAAGGCTTTTCGAAATGACGCGGCGCGCGATGTGCTTAACGGGATTGTACACCCGCTGGTGGCTAACCGTCGCGCGGAGATCATTGCGGCGGTATCCGAGGGTGCGGTTGTGGTCGAGGACATTCCATTGCTGGTGGAATCCGGGATGGCACCGTTGTTCCCGCTGGTCATTGTGGTGCATGCTGACGTCGAACTGCGAGTGCGAAGGTTGGTCGAGCAACGCGGTATGGCCGAAGCTGACGCGCGCGCCAGGATCGCTGCGCAGGCTAGTGACGAGGAGCGCCGTGCTGTTGCCGACGTCTGGTTGGATAATTCAAGTGCCCCAGAGGTTTTGGTCCAGCAGGCTCGTGACGTGTGGTACCACCGGGCATTGCCGTTCGCCCACAACCTGAGTCAGCGTCGGACGGTCGATGTACCGGCAAGACTGGTCGCGGTCGATCCGACCTGGCCGGACCAAGCGAAGCGCATTGTTGCTCGGTTGAAGACTACATGTAGCCACAAGGCGTTGCGCGTTGACCACATCGGCTCGACCGCGGTGCCGCATTTTCCGAGCTTTCAAGCCAAAGACATCATCGACATTCAGATCACTGTCGAGTCACTAGCGGTGGCTGACGAACTCGCCGAATCCCTGCTGTCTGCCGGGTATCCGCGTTTGCAGTACATCACTGCTGATGTCGCCAAGGCCGATGCCCGCAGCACCATGGGTCGCTACGAACACAGTAACGATCCAGAGTTATGGCACAAGAGGTTCCATGCCTCGGCAGATCCCGGCCGACCGACGCACGTGCATATCCGGGTGGATGGCTGGCCCAATCAGCAATTCGGCTTGCTGTTTGTCGACTGGCTGAAAGCCAACCCGGATGTGCTCACCGACTACTTCGGCGCTAAGCGTACGGCGGACTGGCTAGCGGACGGCAACATGCGCCGCTACGCCGACGCTAAGGAACTGTGGTTCCTTGACGCTTACCGACGAGCTTGGGAGTGGGCCGACTCTACGAGATGGCGGCCCCAGATGGGCTCTACGTAGATAAGGGTACGCCGAACCACAGCGCACTGTTCAAGGGATCGGTATTTCCGAGCACCGGTCTAACCCATTGGTCGACTGAGGTGAGAAGATGGTCTTCCATCTCAGACCAGTGGTATTCGTCTGGCCGCCGCTGGTGATGAGAGTGGCCTGGCTTCCGATTGTCACCCCATCGATCCTGGCGATGTAGGTGACATTGTGAAGGTCTTCCGCGCAGTCGCTGGGTTTAACTGGGAGCCAGCAGTAATAAACGTGACGGCGATAATCGGTATCCACCTGCGTTTGCCGGAGCTCATAACTGTTGAGATTACGCACGGTGTCTATCGTGGGTTACATGGACCACATTGGTGCTGTACGCTGACTATTGCGTGATTCACCAATGCGATAACGCATGTGCTACATCGAGTTCAAAGGTCGCCTGTTTGGTTAAGTTGCTCGTAGGGGTAAGTAAAGTGACTGAACTCGGAAATGCGTTTGGGCCCTCGCCTGTCGAACTATTGCCCATGCCAGGTGACTTCCATGCCATGGGTAGCCAGCCACCGTTAAGAGGTCATAGTCGTTGCGAGCCAGGCAGTTGACTGCAGCTACAGTACGCCGCACTGTCTGCTCGGTGACTTCTGGGGTCAGTATAACTGTGACGGACGGTATTCAGCAGTTCGTCGACATCAGTCAGTCCTGCCGCTGCGCCGGTGTGGACCTCGATGTCTAGGTAATGATCTTCGGAACGCCACACGGCTGGGCCAGGCTTGTTACTTGCCCACATTGAGGTAGTAGTCGTGATCCCGTTTGTGGTCCGATTTGACGTGAAAAACCTTGGATGGAATTGGGCTAGGCTGGGAGTGGGTCGAGCAACATAGAGCCCCCACGGTTGGGCCTTGTACTTGTCGACGGTCCGTACGATCCCTTTGGGATCCGCTAGTTGATCCGGGCGGCCAGGCAGAACGTTTCATGCTTGGGTGGATGGATGATGTCACCCTATCGCTGATTCAGCGGCCCCTACTGACCTTTAATGGCGGAGCTGGGCTTTCTGCCGCATATGGCTGGCGTAGAACAGCTGACAATGCCCATCAACATGCCGATGTTGAACAGCCAAATCTTCGATGTGTGTTGCCAGAACTGGTCTTGGGCGGGTAACGAATGCGACGCCAAGGCTGGCAGGTCGACCGTTGATGCCGCCGCGGTGAGCTCCGGTGGTCAGGTATTGCGACGGACAGTTGGCCAAGCATGAGCCGGCCGGCAACCAAGACTATCCCTCGCACAAGACTAGCTGCGCCATAATCTACACCACGAACAGCGGTAAGATCTTCTTGCGAGGGCGGACTCGTACCGAGATGGCCAGGCTAAGGACAGATGAGGCACTATACGTCGTGGTGGCAGTCACAAACAGCTTGGTTGTGGCTGTAAAATGCTGCAGCCCAACAGCACGGCGCCGCGAGTCGGCGTGCCTTTCCCGAGAATTACGATCGTGGTAGTGATTGTCGATTGCAGGATGGCGAACATGCAGACGATTGCGGTCTTGGCTAGCAAGTAAGCTATGATGGACAAGCCGAATGCTTATTGGCGTTGGAAGATCGTGCTTTCGCTAACCCGGTTGTGGATTACCAGTGCGGTGCCTATGGAGATCGCGGTGAGCAGGAGCAGGTTTCAGCACCTGGGTCGATGCATCCGGAGTACCGGTGTGTGGGTCGGTGATGTGGAAACTGCTGGTGCTGGGAACGGTCAGCGACAATGCACCTAGAATGAATGGCAGCAACGCCAGGAAGACAAAGTAAGCGCGATCGGCGACCAGCCGATGGTCCTACCAGCGCACAATGTTCGAGATTTGCCATCTCACGTTGGTGTGTACTGGTCTATCTAGCTTGGTTGGCTTATCGAGCTGAGGCCGGTGCCTTAAGTTGGTTCCGGTTATGAGGCAAGAAGTTTCGGTTGGCTTTCTCGAGATCGACGCCTACCTGAGCGAAGGTCTTGGCCCAGTCGGTAGTTCGCATCGCCTTGCTGATGTCCTGCGGAGGGCCGCAATACACCGTCTCCCCACCCAGTGCCACCAGCAGTTGGTCGCATATCTTGGGAGAGGACAACATGTGTGTAACCACAATCACTATGCGGACGGCGTCAGCCAAGTGATGCAACATCATCATCACTTGATGGTCTAGCGTTGGATGTAGGCTCGGCATCGGTTCGTTAAGAATCAGCAGCAACGATCGGATGAGCGGCCCTAGCGCCATCGAGGTGCGCTTGTGTTGACCGCCGGACAGTTTGTCGACTCGGGTGTCGACATGCTTGGTTAGATTGAGTTCTGCGAGTACTTGGGGGACAACCTTGGCGCGATCATATTTGCTGGTGCCGGGCGGTAGTCGCAGTGCGACTGCGTAGCCCAGCACCTGGTTAACTATCAACTGGCAGTGTACCATGTCGTCTTGCGGGACCATTCCCATCCTTATGCGCACGACGCATATTCTGCGTGGATATCGTATCCCTTGAACGTGGCTGAGCCGGAAGTCGCGCGGACGTAACCGACGATTTGCTGTGCGAGGGTCGTTTTGCCGGCATCGGACCCGCCGATAGTCGCTGTAAGTGTGTCGAACCCAGCGAGCAGTGAGATGTTGTCCAGCAGTTGTTTTCCGGTGTTGATGTAGTACTTGACCCCGCGCACCTCTAGCCCACCAGTGCACGTAGTCGCCTAGCTGTGGGGTAACAGGGTGCTGTTAGTTGGACATCAGATCGACATTGCCTGATGACCACGCTGCCCTCGGTCCAGATCGCCGACCCGCCGTGGATGTCGTTGACGAACGTCCCGTTGATGCTGCGGTCCAGAATTTCGTTGCCAAGCGGTGTCAAAACCAGCGTTGCGTGATAATACGAGGCGAAAATACTGGGAGTGGCGATGTTGTTGTCGTTAGCTTGGCCAATCGTGACCGTGCCGGTCGACTCAGACATCCGGACGGGACCGGGAGCCATAGAGGGTTGCTCTGACAAGAACTTCGCCGTTTTTGTCGCAAATTTGGAAACTTCTGCTGAAGTGACGTCGAGTTGGGCGGGGCAATCGCTCCAGGGTTGGCCACGGTCACCGCGTCGAGCGAGGACCGTGCTGGCATCCCGGATGGGTGCACCCGCGAAGGTGCTTCGGTGCGTGGGGAACGAGCGGTATTTGGGCATCCCCGAGAAGGGCCTCCGATCCGGTGTTCTGGAGTCAGTGAACAGGCAAGGGTGGGTGGCCCCCGAGTCTGGCATTGACCTCGTCTGTGGCGGCTGGCTGGTCGTCGCTTGCCGGGGTTCGATCTCGAAGGTTAGCCGCGGCCCATGTGGATTTCTGATGTTGACGCTCTGGCTGCCGTAAATGTCGAACACCGGCAAGCGGTAACCGTTTACGTAGGTTCTGTGCAACGAGCCGTTGTCGATCGCTAGCAGCTGACTCCGATCAAAAACAGAGAATAAGATGGGTAGAAGAGATCCTTAGATCCGCGATATGCAGATCGGTGCGCGCGTTATGCCTAACGACTACTTCATGACTTGCTGCGCAGGATTGATGAGGCCCATTGTACCAAATTGTAAGCACTAGCGGGGCTGGTCGACTCACTACATCAGTAATCAGTTGGCCGAGTTCGTCGTTTCTACTAGACTCGTCTATGATTTCGCTTTGTTTCGATCTGGCCACTCGTAGCTTTTTCATAGCAAGCATCGACCTACCCTCTATGCGGACCCGGCATCGTTTGAACGTGCGGGATGCACAAAGAGGCATGTCCGGACTCCGTGCCGAGACTTAGCACTCAAGGTTTTTCGCCCCGCAGTCGTGTCTAACGCCTCGGCCGCGCCTGCTACCTCGTCGCTGCTGCCTGTCCTTGGCGAGTTGTGCAGCGGTGTCGGCAAACTCGTATACGACCCAACCAGCAATGAGCAGATCGTCTGTGCAGGTAAAAGCTGCGCTAAAACCTTCATTACGACCGGAGTTCACGCCTCCGATAGCTTGTGTGACTGGCTGGGCGCCTCGGTGTTTGCCATGTTCACCTGAAACGCTGGTTACCTGCTCCAATGCGATCCTGCCACTCAGGTATGGACCCGTTCCACCGGATAGACCCTGCTGGACCGGAGTCACTCTGTTGGTGTTTGGTTCTACGCTGGAGGCATGGCCTTCGCCACTGAGCATCCAGTAGTAGCGTATTCGGAATACCGTCCCGTTGAGGAAGTCGTACGCACCGGTGGCCACTTCGAGGTGGTCAGCTCGTACGCACCGGCCGGTGACCAGCCCGCCGCTATCGACGAGTTGGAACGGAGGGTCTTAGCGGGGGAGCGTGATGTGGTGCTACTTGGCGCCACCGGTACCGGGAAGTCAGCGACCACCGCTTGGCTCATCGAACGGCTGCAGCGGCCTACCCTGGTGATGGCGCCAAATAAAACGCTGGCCGCTCAGCTGGCGAACGAACTTCGAGAGATGTTGCCGCACAACGCGGTCGAATACTTCGTGTCGTACTACGATTACTACCAGCCGGAAGCGTACATTGCGCAGACCGACACCTATATTGAAAAGGATAGCTCCATCAACGACGATGTAGAGCGGCTGCGGCACTCCGCGACGTCGTCGTTGTTGTCGCGGCGTGATGTGGTGGTGGTGGCCTCCGTGTCGTGCATTTATGGCCTGGGCACTCCACAGTCCTACTTGGACCGCTCCGTCGAGTTGGTGGTCGGCAACGAGATGCCTCGTGACAACCTCTTGCGGCTGTTAGTGGACGTGCAGTACATCCGCAACGACTTGTCCTTTACCCGAGGCTCCTTCCGAGTGCGCGGCGACACAGTGGAGATTATCCCGTCTTATGAGGAGCTTGCGGTTCGAATTGAGTTTTTCGGCGACGAGATCGAGGCACTATATTATCTCCACCCGCTCACTGGCGAGGTGATCCGTCAGGTCGATGCTCTGCGAGTCTTCCCTGCAACCCACTATGTGGCTGGTCCCGGGCGGATGGCTCAGGCGATCTCCACCATCGAGGAAGAGCTTGCCGAGCGGCTCGCCGAATTCGAACGCCAGGGCAAGCTGCTGGAGGCGCAGCGGCTGCGTATGCGCACCAACTATGATATTGAAATGATGCGGCAGGTCGGGTTCTGCTCGGGTATCGAGAACTACTCCCGCCACATAGATGGGAGATCGGCTGGATCCCCTCCTGCGACCCTTCTCGACTACTTCCCGGAGGACTTTCTGCTTGTCATCGACGAGTCACACGTCACTGTTCCGCAGATCGGTGGCATGTACGAGGGTGACATGTCGCGGAAGCGTAACCTCGTCGAATATGGGTTTCGGCTGCCGTCAGCGTGTGACAACCGTCCGCTAACCTGGGAAGAATTCGCCAGCCGGATCGGACAGACGGTGTACTTGTCGGCCACCCCGGGACCGTATGAACTCAGCCAGTCCGGTGGCGAGTTCGTCGAGCAGGTGATCCGGCCGACCGGTCTGGTCGACCCGAAAGTGGTGGTCAAGCCAACCAAGGGGCAGATCGACGACTTGATTGGCGAAATCCGCAAACGCGCCGACGCCGATCAACGGGTGTTGGTTACGACGCTGACTAAGAAGATGGCCGAAGATCTCACCGACTACTTGTTGGAGATGGGCATCCGAGTGTGTTATCTGCACTCCGAGGTCGACACTCTGCGGCGGGTAGAATTACTGCGTCAACTGCGGCTTGGCGAGTATGACGTGCTGGTTGGCATTAACTTGCTGCGTGAGGGCCTTGACCTGCCCGAGGTGTCGTTGGTAGCGATCCTGGATGCCGACAAGGAAGGCTTCCTGCGGTCGGCACGTAGTCTGATCCAGACCATCGGCCGGGCGGCCCGCAACGTTTACGGTGAAGTGCATATGTATGCTGATACGATCACTTATTCGATGACCGAGGCTATAGATGAAACTGAGCGGCGGCGGGCAAAGCAAATCGCCTACAACGAAGCCAATGGCATTAACCCACAGCCGCTGTGCAAGAAGATCGGCGACATTCTCGATCAAGTTTATCGTGAGGCAGATAATACCGACACCGTTGGGGTGGGTGAATCGGGGCGTAACGCGTCCCGTAGCCGGCGCGTCCAGGGCGAACTTGGTTACCCGGTCAGCACCGGTGTGTTCGAGGGTCGCGACATCGCTGGTATGCCGCGTGCTGAACTCGCCGACCTGATCAACGATCTCACCACCCAAATGATGGCCGCTGCTCGTAACTTGCAATTTGAGTTGGCCGCGCGCTTCCGTGACGAGATTGCAGATCTCAAAAAGGAAATGCGTGGGATGGATGCGGCGGGCCTCAAGTGAATGTCAGCTGCGTGCAAACTCCTACGGTATAGGCGTGACGGGATACGGAAAGCGATACTGGCAGTTGACGGCAGCCGCTGGGCGAGTAGATCGGTACGTTTATCTTACTGGCCGGTGGCGTGGGGCTGTATGTCACTAACGAGTTCCTGACCGCCAGTCTGCTCCTCAGTGCGATCGCCGAAATCGGCGGCAGCCGGCTGTATGCTTAGATAACTGCCCTTTACCTGGTCAGGTCGGTCGTCGCAGTGACTGCGGTCAGTCGCTGTTGCCCTGCGTAGGGGCGCGTACGTCATCCCTGGTGGGACGGGCGGCATTTGGCGTCATCAGTTTAGTGTGCGCCGGCTGCGCCGGCCATGGAAGTTCTGGTAGCTGGACACACCCTGCAAGGTGTGGCTGGTGGACTGACAGTCGGCTTGGGCTACGCGCTCTGCACCTCTGCCTTGCTTCAGTCGCTGTGGACTTGCGGTTCAGCACTAGGTATAGGTGATGTGGGATGTCGCGACTTTAGGTCGGTCTCGCGTTGGGGAGTTTGCCCAGCTCGGACTGTGGCGATGGGCATTTGGCGCGGTGGCGATGGTGATGATGATTGCCCTGATGGCCCTAAGTTTATTGGTGCCGGTTCGTATTCTTCGTAAATCAGGCTTCCCCGAGCGCCGCTACCCCATCGTCGGCTCCAGCATACAAAGTGCCGGCGCGGTTGATGCTGCTGATGGGTACAGCTGGGATGGTGGTTAGCGTCGCTGAACTCTATCCATAGTACTTGTATGGTGACTGCCGGCCTGCTCGTCGTCGACGCGTTGTTAATAGGGATGTTTGTGGTCGTTGATTGGCGAATGCACGTTGTAGTGTTGCCGTTCAGCGTATTTGGTTCCGGATCGTTGAAATCGATCTACCTGGTCATGATGGTGTCGATGGTCGTGGTAATGGCTACCATGTATGTGCCGCTGTTTGGTCAGCAACTCGGGCATCTGAGCTCGGTAGCAGCCGGGTTTCTGGGGCGCGGCTCTGGCTTTTGATTGAACCACCGGCGAGATCGTTAGCGCGTCGCTGAGCAATCCTCGTGTTGTCGGGTGCGTGGTTGCAGCTGCGCTGCTCGTTACGGCGTTGGGCGCAACCACTAGTGTGCTAACGTGCTGATCGGGATTAGTCGCGCTCTGGGCGCTGGTGTTGTGTTGGTCACCGGGGCAAGTAGCGAGGCTGGGTGGTCCCATCAAGCCAAACGTGCAATGGCTTGCGTCAACGGTCTGGCTGAGAGTAGCGTGCTTGCCGCCGCGGTCTGCATCGTGCAGCTGGCCTCAGCGGCTTTTGGCGCAGGGCCGGTCGGCGTGGTGGTCGACACAGCCAAGGCCGGCGAAGCGGCAGCAGCTCGTTGACTCTATCTGGTTTTCACCATGTTGGCCGCGGTCGGTTTCGTTGCTTCGACCCATCGCAGCCATCGTTCACCGCGTTGACTTGATGACCTGCGAATAGTGGAATTGCCACCGCTCGACAATGCGGAACCCCAAGTAGCTGGGGAATTGATACGCTGGTGCACGTCGCAATATGAGTCCTGGTGACAGTAATTGTCCCGTTTGATGTTCGGGCAGTGATTTGTCTCGGTCGGAGATCGTCCACACCGTGGAGCATTTGTTGATCTTGGCCGTCACCAGCCACACGGCGACATGGCCGTCCCACAGAGCACCAACTTTAGGCCCGTAGGAACCACGCTCGACGTCGATCAGCGATCGGAAGGCCGCTGGCCGAGCGGCCAGTAGTGCGCGGATCGGTCCGGGCCGCCAGGGCACGGTGTTGTCCACGATCAGACAGTCCCCGGGCACAGCACGGGAACTGATCACATCAGCTACTTGACTGTAGTCCCAGCCCTCTTTAGCGTATCGCCCGCGTTGCGTGAGGAGGTAATTCGGAAAAGCGGCAACAGCGAACAGTACTAAAATGCCGGCAATAGACTGCGGCTTGTGGGCGACCGTAGTGATGCAGACCGCTGTGATGATAGCTGCCGCCGGAGCGGTGAGGATCAGGTAGCGTGGGTAGTAGATTGGTTCGATGACCGCCGAATAGATGACCAGCAGGGCGGTCGGAATGACGATCCACGCTGTGCAGATAATCACGAGACTGCGGAGGTCGCCTGCCGGAGCGTGCAGACCGCCCAGTCGAGCCGCGATCGCGGCGACGATGACGATGGCCGTGACAATCGCGAACGGGACGCTGTGATCGAAATACTGCCGTTGCGTGATGTCGAAGGCGTAGTGCCAGCTGATCCGGAAGATCCAGCCGACCTGTCCTACCTGGCCATGAGCAAACAAGATGAACGGCGTCATGATCCCGAGTGCGGCGACTGAGGTAACTGCCCACCAGATGAGCGGAGAATTCCGAAATTTGTTGGGTGTGAACCATGGCAGGACTGCGGCGTAAACCAGCACCAGCGTGACCAGGCTGAGACTCAGCAACATCGACAGCATCAATGCTAGCGCATAGCACAGCCACAGCCATGGTCTATTGCGCCGTACCGTGGTCACGAGTAGCACGGTCAGCCAGATAGCTGCGGCCACCGACAAAGCAGACGAGCGAGCTTCGATACCTGCCCAGGTAACGCGCGGCAGAATGGCGAAGGCAATGCCTGCACATATCGCAGTAGTCCGCGTGGCAAATTGCCTGGTGAACACCGTGACTCCGGCAGTAGCGACACCAATTGCCAGACAGCTTGGAATCCGTGACCAGAATTCGGTCGGCGGAAATATCGCGAACCAGCCGTGCATCAGCAGGTAGTACAAGCCGTGCACAGCATCGATGTGACCTAGTAGCTTCCATAGCTCTGGCACAGTGCGGCTTGCTGAAGCCGATATCGTCGCAGCCTCATCAAACCAGAGTGAAGGCCGATTGGCCCAGGCCCCGCTGATTATGGTGGCTAGCACAGCAATTGCCCAAGGGTCAAGCAGTGCGCCGTGCGTATGCTGGCGTGCCGAATCGTCACCTACGTCCGTTGTGCGCAGCTCTAGTGCCGATGCAGACATGATGCTGTCACTGTAAAATGTACGCGATGAGCCTGGTCACTAGCGGTCCCGCTGGCGGGGTGTAGCTGGTACGGCGTCAGCCCGGGTTGTCCGTACTCGATGCCTGCGAGTCATGTAAAAGCTGTGCGCAGTAGGACTTTAATACGTTGAGTGTGAGCAGTCGAACATCGTGTTATTTGCAGGTATTGCCTCTCGAGTTGCCCTGGCTGGACAAAAAACTGGCCGCGCCATGCTGCTGAGTCGGTCCTCTGGCCCATCTGCATTGAATAACGCGATACTGTCTTGAGCTTAGCAACTGACATTTGGAGGGGAAATGGGCGCCTATCAGACCGTGGTGGTGGGGACCGACGGCTCGGATTCGTCGTTGCGCGCAGTGGACCGGGCAGGAAAGATTGCCGGGTCGGATGCGAAGCTGATCATCGCATCGGTTTACTTGCCCCAGCATGACGACGCTCGGGCGGCCGACATCCTGAAGGACGAAAGCTACAAAGTGACGGGCACCGCCCCGATCTACGAGATCCTGCACGACGCGAAGGAGCGGGCGCACGTTGCCGGGGCGAAGAACGTCGAAGAGCGACCAGTCGTCGGCGTTCCGGTCGATGCGCTGGTGAACCTCGCCGAGGAAGCAAATGCCGATCTGCTGGTGGTTGGCAATTTCGGTTTGAGTACAATTGCAGGCCGGCTGCTGGGATCGGTTCCGGCCAATGTCTCGCGTCGGGCCAAAATTGACGTCTTGATTGTGCACACCACGCCGTAAAGTGTGAAGCACCAGTGAGTCTGGCAGCCAGAGCCCTACCAGCCTCGCTCGCGCCATTCTGCTAAGTTGGGGCGCTCCGTGCCGAGTACCGTGTCATCGCCATGGCCGGGGTAGATGACCGTAGCGTCCGTATACACATCGAACACTCGGGTGGTGACGTCGTCGAGCAGTTGGGTGAAGTCACCAGGCTGCCACGTCTTACCAACGCCCCCGGGGAACAGGCAGTCGCCAGTGAACAACTGCGTGATCCCCCCAGTTTTGGGGCCGGGGGTGGCTCCGCCGAGTGCCAGTGCGATCGACCCGGGTGTGTGCCCACGCAGGTGGATAATGTCGAACATCAGCTCCCCAATCTGTACGCAGTCACCGTTAACCAGCAGACGATCCGGTTTGACCGGTAGTGATTTGGCGTCGATCTCATGTGCGGCGGTCGGCACACCGGTAGCCGCGACCACCGCTTCCAGTGCTTGCCAGTGATCGACGTGTTGATGGCTGGTAACAATGAGCGACAGCTTCGGGGCGTAGCGTCGGACTAGATCTATAAGCACCTCGGCGTCGTTGGCGGCGTCAATCAGAAGTGTTTCTCCGGTGACCGAACATGTCACTAGATAGGCGTTGTTGTCCATCGGGCCCACCGACGCCTTCAGGATCATGGCGCCGGGTAAGGTCCGGCGGGTTGCGGTACCCGGGTCAACGTGCCCAGTGTAATTGTCGTCCACGCTAATCATTGCTGTCACGTTACTTGGCTGCGGCAGAGTTGAGGCCTGCGTGTGTTGCTTATTGGTGGGCACATCTAGCGTAGAGTGCGCCGTACCATCGTTCGGCGAGTGAGAGTTTCAGGGAGAGGGGCAGCGTGGCTGACCGCCTGATCGTCAAGGGTGCCCGTGAACACAACCTGCGAGGCGTCGATCTTGACCTGCCGCGCGATTCGTTGATCGTCTTCACTGGGCTGTCCGGATCGGGCAAGTCGTCACTGGCCTTTGACACCATCTTCGCCGAGGGGCAGCGCCGCTACGTGGAGTCATTGTCGGCCTACGCGCGCCAATTCCTGGGGCAGATGGACAAGCCGGACGTTGACTTCATCGAAGGTCTTTCCCCGGCAGTGTCTATCGACCAGAAGTCGACGAACCGCAATCCCAGATCGACGGTTGGGACGATCACTGAGGTGTACGATTACCTACGGTTGCTGTATGCGCGGGCCGGCACGCCGCATTGTCCGATATGTGGCGAGCGGATCACCCGTCAGACGCCTCAGCAAATTGTCGATCAGGTGCTGTTACTGCCGGAGGGCACCCGATTTTTGGTGCTTGCCCCGGTGGTGCGTACCCGCAAAGGCGAGTTCGCTGACCTGTTCGACAAGCTCAATGCGCAGGGCTACAGCCGGGTGCGGGTCGACGGTGTGGTGTACCCGTTGGCTGATCCGCCGAAGCTGAAAAAGCAGGAGAAGCACGACATCGAGGTGGTGGTGGACCGACTCACCGTCAAGGTCATCGCCAAGCAGCGGTTGACCGACTCGGTGGAAACTGCACTGAACTTGGCTGACGGCATCGTGGTGCTGGAATTTCCCGACGATCATGACGAACACGGCCACCCGCGTGAGCAGCGCTTCTCCGAGAAGCTGGCCTGCCCCAGCGGGCACCCCCTGGCTGTCGACGATCTGGAACCGCGCTCGTTCTCGTTCAACTCTCCCTACGGCGCCTGTCCCGAATGTGTGGGCTTGGGGATCCGCAAAGAGGTCGACCCGGATCTGGTGGTGCCCGATCCGGATCGCACTCTGGCCGAGGGTGCTGTGGCGCCATGGTCGGCGGGGCACACCGGGGAGTACTTCACTAGAATGATGGCTGGGCTTGGAAAGGAGCTGGGATTCGACGTCGACACACCATGGCGCAAACTGCCGGCCAAGGCTCGCAAGGCGATTCTCGAGGGCTCCGACCATCAGGTCCATGTGCATTACCGCAACCGGTACGGTCGAACCCGTTCGTACTACACCGATTTCGAAGGCGTGCTGGCATTTCTGCAGCGCAGAATGGAGCAGACCGAGTCCGAACAGGTGAAGGAACGCTATGAAGGCTTCATGCGTGACGTGCCTTGCCCAGTGTGTAAGGGTACGCGACTCAAGCCAGAGATTCTGGCGGTGACGCTGGCTGCGGGTGAGCGTGGCGTGAAGTCCATTGCCGGTGTTTGTGATCTGTCCATCTCGGATTGCTTGGATTTTCTTAACGCGCTCACTCTCGGTGCGCGCGAGCGAGCGATCGCGGGGCAGGTGCTCAAGGAAATCCAGTCGCGGCTCGGTTTTCTGCTCGACGTCGGGCTGGAGTATCTCGCGCTGTCTCGAGCGGCCGCCACGTTGTCCGGCGGTGAGGCCCAACGCATTCGGCTGGCCACCCAGATTGGCTCCGGTCTGGTGGGCGTGCTCTACGTTCTTGACGAACCGTCTATAGGGCTGCACCAGCGCGACAACCGTCGACTCATCGAAACCCTTATGCGATTAAGGGCGTTGGGCAACACGCTGATTGTCGTCGAACATGACGAGGATACTGTCGCTCACGCCGACTGGATCGTCGACATCGGCCCGGGCGCAGGTGAGCATGGTGGCCAGATCGTGCACAGCGGGACCTACCGCAAACTGCTAGCCAATAAGGATTCGATTACCGGTGCTTACCTGTCCGGCCAAAAAAGTATTGCCATTCCCACCCGTCGGCGTTCCGTTGACCGGAAGCGTCAGCTCACTGTCGTCGGAGCCCGACAGCATAACCTGCGCGGGATCGACGTTTCGTTTCCGCTTGGCGTGTTGACTTCGGTGACCGGTGTGTCGGGCTCTGGCAAGTCAACTTTGGTCAACGACATCCTGGCGGCGGTCCTGGCCAATCGGCTCAACGGCGCTCGTCAAGTCCCGGGTTGTCATACTCGGGTGACTGGACTGGACCAGGTGGACAAGCTGGTGCGGGTGGATCAGTCGCCGATTGGCCGCACACCGCGATCCAACCCGGCAACTTATACCGGGGTGTTCGACAGGATCCGGACCTTGTTTGCTGTCACCACCGAGGCGAAAGTTCGCGGCTATCAACCCGGCCGATTCTCGTTCAACGTCAAGGGTGGTCGCTGTGAAGCATGCACCGGTGATGGCACCATCAAGATTGAGATGAACTTCTTGCCGGACGTGTATGTGCCGTGTGAAGTGTGCCAGGGCGCCCGGTATAATAGAGAGACTCTCGAGGTGCACTACAAAGGCAAGACTATCTCCGAAGTGCTAGGCATGTCGATCGAGGAAGCGGCAGAGTTCTTTGAGTCGATCAGCGGCATTCACCGTTACCTGCGCACGTTGGTCGATGTCGGCCTGGGCTATGTCCGACTGGGCCAGCCCGCGCCGACGTTGTCTGGTGGTGAGGCACAGCGGGTGAAACTGGCGTCCGAGTTACAGAAGCGCTCGAGCGGGCGCACCATTTATATTCTTGACGAGCCTACTACTGGGCTGCATTTCGACGATATCCGCAAGCTGCTCAACGTCATTAACTGCCTCGTCGACAAAGGCAATACGGTCATTGTGATCGAACACAACCTGAATGTGATTAAGACATCGGACTGGATCATCGACATGGGGCCCGAGGGTGGTGCTCAGGGTGGAACCGTTGTCGCTGAGGGCACTCCGGAGGATGTCGCCGCGGTTTCAGAAAGCTACACCGGCCAGTTTCTCGCCGAGGTCGTCGCCGCCAAGTCAGTGCCTGATTTTTCTGTGAGACGTAGCTTACGCACATGACGCACGTGTCCGGCAGCAGGCCGTGGAGCCCATTGCCTTGTGGACTTGCCCTTAAACGTTTGGCTGTTGCGTGTTGGCGCTCTTGGTACTGTTCTTTCGACGGCTCGGCCGTGGGGTGGCTCGGTGTCGAATTCCGCGGCACCTAACGCCGTCGCATGCCTGGATTCGATCTTTTTTGCGGACGGATTTGAAGGTTGGCACGCCCACGTTGTTTTACCCCGGGTCGGGCTGGGCAAACGGCTTTGCTGGCTCCGGTGTCCGATGCCTTGGCTGCCTGCCTCGAGAGGGATGTGCTGAGCAGTCTCGGGATGTCCAGCCAGGGCAAGGCGGTCCAACGCCTAGCCTGTCGTCGCTGTCAAAGTATCCTTCACGTTTGATTGTTAAGCATTTAGTGGCGGTCGTTGCGAATCTTGTTGCTATACCTGTGGCCATCGCCGAGTTAGTGTGGCTTGATCAGTGGGAACGGCAGCGCTTCGCGGATGCTCCGGCCGGTGATCAGCATCACAAGACGGTCTATACCCATTCCCAGGCCGCCGGTGGGTGGCATCGCGTATTCCATGGCTTGCAGGAAGTCTTCGTCGAGCTCCATCGTTTCAGGGTCTCCACCGACGGCCGACAAGGACTGCTTGTGTAAACGGCGTCGCTGCTCCATCGGGTCGGTGAGTTCACTGTAGGCGGTGCCTAACTCTACACCCCACGCCACCAGGTCCCAACGCTCGGCGACGCCGAGCTTATTGCGATGTGGCCGAGTTAGCGGCGACACGGACGTTGGAAAGTCGATGTAGAACGTCGGTTGCTCGGTTCGGTCCTCAACCAGGTGTTCATAGAGCTCCAGTAGCACCGCGCCAGCATCCCAATGTGCTTGATAAGGGATGTGTGCGGCGTCGGCCAGGTTACGTAGAGTAGTGAGTTCGGTGCTGGTGTCGACGCATTCTCCGAGCGCTTCGGATACCGCTTCGTATACGGTCTTCACTGGCCAGACACCGGAGATGTCGATCGGTTCGAGGTGGTTAGCGGTTCCGCTGGCTCCCTCAATCTGCGGCCGCATCATGATCTGTGCACCGTTCGCGGCTTCGGCGGCCTTTTGGGTCAATTCTCGGCAGCCGTCGATCCACACCAGGTAGTCTGCGTGTGCTTGGTAGGCCTCGAGCAAGGTGAACTCCGGATTGTGACTGAAATCCACCCCCTCGTTGCGGAAGGCCCGGCCCAGCTCGAAGACCCGCTCCACGCCCCCGACGCACAGTCTCTTGAGGTAAAGCTCCGGGGCTATGCGCAGGAACAGGTTCATGTCATAAGTGTTGATGTGAGTGATGAATGGCCGAGCGGCGGCACCGCCGTGGATCTGCTGCAGGATTGGGGTCTCGACTTCAATGAATCCCTTGGCGAACAATGTTTCCCTGACCGAGCGTAACACGTTGCTGCGAGCCATGATCAGGTCACGAGACTCAGTATTGACCGCCAGATCGACATAGCGGGTTCGCACCCGGTTTTCTGGGTCGGTTAACCCCTTCCATTTGTTCGGCAGCGGTCGCAGGCATTTACCAATTATCCGCCAGTTGCGGATTATCAGCGAGCGGGTGCCGTTTTTGCTGAAGCCCATGTTCCCGGTCATTTCAACTAGATCGCCCAGATCAATAGTCGCGGTGAAATCCGCGGTGCAGCAGCGCTCGATCACCGAATTGTCGAGCAGTACTTGCATTTCGCCTGACCAGTCACGCACGTTGGCGAACAGCACACCGCCATAGTCACGTATACGCAGTATGCGTCCGGATATTGAGACGGCGTCTTGGTCGTCGGCGTCTAGCGCCTGGGCTACCGTATGACTGGGTGGATTTCCCACCGGATAGGCATCAATACCGTTGTGCTGCAACCTCTTAAGCTTAGCCAAGCGCACCCGGACTTGTTCGGGGAGACGGGAATTCACTACTTTCAAATCGGCATCCACAGGTTGCAATCCGCTGACGTCTGGAGTCGACCCATCGTGATGTAGTAGCCCGGATTCGACTAACCGTGCTGGCACAGCCGGATGATGGCCAGTGTGTACTCGGTCGCGCCGGCTGAACGGCAACACGAGGAACCCTTCGGCGATAACCGAGGCAACCCCTACTCGCGGAATCAGCCGGGCATCCTCGTAGCAGGCGTAGCGGGGGATCCATTCAGGGAGGTATTTCATGTTCGAACGGTACAGTGTCTCCAACTGCCACCACCGCGAGAAAAATAACAGCAGCCCCCGCCATAACCGTGCAATTGGGCCGGCGCCGAGTTGAGCACCTTGTTCGAATGCGGCGCGAAACATGGCAAAATTTAACGAAATACGGGTAATACCAAGGGGCTCTCCGTTGAGAGCTAGCTCGCTGACCATGAGTTCGATAGCGCCGTTCGGAGATTGTGGAGAACGTCGCATCATGTCCAGTGAAACGCCGGTGGTTCCCCACGGGACCAGCGACAGCATTGCAACGACATGGTTGTCGCGGTCCACTGCTTCGACCAGCAGGCAGTCCGAATCAGCCGGATCGCCAAGCCGGCCCAGTGCCATCGAAAAGCCACGTTCGGATTCGGTGTCGCGCCAGGCGTCAGCACGAGCAATGATGTCTGCTGTTTCGTCGGCGGAGATGTCGCGGTGTCGTCTGATGCGTACGGTTAGTCCGGCCCGGCGTGCCCGTGTCACCGCCTGGCGCACTCCGCGCATGTCGGGGCCGGAAAGCTTGTAATCAGCGGTCCGTAAGATCGCCTCATCGCCGAGTTCTATGGCGTTTAGGCCGGCCTCACGAAATACCCGGGCGCCCTGCGAACTGGCCCCCATCACACCGGGTGCCCAACCGTATGTCTGGCAAAGCCCTAACCACGCGTCGACGGCCTGCGGCCACGCCCTAGGGTCGCCCACTGGGTCACCGCTGGCTAAGCAGACGCCGATCTCGACTCGATAGGTGATGGCCGCGCGACCGCTGTGCGCGAAGACCACCGATTTATCGCGCCGAGTGGCGAAGTAACCCAGTGAGTCGTTATTGCCATACAGCTTGAGTAGCCCGCGTATAGCGGACTCGTCCTCGCCGGTCAAGGCGTTATCCGCACGCTGGGATTGGAACAGCACGATGGTGGCAGCGATTAACGCGAGGGCACCGAACAAGCCGAAGATGGCGTTGAGCAAGACGTGCGGTTTGCCGGTGAACAGGTCGGGATCGGCAAGGGCGAATCCGACCACCCGATTAGCCACATACGGCAGGCGGTCCTGCCGCGCTAGCGATCCAGGGAATAGCTCGACTAGTCCCAAAGACAATAGGATCCCGATCACGCCTCCGGCAATCAGCACCACAGCCGCTTTCACCAGCGCGCCTCGGCGGACTTTGGCCCAGAATTCCCGATAGCTCAAAACCAGTAGAACGATCGCGACGATGTGCACTGCAAACCCGAGGTTTTCTCCAAACGTTTCGGCTGGAGTGTTGCCACCCGCTGCCATATCCGCTGCGTTCAACACGGCGGCGAGCACCATATTGCCTAGTAACAGCAGCCAGGCGATGCGTTTGCGCGCGGTTAGCGCTGCGGCTAACAGCGCCAGCACAAACGACCAGGCGATGCTGGTGTCCGGAAAGTTAAAGAGGTAGTTGTTAATGAATTCGCGCGGGACCCTGATAAGCCATCTGACCAGAGTCGACACACTTGCTACCAGCGACAGCGTGGCGATAATGCCGACGGTCCAGCCGGCTGCCGCCGGTACCCAGCGGTACTGGGAATGCGACTGGTTGCCTGAGCGAGGTGTAGCGACTGTCACAGACCGCGAGGATATTCCTTTAAACTGTGAAATGCCTGGCGAAGCGCCAACAATGGTCAAGAGCGATTGTCGACGGTGAAAGAATGATTATCGACTTGCCAGACTGGTGCAACTCGCGCGCCAGAGGTCGGTTGACCCCGGCCCTTGCCTCGAAGTGCCGAGTGACGCCTCGTGACTGCTAGACTGGTCTCTACGACCATTCCGGCGAAGGTCGGGAGCAGTAAGCGGAGTTCCACTCCCACCGTTAGCTACGAGATTATTTTCAAGGCTGAGGGGTCCGGTCACAGGCATCTTGTAGTGCCTGTTCCGCGTGTGACGTGGACGGCTTGAGTTGTGTCAAGCCGTGATCGGTCGGCATTGGGCCCTGCTTGTGTAGGGTTTTTTGCTGATGGTGTGGTGCTTCTACTGCTGATTTCCCGATCGAGCCAAGCACTGGTCGTTGCTAGAAGACAACCTGGAGTTGCTGGAAAACAACCTTAAGGATAGCTAAGTAGATGCCTATTGCGCCCACTATGGCCCAACAAGGGAGGCCCCATCAGCACTGAGACTCGCGTCAATGAGCGCATCCGCGTACCTGAAGTCCGGTTGATCGGTCCAGGGGGAGAGCAGGTAGGCATCGTGCGGATTGAGGACGCACTTCGTGTCGCTGCGGACGCCGATCTCGACCTTGTCGAAGTTGCCCCAAATGCCAGACCACCGGTCTGCAAGATCATGGACTACGGCAAGTACAGATACGAGGCGGCGCAGAAGGCGCGCGAATCCCGCCGCAACCAGCAGCAGACTGTCATCAAAGAACAAAAGCTGCGACCCAAGATCGACGATCATGACTACGAGACCAAAAAGGGCCACGTGGTCCGCTTCCTGGAAGCAGGATCGAAGGTCAAGGTCACCATCATGTTTCGCGGACGTGAGCAGTCGCGGCCCGAGCTGGGCTACCGATTGCTGCAGCGGCTGGGTGCGGACGTCGCCGAATACGGCTTTGTCGAAACGTCGGCCAAACAGGATGGACGCAACATGACGATGGTGCTGGCACCGCATCGCGGCGCGAAGACTCGTGCCAGGGCGCGGCATTCGGGAGCACCCGAGGCTGGGTCAACACAGGATCTTGATGTAGCTGGCAATGCTGACGGTTCATTGAACTAACTAGCGCGTTAGTCAGCACAATGTGAGCAGCTGAATAGTAGAAACAGCAGAACTGAGGAAACATGCCCAAGGCCAAGACTCACAGCGGAGCGTCGAAGCGGTTTCGGTGTACAGGAACCGGGAAGATTGTCCGTCAGAAAGCCAATCGTCGGCATCTGCTCGAACACAAGCCGAGTACTCGCACCCGGCGGCTAGACGGCCGCACAACGGTTTCGGCCAACGACGCCAAACGAGTCAATTCACTGTTGAACGGTTGACCAGTTGCGTTAGCCTCTGGCCAGTTACGTACGAACGAGAGTAGGAAATATCCATGGCACGCGTAAAGCGGGCAGTTAACGCCCACAAGAAGCGGCGAACCGTCCTGAAGGCTTCGAAAGGCTATCGTGGCCAACGATCCCGGCTCTATCGCAAAGCTAAAGAGCAGCAGTTGCATTCGTTGGGTTATGCCTACCGCGACCGCCGTGCGCGTAAAGGTGAGTTCCGCAAATTGTGGATTTCGCGGATCAATGCGGCTGCGCGCGCTAATGACATCACTTACAACCGGTTGATCCAGGGCCTGAAGGTTGTGGGTGTCGACTTAGACCGCAAGAATCTCGCTGATATTGCGGTCAGCGACCCGGCAGTGTTCACCGTACTCGTTGAGATTGCCCGTGCCGCGCTGCCCGACGATGTCAACACCCCCTCGAGAGAAGCTGCATAGCCTGCGGGCAGCGCCGTTGTCTCCGGTGCTTACGGAGCGTTCCGTCAGGGTGGTTGCGGCAGTCAAGTTGCATCGCCAAGTTGTGCGGTGGCGCTCCAGGCGATTTCTCGTTGAAGGCCCTAATCTTGTCAAAGCTGCTTCGGTACGTGGGTTAGTTCGTGACGTATTTGTCACAGAAGTCGCGGCCCAGCGGCACGCTGCATTGCTGGCTGTGCTGGATTGTCCGGTCTATCCAGTAAGCGAGCGTGCCGCAAAAGCGCTTTCCGACACAGTCACTCCGACGGGGTTGGTCGCGGTGTGCGAAATGCCGATGACCCGGTTAGCGACTGTGCTGGCTAGCTCACCCCGGCTGGTTGTGGTCGCTGTTGGGATCGGTGAGCCAGGCAACGCGGGTACTGTAATTCGCATCGCCGATGCCATGGGCGCTGCGGCTGTGATCTTTGGTGGGCACACCGTGGACCCGTACAACGGCAAATGTCTGCGTTCCTCGGCTGGCAGTATCTTCTCGATAATGGTTGTCGTGGCGCCTGATGCCTACGCTGCCGTAATGGAGTTCCGCGCCGCTGGGCTACAAGTGCTGGCCACCACGGTCGACGGTGAGACGCCCCTTGACGAAGCCGAGTCGCTGCTAGACAAGCCGACAGCCTGGCTTTTCGGGCCTGAATCACACGGTTTGTCAACCGAAATCGCAGAAGCCGCGGACTTTCGGGTGAGTATTCCGATGGTCGGTGGTGCGGAGAGCTTGAACGTGGCCGTGGCCGCAGCTATCTGCCTTTATCAGAGCTCGCGTGCGCTGCGTCGTTAGCCGCCGCACGGCGGCTAACGACGCAGCGCACGCGAGCTCTGATAAAGCACTGAATTACTCAGCTTTATCTAGGGTGCTGCACCAGCCGCAGGCCGCGGGTAGTGGTACATGCACCCAGCGATCCCGCCCGCTCCATCAGAGTCCGAGTGGGGCGGTGCCGAGAATGGCCGAGGGTGTGTCAGCAGAGGTGGTACGGAGAGGAGGAAAGAAATATAAGGAATATGGTGCATTGGCAGCCCGTGGTGGTCACGTGGTTACGCCATAAAGCCTGGTGCCTCCACCAACGGAGCGTCGCTGGGTAGTCGCCCGTGAGTCCGACGGTAGTTGACCAGCGCGCGGATGCAGCCGGATTTCGTTGGGAACGTCAACTCGGCCAACTTATCAAACAGTCGCAGCAACACCTCGTTGCCTGGTGTCTAGTGCATTCCCGCTTTTTTGCTGAACGTCAGGGTCAAATAGTCCAGCCGCGACCCAGCGTTGACCCGCCACCAATGGTTTGAACAGCTGGTCCAAGATCGGTGTTGGTATTGAGTACAAGCTTTGGCTCGGGAATCCGCATTTGGAAGATATCCAGGGTGGCCTGGTTAATCTACAGCTCCTCGCGGTAGATTCGGGCCTAGGATTGCCGAAACTCCTCCCATGAGTCGAGCATCGTCCGCATGCTTATCCCATACATTCGGTACCACTGCACGTGTCCGTTGAACAGCTGCTGCTTCTCGTCCTCGGCCAGGCTGCCACAAAAATATTCGGCTACCTTGACGACCAGCATGAAAAACGTCGTGTGCGCCCAGGAAAACGTCTCCGGATTCAGCGTGTGATAGCGACACCCGGCGGCGTCAACGCCCTTGATCGTGGTGTGGTGACTCTTGACCTACTAGACTCGTCTGAGCCGCTCGATTATCGTCATAGACGACGTCCACGATCGGATACATCGATCGAGTCACCCGCTGCAACGGCTCGCGCATCAGGATCGCATGCTCTGGATCGCGCCGACCCACGCCCTGTACTATTCCGGTACGCACACCACTGAAATACTTTACATCACCGAAATACTTCCGGGTGAGTGGATCAGGCCCGAGCGGTTCACCGGGTGTCTTCGAAGTAGCAGTCACCACGGCCTCCTACGCAATTATTGCGCCCACAATAAAGGTATGATAACACACATTGTCTAAATTTTCGACACCTGCTGATACGGGGAGTTATCGATTGTTAACATTGGTGTCGCAACGGCGTGATCGGGTCGTTTACTGGGTGTTGTGACATAAACACCATTGCCCCCGTCCGCGAAATCCACCTACCCTGGCCAAGTGGAAGGCGCGCCTCGCGATGGGACCCCGGCCGCGCCTCGAGAACCGGACGAGGACACGGTCACCGCATTGGTGCGGGCCTTCCTACGACGCTCTTCGGTGTCAATGCACAATGCGGCGCAGTGGCTACACACCACAAACCGCAGCCCCAGGCTGGTGGCGATGGTCCGGCGGGCTCGACGCATTTTGCCTGGCGATCCTGACTTTGGTGACCCGCTGTCCATCGCAGGCGAGGGGGGTCCGCGTGCTGCGGCACGAGCGGCCGACCGGCTGTTGGGGGATCGTGGCGCGGCGTCGCGTGAGGTAAGTCTGGGTGTGCTGCAGGTGTGGCAAGCGTTGACTGAGGCCATTTCTCGACGGCCGGCTAATCAAGAGGTGACGCTGGTCTTCACCGACCTGGTTGGTTTCTCCGAATGGTCGTTGCAAGCTGGTGACGAGGCGATTCTGGCACTGCTGCGACAGGTAGCGCGCGCTGTTGAGGCGCCGCTGCTCGACGCTGGCGGGCATATCGTCAAACGAATGGGGGACGGGATCATGGTGGTGTTCCGTGATCCGACAATCGCCGTACAGGCCGTACTCGCCGCTACAGAAGCAATGAAATTGGTTGAGGTCGAAGGTTACACACCGCGCATTCGGGTTGGAATACACACTGGCCGGCCGCAACGGCTGGCTGCTGACTGGCTAGGTGTCGACGTCAATATAGCCGCGCGCGTGATGGAGCGTGCGACAAAAGGTGGCATTATGGTGTCCGGCCCCACCCTAGACTTGATAACGCAAAGTGAGCTGGACGAACTGGGTGTTGTTGTCAGGCGCGTCCGTAGATCCATGTTCGCCAGCAAACTCACCGGTATTCCCTCGAACATGGCGATTTATCGCCTCAAGACTCCTAGGGAGTTGATAGCTTCAGATGAGACAGCAGAAACAAATTCCCTGCCATAGTGGATGTCGACGATTTACGGGACCGTGTTGATTTACGGGACCTTGTTTTGGCTCGCTCTGGTTCGGTTCACCGTTGGTTATTGTGACAGTTCTGGCCGCAGTCAGCATCGCAATCTTGGTGCTTGGTCCGCATGCTCAGAAATTTGATCATTGGGCACTCTAGAGCACCAATTTGCACCACCTGTTCCATGGACACCTAATGATCCTTTTTGTCCAGCACATTTGTCGTCGATGCCGGTCCGCTCTACTTGGGGAGTACCTTGTTGACGTGTCTGCTGGCTCTCAACTGAACTGCGTTTGCGCACCATCCGGCTGATGGTGTCATTGCCGGTCGGCTATGTCGGCGCGACATTAGTGATGGTCGCTACTCTTGCGACGGCGGTCGAGTTTGGTTGGCTGTCAGTGTCGATCATCCGGGTCAGTGACGTCGGGATAAGCAATGATGTGGTGGGAGCGCTAGCGACGGCGATTCCGCGGCGGTGGCGGGTGGCTTGGATTAGCTAGTAAGTATTCTGCGGTCTTCACCCCAAGGCTCCTGTACGCCAATTTCACCAATGCGGAGCACCCCGTCGCCGTGATCCTGGGGGTGTGGGTGGCGGTCCGGTTCCGTCGACCGATCCACCAGACACTGGTGCGGTGTCTGGTGTTGGCGGCATCCTCGGAGTTCGGATTCATGGTGCTGCCCCACCGCTGGGCGTCAATGGTTGCTGCGCTGGCATACTGTGTGCAGGGCGCCGTGCTGGCCCACTGGTCACTCCGGTTGATCACAGCGCGTAATCCCGTGCCGGCGGACACGTTGACTGGTCCGCAGCTGATGGTCACGTCTGACCTTGCGGTCAGTGCTTGCTGGTCCCACCACGTGATCGTAAGCGGTCGCGAAGGTCATGGGTCCAATCACTTATGATCGGCACTTGCGTCAGGCTTATGCAGCGGACCGAGGAGAAGCCGGGCAAGTCCAGCCCAACTCAGCGCCGATGTGGGCAGTACGACCGGCCTCGTCAGTAAGGAGAGTGTCGCCGCGTGGGTGATCAGCCTGTCGATCTGTCGATGTTGTCGTCGAAAGCACTGGCCAAGGCCGTCAATGCTGCTCATCAAGCCATTGCGCTTGCCAACGATCTCGACGCGTTAGCGCGCACCAAGACTGAACACCTCGGTGACCGCTCGCCGCTGGCGCTCGCTCGACAAGCGCTGGCTAGCGTGTCGAAGGCTGACCGGGCCAATGTCGGCAAGCATGTCAACATCGCCCGCTGCGAGGTCCAGCGCGGCTACGACGAGCGATTGGCGACGCTGCGGGCCGAGCGCGACGCGGCCGTGCTGATCGCCGAATGTATCGATGTCACCTTGCCGTCAACACGGCAGCCGATCGGCGCACGGCACCCGATCTCGATATTGGCTGAGCACATAGTCGACACCTTCATCGCGATGGGATGGGAACTAGCCGACGGGCCCGAGGTCGAGACTGAGCAGTTCAACTTTGACGCCCTCAACTTCCCTGCGGATCACCCCGCGCGTAGTGAACAAGACACCTTCTACATTGCGCCGGACGGTTCACGGCGGTTGCTGCGAACCCATACTTCACCGGTGCAGGTACGGACTTTGCTCGAGCGCGAGCTGCCAGTCTACATCATCTCAATTGGTCGTGCCTTCCGTACCGACGAACTCGATGCCACCCACACGCCCGTCTTCCATCAAGTCGAAGGCCTTGCAGTGGACCGTGGTCTGTCCATGACTCATCTGCGAGGAACACTGGATGCTTTTGCGCGTGCCGAGTTCGGACCGTCTGCGCGTACCCGGATCCGGCCACACTTCTTCCCCTTCACCGAACCGTCCGCCGAGTTCGATGTGTGGTTTGCGAACAAAAAGGGCGGCGCTGACTGGGTAGAGTGGGGCGGCTGTGGAATGGTGCACCCAAACGTGTTGCAAGCTGCTGGAATTGACCCGAAGGTTTATTCGGGTTTCGCATTCGGGATGGGCCTGGAACGCACCCTGCAGTTCCGCAACGGCATTCCCGACATGCGCGACATGGTCCAAGGCGACGTTCGATTCTCGTTGCCGTTCGGGGTAGGTGCCTGATGCGCGTTCTGCATAGCTGGCTGCGCGAGATCATCTCGGTCGGAGCTCCGGGCTGGGACGTTGCCCCCGGTGATCTTGAGCAGACGCTGGTACGTATAGGCCATGAAGTCGAAGAGATCATTACCCTCGGCCCGGTCGATGGTCCGTTGGCCGTGGGACGGGTCACCGATATCGAAGAACTCACTGGCTTCAAAAAATCGATCCGTGCCTGTATGGTCGACGTCGGAGATGATCAGCAGTATGAGATAGTCTGTGGTGCAACAAATTTCGTTGTTGGCGATCTGGTCGTAGTAGCATTTCCTGGCACTACACTGCCTGGCGGGTTCGTCATCACGGCCCGCAAGATCTATGGTCGCCACTCTGACGGGATGATCTGTTCGGTGGCCGAACTCGGTTTAGGTGCGTACCGTTCCGGGATCTTGGTGCTGCCGCCCGGAACCGCCAAACCAGGGTCTGACGGTGTCGAAGTACTTGGGTTCGACGATGTGGTCTACCATTTGGCGATCACCCCTGACCGTGGGTACTGCATTTCGTTGCGAGGCTTAGCCCGTGAGATCGCATGCGCCTACGGCCTTGACTTCGTCGATCCGGCCAGCGACCAAGTGGTGCCGCCGTTGCCGGTCGAGGGACAGGCGTGGCCGTTGACGGTGCAGCCTGAAACGGGAGTTCGGCGGTTCGCCTTGCGTCCAGTCATCGGGATCGATCCTGCCGCCGTGTCGCCGTGGTGGCTGCAGCGTCGGCTGCTGCTCTCCGGTATCCGTGCGACCGCACCGGCAGTGGATGTCACCAACTATGTGATGCTGGAACTCGGTCATCCGCTGCACGCCCACGACCGCAACCGTATTACCGGGGGCTTCAACGTGCGGTTTGCTTGGCCCGGCGAGACTGTCGTCACCCTTGATGACATCGAGCGTCGGCTTGATCCTACTGATGTCCTCATTGTCGATGACGTCGCGACCATGGCAATCGGTGGCGTGATGGGTGCCGCCAGCACCGAGGTGCGTCCCGACTCCACCGATGTACTGCTGGAGGCCGCGGTGTGGGACGCGGCGGCGGTATCGCGCACCCAGCGGCGGCTGCGCCTGCCCAGCGAGGCTGCCCGCCGTTATGAACGGGCAGTGGATCCGGCTATCTCGGTCGTTGCCCTAGATCGGTGTGCGACACTGCTCGCCGGTATCGCTGGGGGAGCGGTTTCGCCCACTCTGACCGATTGGCGGGGTGACCCGCCGCGGGATGATTGGTCATTGCCGCCGATTCGGATTGCGGTCGATCTGCCGGACCAGGTTGCAGGGGTCGCTTATAGCCAAGGTGTAACTGCCAGGCGGCTGAGCCAGATCGGCGCTGTGGTTACCGAACGTGGTCACACCTTGACTGTCACTCCGCCGAGTTGGCGGCCTGATCTACTACAGCCCGCTGACCTTGTCGAGGAGGTGATGCGGCTGGAAGGGCTAGAGGTTATCGGCTCGGTGTTGCCGCCCGCATCCGCGGGTCGGGGACTCACCGCGGTGCAAAAGCGTCACCGTGCGATTGGCAAAGTGTTGGCCCAATCCGGCTATGTGGAGATCTTGCCGACACCGTTTTTGCCTGCCGATGTGTTCGACCTTTGGGGATTGCCGGTTGATGACCCGCGACGGACGACAACGCGAGTGCTCAACCCGCTGGAGTCCGATCGTCCGCAGCTCGCCACCACGTTGCTGCCAGCGTTGCTGGAAGTGTTGGGGAGCAATGTATCTCGAGGTCTCGTCGACGTTGCGTTGTTTGCTATCGCGCGGGTGGTCGAGTCGACCGAGCGGACTGGCAGCGTAGGATCCATCCCCGTCGACCGTCGACCGACCGATGCTGAAATCGCCATGCTGGACGCGTCCTTGCCCCGGCAGCCACAGCACGTGGCCGCAGTGTTGGCTGGGTTGCGGGAACCGCGAGGGCCGTGGGGTCCTGGCCGTCGAGCTGAGGCCGCCGACGCATTTGAGGCGGTGCGCATCGTTGCACGGGCCAGCGGAGTCGATGTGGTTTTTCGGGCGGTCCAATATCTGCCGTGGCATCCGGGTCGGTGCGCTGCGGTATTTGTTGATGAAAAGCCCGTCGGCCATGCCGGGCAGCTGCATCCGGCCGTGATTGAGCGTGCCGGTCTGCCGAAGGACACCTGCGCGATCGAGTTGGACCTTGCTGCTATTCCTATTGCCGAAGGATTGCCGGCACCTCGGGTGTCGCCATTTCCTGCTGTGTTGCAGGATGTCAGCCTCGTGGTGTCGGCACAGGTTCCCGCTCAGGAGGTGCAGGACGCCATTCGTGAGGGTGCTGGCGAGTTGCTCGAGGACATTCGATTGTTCGATGTCTTCACTGGTCCGCAGATTGGCGAGGAATGCAAGTCGTTGACATTTGCACTGCGATTTCGCGCGCCTGATCGCACGCTCACCGAAGACGACGCCAGCGTGGCCCGCGACGCTGCGGTACGGTGCGCCGCCGAACGGGTCGGTGCGACATTGCGCACCTAAAGCCTTCTTCAAACTTATAGGGTGCGTGTCGCCCGTGCGTTGGTGCAACGTGTTCAGACTAAACTTTGATGCTGACGTTCCTTCGCGAAGCATAAAATTCTACGTGAAATTTTATTACTGTCGGTGTGCCTTGATCGCCGTCGCGTGATAGCTGTAGTGAGTCGAGGGAAAATAGAGTAGGTTGTTCCTAGGCGTGATGTCTGAGCAGATTGAGTCTACGGCTCACAGTTTGGCCGGTATTCGCTCGACGCTGATTGAGTCTTCCGCGGTCGTCGCGGCAACCACGACTGCAGTGGTTGCTGTTGCTGAGAATGATACATTGACTATATCGGTTGCGGTCGCGACGCTGTTTGGCGACTTCGGCCGGGAGTGCTAAACTCTCAACCCCCACGCGGCCGCGTTTCGTGACGAATTTGTCAACTCGTTGCAGGCTGGCGTGGATGCATATCTCAGCGCTACAGCTGCCAACACTGCAGCTGGGATCGCTGTACTGCAGAGCGCCAGTGCTGGGCTGGTTTGAAACTGGCGCCGACGTCGTGACGCTCAGACAGGATTTGTCCGCCAGGTTTGTGGCAGTTGAAGCTGCTAGTGAGTGGATGATGGTGAGAAAGGTCGCTTTCGCTGGTGTTGAACAGCTATAGCCCGTCCCGACTTTGATGGACGCCGACAATGCTTTCCTGTCGGCTGGTACGGGTGCTGACTGGGCTTACTGCGCTGCCGAGTTCAAGATGCATTGTACTGGCTGGGCCGAGTGCCCTGGGCGGACTTGGTCTGCTGGGGACTGTCGACGTCGAGCTCGCGTCTGATGTTAACAACCTGATGTTGGTTGAGCCGGTCGTTACTACGGGGTTCGCTGCGCTGCAGGACGTCTATACTAGCTTTCCTCAGAGCATTAGTTGCCTGATGCTAGCTGGACAAGATGCTGCTCCCGGGTTAACTACATTGCAGATCGCTGGTGTCCATTTTGTCCAGGCTGTCAGCGACGTTCAGATGGACGCGGACGATGTTGCCGCAGTGTTAGGGGTCTAGGCTGGCAGTCGTCCGCGTACGGTCGTGTGGCGGTCGAACGGCGAAATGGTCCGTACTGCACCTCCATCACAGCCATGCAATATGACGCTTAGGTCGTCAACAAGGCGAAGTCCATCAATCCGGTGCCGAACAGTATGAATTTGCAAATCCATGCATAATCATTCACACTCCATAAAATGGCCCACACGATAAGAGTGGCGGTAGTCGGTGCCAGCGGTTATGCGGGCGGCGAGATCCTTCGGTTGTTACTTGGGCATCCGGCGCACGCCGACCACCGGCTGGCAATCGGCGCACTAACCGCCGCGGTCAGTTCGGGTGACACGCTCAGCGAGCACCATCCACACCTGACTCCGCTGGCTCAGCGAGTACTCGAGCCTACCGAGTTGCCCGTGCTGGCTGGTCACGACGTGGTTTTTCTTAGTTTGCCGCACGGACATTCGGCAGCGCTGGCCGAACGACTGAGTCCAGAAACCCTAATCATCGACTGTGGTGCGGACTTCCGGCTCGCCGACGCCGACGCCTGGGGTCGATTCTACGGATCTCCGCATGCCGGCAGCTGGCCATATGGGTTGCCGGAACTGCCCGGTGGTCGGGAGCGGCTACAAGGTGCACGCCGCATCGCGGTTCCCGGCTGCTATCCTACGGCCGCACTACTGGCGTTGCTACCTGCGATGGCGGAGGGCCTTATCGAACCCGCCGTGCAGGTGGTCGCGGTGAGCGGTACCTCCGGAGCCGGTCGTGCGACTAAGACCGAGTTACTCGGCTCGGAGGTCATCGGGTCGGCGCGGGCTTACAGCATTGGCGGCATCCACCGGCACACTCCTGAGATCGTGCAGGGGCTGCGAACGGTGACTGATCGTGCCGTCACCGTGTCCTTCACCCCGGTGCTGATCCCTACCTCCCGTGGCATTCTAGCCACCTGCACCGCGCGCACCTCCTTGCCGCTCTCGCAGCTACGCGCAGCCTATGAAAAGGCTTACCAAACAGAGCCTTGTGTCTACCTGATGCCTGAGGGACAACTGCCCTGCACCGGTGCGGTGATTGGTAGTAACGCGGCACATATTGCTATCGCGGTGGACCAGGAAGCTGAGACGTTCATCGCCATCTCGGCGATCGATAACCTCGTCAAGGGTACCGCTGGTGCCGCTGTACAGTCGATGAACTTAGCGCTGGGTTGGCCGGAAATAGAGGGCCTTTCAGTGGTTGGGGTGGCACCGTGACCGAGATAGCCAATGAGACGCGGTTGATGCGCGCACAGGGCGTCACCGCTCCCGCGGGCTTTCGGGCCGCCGGTATCGCTGCCGGAATCAAGGCATCGGGGGCCCCAGACTTGGCCCTGGTTTTCAATGAAGGGCCTGACTATGCGGCTGCCGGAGTATTCACCCGCAACAAAGTCAAGGCTGCGCCGGTGCTGTGGACGCAGCAGGTGCTGAGTACTGGTCAGCTGCGTGCTGTGATCCTCAATTCCGGTGGCGCTAACGCCTGCACTGGACCCGCGGGCTTTCAGGACGCCCACGCCACCGCGGAGGCGGTGGCCGCAGCATTGTCGGATTGGGGGACCGAAACCGGAGCAATCGAGGTTGCCGTCTGCTCCACCGGGCTGATCGGCGACCGGCTGCCGATGGACAAAGTGCTTGCCGGGGTCCGCGAGATCGTGCATGAGATGGCTGGAGGGCTGGCCGGAGGTGACGACGCTGCCCAGGCCGTCATGACCACCGACACCGTACCTAAACAGGTTGCGCTGCACCATCGCAACAAGTGGACGGTTGGCGGAATGGCCAAAGGTGCGGGCATGCTGGCGCCGTCATTGGCCACCATGCTGTGTGTGCTCACCACCGACGCGGTTGTGAAGCCGGCGGTACTTGATCAGGTGCTGCGCCACGCCACTGCCCATACATTTGACCGACTAGACATTGATGGCTGCTGTTCCACCAACGATACTGTCCTGTTGCTGGCATCCGGTGCCAGCGGGATCGCTCCGCCGCAGGCAGATCTCGATGACGCTGTCCGGCAGGTCTGCGGCGACCTGTGCACACAACTACAGGCCGACGCCGAGGGTGTTACGAAGCGCGTCACAGTGACCGTAACCGGGGCCGCCGGCGATGATGACGCGCTGACCGCCGCTCGGGTAATTGCCCGTGACAGTCTGGTCAAGACTGCGGCATTCGGGTCGGACCCCAACTGGGGGCGGGTGCTCGCGGCCGTCGGGACGGCACCAGTCACGCTCGATCCTGATCGAATCTGCGTGTCGTTCAACGGTTCTGCGGTGTGTATAGACGGAGTCGGTGCGCCGGGTGCGCGTGACGTAGACCTCTCAGCTGCTGATATCGATATCACTGTCGACCTCCGAGTCGGCGACGCCTCTGCCACTATCCGGACCACCGACCTGTCGCACGCCTATGTCGAAGAGAATTCGGCCTACAGTTCGTGACTGTCCGATGAACCGTACCGACGACGTCGAAGCATTATCTACCCAGGTCAAGGCGCAGGTCTTGGCCCAAGCTTTGCCCTGGCTGAAGCAGTTGCACGGCAAGGTTGTCGTGGTTAAATACGGTGGCAACGCTATGACTGACGACACGTTGCGGCGTGCGTTCGCCGCTGATATGGCGTTCCTGCGTAACTGCGGTATCCATCCGGTCGTTGTGCACGGCGGCGGGCCACAGATCACCGCCATGCTGCGTCGGCTTGGCATCGAAGGTGACTTCAAGGGTGGCTTCCGGGTCACCACACCGGAAGTGCTCGACGTCGCGCGGATGGTGTTGTTTGGGCAGGTGGGCCGTGAACTGGTCAACCTGATCAACGCGCACGGGCCCTACGCAGTGGGCATCACTGGCGAGGATGCACAACTTTTCACCGCTGTGCGGCGCAGCGTCACTGTCGACGGTGTGGCGACTGACATCGGCCTGGTTGGAGACATAGAGCAGGTCAACACCGCCGCGGTGCTTGATCTGATTTCCGCGCGCCGTATCCCTGTGGTGTCGACACTTGCGCCAGATAGCGACGGCGTGGTGCACAACATCAACGCCGACACCGCTGCTGCGGCGCTGGCCGAAGCTCTGGGAGCCGAAAAGCTGTTGATGCTGACCGATGTCGAAGGCTTGTACACCCGCTGGCCAGACCGGGATTCGCTGGTCAGCGAAATTGACTCCGCCGCACTGGCACAACTGCTACCCACATTAGAGGCGGGAATGATTCCTAAAGTTGAGGCGTGTTTGCGTGCCGTAACCGGCGGCATGCCCAGTGCGCACGTCGTCGACGGGCGGGTCAAACACTGTGTGTTGGTGGAGTTGTTCACCAATGAAGGCACCGGCACCAAAGTGGTGAGTGCATGACACGCGCCGGCGACGATGCGGAGCGAAGCGATGGAGAGGAGCGGTGCCCATGACCCAGACACTGACCAACACTGCGATTATGCGGCACCGCTGGGAAACCGTGATGATGAACAATTACGGTATCCCACCGGTAGTTCTGGCCAGTGGTGACGGCGCGGTGGTCACCGACGTGGACGGCAATACCTATCTGGACCTGCTAGGCGGTATCGCGGTAAACGTTCTTGGCCATTGTCACCCGGCGGTTATCGAGGCCGTCACGCAGCAGGTGGCCACTCTGGGGCACACGTCTAACCTGTATGCCACCGAACCGGGTATCGTGCTTGCCGAAGAACTGGTCGCTCTACTGGGTGCCGACACACAGACGCGGGTGTTCTTCTGTAACTCCGGTACCGAAGCCAACGAACTGGCTTTCAAACTGTCCAGGCTCACGGGCCGCACGAAATTGGTTGCTGCGCAGGAAGCTTTCCATGGCCGGACGATAGGCTCACTGGCGTTGACCGGTCAGCCCGCCAAGCAGGCGCCGTTCGCGCCATTGCCTGGCCACGTCACGCATGTGCCCTACGGTCAGGTCGGTGCTCTGACTGCCGTGGTCGACAACGACACCGCCGCAGTGTTCCTTGAGCCGATCATGGGGGAGAGCGGTGTCGTTGTCCCGCCCGAAGGCTACCTTGCTGCTGCCCGGGATATCACGACGCTACATGGTGCCTTACTGGTGCTCGACGAGGTGCAGACTGGTATGGGCCGCACCGGTGCCTTTTTCGCCCACCAACACGCCGGCATCACCCCCGATGTGGTGACCTTGGCCAAGGGCCTCGGCGGCGGGCTTCCGATCGGGGCGTGCCTGGCCACCGGGCCGGCCGCAGAGTTGTTGACGCCGGGTCTGCATGGCAGCACCTTCGGCGGCAACCCGGTCTGCACCGCGGCGGCACTTGCGGTGTTGCGGGTACTGGCGGCCCAGGACCTGGTACGGCGTACTGAGGTGTTGGGCGAATCAATGCGCTGTGATATCGAATCACTTGGTCACCCGCTGATCGAACGGGTGTGCGGGCGCGGCTTGCTATTGGGCATCGTGTTAACCGCGCCCTGTGCTAAAGACACTGAGACGGCTGCGCGCGACGCCGGGTTTTTGGTCAACGCCGCAGTACCCGGGGTCATCCGGTTAGCCCCGCCGCTGATCATCACCGAGTCCCAGATCGACAGCTTCATCGCCGCTCTGCCAAGCATTCTAGACGCCGTCGAGGCAGCAACATGAGCGGTCTACGACATTTTTTGCGTGATGACGATCTGTCGCCGGCCGAGCAGGCCGATGTCCTGGCGCTCGCTGCCGATCTGAAGAAGAACCCGTTCAGCCACTGTCCCCTCGAGGGTCCGCGTGCGGTCGCGGTCATTTTTGACAAGAACTCCACTCGCACCCGGTTTTCGTTCGAGATAGGCATTGTGCAGCTCGGCGGGCATCCCGTTGTTGTCGACGGGGGCAGCACCCAGCTGGGCCGCGATGAAACCTTACAGGACACGGCAAGGGTGTTATCTGGTTACGTCGATGCCATCGTCTGGCGGACCTTCGGTCAACATCGGCTAGATGCCATGGCGGCGGCTGCGACGGTGCCAGTAGTCAACGCACTGTCCGACAAGTTCCATCCGTGCCAGGTACTGGCCGATCTGCAGACCATCGCAGAGCGCAAGGGCTCATTGAATGGCTTGCGGCTGTCCTATTTTGGCGATGGGGCCAACAACATAGCTCATTCGCTGATGCTTGGTGCGGTCACCGCAGGCGTCTACGTCACTGTCGCTGCCCCAGTAGGTTTTGCACCGGATCCGTCAGTATTGGCCGCTGCCAGGCAGCGTGCGGAGACGACCGGCGCGTCGGTGACCGTGACCGTCGATGCGGACGCGGCTGCTGTGGGCGCCGACGTCCTGGTCACCGACACCTGGACCTCGATGGGACAGGAGAACGACGGGCTGGACCGGGTCCAGCCGTTTTGGCCGTTTCAGGTCAATACTCGACTTGTGGGGCTGGCCGACTCGGAAGCTATTGTGCTGCACTGCCTTCCGGCGCACCGCGGTGACGAAATCACCGACGAGGTTATGGACGGACCGACCAGCGCGGTCTGGGATGAGGCCGAGAACCGGCTGCACGCGCAGAAGGCGCTGCTGGTGTGGCTGCTGGAGCGGTCACGATGACTCTGCGCCGGCGACGATGCAGGGGGAACGCTGTGGGGGCACTTCCCGCTTGGGGGGAGAGGAGCGGCGCAAATGACTAGCGGTCCTAAGGTCGTATCCGAGACCACCCGGGCAGGTCGCCAGGCCCGCATTGTGGCTATACTGTCATCGGCATCAGTGCGCAGTCAAAGCGAATTGGCGGCGCTGCTCGTAGATGAGGGCATCGATGTCACTCAGGCCACGCTGTCGCGAGATCTCGAAGAGCTTGGCGCGGTGAAATTGCGTGGCGCCGATGGCGGTGTCGGGGTCTACGTTGTCCCTGAGGAGGGCAGCCTAGTACGCGGCGTGTCCGGCGGTACCGGGCGACTGTCTCGGTTGTTAAATGAGCTGCTGGTGTCCGCCGACTCCAGTGCAAACCTCGCCGTGCTGCGTACTCCACCCGGTGCAGCTGACTACTTGGCAAGCGCGATCGATCGTGCAGCTCTACCGTACGTGGTTGGTACCATCGCCGGCGACGACACCGTCTTCGTGGTTGCCCGTGAGCCGATGACTGGCTCTGAGCTGGCCATTATTCTCGAAAGCAAGGAGATTGGTTGATGTCAGAACGCGTCATCCTGGCGTATTCCGGAGGGCTTGATACCTCGGTAGCGATCAGCTGGATCGGCAAGGAGACTAGCCGTGAGGTCGTGGCGGTGGTGATCGATCTCGGTCAGGGCGGTGAGAACATGGAGGTCGTACGTCAACGGGCATTGGATTGCGGCGCCGTTGAGGTCGTCGTTGTTGATGCCCGCGACGAGTTCGCCGAGGGCTATTGCTTGCCCACTATCTTGAACAACGCGCTGTACATGGATCGGTATCCGCTGGTGTCCGCGATCAGCCGACCGCTGATCGTCAAACACTTGGTAGCGGCCGCGCGTGAGCACGGTGGCGGCATCGTCGCGCACGGTTGCACCGGCAAGGGTAACGATCAGGTTCGATTCGAAGCCGGATTCGCTTCGCTAGCACCGGATCTCGAAGTACTCGCTCCGGTGCGCGACTACGCATGGACGCGAGAGAAAGCGATCGCGTTCGCTCAGGAGAACGCCATCCCCATCAATGTCACGAAACGTTCGCCATTCTCGATTGACCAGAATGTGTGGGGTCGCGCAGTGGAAACCGGCTTCCTGGAACATCTGTGGAATGCACCCACCGAGGACGTCTACTCCTACACTGATGACCCTACCGTTAATTGGAACACTCCGGACGAGGTGATCGTCGGGTTCGAGCGGGGAGTGCCAGTGTCGATTGACGGCAATCCGGTGTCAGTGCTGAGCGCTATCGAGGAACTCAACCGCCGCGCTGGCGTGCAGGGTGTCGGGCGTCTAGACGTTGTCGAGGACCGACTGGTGGGTATCAAGAGCCGCGAGATCTACGAGGCACCCGGGGCGATGGTGCTCATCACTGCGCATGCTGAACTCGAACACGTTACGCTGGAGCGCGAGTTGGGACGCTTCAAGCGTCAGACGGATCAGCGCTGGGCCGAACTGGTATATGACGGACTGTGGTACTCGCCGCTGAAAGCAGCACTGGAGAGTTTTGCCGCAACGACGCAACAGCATGTTACCGGTGAAGTCCGAATGGTGTTGCATGGCGGCCACATTGCGGTGAATGGACGGCGCAGTGCTGAATCCCTGTACGATTTCAATTTGGCCACCTACGGGGAAGGGGATACCTTCGACCAGTCTGCTGCCCGAGGCTTCGTCTACGTGCACGGGTTGTCATCGAAACTCGCGGCACGTAGGGACTTGAGGTGAGGCACGAGTGTGAACTAAGCGACGCGACAGGTCGACAAGGCGTTGTTAGATTCACACTTGGGATGGAGTGACAGGCTTATGAGCACCAATCAGGGTTCGTTGTGGGGCGGGCGGTTCGCCGCCGGTCCTTCAGAGGAGTTGGTTGTGCTGAGCAAGTCGACCCATTTCGACTGGGCACTGGCTCCCTATGAGATCATTGCGTCTCGGGCGCACGCGAAAGTGTTATTCCGGGCTGGATTGTTCAATGAAGAGCAGTGCGACAGGTTGCTGGTTGGGTTAGACAGCCTCGCCGAGGATGTTGCCGACGGTAGTTTTGGCCCTCTGGTTACTGACGAGGACGTGCACGCCGCATTGGAGCGTGGGCTGATCGATCGGGTCGGTCCCGATTTAGGTGGCCGGCTGCGAGCCGGCCGGTCTCGTAACGATCAGGTGGCCACGCTGTTCCGGATGTGGCTACGTGACGCGGTGCGACGGGTCGCTGCCGGTGCGCTCGCGGTTGTCGATGCACTGGCCGGCCAGGCGGCCGCGCACCCGAGCGTTATCATGCCCGGTAAGACCCATCTGCAGTCTGCCCAGCCAATCCTGCTGGCACACCATCTGTTGGCACACGCGCATCCGTTGCTGCGTGATGTGGACCGGATCGTCGACTTTGACAAACGGGCCGCAGTGTCCCCGTATGGTTCGGGAGCATTGGCCGGCTCGTCGTTAGGCCTGGATCCGGACGCGATTGCCCATGACCTGGGGTTCACGGCCGCAGCTGACAATTCCGTCGATGCGACTGCCGCCCGCGATTTTGCGGCCGAGGCGGCATTCGTCTTCGCTATAATCGCTGTCGATCTGTCGCGGCTGGCCGAAGACATCATTATCTGGAGCTCAACGGAGTTCGGCTACGTCACGTTGCATGATTCGTGGTCCACCGGCAGCTCGATTATGCCGCAGAAAAAGAATCCGGACATTGCTGAGCTGGCCCGCGGCAAGTCCGGGCGACTAATCGGAAACCTGGCTGGACTGCTGGCAACCTTGAAAGCTCAGCCGCTCGCCTACAACCGCGACTTGCAGGAAGACAAGGAGCCGGTGTTCGATTCGGTGGCCCAGCTGGAACTGTTGCTGCCGGCTATGGCCGGTTTGGTATCCAGCTTGACGTTCAACGTCGAACGGATGGGCGCCCTGGCTCTGGCTGGCTATACGTTGGCCACCGATGTCGCTGAATGGCTTGTGCGCCAAGGTGTTCCGTTTCGATCCGCGCATGAGGCTGCGGGTGCAGCGGTGCGGGTCGCCGAGGATCGTGGTGTCGGACTCGAGGAGCTGACTGACGATGAACTGACTGCTATCAGCGTCGAGTTGACGCCGCAGGTCCGTGAGGTGCTGACGGCCGAGGGTTCGGTGTCGTCGCGGGCTGCCCGCGGTGGTACCGCGCCAACTCAAGTCGCGGACCAACTGAATTTGGTGCTGGCGAATTGCGACGCACTGCGAGGCCGGCTCCGCTAGCGGTCGGCCTAGATGGGCCACCATCGACTCTTTTGCCGGACGGTTGTCAGTGGGCTAGACTTCGAGCTCTAAGTGATTGGGTTGAGCTATTCGTCGTTGCGGTCCTGGTATCGGTCGAGCTTTGCTCGCTCACTTATCTCGCAATCCAGCCAACTGTGTCGGGACTGGTGAGGACGGCGCTGTTCAGTGACCACGCAGCCGTGGTGGTGGCAGTCGGCGAATGTCGCGTCGAAGACGGGCAAGTCCGCGCCAGCGGGCCGGACATCCTCGACTTATGAAGCCTTCTATACCTTGAAATCACTATATATTATGGATAATAGGGGTTGGAATGCCAGTTCTACGGGCCTCTAAGTGGTGTTGTATCCGGAACTGACGGGTGTTTGTTGAGCGGCACCTGGCCGATTACGTCACGGGACTTTCTCGCTTTGCATGGGTTGAACAAGACGACATTGGTGCGTGGGTTAGCCATCCCGGTGGTCTCAAGATCATTCATGTGATCACCAAGAGCTTTGGATTGCCCTCTGAGGCGCTCGAGTTGACCTGGTACTCGTTGAGTGAGATTGCTAGCCTTTTGCCGGAGTCGGTGCTGCGCATATTACGTGACGCTACTGCCAAACCGTCGCCCAGCGGGAGTTCAGGGCTGATGATCGCGATGGGGCCCGGATTCTGCGCAGAACTTGTGTTGCTGCGCTGGCATTGAGTTGATGACCGGCAATGGCCCATCCTAACCAGGGGGCTATTGCGTGCGCGGAACGCGATGAGTGTGCTGAGTGGGTAAATGCAGCCGGTCAGCCGGTCCTGGCGGCCCGGACGCTGCCGTTATTCGACGATTTCTGAAAGGCTGAACCCGCTGACTTTCCTTGGCTGCGACCTCAGTCTTCAAGGGTGTGTAACTTTCGTGTCAGTCGAGTCGCCGCGACGTGGTCGGACTGGTCATGCTCGGTGAGTTTGGAGTGTTTAGTTGCGATCCAGTCAGCGCGGTGGGCGAGTTGGCAATCGATCGACGCCAACTCCTTCTCGCCAGCACGCCGCTCAGCGCCCGATATCGCCTGTCACGCCGGCGCCGCGGCCTTGGTAGCCAAGATACTTGGCGGATGCGCTTAACCACAGTTATTCGTCAATGCCTCCTGGCCGATGCCGCAGCCGATCGTCGAAAATCGCGTCTTGCTGGTCGGTGGCACACTCTAGTAGGTACCGCTCATGTGAGACGACGATGATCGGAGGTGGCCGTCCAGGAGTCGAGCAAGTCCTCGGTCGCGTTCAGTATATCGGCATTGATGTCATCGGTGGGTTTGTCGAGACGCAACATGTTCGGTTCGGACAATAAGGTTAAGTATGAGCTACAACCGCCGCCGCTGACCGCCAGAGGGTTCAGCGACTCGCGTGGACAACTGCTCGCGGGGTGAAGCCGAGTTGCTCCAACAACTGAGTCGAGGTGACCTTACGGCCCTCGACTTGATAGTTGCCGCGTAGTCGGCCCAACACCTTGGCGATCCGGTCGCGTAAGAATGGTGCTGGCTGATCGCCCTGTTTATCAAGAACCGCTAGCTGGATGGTCTGGCCGTGCTTAACATGCCTGGCGTCGGGCGCAATGGACCGACGATCAATCCCAGTAGCATCTACTTTCCGGCGCTGTTGGCTCCGGCAATTCTAGTACGCTCATTCTAATCAACCTGCCATTTAATATCATACAATATCGGACAGCCGTCAAACGAGACTGACACGTACAGCAGATCGATGACGTTCTTTCCGAGTCATGGCGTTGCTAGTTTGGCCAACTCGACGGTGTTGCGTAGTGGTGGCATGTAGGCGATCAGCCTGTTGGCGGCCTCGATTCGAAAATTGGGTTTCGAGATGCGCGTCGGAGGACCGCGACGTAACCAGGCCAACTCCTTGCGCATAAGGTTCTGCCGCTTGACCGCGACCCTGGTGGCCAGCCGGTCTAGTTCGACACGCTGTAACACATACGTTGCGTACCTGTCTTCGGAATGTCGTGGTAGCGACTTCGTCCAGAAACCAGCGATTGTGTGTCATTAGCAGCAGCCCGCCGGTGTTGCGTGCCCAGCGTTGTTGCAGATTGCCGACCAGTCAGATGATGCCCTCGCTATCCAGATGATTGGTGGGCTCATCAAGAGTGATCACGTCTTAATCGCCCACTAGCAGTTTGGCCAGTTTTACTCGTCGATATTGTCTGCCACTGAGTGTGAAACTAGTTGCTTTCCAAGCAATGTTGGAGTTCATCCGGCTGACCAAGTTGCGGATATGCGCGTTGCTTGCCCACTGATGTTGGGCTTGGTCGCCGACCAGCGTCCAACCGATAATGCGTTGCTGGTCGTGGGTGTTAACCTCGCGCAACACGTTGACCCACAATCCGCTGCACCAGGTCATACGGACGGAGTCCGGCTGCAGCTGATCCGTTAGCAACTCCAGCAAACTGGACTTTCCATCGCCGTTGCGGCCTGAAGATGTTGATGCGCGCGCCATCGCTCACCTCGAGTGTGACTGACTCGAACACCACTGCGTCAGATGTTCCAGATGTACGGCCTCATTTCCCAATAGGTGCACTACCGGGCCGGCCGTAGTTTGCCGACGATGTCCACCGCAGGGCGATGGGAGGCGGAGTCGGGCGATTCAGTGTGAACTCGCGGGCTTCGTGTAAAGAAGTAATCTCCAACCCGTGCTAGCTTGCCGGTGATCCCGTTGGCAATTTGATCATGTTGTGTAGCATGGGATTGCGCATTGAGCACCTAGGTTCCAGCCGGCAGGCTGGTCGTTAAGACCAATCGCACATCTGCTGGGGTTTCAAGTGTCGGACCCAACCGCCTTACGATCCGAGCGGAGTGCGCACGCACGGCTTCTTGCGGTGACTCGCTGCTGGGTGCGCCGCTACCTATGCGCACCGTTTCGCGCATTTGTATACGTTTCAGCCGATGTTTTTACCAGCATAACGGCTATAAGTTGCTTGAGTGGCCCAGATTGATGCGTCATACACTGGCATCAAACTATCTTACTAATACTGCACAGACTTGGTTCGTGCTGAGCTTCCCGCGGCCTGATGTTGTGTTGATCACTCTGAATCGGCCCGACCGGATGAACTCCATGGCACTTGATCGGATGAAGTCGCTCAGACAGATCCTCAAAAAATGGGGTATCTAAGACAACTCGGTGCGGGTTGTTGTGCTAATTGGCGCGGGTCGCGGGTTCTGTTCGGGTGCAGATCAACAGCCCACGGCAACTGTGCCACTCGACACAGCCGGTCCGGGCGTTGCGTGCCGGGAGCTCCTTGAAGATGTCATCTTGGTGTTGCGGCGGTTGCACTAACCTGTGATCGCCGCGGTCTATGGTTCGGCCATAGGTGGTGGGCTGGTTCTGGCGTTAGCTGCAGATGTTCGGCTGGCTTTGATCAGGGCTTACTTGCGGGCCGCGGGCATCACAACGGGCTTAGTACCAGCGAGCTGGAGCTGAGCTACCTGCTTCCCCTGGTGGTCGGATCGTAGCAGGCTTTTGTGAGGTGGCTTGGACGCCGCTAGTCTGTAGAAGCAGATGCAAAGTGCGAGCTTGGCGCAACTAGCCCATAGCGTTGCATACTAGCGGTTTTGAAGAAACAGCTGCCGCACATATTGAGAAGCGGCCACCGGTGGTCGTCGATACTGGAGACTGCGCCGCAAGCCCACGGTAATGCTTTCGAGAAATCATATTTCACGCTAATGTTCCGTCAATGGATATGGTTATCCTATGTCTTCCAAGCCACGTGAATAGCTTTGTTGGCCGCGTGATCGAAATGAACACTATGTGCCGCAGTTGTTGGCTGGCAACCAGGCGGTGACATTGACCGGTATCGACGAGGTCAGCAAAATATGGCTGGTGTCACATGTAGTCGCTCAAACTGTCGATAACTGCTGTAACAGGCAGTGGCATGTCAACTTAGCGCCGACCACCAACCAGCAGCTGTATATAGAGGAGGCACTTGGAATCGAGGGAACACACTGAACACTATCTGCGTACCCATGACAGCACTTAGGATATCACAACCAGTGTCGGCATCACCGTCATCGTGGTGGCTGCCGCCCGAGTCGCCAAAACTGACCAGACAGGTCTATTGATCCACGACCCCTACGTGCGGTTCCTGACAGGAAACGTCGCTATCAATATATGGAACGTCATGTTCGACGAGTAAATGTTCACCAAATTAAAGTCCACTGATCCTGCGACTTTCGCAATGATTGCCTACGTGTGTCGCTATTAAGCAGTTCAGAAGCGCTTTTTTTTGACGGCTACTTTGCCGACATAGTCATTGGTGGAATTCGACCAGGTGGTGTTGATTTTCTAACCGATAGACTGGATTCTCCAGCCTATCGGTTAGACTGGTTAATTTAAATGCACCGTCTATAGAGATCGAACAAACCCATGTCCCTTGACTACAGATCTGCCAAATCCGCGACGTTGGCTGCGCATGATGTGAAACTAAGGGTGAACTGCCGCGAGGTGTCCATCGACCTACGCCGTGACTGATTGGCCGCGCTTTGCGACGAGGGGTTCAGTCCAACGACGCCGACGGCCTGGTTGGCTGAAGGCCCTGTTGATTTACCTGTCTGCCGATGTTCACGATCGGTTCCTCGAGCAGATCACCCAGCCGAGCTCACTCGGCAGCAGTATTTAGAGTAGAAACCGCAGTCAGTTATTCAGATGAGCGGCGTACGCAGCTACGGGAGCGGTCTAGAAAGGCGGCTGATCAACTCGCCATCGAGCAGTACGTATACCTGCAGGATTTGATGTATCACGACCAGGACTGAGCGATCGCCATGGATTGGCTTAACACGCACGGCTGGCAGGCGAGGGCACAATGCTCCCGGTGAGATGCGCCGGTTCGGCCACCGAGTTGATGGCGTGCTGATAGCTAACGAGGATTGAGTTCGCTGACTTCATAACCGCTGAGCGTCGGTAGAGATGCGCGCGGACAATTCCCGCAATGTGGTCGTGACCAAACTACCTGCCGGTGGGTACGGTAACCTTGTTCCTGGGGATGTTGAGGATGTGACTTGGCCGTGGTAGAAGCGCGTCCAGGATATAAGCGCTGCGGCCGCACGTTTAGATGAGACGATGTCCGACGTCACAGCAAGCTATGAAAGAGTACGGCCGGTCGAGGCAGAGCGAAGGCGACAGCTTCGTTAGTGTGTCGGACGTCGTGGCGGCTGCATTGAACTTGCAGCGAACTTAGCTGGGCTCGATCTGGTTGCGTATTGGGGTGCATACCGGGGAGGTGCGGCTGCGCGATAAGGGCAATTACAACTATGTTGGTTCGACCGTCAACAGGACTGCGCTCCTGCGCAACTTGGCGCATGGAGGCCAGATCTTGCTATCGAGTGCGACCAAGAACTTGGTGTTTGACGGGCTCCCCAGTGGGGGTTTGGCTGACCTATCTGGGGACTTACCGGCTGGCGTAGTCTAACCTCGGTCCAAGGATGTTCTAACCCATAGTTTTCCTATGCAACTAACGAATTTTGTCGGACGCTGCGGACAACTCAGAGCGGTTCAGTAGTCGGTGGCCGGTAACTGTGTGGTCATCTTGACAGGTGTCGGTGGTGTAGGCGAGAAACGACTAGCGCTGCAGGTGGTGGCCCAGCTTGCCGGTGAGGTCGGCGGCGGATGGTATGTGGATTTGGCACTGACCAGCAATCCTGATCTGGCGCCGACCAGGTAGCCCGTGTGCTGGGTCTGCGTGACAAACTCGCCCGCTCCACCGTGAGCGTGGTGTTGCATTTCCGGGCCGGGTGTCAAGCGCTACTAATGCTGGATAACTGTGAACATCTGGTGGAGGTTACTACGGAGTTGGTGTTGCGCCTGGTGTACGCATGTCCAGGAGTTAGGGCTCTGGCGACTAATCACGAACCTTTTCGTCTCACGGGCGAAGTGCACTGGCGGGTGCCGGCACTGTCCGTAAGCGATGAGGCCGTCGAATTATTTTGCGACCGAGCCGCAGGTGGGTGCGGCCGGATTTCCACCTTACCGAAGCCGACTCGGCCGTTGTGACGGGAGTCTGCGGCTGTCTGGACAGTTGGCCACTGGCTATTGAGCTAGCGGCAGCCCGGGTTCGGGCGCTATCACCGGCCGACATTGTCGACGGTTTAGGTGACCGTTTCCAGTTGCTGACCAGTAGTGTCTGTATGGCAGCCGGCCCGCCAGCAGACTCTGTGGACTTCGGTGGACTAGCCCCATGCGCTATTGAGCGGACCGGAACGGGTCTTGCTCCGCCGATTGGCCGTGTTTGTGGTCTGCTTTCCTTGATGTTGCGGAAGCGATCGCGGGTGGTGGTGAGGTGGAGCATTATTAAGTACTCGATGTGTTCGTGCTGCTTATCGACAAGTCGTTGGTGGTCGCCGACTATAGCAGCGGTCGAACATGCTATTGGCTGTCGGAGACGATGCGTCGGTACGTGTTGGAGAAAACTTGGCGAGTCCGGGGAGATCGATGCTGTGCGGCTGCGACACCGCAACTACTACGTGAAGCTGGTCGCTCTGCTCGACGCCTTGGGCGACACTGACTATGGGCAGTGCATCGAACAGGCGGCGTTCGAAAAGACAACCTGCGCGCGCCTCATGTGGACCTGCGAGAGCTTCGACACTGAACTCGCACTAACGCTGGCGTCTTCACTGTAGCCCGTATGGCTGACACGTGGCCGTATTAGCCAGGGGCGAGCCTGGTTTGACGCTGTTCTCCGCGGTGAGGCCGGCAGCCAGCTTGGGTTGCCGCCGGTGGTGCGAGCGAGGGACGGCTGTGCTCTACATCCTTGTCGATGTCACCGCGGGCATTGACCATATCCAGCAGGCTTTGTAGATTGCACGTGAAGTCGACTACCCTGCTTTGCTATCTCGGATATGTACCGCATGCGGGTTAAGCTCTATGATGGCAGTGACGATGCGTGAATGCGACGCTCAGAAGGCACTTGCCCAATTAGCTAACTGTGAGACCTACCTGGATCTTCCAGACGTGCTCGAATCCGTCGTCGGCCTCGACGACGGTTACCAGGAAGTGGAGAGGCTTTTGGCCTGGCTTAGGCTATATAGCAGCGTATCGGCTTGGCCTGTATTTGTTATCCACTAGTCAGGATATCAGAATTTGATGTTAAGCTCGCGAGATGCAATGGGGGAGAGTGATTGCGACGTGAAAACACGAAGTTGTCGATTAAGGAAGCGCTCAAGCACGGGCAACGTAGCGTACGTCTTAACAAACAAACGGCCAGATAACGGTTAGGCGGGGCGGCGCTTACGTCAGTTGAGCTTGACGTCACGTACCTGGCCAGCGTTGTTCTAAAAGCAACAAGGAGATTGGAACATAGCTTTTCATCTCACTTCTGACCGTGCAAAACCTGACTCGTATCTCTATGTTAAGCTCGGACTCACTTCCCACGTCCAACTCACGTACGAGCTGGACAGTCCTATCTGATGGATTACTGTCAAGCAGGAATGTCGGCATGGCACTGGCTAGCGTGGTGGGCGGCTTGCACGGAATGTGTCACCCTTGTCTCTACATGTGAACGTGTCCTAACCTAAATTCATAGGCGACGCATCTCGCGTGCCATTTGGGACTGTCCGAGAAACTCAAGACGCGTTGGGTATCGCCGCGGCCAACGGTGACTTCCCCGTAGGTGAACTTGCTTTAATGACAAAAAATTTAAAACTATTTTCGTGCGGGTTACTTCAATTATCTTGGGAAGCTGACGGATAGTTCTTAGTCGTGCGAGTGTGACTGCGGTGGCGTTCAAAACATCTGCATGATCGGTGGCCGATATCGGCGGTTGTGTTGCTGTTTTCAGGACAGTTTTCGTCTCCGAGCCTAGCTGTACTCCGGTATAGCGCGATACCCTGTTCACGTGCCGTGGTCTGGTCGACATGGCCGTGGAGCTAGATTTGGTATTAACTTCGACCACGCTTGTCACACGAGCCCCCCCCTCGCGATTAATCGATGATTACTCAACTGTGGGACATCGAGGAGTCAAAACCATCCGTTGTAATGCGTAGATTTGACGCTGTAGGGTCGCAGATTTTCCGCTTCGAGTATCGTCGGTCATCTCTGTCGCTATCAAGGGCCCAAGAAAAAGTAAAGCTCATGGTAGCCGCTGCATCCGTGTACGTCACCTATGAACAGCGCAAACACTGGTGAAACCAGCATCTACGTAATAACTTTGTTGTACAGGCAGGTTGATCAACCGGTGAATCGCTGCCAATACTTATATGCCAGGCTCAGGCGATCACAACACACCGTATGCGACGGCGGCTTACCAGTCCGCGATGTGCTGCAGCTGAACGCATTGATGACCAATGTTCGCTGCGGCCAACTACTTGCCAATCTTAAAGCGCGATAGCTTCAGCAGCTCGCCGCGCAGAGCGCGTCTATTGTGTCAAGACAGAGGTCCGCAGAGTCTTGCACAACGAAGTACTAAGCACTAAACAGAATTGGGTCATTCGGTTGATTATATGGTTGGCGACAGCACAACGTTCGAATAAAGCTGTGTTTGTGCCTCAGGTTGGTGCTCCAATGATTAGGCTGAACTGTAGAAATTCAATTGGAAAAACCTCGGCTCGAATGCGTAGCATTCCTGGACTGAGGTTGTGTATCAGTGTGACGCGCATGAATCGGATACCAGTTGATGAGATATTGGCACGCCCCGACGACAACACAGTGACGCGGACGTGAGCTTACCGCGGCTGTCGGGTATAGTGATGCTGTTATTAGCCGATGTTGAAGGGTCAACGATGCTATGGCAGAAGCGGCCTGAGCAGATGGAGGCCGCTATCGCTGGTTTGGATTGCGCGGCATTGCTAGCACGATCAAACTGCGCATTGGTCTTTACACTGGCTCGGTGCAGTCGCGCGATTAAGGCACTTATACTGGTTCCGCGGTTAATCGGGCTGCGAATCTGTGAGACCTGGCCTATGGTGGCAGGCTGCGGTTTCGACCATCACAGGTGATTTGGTCATTGACAATCTCTCGGCCGATGCTTGGCTGATCAATCTCGGTAGCCGTGCGCTTCGTGATTTATTGCATCCTGAACGGGTTATACAGATGTGTCATTCCGAACTTCGGAATAGCCTTCCGGCGCTGTGCACCCCGCAACCCTTTTTCACATAAAAACTTTCCGTTCAGATCACGACTTTTATCGGCGGCGATACACGGACGAAAGCTGTGCAAAGGCTCTTGGCGAGTAACCGACCAATGGCGGTGACCGGTGAGGGCGGTGTGGACAATAACAGGCTGGCTATCCAAGTTGCGCGGTAGCACGGTGTTGCATAATAAGTTTCATAGTAATCTATCGTATGTCGGTCTGGCTTCGTTGACCGATCCGGCGATCTTATTGCCGGGGTTCGCGTGCTAGGCTTGACCGATCAGCCGGGAAGATTGTAGTGCAATTATCCATTTTCAATTACCGGCTTTATCAGTGGCTGTTACCAACTCATGGTATTGGACAATTGCGAGCACGTTCTCGATGCCTGTGCCGAACTAGTCGTTGCGTTTTTGGGTGCCTTCCCGGCATTGACGATTTTAGCGACTAGACGCGACTCGATCGCGGTCGCTGGTGAGATCAGTTGGCGGGTGTCGTCGTTGTTGTTAACCGACGAGGAGAGTGAATTGTTCGCTGATCGCGCCCGCCCCTGGTTCAGTCAGCTTTTCGCGTTGTTAGCGCTAACACCGAGGCGGTAGGCTAGACTTGCCAGCGGCTAGAACAGCGTATCCCTGGCGATTGAGTTTGCCGCCGCACGGGTGCGGTCGCCGCTCTAGATCGCCTAGGACCGATTCTGGTTGCTGACGGGTAGTGCGCACAGCACGGTGCGCCGTCAGCAAACCCTCTAGCGCATCGATGGATCGGTGATCGAGAGCGAACGGATCTTGTTTTGCCGACCGGGGGCTTTCACGGGCAGGTTTAACTCGGCCGTAGCGTGAGCTATGCTCGGCAGGGGCTTGGCGATCTGTCCAATCCTTGATCAGCTGGCGTTGCTCATCGACAAATCGTTGATAGTAGTCAAGACGCTCTAGAGTTCATGTGGTATAGGCAGCGGGAAACGGTGCAGTAAGTATACGCTAGGAAAGCTGGATGAATCCTGCGAAATCGATCTGCTTGCGCGTCATTGTTACTACAAGACATTGGCTTCTAGGCTGGATGTGCCGAGTCGGTGTAATCACTTTGAGCTGCTGGAGTAGGCTGAGCTCGAGATCGACAGCCTCGCGTTTGCTTCACTTGGAACCGCAAAAACAATGCTGGTGTAAGCGCATTGCAGCTCGTTTCCTGGTTGCAACCGGTTTGGTTCGGACGTGGCTCGCCAGCACGAGGGCTTGTCCTGGTTTGATTTGGTCTTGGGAAGTGGCAATGCTAGTCGGCTCGCAGTATCAGCCAGTGTTTGGGTGCGCACTCGTGGACAAAGTGATGCTCGGCGCCTTGCTGGCTACGAGCCCGATGGATGACCTCGACATCATCGCTCGGCCTGGGTAAGCGCTGGTTATGACACGCGACGTAGACGACTCCAGTGATGTTAGCTCGGGCCCTCGCCGCCTGCGGTTGCAGTAGCGGTTACCAGCCAGAAGCAGTTCAAGCCTACCTTCCCAAGGCTATCCAGCTAGCCTACACCCTAATATCCTAACTATAGGGTATATATTGATAAATGGACATTGAGCCAAGCTCTCTACATGAACTGTTGGCGGGGGCCTGCGTGGTGGATGGTAGGGTCGCTGGGCGAGCTGCTGTCGAAAAAGCCTAAGAGCTCCTCGAAAGCATCGGATACCAGTTCGTTGCATGCCAATGCCATTTGTGGCGCAGTGAGGCTCACATGTGGAAAGGCAATCTGAATGGTGCGGTTGCGCCATTTTGTGTGGTTACGGCTGAAGCCGACGTGGTCGCGACCGTTCTTGGCCTGTACATCCAGGTTCTGGCGTTAGTGCATCTGGATGCTAGTGCGGCCGAGGTCGCAGCCGCTACATGCATCGCCGCTGTGGCAGAGTTGGGCATTGCATATGTTAAGATAACATATTGTATGGCGACGTTTTGTGCGAGCCCGGTCGCGGGCAATGTACCGGTAATCGATACTTGTGTGGCGGATCAGTGAAATTATTGTGCTCATCTAGATTTGTTAGCGCACCACCGCTAGTTGATGGTGTAGTTAGCCCTGGTGCGCAGCGATGCGAGTGTGGCGCCAAAGTATGCCCATGATGCTGTTAGGTCGACGAGTGGATGGCACCGAATGGTGGCGTTGATAACGCGAGTGCGCATAGCGCTTATACACGGTGAGCGGGATCTAGCATGCAATGATTCGCACGCAGTTCTGTTATGCGCAACCGACTTACGCGTCCGCAGGGGTGTTGGATGCCATTGGGCTCCATCGTTTCACTGAACGGCGAGTCCGACAGTTATTGTGTCACGGCGTGCCTTTAGGCGCAGCGGCCACCCGGAGACAGGGGGCAGTGGGTCCGCTTCAAGGTCTGGGAGGCTGACTGCCAGGTCTCGGTGTTGATGATTCGTGATGCAATGGGTGGAGAGTTATGCGATGGGTGGAGACGATTTCGCTTCCGTTTAGTCCGACGGCGTCGTGATGTTCATTCGACGAGGTGCTCCACTGACAGTGCGGGCGACGCAAACATTGAAGCAGGGGCTGGGGTTCATTAACCTCTGCCGAGTGCAACGTGGTGCAGCTGGTGGGTAACGGGCTGGGCAATCAAGGCATCGTGACACGGTTATTTGTTTCGCCACGCACCGTGCAATCCCACCTCACTCACGTCTACGTCAAACTCACACTTAACTCGCGTAAGAAGTGGTGTGCCATAGCTAATCGGTTTCGGCAGCCGTCAGGTCACAGTCGGCCCGCACTGGAGCCAACTAAACAGTGTGACCAGAGTGGCCGGACTCGGCGATGTGCCATGATGTCCAAGCTGTCAAGAGTCAGGGAGCAGCAGTGGATCTCAATTTTTCGACGGTCACACGATCAGTCGAGCGTCTGATCGCTACAGCACAAAATGGTCTGGAAGTCTTGCGGTTGGGGGGGTTAGAAAGAGACGATGTTCCATCGCCATCGCAGATTGTCGAGAGCGTGCCGATGTACAAACTTCGACGGTATTTTCCGCCAGATAACAAGCCCGGGCAACTGCCGGTGGGCTCACCCGTGCTGATGGTGCACCCGATGATGATGTCGGCGGATATGTGGGACGTCACTCGGGAGAAGGGCGCGGTAGGGATCCTGCACGCCAGGGGGCTGGATCCCTGGGTTATCGATTTCGGCTCACCCGACAAGATCGAGGGCGGAATGCGCCGGAATCTGACCGACCACATCGTGGCACTCAGTAAGGCTGTAGACACGGTCGAGGACGCCGCCGGCGATAATGTACACCTGGTCGGATATTCGCAGGGCGGCATGTTCTGCTATCAGGCTGCCGCATACCGGCGTTCGAAAAACATTGCTAGCATTGTGACGTTTGGTTCCCCGGTCGACGCCCTGGCCGCGCTGCCCATGGGTATCCCGCCCAACTTCGGTGTAGCATTCGCAAATTTCATGGCAGATCATGTCTTCAATCGTTTGGATATCCCGAGTTGGTTGGCGCGCACAGGCTTTCAGATGTTAGATCCGCTTAAAACCGCCAAGGCCCGGGTCGACTTTGTGCGTCAGTTGCACGATCGTGAGGCTTTGCTGCCGCGTGAACCGCAGCGCCGATTCCTTGAATCCGAAGGATGGATCGCGTGGTCGGGGCCAGCGATTTCCGAGCTGCTCAAGCAGTTCATCGCGCACAACCGAATGATGACGGGCGGTTTCGCCATTAACGAACAGATGGTTACGCTCACCGATATCACCTGCCCGGTACTGGCTTTCGTTGGTGAGGTTGACGACATTGGCCAGCCAGCGTCAGTGCGTGGCATTCGGCGGGCAGTTCCCAGCGCCGAGGTATACGAATCTCTGGTCCGGACAGGACATTTCGGCTTGGTCGTGGGATCCAGGGCGGCTCAACAGAGCTGGCCGACTGTCGCCGAATGGGTGCACTGGCTATCTACCGGTGCCGACAAGCCGGCGAATATCTATCCGATGCAGGATCAACCGGCCGAACGTACCGTCAGCGGTGTCGTGTTTAGTTCTCGGCTTGCGCACGGACTGGGAGAGGTCTCCGAGGCAGCGCTGGCGCTGGCTCGCGGCGTGGCCGACGTGATTGTCGCCACCAACAGGTCCGTGCGCACGTTGGCTGTGGAGACAGTCCGGACACTGCCGCGTTTAACTCGGCTTGGACAGCTCAACGACTACACTCGGATATCGCTAGGACGCATCATCGGCGAACAGGCCCACGATGCCCCGCGGGGTGAATTCCTGTTGTTCGATGGACGTGTACATACTTACGAGGCTGTCGATCGGCGAGTTAACAACGTTGTTCGAGGCCTGATCAAGGTCGGGGTGCGGCAGGGTGACCGCGTGGGTGTGCTGATGGACACTCGCCCCAGCGCACTGGTCGCCATTGCGGCATTGTCTCGGCTGGGTGCGGTTGCTGTGATGATGCGGCCAGATGTCGATCTGGCCGCGGCGGTCCGGCTCGGGGGAGCGACCGAGATTTTGACTGATCCCGCTAATCTTGACGCAGTGCTTGCTTACAGGCGCCAGTTGACGGGGCAGGTACTGGTGCTCGGTGGCGGTGAGTCACGCGACCTGCATCTGTCGGAGGATGTTGACGTCATCGACATGGAACAGATCGATCCGGATGCCGTTGAGCTGCCGGCCTGGTATCGACCCGACCTGGGATTGGCTCGGGATCTGGCGTTCATCGCGTTCAGCACGGTTGGCGGCGAGTTGGTCGCCAAGCAGATCACTAACTACCGGTGGGCGGTTTCGGCTTTCGGAACTGCCTCAACGGCCACCCTCGATCGCCGGGACACGGTGTACTGCTTGACTTCGTTGCACCACGAGTCCGCACTGCTGGTCAGCCTGGGCGGCGCGGTCGTTGGTGGTGCCCGCATCGCGCTGTCGCGCGGTCTGTGTCCGGACCGGTTCGTGCACGAGGTGCGGCAATACGGTGTCACCGTTGTGTCCTACACCTGGGCCATGCTGCGTGAACTTGTCGACGGCCCGGCAGTTGTACTGCGCGGCAATCATTCGGTGCGGCTGTTCATCGGCTCGGGGATGCCGACCGGACTATGGAAGCGAGTCATCGAAGCGTTCGCACCCGCTCATGTCGTCGAATTCTTCGCTACCACCGACGGACAGGCCGTGCTGGCTAACGTGTCGGGCGCGAAGATTGGCAGCAAAGGCCGTCCGCTGCCCGGTGTAGGGCATGTCGAGCTAGGTGCCTACGATGCCGAACAGGACCTGATCCTGGAAAACGACCGCGGCTTTGTCCAGGTCGCCGACGTCAACCAGGTCGGTGTGCTACTCGCCGCGTCCCGCGGACCGATCGATCCGACCGCTTCTGTCAAACGCGGCGTTTTTGCTCCGGCCGACACCTGGATATCGATCGAGTACTTGTTCCGCCGCGACGACGATGGAGACTATTGGCTGGCGGGTCGGCGTGACTCGGTGGTTCGCACTGCCCGCGGATTAGTCTATGCTGAGCTAGTAACCGACGCTCTCGGCCTCATCACTGGGGTCGACCTCGCTGTGACCTATAGTGTGGAGGTGGGCGACGATCAGTTGGCGGTGTCGGCGGTGACGTTGCTGCCTGGCGCAGCCATCACGAGGGCTGACCTGACCGAAGCTGTTGCTATCATGCCCGTCGGACTGGGACCCGACATTGTGCACGTGGTGCCCGAGTTGACTCTGAGCGCAACTTACCGTCCAATCGTCGGTGCTTTGTGTAGAGCTGGGGTTCCCAAAGCGGGACGTCAGGTGTGGTATTTCGATTCCGTCACTAACCAGTTCAGACGGTTGACTCCGGGGGTGCGGGCGGAGCTAATTGGCAGGCACGCGCGCACCCATGCTTGACGATTTGCTGCTGAGTATTCTGGTGTGCCCTGCTGACCGGGGGCCTTTGGTATTGGTCCACCAAGGTGATGGGGCAAGCGGCCAATTGCTCTACAACCCAAGGTTGCATCGTGCCTATCGCATCGACAACGGTATTCCGGTGCTGTTGGTTGACGAGGCCCGCGATGTCGCCGACGACGAGCACGCCCGGTTTATGGCGCAAGCGCCTCTGGCAGATCCTCAGTAAAGCAGCGCTGCAAGGTCAGCTCGATGGTTTGCACGATCTATTTGGCTGGCAACGACGCGAATGGCTCAATTTTAACGATGTAGCGAGCTATGATCATGCTGATCAACTGCGATGCGACCAACTGGATGGAGATTTTCCGCTCCTCGGCGGGTTGTCGACCCGGGCACCGACTTTTACGGTGGTTACTTCCTGCAGAAACGAGCTCGCCAAACTCATCTCGGAGCCTGAGATTAACGATCTTAATGTTGCAATCAGCCTTACACCCGATTCGGAATTCCAGATTGGTAACAACAGTAACAGAAACTGTGTATCTGAGTGTCTCGACAGGTGTCTCCCGCGTTGGCACGAACACCGTCAGGGATCAATACGTAAGGTAGATCGTGGCGGCGAACAGCTGCTGCTTAGTATCGAAATAGTGCTATGCTACAATAGCATCGATTTCGGTGGCCACGGGCACACATCTTGTTGACATTTTATAAATACCATTGTGTGTACTTAAATATACTTGTTAGGTATCGGAATCTCCCCCGATCGCCTGTGGTTTGGGTTGGCGTCCAATGTGCTACGGAGTCTGTCGCTTTCGCTTTGCTGCAGATAAATACAATGACATCAGCGCGACACCCATCACGATGATAATCAGGTCACCGTGGTGGTCGGCTTCATCCATCACATGGCTGGAGACCAGCAGCGTGGCGTCAACGTCGGCTAGGTCGGTGAACTGCACCCAGAGATCCACCCGCAATACGGGATCCAAGCCCATCGTCGGTTCATCGAGCACGAGCGACGCGGGTTGGCAGACCAAGAATCATGCCAGTGACACCCCGGTGCCTTGACCGCCGGAGAGGTTGCTGTAGAAAGGCGTTCGATGATCTGTCAATCCAACCCGCTCGATGGCGACATTAGTGGCATGGCCATCGAAGCCATACAGCGCGGTGAAGTAGCTTACGTTCGTAGATGATGCGCAGGTTATTGTAAATCGTGGGGTTCTGTGGCATAGTTTCCGATTTGGTAACGTAATGCTGCGTATTCGGCCAGTTTGCCCAGTACGGCGACAACTCCCTTAGAGTGGCTGCCCACGGTCTGGATGCCGACGATGTAAAAATCAATGTGATTTTACCGCAGCTGGATGGACCGAATAGGCCGATGATATTCCCTTGGGTGATATCCACCGATAAATCGTGCAGCGCTGGATGTTTACTGCGAATCACCCGCCGGTGCTTGACACTGACGACTGGGTTCGCGTCATCTGATGTTAATTCATCGTGCGATTAACCCACCGCATAAATACTTCTTCCTACCCTGGAGTTGTCAAGGGCCAATAAATGATAGTGATGGTGGTGACTAAACTATACTTATCTTTGTTGCACTTGTGGTCACCACAGCAGTGCACAATTTGTGCCGTGAGTGCTGACCAATTGGCTGTTGACCCGGTCGCGGCCGCACATCGACTACTCGGCGCCGCTATTACCAGCCGGGGTGTGTGCGCCATTGTCGTTGAGGTGGAGGCGTATGGCGGGGTTCCCGACGGTCCCTGGCCCGATGCCGCCGCCCACTCCTATCGTGGCCGCAACGGCCGTAACGCCGTGATGTTTGGGCCGCCCGGCCGGCTCTACACCTACCGCAGCCACGGCATCCACGTCTGCGCCAACGTCTCGTGTGGACCCGATGGGACGGCTGCCGCAGTCCTGATTCGTGCCGGTGTTATCGAGAACGGTGCCGATGTCGCCAGGTACCGACGCGGTGCATCTGTCCGTACCGTAGCGTTGGCGCGTGGTCCTGGAAATCTGTGCTCTTCGCTAGGAATTACTATGGCTGACAATGGTATTGATTTATTCGATACCGGCAGTCCGGTAACACTGGTTCTCAATGATGCTCAGGGAGCGATGTCGGGCCCACGTGTTGGAGTCAGTCACGCCGCTGACCGACCCTGGCGATTGTGGTTGGCAGGCCGGCCCGAGGTCTCGGCCTATCGCCGAAGTCCCCGAGCACCGGCTTCCGGTGCTAGCGACTAGCCTCTTTTGGATGTCTTCCAGCATCCTCGACGAGCTGGGTTGGCGCGGATTGATCGCGCAGTCCACCGACCTCGATGCGTTAGCCGCCGAGTTGCGGCGCGGACCGGTGGCAATCTACGCTGGCTTTGACCCCACCGCGCCGAGCCTGCATGCCGGACATCTGGTGCCCCTGTTGGCGTTGCGGCGCTTTCAACGCGCCGGCCACCGGCCAATTGTGCTCGCGGGCGGTGCTACCGGCATGATTGGTGACCCGCGCGATGTTGGTGAGCGCCCCCTTAGCGAGGCGCACACCGTAGCTGAATGGACCGAGCGAATCCGCGGACAGTTGGAACGCTTCGTCGAATTCGACGAAGCCGCAAAGTCTAGGACCGGAGCCGTCATCGTCAACAACCTGGAATGGACAAGCCGAATGTCGGCGATAGAATTCTTGCGTGATATAGGCAAGCACTTCTCGATCAACGTGATGCTAGATCGGGACACGATCCGGCGACGGTTGGATGGTGAAGGGATCTCTTACACCGAATTTAGCTACATGCTGTTGCAAGCCAACGACTACGTCGAGTTGCATCAGCGCCACGGCTGTGTCCTGCAGATCGGCGGTTCCGATCAGTGGGGCAATATCATCGCCGGGGTTCGCTTGGTACGCCAAAAACTCGGCGCTACAGTGCATGCGCTCACAGTCCCACTGGTGACCGCTGCCGATGGCACTAAGTTCGGCAAATCCTCCGGAGGAGGCAACTTGTGGCTGGATCCAGACATGACCAGTCCGTACGCCTGGTACCAATATTTTATCAATACCGCCGATGCGGATGTCATTCGGTACTTGCGTTGGTTCACTTTTTTGTCGCCCGACGAACTGGCCGAACTGGAGCAGGCTACGGCCTCACGCCCGCAGGAACGTGTCGCGCAACGTCGATTCGCTACCGAGCTCACGGTTTTGGTGCATGGCACTCTGGCAGCCCAGGCCGTTGAACATGCCAGCCAGGCATTGTTTGGTCAGGGCGAACTTACTCGCCTTGATGAGGCGACGCTGGCAGCGGCATTGCGCGAGACGGCGATCGCCGAGCTTAAACCCGGCAGTCCCGACGGTATTGTCGATCTGTTGGTGGCCAGCGGTCTGTCCGCTAGCAGGGGTGCGGCGCGGCGCACGATCGTTGAAGGCGGGGTGTCGGTCAATAACATTCGCATCCAGAGCGAGGAATGGGTTCCGCAGACATCAGATTTTCTGCACGGCCGCTGGCTGGTGCTGCGCCGCGGTAAGCGGAATATCGCCGGGATAGAAAGGGTTTAGCGTGGGTTGGGTGATTACTAGCTACTCGGACCCAGCGGGCCGGTCTCGATGGTCAGCGGTGCGGTAGCGGGTCGCCTTTCCCTGACTGACCGACAAGGTCAGCGAGGCGGGCCGTACGGTTTGCACGGTGGGGATTCCAAGGATCGTCGAGCGAGGTTAGGGTTGGCTGTTCTGATGATGCCAGCCGTTTTTAGCAGAGGTTGTACGGCGAGCTCGATCTGCTTGGGGGATGCTATGCGGTGGGTGCCTGATAGGTGGACAATTATCATGGAGTTGGCATTGCTCAATACCGGTGTTGGCTAGTGCGGCCAATTCGATACCATTGGCTCAGTGGTATCGAGGCGGTGGCATTCCGACATAGGAATTTACGCTAACTGAGTTGGACGCCGGTGTATTAGAAGATTGCGGAGTACGCCGGGTGATTAATCGTTGGTGGTGGCGAGGATACTCAGCGGGGCCTTATCTGGGATTGAGGGGAGGGGCGACGATATCCCGCTGGGGTCTATAGCATTACCTGAGAGGTGCTTGCAGTCTTGAACTCGCGTTACCGAAGTGGGTCAATGCTTCTTAATCCCTAATCGCGCGATACGTGAGCGGAATTGGGGTTCTAGCTGGATAATTCTTCTCGAGATACAGCTTTCGGGTTTTTCCGTTGTGCTGCTATCCCATGAATGGCTGGGGTGGGAGAAAAAATCGAGTCCGGAGGATCCTGTTATCTCTCGATTGGGGGACAACAGGCCCCGAAGCGTCCACTTACGCCGACGGCTGTCCACAATTTGTGATCGCCTGTCTCTTTCGATTGGTTTCGTTGCCTTGCGACGCCAGGGTCTTAACCCTAGAAAACGAGGAAAACTGGTTTTTCCGGTTTAGAGTGCGTCGATTTGTTGGGTGAGGTTGCCGCAGTGTGGTAGGGATAGGATTCAGTAGTAGGCGAGGTTGGGGAATTCGAGGACGTTTCGACATAGGGCTCCTAGGAAGCCGTTGATAGCTTTGGTGGGCCTGTTGGGGGTGCGGTTGATCATGAGTGGCCGCAAAATGCAGCGCACACACCACAGCGTAGTTAACCAGCCCGATCCGACGAGCCAGGAGATGTTGTGGATAAACACTTCCCGATCACAGTCACTAACTAGGCAGCAGTACCGCGAGATACCCACACCCGCAACGGATACCCGACAACGGGCACATCAGTCACCTTACGCACAACGCTATCGCGGTAAATCCCCTCTCCTCACCACCACAACCCAGACAACAACGCTGGCCACCATCGAGAAGGCCACAAAACAACACCATGACATCGCCATCAATAGTCGCGCCGGTAATCGTCCCCCAACTCCAACCTACGCACGATCGTATAGACAGCAGCAGGAAACGACATAAGATCAGCCACACAACTCCCCAGTAAATAGGTCCACATGGCGTAAGAACCCGCACCATCTGCCTACTGGACCCCGTCTTCGCTCAACAACACGACCCCATCACCCCAGTCGCCACACCAATCACCTAACACCCCAACTCCCGAACAAACCAAAAAACCGCCGAACCGTTTCCACCAGCTGCTGAGAAATCAGAAATAGTAGCGAAATCAGCAAAAAAACACCGACGCCCGGACCCATAGGGTCCGGGCGTCGGCACACAATTTGTTAGGTCGCTGCGTGAAATGCGTCGATCACGTAGGCCGGAATACGGCCACGAGTCGACACATTGTGCCCGTTGCGACGAGCCCATTCCCGGATCGCCGCGCTCTGTTCACGATCGATCGCGCCACGGCCGCGTCCAGAGCTGACACGCCCGCGCCGACGACCACCGACGCGGCGTCCAGCGGACACCCATTGCCTCAAATCGCTGCGTAGTTTCGCAGCATTTTTGTTCGTAAGGTCGATCTCGTACGTCACACCGTCAAGCCCGAATTCGACCGTTTCATCGGCGGCGCCCGCACCGTCGAAATCATCGACCAAAGTGACGGTCACTTTCTTCGCCATTACCTTACCCTCGCGTTTCTTCCTGAACAGTTGCTGAACAGTTTGGATCAACCTCACCCGATACTAATCTGCCATAAGAACGCCACACACTCAATCGCGACACAACACGAACAGTTCAGTTAGAGTACGGCCTAACAATCGGGAACAAAACGGTCTCCCTAATTGACAGTCCAGTCAAAGACATCAACAACCTGTCGATACCCATTCCAGTTCCGGTGCATGGCGGCATCGCGTACTCCAGTGCTGCCAAAAAATCCTCATCAAGTGCCATCACCTCATCGTCGCCAGCGACTGTAGCGCGGACTTGTTGATCAAATTTTTCCCGCTGCACGATGGGATCGTTTAATTCGGAGTACCCCGTGGCCAGTTCAACTCCACGAAGGTAAAGATCCCACTTCTCGGTCACTCCAGGGATGCTTCGATGCTGGCGAGTCAAAGGAGTTGTCTCGATCGGAAAATCCTTGACAAATGTGGGTGCAGTCAGCGTGTTACCCACTGTGTGCTCCCATAGTTCCTCAACAAATTTCCCGTGCCCGTAGCTGGGCTTGTCAAGAAGATCAGGGCCAAGTCGACTTGCGATGGCTCGCAGCCGATCGACCGACGTCTGCGGCGTGATTTCTTCACCCAACGCAGCCGACAAGGACGGATACATTTGTATAGTCGTCCATTCTCCATCTATATCGTAGACGCTACCGTCAGGAAGCGGCAGTTGTCTGGTCCCGATCGCCTCATCGGCCACCTCTTGAATAAGCTCTCGGGTAGCAACCGCTGAATCTTCATAGGTCCCGTAGGTCTGATAGGTCTCTAGCATAGAAAATTCCGGGGAATGCGTAGAGTCGGCTCCTTCGTTTCGGAACACTCGATTAAGTTCAAAGACCTTGTCGAAACCACCGACGATGCATCGCTTGAGGAACAGTTCCGGTGCGATCCGTAGGTACAGATCGATGTCCAGAGCATTGGAATGCGTTACGAACGGCCGGGCCGCCGCGCCACCGGCTAGAGTCTGCAACATAGGCGTCTCAACTTCGAGAAACCCGCGCCGTTCTAACGCAGTCCGTATCACACGAATAACGGCGATTCTCTGACGAGCTACCGTTCGCGCTTGCGGCCGGACAATCAGGTCTACATAACGCTGCCGTACCCGCGACTCTTCACTCATCTCCTTATGCGGGACGGGCAGCGGCCGCAACGCCTTGGATACCATCTTCCAGGAATCAGCAAGAACTGATAATTCACCGCGACGTGAGCTAATCACATTCCCGTGTACATAGACAATATCGCCAAGATCGACGTCGGATTTCCACGTATTGAACGTTTCGGAACCAACTTTGCCAAGACTTATCATCACCTGCAGGCTGGTGCCGTCACCGTCCTGCAAGATCGCAAAGCATAGCTTCCCCGAGCTACGCGCAAATACTACCCGACCCGCGATACCAACGATGTCATCAGTAGCGGAGTCGGTCGCCAAGTCATAATAGGCGGCGCGAACCTGCGCCAAGGTATGGGTACGTTCGATAGCGACCGGATACGGGTCGCGTCCCTGCGTCAACAGACGCGCACGCTTGTCCCGGCGAATCCTAAATTGCTCAGGAAGAGCAACGCCGGTCTCCGGCGGGTCGGCGTTCACGACATGCCAGCTTAAATGACCCTTCACCGGCACTGGCTTGGTGGACATCGAGCAACGTCACGCGTGCGTTGCCAGCCGCTGCTAGTGCGCCGTCTTCAACCGGCCGCGCTGCGCTTCTCGGTTACGTTCTAAGACCAGACACAGGGCCATGCAGGATCAAATGCTGGTCATAGTGGTCGACGGTATGCAGCTCGGACAGCAACGATGTGGTGTGTCCCGGTAGCCACGACCGCTACCCGAGCGCCGAGGCAATCGGAAAATCGCTCCACGTCCTGGCGAATGCGACCGGCCAAGCCATCTACCAGTCCAGCAAAGCCGAACACCACACCGGCCTTCATGCATTCGACCGCGTTCTTACCGATCACCAATCGGGACCGGACCAACTCGACACAGTGTAACGCCGCAGAGCAAGCTGCCGCGGCATCCTAAAACACCTGACACTCCGGGGGCAATGGCACCGCCCAGGAACTCCCGAACTCCCCCTTGGCCGACACCACATCCACACATATCGACGACCCTAAATCGACGGTAATAGCAGCCTTGCCAAACTTGTGGAACGCCGCCAGGCAGTTCACGACCCGGTCGGCGCCCACTTCTGTCAGATTGTCGACCAACAGCGGAATACCGGTACGCGCCCCTGGCTCTACCAGCACATCTGACGCCGATGCTCATACTGATCGAGCATGATACGAACCTCATGCAGCACCGCCGGGACGGTGGACAACACTGCGACGCCAGTGAGTCGCTCTGAGTCATCACCGATCAGGCCGTCGATAGTCAAGGCTAGTTCATCCGCGGTAACCTCTGATTCGGTTCGGATCCGCCATTACTGCACGACCTTGATGTGCTCCTTGGATCCAGACAGCCACCCTACGACGGTGTGCGTGTTGCGGACATCGATGGCCAGCAACACAGTTACCGCGCGTCTATCCGGGAATCAAATAGTTCGGCAGCGCCAGATACACCGAAGGGCACATCGCCTGAATTGCGGCCCAAGTCTGTTGGCTTGTTGCCAGCGTCGACGAACACAATACGCGGCTGGTGGACACGTGCCTCGGCGTTTCCCATGATCCCATACGCGATCAGGATCACCAGATCACCCGGATGAACGAGATGTGCTGCGGCACCATTGATTCCAATCACACCGGTACCACGTTCGCCAGCAATCGCGTAAGTTACCAGCCGGGCACCGTTATCGATGTCAACGATGGTCACCTGTTCACCTTCGAGCAGGTCCGCAGCGTCCATCAAATTGGCGTCGATGGTCACCGAACCGACATAGCTCAAGTCAGCCTGCGTGACGGTGGCGCGGTGGATTTTCGATTTCAGCATCGTCCGTAGCATCAGATCCTCCAGGGTGTTTAAGCGTGTTCATCCCGACGTTTATCCGGCCTAGCAGTGCCGGCGAAATTGCCGATCTCAATCGAGATGTTGTCCAGCAGTCTGGTGCTGCCAAGCCTGACCGCCACTAACAGCCGGCCGGACATGTTGTCGCGCACCGGGCCAAGCCCGGCATCGCGTAGCTCCACATAATCGACCACAAGACCGGGTGTAGCGTCCAACACCACGCGGGTCGCGTCCAGCGCAGCCTGCACCCCCCCAGTTGCGGCGTGCGCCCCGGCTGTCAACGCTTCCGACAGCGTCGTGGCTAGATCACGCTGTACAGGATCCAGATAGCGGTTGCGCGACGACATCGCTAGCCCGTCGGCTTCGCGCACGGTCGGGACACCAACCACGACGACGTCGAGGTTCAGGTCGGCGACCATCTGTCGGATCAGGACTAGTTGCTGGTAGTCTTTCTCCCCAAAGAAAACCCGGTCAGGATGCACGATCTGGAGCAACTTGAGCACAACAGTCAACACCCCGTCAAAATGGGTTGGTCGCGGTCCACCTTCGAGCTCGGACGCTAACGCCCCGGCATGCACGGTGGTGCGCTGTCCGTGGGGACACATCACTGCGGCGGTCGGCGTGAACACAATCTCGACATTTTCGGCACGCAGCAGCGCCAAATCGTCATCGAGGGTGCGGGGGTAAGCATCGAGATCTTCCTCGGCGCCGAATTGCAACGGGTTGACGAAGATTGACACCACGATCACCGAGCCGGGAACGCGTTTAGCAGCGCGAACTAGAGCCAGGTGCCCCCCGTGTAACGCGCCCATCGTCGGCACCAGCATCACCCGGCGACCGATATGGCGCAGCGCTCGACTGACATTGGTGACATCTCGGGGGGTCGAATATACATTGAGTTCGCCCGGGTTGAATACCGGTGGTCGGCTGTTCGTCATGACATCAGCACCTCAACAATATCGTCGTAAGCACGTGCACGCTGGGCAGTCACAGGACATTCACCCGATACGCCTGGGCTACTTCTGGGCTAAACCTGCATCAGCGCGGCCAAGTGTCCCACGATCGCAGCCGCATCACCGCAGGTGACCTGTCCGGTAAATGCGGCCTGACCCCGTTGCAGGGTATTCTCGCACGCCGCCCGAGCCAATGGCCCAACGATGCGTTTGGCAATGCCACCAGGCTGGTCGTAGACGGTTTGTTGCCCTAGCAGTTCGCTGCTGCGCAACGCCTTGAGCACGTCAGCGAACACCGTCATACTGAGGTTGCCTGCATGGGCTAGAACGGCGTGGTAGAAAATGCGGGCGTCCTCGCGAACACATAACAGCTCTCCACCCACCCCAAGACCAACGACTGATCGATCACACACCCGATATCGTCGGCCGCGGTGATCCCAAAGCGAGTATCCGGCAATCGGCTGAGATCCTCTTCGGAGCCGATGAACGTTATCGCCGAATGAATTGCCAGTGGAATACAACTATCCTTGCTCAGTGCCGCAAGGATGCCGACCCCATTAGCCCCCGCAGTGTGTGCAACGATCGTCCCCAGTAATACTGCCGAAGTCACCACCAAGCCAGATACCAGGCCGGCGAGCTCGCTGTCGGAAACCGACAATAGCAGTAGCTCGGTATTGGCAGTCACCTCCGCCGGCAAGGCCTGCGTGGTTTCGGGCAGGCGATGCTGCACCCGCTGCCGCAATGCAGGCGAGGCGGTGCTGCATACCACCACGTGGTCGGTGCGCTCCAGTGCGACACCCAACGCAGTACCCGCCCGGCCGACGGAAATGATCCCCACCTTGAGCCTAGCCAGGCACAAACCGTCGAACTGCACCATCGCAGACGACCTCACATGTTTGTTGGTTCGTTCCAGTCCCATAACACGAGTACCAGACGGTCACTAAGACCGTAGTCGATTTGGCAGTCAGGACCCAGGGTTATGCGTCACGGCTCACGTCTGCGACGCCGGCCACGACAGGTCGGCTCAGCCCCTAGTCGCGCCATCAGATCGGCGACCGACTGACCACCGGCGGCTAAGTCGCGTCCCTTCACCCCGTCCGCCGAAGAATCTGCGCTGCGGTGCCGAGGCGCCTGCTCAGCGAAAACACGATCAGCAGGTGGCGGCGGCTGGCTGGTCGAGGTGCCACCTTTGGCAGCAATGTCCTTGATACTGTATTCGTGGTATTCGGCGAATTGGCGCGCCCGTGCCCGACGACCGGACCCGCTGTGCTGCTGCGCTGTCCCGGCATCGCCAGGGGGAGCTGCCACGGCTTGGTCCGGGCTGGAATGGCGGGCCCGCCGCTGACGACCTGGCGGGGTGCTCGCCGACTCGACGCCCACCCAGGCATTGTCTGGCGCACCGGGGGACAACCACCGTTCGTCGGCCGTGACCGGCTGCCAATCCGGTACTTGCGGTTGCAACAGTTCCTGTGGTGAGGATGATGCTGGCGGCCGGTGGCGAGGTTCGAAGAGCAAATCTGACTGTAACGACGGGGCCTCAAAATGCGGCCGCACCTCTTCCCGCGAGACCGCCGGCCCTCGCGGCGGCAGTGGTCCCTCGCTAGCGGTTGGTACTCCCACCACCTCGGGCACGTCGATGATCGAAGCGTCCTCGGTACGGCTGGGCACCCAGTGTTGACGATCCTGGCGGACCGATGTGACCCGATCGCTGGGCACCCAGTCAACGGGCTTGCTCCGGCTATCACGGCCCTGATCGCTATAAGCGCGCGTTGGGGGGGCTGCTTCTGCCTGCGGTGTTTCCACACCCGCCAATGCCGGGCGGTGCTGGAGGTCCGTGTCGAACAAGATCTCCAGGTTGGTTCGTAATGCGGTTAACTCCGAACGCAGCATTGCCACTTCGTCGGCGGCCTGAGCGCGTAGCTCGGAGGCCAGCTCGCGGCGCAACTGGGACTCCACCTTCAGTTCATATTCGCGGCGAGCCGAGATTTCTCGATCCAACTGCAGATCGTAGACAAGCTTGAGGTGACGCACCCGAGACTGATCCGCATCGCTCTGCCGGCGGTACAGCACCGACACGAAGGCGCCGGCGACTGCGGCCCACAATGCCAGGATCACAGCGAGCTTGAGAAGTTCCACCCGATTGGTGAAAACTAGTGCGGAACTGGCCCCCATCGCGAGGACCAGCAACACCGTCAAGAGCACCCAACCCGGCCTGCAGCCGCCGCGCCGGACCCGGGCGCCGCGGGACAGAACGGTCATGGCCTGACTGTACCCGGCGAGGTCAACCCGCGTGTCGCACCAGTCCAGCGATTCCCACCTGTGTCAATCCTGAGTCAAATTGTGGTGAAATACCAAACTGATAATCCTCGCTACAACTTGCGATCTGCAACGTCGGCGAGCAAGCTAACTTTTGGCATCTTCGCCGTGCTCGGTGGGGTCCTGTGGAGATTTGCAGGAATGTTGCAGCCAGAGAGCTGCAATCACTAGTGCCAGGGCACTGAAGGCCGCCACGACCGTTCCAGAAATGTCCTCTTCGGCAACTCGCAGCCACGACTGCCGCGGCAAAAAGTACACCAACACGCCGACCCACCAACCCAGCACCAGCGCACCCACCCAGGCTGACGCCTTGGCAACTATCAGGCTGCTTGCCACCGCTAAGGGGTGCAGCCAACCGGGGCTATCGCCGATCTCCCCATTGTTGATTTTGGTCCGCACGTAGCGCGCCCACAACGCCTCGACGATGGCAACTGCGAGCAACGACAGACCAGTCCACACGGTGATGGGTGGAAACCACCGGTACAACACAATCACCAGCAGATAACCCACCGCTGCAGCGCCGACCACCGCAGCCGTCAGGTCACGTTTCCGGGTCGGTCCCATCAGTCTGATTTCGGGCTGACTAGCCACGCTGGCGAACTACATTTCAAAGTACGCGTCAGCTTGAGAGCCAGACGAGTCAACCGCACACCTTCCCGCTCGGTCGGCTCCACTTCGGCCAACAGCCGGTCGACCCGTCGCGTCCGCCCAGCGACGGTCAGCTCAGCATTCGGGTCGATGGCTAACCACGGAACCAGTACGAAAGCCCGCAGATGAGCCCGCGGATGCGGCAATGTAAGGTTGCGTTCGTGCGTGATTACCTCGGCCATACCGGCCGTAGCGCCCGACGTCTGGTAGCAGGAGATCAGATCGACGTCGAGGGTGCGCGGCCCCCAACGGAGGCCGCGCACCCGATCTGCCTTCCGCTCGAGCTCCTGGGCCCAGCACAGCCAATCCTGTGCAATATACGCCGGACTATCGGCGATCACCACCGCGTTAAGAAACAATCCCTGCTCCACGCCACCCCATGCGACGGTTTCATATACCGGAGAGACCGCGACCACCGCACCACCCAGCCTGTCGACGACTAACTGCAGCCGCGCCAGCCGGTCACCCAGGTTGGACCCGATGGACAGTACAATGCGCGTCATCACACCCCGATCCCAGGAATAACCGAACCACGACCACTGCGCCGCGACCGCCGAACCACCACCGCCACATCAGAGAACTTCTGCGGTATCGACGCCTGCGGCTTGTGCACCACCACCTCGACGGCATGCACGCGTTCATCGTTCATCACAAATTCGGCAATCTCGCTACCAACCGTCTCTATCAGGTTCCGTGGTGGGCCAGCAATAATCTTGGCAGCCTGCTCAGCCAGAACCACATAGTCATGGGTGTCAGCCAGGTCGTCGCTCGCGGCCGCATCGGCCAGATCGATCCACAAGATAACGTCCACGACGAAGTCCTGTCCGTTGACACGTTCGTCTTCGTAGACCCCATGCTTTCCACGAACTGTCAAGCCCCGCAACTCGATTCGGTCAGCCATCGTACTCAAACCTTCCCGTCTATGGCCCAACATGCAGCCAAGCCTCGACGACCTTGAGAGCGTCGACCGAGGCCCGCACGTTGTGCACCCGCACACCCCAAGCCCCGTATAGGGCGGCAAGTGCGGAAACCGCTGCGGTCGCGGTATCACATCCGTCCGGTGGTCGCACCGCGCCATCAGAACCAGCTAATAAGCTACCCAGGAACCGTTTACGCGAGGCGCCAAGTAGGACCGGGATCCCCGTGGCCACCAATTCCGGCAACGCATTCAGCAGCGCCCAATTGTGCTGTCCCGTCTTGGCGAATCCAAGCCCGGGATCGATTACTAGCTTTCCGGGGTCGACACCTGCAGCTACCGCCCGGTCAACGCCGGCCAGTAGGTCAGCGTGCACTTCGGCCACCACATCGCGGTAATGCGGAGCCTCATACGGTCGGTCGGCCGACACCGGTCGCCAGTGCATCAACACCCACGTAACACCGGCTTCAGCCACCAGAGCAGCCATCGCGGGATCGGCTCGCCCACCAGACACATCGTTGACGATCCGTGCACCACTTTGCAGCGCTGCCCGCGCAACGTCAGCACGCATAGTATCTATACTTACTGTAATGCCTTGCTCTGCAATCTTTTTGACGACAGTAACGACACGAGAGAGCTCAACTCGAGGGTCTATTCGAATAGCGCCGGGCCGAGTCGATTCACCGCCGACGTCGACAACCTCCGCGCCTTCCGCGGCCATTGCCAGACCGTGTTGTACAGCGTCGTCAGGATTAAGGTAATGCCCGCCATCCGAGAACGAATCATCAGTGACGTTCAGCACCCCGATAACCTGCACCAGCGCCGGGCTCACTTACGCAGAATGAGGTCGAGCACTTCGGCTCGAGAAGCAGCATCGGTTTTGAACTGACCTCGCACCGCCGACGTCGTCGTAACTGCACCGGGCTTGCGAACACCGCGCATTGCCATGCACAGATGCTCGGCCTCGACGACGACAATGACCCCACGTGGATCGAGCTTGCTCATCAAGGCGTCAGCGATCTGGCTGGTGAGCCGCTCTTGCACTTGCGGCCGCTTAGCATAGAGATCCACCAGCCGAGCGATCTTCGACAGGCCCGTCACTCTTCCGTCCTCACCCGGAATATAGCCGACGTGGGCCACACCGTGGAAGGACACCAGATGGTGTTCACAGGTGGAATACATCGGAATCTCTTTGACGATCACCAGTTCGTTATGTTCTTCATCAAACATGGTGTTCAGCACGGTTTGCGGGTCGGTGTAAAGCCCGGAGAACATCTCGCGGTACGCGCTCGCTACGCGAGCCGGGGTGCCGGCCAAACCCTCCCTATCCGGGTCCTCACCGATCGCATATAGCAACTCGCGAATCGCGGCCTCGGCACGTTGCTTGTCGAAAACCCGGATACACGGAACCGCGATGCTCTCCGATCCTAAATCCGTTAAGGCCATCGAATCCTCCGTTTCGTCAGCCGTGCGTCAGTGGGTTGGAGGGGCTAGCGCCCTCGTCCGGCTGTTCAGGCGACTTACCTGCGTCCGGGGCGGATTGACCAGGAGAAGGATAAGGCGGATAGGGCGGGCACGACGGATACGGAGGGTGGGCTTGGCCCGGATAACTGGGCGCTGGCTGCGGCCAATAGGGCGCCTGCGGGGGTTGCTGTGCAGGCGGATACCAGTAACCCGGCGACTGCTGCGGCGGCCACCCAGGCGCATGCCAACCCGCCGGAGCGCCATAGTCGGGTTGGGTAGGGCCATGCTGACGCTGACGGTCCCCAGCAGGTGAACCATTGGCACCGTGGCCAGGTCCGTCAGCATCCGACTTAACAGCTTGTTGCGCGGCCTCAGCAGCCTGTGAAGCCCGTGCGATGGCTGACTTGAACGCCGGTTCGGGGACCGGCTGGGGCCAAGGTTCGCCGCGTTCGATCGCCAGCTCGCCGGGTGTCTTTATAGGCGGCTTGTCCGACGGAATCCGCCCACCGAAATCGTCGAACATGGTAAGCCGGGGCCGTTTTTCGACGCCAGCGAAGATCCCCTCCAGCTCCGATCGGTGCAGGGTTTCTTTGTCCAGCAGTTCGCCGGCCAGGGTGTCGAGCACATCACGGTACTCAGTGAGAATCTCCCACGCCTCGGTATGTGCGGCTTCAATAAGCTTTCGAACCTCATCATCGATGTCTCGGGCGACTTCGTGGGAGTAAACCGCCTGAGTTCCCATAGTCCGACCGAGGAACGGATCCCCGTGCTCGGAGCCATACTTGACCGCACCAAGTTTGGAGCTCATACCAAATTCAGTGACCATTGAGCGCGCGATTTTGGTGGCCTGCTCAATATCCGATACCGCACCGGTCGTCGGCTCGCGGAACACCAGTTCCTCGGCAGCGCGTCCACCCATCGCAAACACCAGCTGCGCGATCATTTCCGAGCGGGTACGCAGACCCTTGTCTTCCTCGGGCACCGCCACCGCGTGCCCGCCGGTACGTCCTCGAGCCAGAATCGTCACCTTGTAGATCGGCTCGATATCGGGCATCGCCCAAGCCGCCAAGGTGTGCCCACCCTCATGATAAGCTGTGATTTTCTTTTCCTGCTCGCTGATGATACGACCCTTGCGACGCGGCCCGCCGATCACCCGGTCCACCGCCTCCTCCAAGGCGGGTCCGGCGATGACAGTGCCGTTCTCTCGGGCGGTCAACAGCGCCGCCTCGTTGATGACGTTAGCCAGATCCGCACCGGTCATGCCGACCGTGCGCTTGGCAAGTCCATCGAGATCGGCATCGTCGGCGATCGGCTTGCCCTTGGAATGCACTCTTAAGACAGCCCGACGACCTGCCAGATCAGGGTTGGACACCGGGATCTGCCGGTCGAAGCGGCCGGGCCTTAGCAGCGCAGGGTCCAAGATATCGGGCCGGTTGGTGGCCGCGATCAAGATAACGCCCGCCCGATCGCCGAAACCGTCCATCTCGACCAGCAACTGGTTCAGTGTTTGCTCGCGCTCGTCATGGCCACCACCGAGCCCGGCGCCACGCTGACGGCCCACCGCGTCGATCTCGTCTACGAAGACGATGCACGGGCTGTTTTGCTTAGCCTGGTCAAACAGATCTCTTACGCGTGAGGCGCCAACGCCGACGAACATCTCAACGAAGTCGGAGCCGGAGATGGTAAAAAAGGGAACACCTGCTTCACCCGCGACAGCACGGGCCAGCAACGTTTTACCGGTACCCGGCGGCCCGTAGAGCAGCACACCCTTGGGGATCTTCGCGCCGAGCGCCTGGTACCGACTGGGGTTTTGCAGGAAGTCTTTGATCTCGTAGAGCTCCTCGACCGCCTCATCGACGCCGGCGACGTCGGCGAAGGTAGTCTTAGGCATATCTTTAGAAAGTTGCTTGGCGCGTGACTTGCCGAATCCGAAGCCCATTCGAGCGCCACCCTGCATGCGGGAGAACATCACAAACAGGCCTACCAGCAAAAGCAGCGGCAGCACGTAAACGAGCAACTCACCCAGAATGCTGCCTTCGTTGACGACGGTGCTGACCTTTGCGTTCTTAGCACTCAGCGCGTTGAACAGATTGACCCCATACCCGGTGGGGTATTTGGTGATGACCTTGTCGGAGCCATCGGTGTCGTTGTTGCCTTTCTTCAAGGTCAACCGCAGCTGCTGCTCCCGGTCATCGATCTGCACGCTCTTGACATTGTCGCCGTTGATCTGAGCCATTGCCACCGAGGTGTCAACGGGCTTGTAACCGCGAGTGTCGTCGCTGAAATAGAAGAACGACCAGCCGAGCAACACCACTATGGCGATCGCTGTAACCGTGCGGATCACGTTTCTTCGGTTCATCAAGCATCGGCCGTGCTGGCCAGGTTCCTTCCCCGATACACGCAGCTAGAAAAGTTCAGGCTACCGTCAACGGTGATCACTAGCTCGGGCGGAGCCGAACGCAGTGGGTCACCACCAGCTTGCTCAGACCAAGAACCGGCAGTTACCTAGCCTAGGTGACGAAACGCCAGGCGAATTCACCCTGAGTGCACAGTCGACTGCCTAGCCGCACACACCGACTAGGCTAACCGCAAAGGAATACAAGTCCTTCTCAGCCTGGTGCCATTGTGATTTGGTGAGACGATGCGTTCAAATCGACTGGGAACCGAACGATACATAAATACCAATAACGTGCAGCTACGGGTAATCGAGGCCGGGGATCGCGGCGCACCAGTGGTGGTACTGGCCCACGGCTTTCCCGAACTGGCCTACTCGTGGCGGCACCAAATTCCGGTCCTCGCCGAGGCCGGCTACCATGTCCTAGCTCCAGATCAGCGAGGTTACGGCGGCTCGTCTCGTCCAGATGCGGTGGAAGCTTACACCATCCACGAGCTGACCGCCGACATCGTTGGTCTGCTCGACAATGTTGATGCCCAGCAGGCGGTCTGGATTGGTCACGATTGGGGTGCTGTCGTGGTATGGAACGCGTCACTCCTACACCCCGACCGCGTCGCCGCGGTCGCCGGGTTGAGTGTGCCGGCACTGCCGCGCGCGCGGGTGCCCCCGACACAGGCGTTCCGCCGGACATTCGGGGAGAACTTTTTTTATATGTTATATTTTCAGGAGTTAGGTGTTGCTGATGCCGAACTCAGCGGCGACCCTGCACGCGCAATGCGCCGAATGATGGGCGCCATGCGCACATCATTCGGCGACCAGAGCGAAGCGACACGGATGGCCGCCCCCGGTCCGGAAGGCTTTATCGATCGGCTTCCAGAACCGGACCAGCTGCCGTACTGGATCAGTCAAGAGGAACTCGACCACTATGTCAGCGAATTTTCCCGCACCGGGTTCACCGGCGGCTTGAACTGGTATCGCAATTTTGACCGCAATTGGGAGACCACCGCTGAACTCGCTGGCGCCACTATCTCCGTGCCGTCGTTGTTTATCGCCGGAACTGCCGACCCGGTATCGACATTCATCCGCACCGACCGCACTTCAGAGGTGATCGCCGGCCCATACCGCCAAGTAACGATCGATGGAGCGGGGCACTGGCTACAGCAGGAACGACCCGAGCAAGTGAACGCCACCTTGTTGGATTTCCTCAATGGATTGAAGTTGCGGTGAGTGCACCTCACCGTTTCAGCGCTTTCATCACGTCGTTTCATCCAATCGTCCAATCTCCCACGGTGAGGTTGCACTACTTATATTTATATGGAGCGTGGTGCTGCACTAGCTCTCCTGGGGTTCGATTAGGCGTGGTTCAACGAACACCACTCCGGTGGCTACGAGAGTGATCGCGCGCGGAAGTGTTCATCGCCAGCACAGCGGAGCGTACCGAACACATGTGGTGCGACAGCGGAACTCTACCACCACCCTCTGATTATGCTGATTATGGTAAACTATCCTCAGTAGGACTGGATTATGTTTGGCCCCGATTTTGGTGTGCTGCCGTAAAACGCTTATATGATTTGGATATCGATCAAATTGAGCAACGAAGAATAGTACAATAGTTGATCGACGCGATCTTAGCGCCATTTTGTACTGCATCCGCTAAGCGAGTCGAACGCCACTTCGATTGATTCACCTTGCACTACACACAATTACATATCCGTCCCTGCATTATACCTAACCCGAAAATCGCTATAACAACAATGATTTCGCCGTCCGATCCACACCTGGCCGAAGTACTGAGCACGTTATTGCTCTCATTGTCGATGTCTATATCCGGAGGCTATGCTGCTCTAGAAACTCTTGGGAAGTAGTGCGCAAGTGGACAACCAAATCGGCCAGGAACGAACCGGGCCGGGATAATGAGTGTGTTCTGAAAATTATGAATATTGCGAAAATTCGCGGCCAGGCTATTGACAACTGCATCTATGGATTGTAATAACTCGCCAAATTATTACAGCGTGGTGAAATTCGTTCCACTTGCCAACACAGTCGACGGCACGCAAAGAACTAATTAGTTTGTCAAAGCCTACGCGACTGCTATACTAGCATACTCGACTACGCGATCACACATATTGAAGACCTACTCGAACGGTCTGATGATTTCCGAACGATGCTGTTGCTCAGCCATGACTGTGCCTCGTCCCAAGCGACGCACCACTGCTATGACCTGTTCACCCGCAACGTGATTCCCTATTTGAAGGGACAACTAAAAGTATCGCAATCTTCTCACGATTTGGCTAAAGGCAAACATGACCAATTGATGGGCTGCGTTGATGGGTCGATCGTGAAAGCTATCACCGAACATCTGGAAAGTGAGACGAACTGATGTGCACCGCAGTGCTTGGAATAGACGCATGCTTTCCTGGTACGACGTGCTCGAACCGACATCCAGACCCAGTCAGGTGTTGGTCAACGTGCAGCCGTGTGGAATCTACAGCACTGAAATGCATTTCGCTGATATACTGATGCTAGCCGAGTGGATCGCACGTGATTCAGGCAGCATGCACGTCGATTTGAGCCGCGATGTCTTCATGGGCCACGAATCCAGTGCCGAGGTGCTCGAAGCCGAGACCGATACCGAAAACTATCTCCCGAAAACCGGGGTTACATCAATTCCGGCACTGCTGTCCGCCAACGGCATCAAACCAAATTCTCTCGAAGAGTAACACGATCAGCGTAGCCGCTGATCGTGCTACTGTTCCGCACCGCTTTTGCTGACCATCCTCAACGGCCTAGATCTCAAACCACGCGGCGCTGACCGAACCCATCGCAGTAAAGTTTAGACGCCGTTAACAAATCCAACACCACACCCGGTGAAACTGCCCTAGTGTTTAGTTCCAGTCCGATTGGCCTGGCAATCATCGCAACCTTTGCCGTACGTTACATCGAAATCATTGTGATATAACATTTTTCACCTCAATCGACGCGGGCTAGCCGACATTATGGACACGCACCGAACTCAGGAGCAGCCACTGTACATCGATATCTTTAGTGATCACCAAAGAGATCAGCCTGCAAGTGATGTTCGTAGACCATCCAGACGAGTTCACCGACTCGCTATGTGCGATCGCCGATGGCGACATCGATGCCACTCCGTGGATTACTTAATGAGGTCGAGCTGGACGCGGTAGGCTCGGCCTTCGAGGAGTTGGCAGAACCAGAGCGGCACTGCAAGATTCTAGTTAGTTTGTAAGGTTTACTTGCGCTGCTGACGTTACCGGAACTGGCACCTCTAATGAGGCCGCCCGGCTTGTTCACTATAGATCGCGGTTCCGCTTTCGGTGCCTTTGGAGCGGCATCCGGAACAGTTTTCAGTACGGCCTTCGACACCGCCCCACCAGCTGGACTCTGTGCCGTGTCGTTCGCACTGATTTCACTGTTGTCGGCGACCACGGCCTTGGTTCTGGCCGCCTCGGCGACTTTATACACTTTTGCGGCTACCGATCGAAGCTTGGGCAAAGTGCTGATGCATAGCGCTGATTGCCTGATATGCCTGGGCATGGGCGACGCACACGGCCGCCACTACCAACCGACACCTGGTCCGCTCCCGCTAGTAGCACACAGCTGATCGGGACGACCGCAATCATGTTAGCTGCGTTCACCGCGGAGTCAATCGCCTCTAGCTGCGCAATCGTCACTGCTAGCAACCCTGGCTAAGCCATCACAAACGCCATGTGGTTCCAGTGACGGTGACCAGCAAAGTCCGTCATATCCAGATGCCCAGATGTAGTTCATACATAGGACTCTATAATCAGGGCATATGATTTCTATCTAGTTATAAGCAATTCATTCTCGATCTAGTCCGCAGTATCGCCGGGGTGGTTCTTTAAGTGAACGGCTAAGGCCGACGCTACGGTGACGACAGGCGCATAAACACCGACGACTAAATACCACGCGTACGGCTCGCTCATACCCAGCCCACCTTAGCCGACTCCAAGTGGTATACTTAGATGATTAACCCTGTACTGAGATTGGGTCCACCTGGGACCAACAGAACTGTCGACGCTGGCCATACAGAAACTGACGCTTTGGTATCTTTTGGCTGTGGATGTTGGTCTGCTCATAAATAATCTGGACAGATACGGCCCAAATCGGTGACGAAATTATGACAGGTCGTCAAACTGGTGCCGTTCAAAAAATTCGCAGCAGCAAACACTTGCGCACGATGGCATGGTATTTGGTTTCCCTAGAGGCGGTCTATGGAGCGGGGATAGTAGCCTTAGAGGCATCAACATCGCTGAACTGATAATTAAGCTTTCCTAGTGCGTCAATGGGTTTGAATGGTTAACTAGTTACCCAAGGCCTGCTGGGAGGCGTGCTCTTGTTGCTCATAGCCGATTGAGCGTCGCGCTAAGCCATCACGTATCTCGTGCAGCACAGTTACGCTAGTGTGAAACACTTGAATTCATCTGCCTCATGGTGCCATAAGACGTCGTCCGCGCGGTTCTATTCCAACCCGCAATATTCAGCGACGACGTCCACATCTTGTGGGCTTCGCCCGCACACGATCTGAACATGTACCTCATAAGAGGACCCCGTACATTCTACATCGTCTGTAAAGCTATACATAAAATTTACGGTCATGGAAATATCTCTATTATAAAGAATCGATGAATCCTACAGTTAATACTAGTAACTCAAAACCCGTTGTCCCTTCCGCTATCCGACCAAACGCAAAAGTACGCTGAGACCGATCAAGACCTTCACCATAGCCGCACTTCGTACCCGCGACCGTGGCAGCGAGAATACCTGCGCTGACTGACCACCTTCTGGACGACGCCCGCCACGTTGCTGATAGCAACCTGACAGCCACAACCACCCTGGCCAATCACCCCCGCACCCCCAACAATCTACTCGCGCTGGTCGTGGCCGGCACCGGTGCCATTGAGGCCAGCTCAGTAACCGACGTCGATGCTGCTTGGTAAGCAGCATCACTGCAGTGTCTTCAACCCACACCTGGCCATACTGGGCTTCGTTATTAGCAATCGCCGAAGTGTTTATCCCCAGCACGTTGATCGACACCAGCTGCGCCAATAACTCCCGATGGCCGTAACTACCACCAGCGGCACTATCGCCGCAAAAGCCAGGCCTCATAAGCCGTCGCTGCCGCAGGTGCCTGTACCCAGCCTGCTCGGCCTGATCAGCGGTGCTATGCATCCACACCACACACGGAGCAAACGCGGTGGCCATCGAACATCAACGACGGACACTGCTACCTCGCATCAGCAAGGTTCACAATCGCCGACCCATAGCCAAAAGCGGCCAAGCGCAGTTCATGGGCGAACTCATTCCAGACCATTACCGCACCCAATTAAGACGCCGGCCCGTTATCCGCATACACCGCAGCGAAATTAACCTCAGGTGGGCCACGCCGAAAAATCCATAGTTATGGCTAAATCTCTTTTCAGTAAAGAGTTTCCGATGCAATACCCGGGCTACTGCGAGCCCAACAAACCCCGAAAATTAGCCAACAACAGCTCGCCGTACGAGCTCAACCAACTCGGCAGAGGTCCACCTTTCAGGAGACAGCCAGTGCCGTAGAAACCAGGAGCGGAATACACACTGCCATAACCGTAACCACGAAACCCACCGTGAGCAACGCTGGCAGCACTGGTGATGTTCGCGGTATCGACGCGCTCTGGTAGGCGTTGACGGTAACACCTAGGACCTGCACAAAAGCTTTCATGGATCGCATTGACCGCAACACTAATCGACTGGTACAGCTCGTCGTAGCTAGTGAACTGCGCGACGGTAGCCGCCAGCACCGAGTCTGCTGCTTCCGGAATCACCGCGATGATCGGAAACGCCAAGACAACGTTGACCGTATCGCCGCATGAATCATCTGCAACTGATCAGCCACGACACGATCGCTTCCGGCAGTGTGGTCAGAAACGACATCCTATTCTCCTTCCGATACACAGTGATACCGAAAGTCGACACTAGTAGGATTTTTCCACTCTTGTTCAGGCGAATAAATAGCATGCTTTATATATTAGGCTATCTATTTAGGAATTATAGTCGATTTATTTAGATTTCCTGTTTTTAATCAGCGAATCGCTAGCTAGTAGTGTTTCACCGGCTTTATAGCATCTGATTATGCGAAGTAGATGCTCACACCAAGTGGGGATTGAAACGCCTGCTCAAGGAGACTCTGAATCGTGACATCACCATCAAACAACTGCACGATGCCTGTGATGTCCACCAAAGACCGCTGATATGGAGACGCCGGACAAACCAACGCCGACGACTTCCCCGACGCCAAGGAAGTCTGCTGCGCCATCCACACACTCTGACTCAGCGCTGCCTGGCTACAAGTCGAACTCAGCTTCATCATCCCCTAAGATGTGCATGAAACCCTAGACGGACCCCAATCTCCTGACCCGTCTCAAGTCAACGAGTGCTGCAAAATCCGACCATAGAGCACACAAACCAATAGGCAACTGTCCCAGCCGCATTGATCTACAGGTTTTGTCGGACACCGTATCTATAACTAAAAACATGTTTGACCAAATGTCTGATTAAGTCGCGATTCGTGGTCTGCATCCAACCGCATTGATCGCCATAATCGAGTCCGCACACCGACTCGAATCTGCCCGTGGCGGCTTGGCGGATGACTACCATGGCGACATCGAACGACCACCACTAAGCGAGCTGAACGCCAGTGCGGGTATGCGGTGATCGACGGATTCGAGCAAACCACCGCCGAGATGGTTGCTGCAATGAGCCTGTTCCCCAATGGCAGCCAGCTAACTGGTATCGGATACCGAAACGGTGGATCAAAGGTTGCCATAGGTTAGTGCCCTACTAGCGGCCCAGTGCAATTGATCATCAGCAGCACCGACCTGCTCACTGACACTGAGTTGATCACCAAGACTGACATGTCGCCGGCCACGCATATGGCAACTGACACGGCCATTCGCGGCAGCACATCATTAACGCAATCGACACTGCGGTGTGCGCTGATAGATGTCGACGCCGCTCGGGAGCGCTGTCTTGCCGCCTAAGACGGCCTTCGCATCATAATCAATGCTCTCGACAATTTTGGATGGCTGAAGTTTACGGCCCAGCCGCCGCTGTGGCCATGCCGGCCTTTGACCGCCGACTTTCACAGCTCGCTAGTAGGTGTGTCCGGCCGACCCGCGAACACTGGATCAGCGCCGGGCAAAAGCACTAGCAGCGCTAACCCAGAACTACCGCCCGGCTTGTAGCTGCGGACAAGGTGATTGCCCCAATCAAGCTAGCAATGGTGAAACCGGACGCTATACAAGTGGAGCATAAGTGGTGATCAATGCTACTGCCAACGACCAAACCATCAATGACAACAGCGCTGCACCTGGATACCTGGAGGATTACGGGGGTCGTCGACGCTGTGCAAGTTCGTCGTTTGGCTGCCACCGCATCATTACGATTTGCCTATCTGCCTACCAGTTCAGCTGAATCGCTGCGTTACCAACTGTTGTCGCTCGAACGTGCCGTCCGTTACCGGTATCTGGCCTTTAGCATCTCTGGATGCAGCCGCCTGGCCATCATCTGTGATATTTACCACACCATTTCGTTCAACCGCCAAGCTACCGCCACAGGAAGATTGGCGATGTTGAATAATCTCAAATAGCTTTAACATTCCATGGAGGCTGGCGCGACACACAACTAGCTGACAGCACCGTCATCTGGACCTCACTAACCGAGCGGTCTTATCGGACTCTTTCCCTGCTAGTGCTGGCCTTTTCCCAGCCGCACGGCCCGGTATGCGCCGCACCGGCCCCTAAGTAGATGAACCAGTTCACAGCAACGCAGCGCCTGAATTACGCAGGCGTATAAGCATAACCGAAAGAAAAGACCTATCCAGGAGAACCACCGACCCCCTAAAGCATACCCGTAAATAGGAAATCGCTGCACGTGTATTTCAAAACCACACGCACGACATGATTTTTCTCTTCAAAGGCACACCCAGTACCAGCCGCCCTTAACTGTAACTGGGTGCACGAACCTTGAGAGCTGGAAGAGCTATCTCCGGACTGAGCACCCGACGAACTAGATCCGTTGCCGGACAACCCGCCCTTCTAAGAACCGCTGATTCAAGTTCTACCAAACCGCTAGGGTGCCATGCATGCCGATTTACATCGAGCGCTCCGAGGTTTGCCCATAAGCCGATTACTGTTGCTGGCTTGTCCGTCATCTTGCTGTCGATATGCGACAAGCACAATCCCGCACTACCCGAGGCGAATTTGCGTCAGGCTACCGTCGTTAGGGCAGGGCAAGTCCAAGACGTCTCGTACACTTTGACCGCCAACATAATTATCGGGTTCACTGAACCTGACATCACCACCGCGATGAACCAGGCCGATGAGTCATCAGTGCGTTGGCGAGCACCAAATGGACCGTAAAAACATCAACACCACCAAAGTAACTTTGCAGCTCGATTACAGCAGATCCGAGTTCGCCGACATCACTACTATCGCCAGCTATCATGCCAGCAACACAATCGAGGTCAAGATCCACCCGCCGGACATTGCATCAAAGATGATGGCCCTCATCGTCAGCGTCGGCGGCGACGCTATCCAGACTAGCTTGATCAGCTATACTCTATCAGGAACGACTCGCCAGTGGTGAAAGAGATACATGCGCAGGCCTTTTAGACGCCGAAAGTCGTGCCGACCAATACGCCTAGCTGTTGGGTCTACGGCTAAGACAGGCACTTTCTATCTCGGAGACCACCGGAAGCACACCCATAACCGGGATGCCGCCCGCCTCGCTATGGGACACAGAAGCCGTGCTATTGGAATCTGGCCAGCAGACAGCCAACTTCTTGGTGACCGCGGGCGGGAGCCAGACTAGCGTTATTGTTTTTCTACTGCTGGTAGACTCGGGGATCCAACATGCCGATATAGGGTAGATCCCGGTAACGTTCGTCGTAATCTAGTCCGTAACCCACGACGAAGTCGTTGGGAATGTCGAAACCCACATAGGTGATGTCGACGTTGGCGCCTACCGCGTCAGGCTTGCGCAGCAGTGTGCATACCTGTAGCGACCGCGGGCGGCGGGTGGCCAAGTTCCGTAGTAACCAAGACAAGGTCAAGCCGGAGTCAACGACATCCTCGACGATCAACACGTTGCGATTGTGGATATCACGATCAAGGTCCTTGAGGATCCGCACCACACCCGACGAAGATGTGGAAGATCCGTACGAACTAACAGCCATGAATTCGAACTGGGTAGGCAGTGGAATCGCACGCGCCAGATCGGTGACGAAGATCATCGCGCCCTTAAGCACAGTGATCAATAGCAGATCTTGACCACTAACGGCCGAAAGGTCACGGTGGTCGTTGCCGATTTGGGCGCCAAGCTCAGCAATGCGAGCCTGAATTTGCTCCTGGGTGAACATGACCAACTTGATATCGCCCGGGTACAGCTCTGCCGTCGGTCCGGGGTTAATCGCCGAGGAGCTCTGGGCCACAAACACAGCGTGCCATGTCGTCCCGCGAAAAACCAACGGCGGGCCCGGCATCAGGACCTGCTACGGGCCGCTAGGCAGGCTCATGTCGCAATGTCAGTACACCATTGTACCGGCCGGCGATCAAACGCTGTCCACGCAAGGCGGACCCCACCGCCACCCCGCCTTGCCCGCGCCACGCGGTGACTAGAGTGTCCACTCCACGGATTTGCTTGTCGGTCAGCCCAGTCGCTCCGCCGGCCAACAACCAGCCACGGATCACCCGACGTCGAACCGCATCGGGCAGTGCCGCTAGAATCCGTGCATGTAACCCCGATCCGACCCGGACATCAGGCAGCGCCTGTACGGCGAGTGTGTCGATCAGTTCGGTGTCCTCGCGCAACGCCGTCGCAGTGCGAGCTAACGCCTCGGCGACCCCACCGCCCAGCACGTCCTCCAACAGCGGCAATACCTCCAAGCGCAGCCGAGTTCGAGTATAACGGCGGTCGGTGTTGTGCGGATCCTGCCAGGCAGTTAAACCTAGCTCGCGGCACGCGGCACGCGGCACGCTGCGCCGCACACCCAGCAACGGCCGGCACCACGGCGGATCATGCGGTCGCATGCCGGCGATCGAACGCGCCCCGGAACCGCGGCCTAAACCCAGCAGCACCGTCTCGGCTTGATCGTCAAGTGTATGAGCTAACAGTACCGGGCTATCGCGATAGGCGCCCAACACAGTGTATCGGGCAGCGCGGGCCGCTGCCTCAGGCCCGCCTTTGGGGCCAAAAGGACGCCCCACTTGCACACAAAGCACTTGCGCATCAATACAGCCCAATGCAATGGCTTGCTTTCGAGCAGTCTCTGCAATACTGGCCGAGTCAGACTGCAAACCGTGATCCACGATCAACGCAGTCGTGGGGCGCAGCTGGGCCGCGACCGCAGTGAGCGCCAACGAATCCGGGCCGCCGGACAGCGCAGCGTACCACTGATCTTTGGCGATGAGATAGGTACCAGCGAACGCTTCGACAACCCTGCGCAGCTGCTTTACAGCACTCTGTCGATCCATTGTTGCGGGTCTTCGATCTCAGTGGGCGATGGCAGCGTTTCTGGGCCCGACCAGATCGTGTTGAACCGTGCCATTCCGACCCGGTCCACCACGTGATCGACGAACGCCTTGCCGCGGGTGTATTGATTGAGCTTGGCATCGAGGCCGAGCAGTGCACGCAGCAACCGCTGCAACGGCGGTTGCTTACGATGGCGACGATCGTCAAATCTACGACGGATCGTAGCCACAGACGGCACCACCATCGGACCGACCGCATCCATGACGTGGTCGGCATGGCCCTCTAATAACGTACCGAACACCAATAGCTGATCTAGGGCTGCGCGTTGTGGCTCAGACTGCACGGCGCGCATCATGCCCAGAACCCCCGACGCGTGAGCAGCGGAATTCTCCGCCGCGGATGACCCATTACTCCGACTGCGGACAAAGTCGGCGAGCCGACCCATCATCTGCCCGATGTCTTCACCGGTTTCTTGAGTCAACAAGCCCAGCGCCTTTGACATATATTCGGATAGCCACCGGTTGGCAGTGAACTGTACCCGGTGGGTCACTTCGTGCAGGCATACCCACAAGCGAAAATCGGAAGGCTCAACCCGCAGTTGACGCTCAACGGCAATTACATTAGGGTACACTAACAGTAAGCAGCCCTGTTTAGCGGCAGCGAATGGATCGTACTGGCCGAGGATCCCGGACGCTACAAATGCCAGCACCGCGCCTGTTTGTGCGCCAGTGATCCGGCCGGTGAACAATCCTGGTGGCTTGTCGGTTCCATTCGTCATCACCCGCATAGACTCGGCCGCCGCCCGCACCCATTCCGGCCGGTCGACGATACGCGCCGGGGGCACCACGCGGTCGGTGGCCAGGCCGGTAACATCGCGCACCAGCGGTTCGGCTTTCACTGCCGCACGGGCCAACTCGTCTATTACCTGGCGGCGAGTGTATTCGGAAGCCGGTGGACCGGAACGTGCCAGCCGCTCCCCCACGCTGGCCGCGAATCGCCAATCCACCGCGGTGCCGAGCGTGAACTCCGACGACGAGATCAGGGGAAGCGATGAAGTCACGTCGCGCACCCGCACGTCCACAGCCTGGTGGCAAGCGCGTCCAGAGCGGTGCGACCAGTCGGGCCAGCCTCGTTGGAGATAAACGCGAAGGTCAAAACCCGACCGCTACTGTCAGTAACGACCCCAACCAAAGAATTAATGGCGGTCAACGAGCCGGTCTTAGCCCGCAACCAGCCGGCCGGTCCCTGGTTGGTCGCCGGGTCGAGAAAGCGCTCCGACAACGTGCCACTGCCGCCGGCTATCGGGAGTAGATCCAGCAACGCCCGCAACGCCGGTTGATCCGGCCCTGCCGCCGCCTGCACCGCACCGTCGAGTGTCCTGGCGGTCAAACGATTGTCGACCGACAACCCGCTGGAATCCACCAGGGCAGCGCCGGTGGCGTCGATATGCGCGGCGCCTAACCGGTTGGTCACCGCATCGACCGCGCCGGCAAAGCTCAGTGGCCGGTTTATCGCAGCCGCCACCTCACGACCGATGCATTCGGCCAGCACGTTGTCGGAGTGGTCCATCATCTCGGATAGCCGCTGAGACAGCGGCGCTGACTGCACCACAGCCAGCTGCCGTGCCCCGGCTGGTGCCTTAGCGATTTTCACCGTACCAGGATCGACCCCCAAGGCCTTGGCCAGTTCCCGCCCCGCGTCCAGAGCCGGAGTGTGAGACCGTCGTGAATTGACGGTTGTCGGCTGTATACGCCCGGCGTCTATCATTGCCGACTCGATCGGAGCAATATCGCCGTTGTCCACATCGGCCGGATCCCAGCCCTGCGCCATCGTCGGACCGGTGAACAGCGAGGTATCTACCTGGACCGCCGTTGGCGTCACGCCGCTGCGATGAACCTGTTCGACAAGATCACTGATTCGCGGTGCACCCCGATACCAGGTACCCTGGCCAGGCGGCGCGGCCGACAGCGTCGGATCCCCAGCACCCACCAACACGACAGGCCCCTGGGCGTTCGGTCCGCCGGCCACCACCCGGGTGCTGATCCAGGCCTGGCGGTCCAGTGTCAACAGCGCCGCAGCTGCAGTCAGAATCTTAGTGGTCGACGCCGGCACCAACGGCATGTCATCTTGCTGCTGCCAAAGCTCCTTGGCGGTCATGGCATCGGTGACCCGACCCCCAAACCTACCCAAATTAGGATCTGCCATCGCCGCCGCCAGCGCCGCAGCCAACCCGCCGACGGTAGGTGCCGCAGCGGCCTCGATTACCGGGACCAATGCCGGCTTGACCGTCGGCGGCCGCGGAGGCGGCACCGGGGACCGTGCTCCATTAGTGTTGTGACCGTCCGCAGTAAAGACCGTTGCCGCCGCCACTACGGCGACAGCGAACACTAGCACGGCTAACCCGACGACTATGTAGGATTTCTGCCAGCGAATGGGACTCATGACCCTCCTGACTGTCTGACCCCATTCTGCCGAACCAACCGCCAGCCGAACGTCTCGGCTAGGGTGAACTCCGCGACGCAACAGACCTACCCTGGGCCCAGCTAGGATCCTTAAGGAGCTGACACGGTGCAATTTGATGTAACTATTGAAATTCCGAAGGGCCAACGAAACAAGTACGAGGTCGACCACGAGACGGGACGGGTGCGCCTAGACCGCTACCTGCACACCTCGATGGCCTATCCGACCGACTATGGCTTCATAGAAGACACCCTCGGTGAAGATGGCGACCCGCTGGATGCACTTGTGCTGCTACCGGAGCCGCTGTTCCCCGGCGTGCTAGTGGAGGCACGTCCAGTGGGTATGTTCCGGATGGTCGACGAGCACGGCAACGACGACAAGGTGTTGTGCGTTCCGGCTGGCGACCACCGATGGGATCACATCCAAGACATCGCTTGTGTTCC
>NZ_QAYL01000002.1 GCF_003408705.1 Mycobacterium uberis
GACCGGAGCTGTGCTGTTCGGTGGTCGCGTCCATTTGGTAGGGCTGTTCGCGGCCCCCTGAGCCCTGAGCTACGTTGACGAATCCATCGCGGTTTTGGGTGATGTAGTCGGTCAACGCCTGTTGATCGGGATAGTCGACGGGAAAGATCAAGTTGAGCGTGTACCTGGGACCTGAAGCATGGATATTGCACATCCCGACCGCCTGGATGCCGCCTAAACTCACGCACGATGGCGGTGCTGCGGCCGCCGGCCAGCCCAGCAGCACCACGAGCGCCAGTACCATGGTCGCTATCAGATAACGCATCGTCGAATTGTCCTCGCAGACCACACGAAGGCGGGGTGCCTCGCACAGTAACCGCCGTCAGCGTACCCGGGGATCAGTCTGACGGGCGGCAAACAAACGTCACCGCATGACTGGTGCACCCCGAACCGATGCGGGTGATAACGACAGACAGAGGCCGACTGCCGCGTAGCCACAGCCGACGGCGCAACGCATCGTAGTCGACCTGAATACCACGAGCCAGGATCTCCAACGCACCGCAGTCCAGCGCTGACAGTGCGTTCCACAGCCAGCACTCATCGAACATGAACTTTCGAGCACCTCGAAACTCCAAATTGTTGGCGACAGCCGATCTCCGGACATCAGGGTCAAGTTGCCACAGTCTGTGCCACGCACCGTAGTGCGTGTACCAGCCCAACCCGCACCACGACACCATTGGGGTCGATGATCCATTGCCCAGCGGGCCGCACCGAGCAACCATCCGGCTCCGCGTCAGCAACCTGTTCAGTGCTATCGAGAATACTGGCTCGTTGGCACACACCCTGGTCGACCAGTTCCGCCGACCAAAAGTACGTCTTACGGACCGAACCGTGGTATAATGTCACCTCGATTTCGGCCGCGAAGCCCAGGCTGCAGACCTGACCGAAATCGATGCTGGAAGCAAACTCTATGATGAAGTCCCGGTCACGGTAGCTATACAGCAACTTGCCCAAACTAGGTCGACAGTCGACTAGGCAGAAACAGCGCCGCCCACCGCTGCGAAGGAACGGGTCAGCGACAATCACCGTATCTCTGGTCACCAGATGCGACACTATAGCGCGGCACAAGTCGATGGTGTCTCCCAGATTGCGCCGCACCATCGTCCAGTCGCACCGGGTCGATATTGCTGCCCACCGTTTAGGTGACGAAGCTGCGGAACGCAGCGAGTTCGATGCCGATGGAACAGGCCACAGTGCACACGACACGACTAGCCAGCCGTTTCGCCTGGTGCGCAACAGTCACCTATTGCAGCGCCTCGTCGGTGAATAGCCAGCTTGAAATATCGCCTAACCTGGCGAGGTTGTCAGGGGTACGGCGGCAACAGCCGCGTCGTCTCCACCAGGATCGAGGCACGGTCACCAAACTAGGAACGTACCGCAGCGATGTCGGCAATCCGAGTGGTATCGGTCAGCCCGAATTCGCCTACGTCGCGAAGCACCGTGGCACCCGACTTGGACCCCAGGTAATTAACGTCTTCAACACTGAAACATAGACCGATGAAGCCGTTACTCAGGACGGTTTGATCCCGGTTACCATCACATTGTAAAACCAACTCTTCGGCACGATCCGGCGCCACACGTTAGCATCGACCCAGTTCAAAGTCTTCCAGCTGGTGAATGCAAAGCGTGCCCAGCCCCGGCCCAGTTTGTCCGGCGACACCGTCGACTCGAAAGTGCGTAGCGGCCAGCCCAGCATCGCGGCGGTAAACTCCTCGGTGGCAGCCTCGACCTGCACGGCGCCAGCGTTAGTTGCCATCGTCTCTAATGTTTTCGGTTCGAAGGTGTGCAGATCTACCACCCATTCCAAAGCCGCCGCGCGCGAGTTCTCGTCGATCTCAGCCTGCGGACGACGCCAGGCACTCAGTCCAGGCAGCTGTACTACCCGGATAGTGACTTTCCATGTCAGGTTCGCGAGCACACGAGCATATCGGCTGCCGACGTTGGTGGGTTCACCCGCGAACATAAACCGGCCGCCGGGCTTCAGCACCCGCAGTACCTCGCGCAGCGACAGCTCGACGTCGGGAATGTGGTGTAGCACCGCGTGTCCCACCACCAGGTCGAAGGCGTTGTCGTCGTAAGGGATGCCCTCGGCGTCGGCGACCCGGCCATCGACGTCCAGCCCAAGTAGCTGCCCGTTACGGGTGGCAACCTTGACCATACCGGGTGAGAGGTCGGTGACCGATCCACGCCGAGCGACCCCGGACTGGATCAGGTTGAGCAGGAAGAAACCGGTACCGCAGCCCAGTTCCAGGGCGCGATCGTAAGGCAGTTCGGCGATTACCTCGTCGGGCACGATGACATCGAAGCAGTGCCGCGCGTAATCGATGCAACGCTGGTCGTAGGAGATCGACCACTTCTCGTCGTAGTTCTCAGCTTCCCAGTCGTGGTACAGCACCTGAGCGAGCTTGCTGTCCTTCCGGGCCGCGGCTACTTGCTCTGCGGTGGCATGCGGATTGGGCGCAGCGTCCGCGGGGATTTCCGTACTCCTCGTCATGAAGGACAACCTAACTACCACCCCGGGTCACCTGCTCGCCACCGTATAGCGACGAACAGGGCCAAGCAGCGGTGAACGCCTCAACATAACGGCGCCGTGCGGCAGCGGTCAACTCAGTCGACTCCAAATCGAAGATCTCGTTGATGCCGGCCTTCGCGGCGGCCAGCGCATGCGGCGGGCTGTCAAGGAAGCGGCGCGCCCACGCTGCGGCGGTGTCGTACACATCGTCGGGCGCCACCATGTCGTCAATCAAGGCCAGCGCTAAGGCCTCCTCCGCATTAAAGAAACGCCCACTAAACACCAGATCCTTGGCCCTGCTCACCCCGGCTACCCGGGTCAGGCGAGCCAGTCCGCCACCATCCGGGATCAGGCCGGCCAGAACCTCGGTCACGCCGAACTTCACGTTGTCACCACTAACCCGCCAATCGGCAGCCAGAGTCAACGTCAGGCCCGCACCCAGCGCGTACCCAGTGATCGCAGCCACAGTCGGCTTCGGAATAGCCGCAACGGCGTCGACAGCCTGGCGCCGGACCTCGGCGACAACGCCGGCTTCCGCCGCGGTCAGAGTCTGCAGCTGTTGCATGTCGTCGCCGACGGAGAAAATCTCGTGGCCGCCAAACAAGATGACCGCGGCGACGTCGTCGCGATGGCCGAGCTCCTCGGCAGCCGACGCAATTTCCCGATAGACCTGGCGCGTCATCGCGTTGGTGGGAGGCCGCGCAAGAAGCAACATGGCCAGGCCGGCATCTTGCGAGCTGTCGCTGACCACAGTGCTGACAAATTCGCTCATGACGAACTCATAGGCCGATGGTGATGACCCGCTGCGCCCGGCTTCACCTCGCTTGCGCCCATCACAGTGGCCACCGCGATGATCCGCCGGCGATCCGCGCCCGGTTGTAGCGATCGGAGTCGAAAAACTCGATCTCCCAGTTGTCGCCTTGCTTCACCAGGTGTGGCTGCACCGGAACAATCTGACGTTCGACGGCCAGCACATCATGCACTTTCGAGGTCGTGAAACCGGCCAGCGCGTCCAGCTGGGCCCAAGTCGGCGGCAACAAGAAGTTACGGCCGGCCGCGAAGTCATTGATCGCCGCCTGCGGTGTCATCCAGTCAGCACGATCGGATTCGGTGTTCTCCCCGTCGGCGCGCTGTCCTTCCGGCAAAGCCGCCACAAAGAAATAGGTATCGTAGCGGCGGGTCAGCTCGGCCTCTGGGGCAACCCAGTTGGCCCACGGCCGCAGCAAGTCGGATCGCAGCACCAGGTTTTCGCAGCGCAGGAAATCTGCGAACGACAGTGTCCGGTCGACCAGCGCGCGACGAGCTTCGCCGTACACCGAGGCGTCTGTAACGACGCCGCTCGGTCCCGAATGCGACTGACCGGCCATCCCGGCGAACAGCACCCCCGACTCCTCGAATGTCTCACGTGCGGCAGCACAAACCAACGCCTGAGCCAGGTCGGCTGTGACACCGAACCGTTGCGCCCACCATACCGGCGAGGGCCCGACCCACGCGATGTCCCCATTGCGATCGCGGTCGTCGATGCCGCCGCCGGGAAACACCATCACTCCAGCGGCGAAATCCATCGCCGCGTGTCGGCGCATCAGGAAGACAGTTAAGCCAGCCGGATTGTCCCGAATCAACATTACGGTCGCCGCCAGTCGCAGTGGCGCCTGTGGGGTGAGCGGTGACGTCATCATGGCTGTCTCCGGTGAGCTGCTCGGGCACGAACTCGACGAGCGAAATAGCGCCCGTCGACAACGTCGAGAGCGATCGACTGGCCGAACACGGTAGACAGATTTTCTGCAGTCAGCACGTCGGACAACAAACCCGCGGCTACCACTTTTGCCTCCGATAATAACAGGCAGTGGCTAAAGTCCGGCGGAACCTCCTCCACGTGGTGGGTGACTAGCACCAACGCCGGCGCGCACACGTCAGTGGCCAGGTCAGCGAGTCGGGCTACCAACTCTTCGCGAGCACCTAAGTCAAGCCCGGCGGCAGGTTCATCGAGCAACAGTAGCTCCGGGTCGGTCATCAACGCCCGAGCGATCAGCACCCGTTTGCGCTCGCCTTCAGACAGCGTCCCGAAAGTGCGGTCGGCGATATGCTCGGCGCCCACACTCTCCAGCACGTCGATCGCGCGCTGGTAATCGACACCTTCGTACCGCTCGCGCCAGCGGCCCAGCACCGCATAGCCCGCCGATACCACGAAGTCGCGCACCACTTCATGGCTAGGCACCCGCTGCGCCATAGCCGACGAACTCAGGCCTATACGCGCACGCAACTCACAGATGTCAATGCACCCTAGCCGCTCACCGAGCACGTAGGCAACGCCCGTCGACGGGTGGTCAGCCGCCGCGGCGATACGCAGCAGCGACGTCTTGCCTGCCCCGTTAGGGCCGATGATCACCCACCGTTCATCAAGTTCCACCGCCCAATCCAGCGGGCCAACCAGGATACGCCCATCGCGGCGCAGCGACACGCCTCTAAAGTCGATCAGCAGATCGGGATCTGCTGCATCGTCGCCAGTTTCGGAACCAGACTCGGGCACCCGAACATCGTGCCGTACCGCGACGCCGCGACAGCTGCCGGGTCACCCCGAGCCGACTACCACCAGAAGCGCCTAATCGGGTGGGATAGCGACGCGACGCACCCCGCCGTCGACAGCGTCAGCGGCCTCAATCTCGCCACGTGTAACACCCAGCACAAAGAGCACCGTATCCAGGTAAGGATGGCTCAACGACGCATCGGCGACGGCACGCAACGCTGGCTTGGCGTTAAACGCAATTCCCAGCCCGGCCACCGCCAGCATGTCGATGTCATTGGCGCCATCACCGACGGCGACGGTTTGCTCCATCGGCACGCCAGCCTGTTCTGCGAAGTCACGTAACGCTTTGGCCTTACCAGGGCGATCGACGATTGTGCCGACCACCCGGCCGGTGAGTATGCCGTCGACGATCTCTAGCTCATTGGCCGCGACAAAGTCCAGCATCAGCTCGTGCGCAAACGGCTCGATAATCCGCCGGAAACCTCCGGACACCACCCCACAACGAAATCCCAGCCGTCGCAGCGTACGCAGAGTGGTCCGGGCACCAGGCATCAGCTCCAGCTGATCAGCTACCTCATCGATCACCGTGGCGGGCAGACCCGCCAAAGTGGCCACCCGCTGCTGCAACGACTCCGCAAAATCCAATTCACCGCGCATTGCGGCCTCGGTTATCGCAGCGACTGCCCCCTGCGCACCCGCTCGGGCGGCCAGCATCTCGATCACCTCGCCCTGCACCAGGGTGGAATCGACGTCAAACACAATGAGTCGTTTAGTGCGCCGGGCCAGACCATAATCCTCCACCGCTACGTCGACGTGCTCCGTGGTGGCCACTCTGTTCAGCGCCGTCCGTAACGGTCCCGCGGCTTCTATCGGCACCGAGACTCGTAACTCCAGCCCGGTAACCGGATAATCAGAAATGCCTCGAATGACATCGATATTGACATCCAGTGCCGCAACCTCACGTGCTACCGCGCCGAATGCCCGGGCGGTAATCGGACGGCCCAGCACGAAAATTGTGTGGGTTGACGGTTCCCGGATGATCGGCAAGTCGTCGCTGCGCTCGATCGTGGCATCGAGACCGCCCACGTGAATCGCAGCCTGCACGTCGTCTCGCAACGCGGTACCGTCGGCGACGTCCGGCGGACATGACACCAGCACACCTAGCGTAAGCCGGCCACGAATCACCACCTGCTCGACGTTTAGCAGTTCGACCCCGTGCCGCGACAACACCGCAAAAAGCGCCGACATCACACCTGGCTGATCCACACCAGTTACGGTTATCAGCACCGGCACCTTGAGTGGTGTGTTCACCCGCGACTCATCTGACAGCGCCGGCCGAGTCGAGCCGCATCAGTGCGAACTCACTTCGGCGTGACGACGCCCAACATGGGCCTCGGTGCGCAATCGTTTCACCATGTGCGGGTAGTGCAACTCGAACGCCGGACGCTCTGAACGAATCCGAGGCAGCTCGGTGAAGTTATGCCGCGGCGGCGGGCAGCTGGTCGCCCATTCCAGGGAGTTGCCATACCCCCACGGGTCGTCGACCGTCACCACCTCGCCATAACGCCAGCTCTTAAATACGTTCCACACAAACGGGAACATTGACGCACCTAGGATAAACGTCCCGATGGTTGAGACGACGTTGAGGCTTTGGAAACCGTCGGTGGGCAAGTAGTCGGCGTAACGTCGAGGCATGCCCATACCGCCCAGCCAGTGCTGCACCAAGAACGTGGTGTGGAAACCGATGGACGTCAGCCAGAAATGGAGCTTGCCTAACCGCTCGTCAAGCAACCGACCGGTCATCTTTGGGAACCAAAAGTAAATACCGGCAAACGTAGAGAACACGATGGTGCCAAACAGCACGTAGTGGAAGTGCGCGACAACAAAATAGCTGTCAGTCACGTGGAAGTCCAGCGGCGGGCTGGCCAGAAGTACACCGGTCAAACCACCCAACAAAAAGGTGACCGCAAAGCCAACAGAAAACAGCATCGGCGTCTCAAAAGTCAACTGGCCCTTCCACATCGTGCCGATCCAGTTGAAGAACTTGATTCCGGTCGGCACCGCGATCAAATATGTCATAAACGAAAAGAACGGCAGCAGAATGGCTCCGGTGGCAAACATGTGGTGCGCCCACACCGCGACCGACAACGCAGCGATCGACAGCGTTGCATAAACTAGCGTGGTGTAGCCGAAGATGGGCTTACGCGAAAAGACCGGGAAGATCTCCGATACAATCCCAAAGAACGGCAGCGCAATGATGTACACTTCGGGGTGGCCGAAAAACCAAAATAGGTGCTGCCACAATAGGACTCCGCCATTAGCCGCATCATAGACGTGAGCTCCCAGATGCCGGTCGGCAGCCAATCCAAACAACGCAGCGGTCAGCAGCGGGAATGCAATCAGCACCAAGATCGATGTCACCAAAATATTCCAGGTGAAGATCGGCATCCGGAACATCGTCATCCCGGGCGCGCGCATGCAGACCACGGTGGTGATCATGTTGACTGCACCCAGGATGGTGCCCAGACCGGCGACGATCAAACCCATAATCCACAAGTCACCTCCGACACCAGGCGAGTGGATCGCGTCGGTCAGCGGTGTATAGGCGGTCCAGCCGAAATCGGCAGCTCCGCCTGGAGTGATGAAACCGGCCATCCCGATGGTGGCGCCGAACAAGAACAACCAGAAAGAAAAAGCGTTCAACCGCGGGAATGCCACGTCGGGTGCGCCGATTTGTAGCGGCAGCACCAGATTGGCGAAGCCGAACACGATCGGGGTGGCGTAGAACAGCAACATGATCGTACCGTGCATGGTGAACAGCTGGTTAAACTGTTCATTCGACAAGAACTGCAGACCCGGTGCGGCCAACTCGGTACGCATCAGCATCGCCAGCAAACCGCCCACAAAAAAGAAGATGAAGCAGGCGACGCAGTACATGATGCCGATCATCTTGTGATCGGTGGTAGTGATCAGCTTATAAACGAGGCTTCCCTTGGGACCGGTGCGGGCCGGGTATGGACGGATGGCCTTGAGTTCTCCCAACGGGGGCGCTTCGACTGTCAACAGCTCCTCCAAACATCCATTCCGGGCAGGGACGCGCTACGCATTGCAGATGAAAAATCTTAGCCTTCAAACAGGTGGCCGGTAGAAGCTGATCCTACAAACTCTCGTAATGCTTCACGAGAATTCGGTGCGACGCGCATCGTTACCAAAGCTGAACTGGCCGGATGTTATGGTCGAACGCGTGCTATTCAGCGCGATGCGACCCCTACCGCTACCCACGGCTATTGTCGTCGCCGCGGCGACGACAATAGCCGTGGGTAGCGGTTGCGGGCCAGGACAGCCCGGCAACAAACCGTCGTCACCCATCCGGTCGCTGCTTATTCCCACCACCCAAATCGCAGGGGCCGGTGTGCTCGGAAACGAGCGCCGGCCGAATCAAGCGTGCGCACCAGAGCCGGCCGCGGTCGATCTGGGACCTCCGACACGGCCAGCCTACAACGCTGCGGGAGTCAAACCAGATGTGGTCCAGGTGCCGACCGAGGCGCAGCGCATTGTGGTGCTGGCCGGTGACCAGCTCGATGCGCTATGCGCACTCGGCCTTCAATCCCGAGTCGTCGCCGCCGCATTGCCGGACGGCTCCACAAACCAGCCTTCCTACCTAGGAAGCACCGTGCATGGCCTGCCCAGCGTCGGTACCCGCAGGGCCCCGGACCTGAGCGCCATCGCAGCGACTCAGCCCGATCTGATTCTGGGTTCTGCAGGGTTGACGCCGAAGTTATATCCGCAGCTAATGGCGATCGCCCCGACGGTGTTCACAGCAGCACCGGGCGCAGCTTGGGAAGACAATCTTCGCCGCGTTGGTGCCGCCACGGCGCGCAGTGATGCCGTAAACGCACTAATAAGCGGCTTCTCCCAACGGGCCATCCAAATTGGGGCCACTCATGACGCAACCCACTACCAGGCATCCATCGTCCAGCTGACCACCAACACCATGCGGATTTACGGGTCCAGTAACTTCCCGGCCAGCGTGCTTACCGCGGTCGGAGTGGACCGTCCCGCAGCACAACGTTTCACCAACAAAGCTTATGTCGAGATCCACACCACCGATGCCGATCTCGCGAAGGCCCCGGATTTTTCCACGGCTGACGCTGACATCGTTTATGTATCGTGTACATCGACAGCCGCCGCTAAGCGCGCCGCCACCGTCTTAGACAGCAGCTCGTGGCGTAAGCTGTCCGCCAATCACGATAACCGCGTCTTCATCGTAAACGACGAGGTGTGGCAGACCGGTGAAGGCCTGATCGCAGCCCACGGAATCGTCGATGACTTACGGTGGATCAACGCTCCCATCAACTGACATGTAGAAGTCCGGATACGGCCCCGCCCGGATCGGGGATACAGAGATTAGGCTTTGGGGTATTCGCTAGCTACGAAGTCACAAATGTTAGACTGTAGGGCAAGGAGTATATAGAGCGCCATGACAACCGTATCTACCTACGCTGCCACGTCTCCGACCGAACCGCTAACTAAGCTCACCATCAACCGTCGCGATCCGGAGCCACACGACGTAGCGATCCAAATTAAGTTCGCCGGAATCTGCCATTCCGATATCCATACCGTCAAGGCTGAGTGGGGCCAACCCAATTATCCGGTGGTCCCAGGACATGAGATTGCAGGCGTGGTGACTGCGATAGGCGCTGAGGTTACCAAGCACAAAGTGGGCGACCGCGTCGGCGTAGGCTGCATGGTGGGCTCCTGCGGTGAATGCAGCAGCTGTGTAGCCGGGCTCGAGCAGTACTGTAGACTGGGTCCAATCTTCACATATAATTCCATTGGTAAAGACGGTCACTATACCCAAGGCGGCTACAGTCAAGCAATCGTCGTCGACGAGAACTTCGTCGTACAGATTCCCGACGCACTACCGTTGGACGCCGCCGCGCCACTGCTATGCGCAGGCATCACACTGTATTCACCGCTTAGGCATTGGAATGTGGAGTCAAAGACGCGGCTGGCAATCATCGGTTTGGGCGGTCTTGGGCACATGGGGGTCAAGCTGGGCACAGCAATGGGCTGCGAGGTAACAGTACTGTCGCAGTCGCTAAAAAAGATGGAAGACGGACTGCGGCTGGGAGCCAGCAAATACTACGCGACCGCCGATCCCGACACCTTCCGCAAATTGCGTGGCAGCTTCGACCTGATTTTGAACACCGTCTCGGCAAATGTGGATCTCGGTGAGTATTTGAACCTGCTCGATGTCGACGGCACGCTCGTCGAGCTGGGCATCCCCGAACGCCCCATGCCAGTACCGGCATTCGCACTGGCACTGATGCGGCGCAGCCTGTCCGGGTCGAACATTGGCGGGATCGCCGAAACCCAGGAAATGCTGAATTTCTGCGCTGCACATGGTGTGACACCTGAAATCGAGATCATAGAACCAGATTACATTAACCAGGCCTATGATCGAGTGCTCGCCAGCGACGTACGTTACCGCTTTGTTATCGACATATCGCATTTGTAATGCTGTACAAGCAGAGAACGGCAATAATTTTATGCCATTGTATGTCCGGTCTAGCGCTATATTGACACTATCGTACTAGTGCATTCTAGTCTGATAGACGTGCCAAAGTGGGGCAAACATCATCAGACAGCACAAACTCCACCATCGGTGGCTGGAGTCATGGCCAGATATACGAAATCCTTTTCCTAGAAAGACATCCCAGCCTGATCAGAACATCTGGACAAGACCGCACCCGCAGTCGCTCGCTGTCAGACGAAGAGGCATCTACGGCGACGTTCTCTGTTCGAGAGATATACAACGGTGTCCACCGGCGAACCCGTGGGACGTCACGCGTGAATTACTGGAGATCTGATATCGAGACTACGACGACACCGATAACCATGTGCACGGACGGTTCTGCGACTCGACCTACAGCTCAACACGTGAGAGCCTGGTGGCAACTGTACATCTACACCATGTTTCGTTACCTCGGTTTACGGCAATCACCACTGATCCAGTCCTGCCCGACACCAATAAGGAGCCAGACTTCCTTCTCCGTAAGAATTCAACGGAGCTGATCGGGGAGTGAGCGGTGATGCTCAAAGCAGGATCTAATGAGCCCATTCTGAATGTCGCATATTCGTTGGACGAAGACATGGATAACCCTGCCGCCAGGCGGCGTGCCCTATGTAGTCGTTGATGGTCTTGAAGCAGTCAGGGCCGAAAAACAGCACTACAACTTGGTCGTGCCATCCAGAGACCAGCCTTAGCTAAAGGTGCTGCAGCAACACGCAACGGTTATACAGTCCAGTCAAATTGTCATAGCCGAACTTAATTTCGGCGGCAACACGGGTTTGTAACTGGGTAAAGAGAGCAACATATGGTCATGAAGGCGTTGAGCTTCGCCTCGTTCCATTCCCAGTCTCCATATTGACCAAGCCAAGCGTTCCAGTGGTATGGTCGACTCCCGGCTTAACACGACAGACTCTTTTGGCGTGTTGACAGAACGCAAACGCCAAGTCAGCATCAGCGAAGTAAACCACCGATGTGGATCGGAACCTGACACATAATGACGAAGCAGCCATTCGATCACCAGCCTTATGACACGAATGCCGTTATTACTGTGCCGCTGCTACTTCGGATTACTTTACCAGATAAGCCAGCATCTTTCGACTGGCCGCGATTGACGTGGCAGTGTCGACGGCCATGAGTTATTTAGCGAAGATGGTGACTAGCTTATTAGGTCTCGGTGTGCTGCAGCATCAATCGCGGATGCTAGCCCCTGTGAGACTTAAAGTATGACCACGACCGCAAGACTTATGCAAAATTCTTGCAGACAGTCACCGAGGCCGACGGCCCTCACGCAGATGATGAAAGTAGACACAGCCTGAGAGGTAATCCAGCTGCTCAACCATCAGCCGGGATGACTGCAACTCGCCATCCGCGTCCATAAGAGTTATAGAGCACTTAGTTGCAGGCTGACACGTTGATCAGCACAGGACGCTGAAGGACGAAGGCTAGGCACGAAGACGTTCTTCCAGGGCTACCCTCTGTCACTTCACAACTGCCACAAACGCTCCGACACGATACCGAACTGCACGCTGTTGCACTTACTGCTGGCCGAAGTCCGCGACAACTACTTACGCTGGGCGTACCACGCAGCTAAGTCCAGCCCGGCAATGACCTCAACGATGCATCAAAAACGGTGCTGATGAATACCAGCCCTGCTAGACATCCCTCGAACACAGGAGCCAATAACAACTGCTAGCAAACAATAGAATATCTCGACAAAGACCGGACGGGCAATGACACGGACTGCCTCCAACGGAAACTGCGGCCATAGGCGGTACAAACCAGAGGGAGCTCCCGGAACATTAGCATTAGATCCATCACCAGGCAGATCGACCATCCACGAGCATCCTGGCATCTCGACGGTGTCTATCAGTTCACACATACCAACGAGCATGCCAAGCGTAGGGACGAACGTCGAGCACTCGCTCAGGAATCAGCCGCCGCGCATACGACCCCCAATCAGCTAATCCACTTCACGATGCCGCCTACAGCGACCTCCTTGCCGCCCATGAACACCCCATCGCCAACACCCAATCCACCGGCCAGGTCGGACTGGCCGGCTTGTGCAGGCACAGAATTGTATTTACAACTAGCCCCCAACGGCCTGTTTGTCGCGGCAGCACCCAGCTATGCCCTATTTCCTAAAAACGTCAAAAAACTCCGTAACTCCTGCTCGATCGTGGCTAGCGTCAGCGCCAAAAGTCCCCATCTTGGTGCGGACAACACCACAACCAGGCATGAGACTGTGCTTGCAGGCGGTCAGGTGCCACATAGACATCAAGAAATACCCTGACATCGGCCACAGCTTCACGAAACGACGGCGCTGTGCTTACTCCGATTCGCCTGATAACTAGGATAACCTACTCCGAGTCCAAGGCCGAAGACGCGCAGCGACGTGTCGTCACTTTCTTCGAGCAACACTTCACCGGAAACCGACAACGATCTGGACTCCGCCGGTCAAGCCTGACCTGACCCGCCGACGATCACATGGCAGTGTGATCTCCGGAGACGATCGAACCGTTCGGTGACCTCGTTTCGCTTCACGGTCTTTGGGTACGGGCGCGTGCTAGCGACGCAGTCGAACGCGGACACGGATCGGACCATCGGCAATCATGGTGAAATGCAGTCCAACTGGGAATTCGTCATCGAGAGAACGGATTTCCACTCCACGGATGATGGTTGCCAAGGCGAGTGTAACCTGGAGCATGGCGAAATGGCCACCAATGCACGATCGCGGACCGCCACCGAACGGCAGGTACTGCCAGCGATCGAGAGCCTTGAAGTTCTCCGGGCTAAACCGCTCGGGGTCGAAGCGAAGCGGGTCGTCCCAGAGCGTCGGATCACGTTGCACAGCCATTCTCCCGACGATAAGCATGGTGCTTTTCGGCACCAAATACCCGCCCACTTCGACGTCACGGCATGCCATGCGCGTCCCGGTAGGCGCCGGCGGACACAGGCGAAGCGATTCCCGGATCACCTGCACGGTGTAGCCCAGCTGCGGAATGTCCTCGGGCGTTAGCGGTCGATCCGGCAGAGCAGCAACTTCTGCCGCGACGCGGTCCTGGTAGTCAGCATGATGCCCCAGCGACCACAAGGCATACGTCAAAGTCGTTGCGGTGGTGTCGTGGCCAGCGAACATAAACATGGTCAGCTCATCGCAGATCTCCTCGTCGGACAACCGATTTCCGGTTTCAGGATCTTCGGCGGCTATCAGTGCTCGAACTAGCGGTGCAACTTTCGTCGGACTCGCGCGACACTCACGGAGAATCTCCTGCATCAAAGCATGCAGTTTGGCGCTCGACACCCGCGCGCGCCGACGCGCCGGTGTCGGCAACCAACGCGGCGCACGCAGCGGGCGCGTCGCACGCCTGATCGCATAGGTCAATGCGACCCGCAACAGCTCTGTAACTTCGTCGGCACGCTGCTCGAGATCGAGCCCGAGTACTGATCGGCCAAGTGAACGCAAAGTTAGCATGCGGCACTCGGCGTCCAAATCGACCTCGGTATCCTCACACCACCCTTCGCACACCGCCTGCGCTGCCTCCGTCATATGGTAACCGAACTCGCTCACACGCTGCTTGGTGAACACCGGCTGTAGGGTGCGCCGACGCGGCATCCATGACTCAAAAGGGAGATCAATCAGGCTGGCGCCCATAATGCAACGTATCTGGTCGAAGACCGGGGTCGTCTTATCAATGGAGTCATCCTTGGCGCTCAAGACGTCACGAATAGCGCTCGGCGACGTTGCCAACACCATCGGAGGCATCAGCCAGCGTGGCCCCAACGTGAAAGCAGTCACCGGTCCGCCAGCATCACGTAGCCGCTCCATCCCCGTGCTGAATTCTCTCGCCGCCGCGAGACGTTGCCGAAAAGGCATCGGATTAACCGGCGGCAAAGGGAGTGACTTGGGCCCATCACCCGCAGGTGCCTGAACCATGACTTCCTCCTGGGGATAACGCCATCCACAGCCAATCAAGTTCAAAGCTTACCGAAGTGCGGTGCGCGTAGAGGCACGCAGTCGCATACCTTCTTCTCACGGCTGCTAGGCTTGACAGCCTACCCTAGCATGTTGGTGTGTGCCGACCCCAACTCACCAAAAGTCCTGCCCGAGGAAGCAATCTCCAGCTAGACAGCGGCGTTCACCTTCGCCGAACTATCGAAAGAGATTGCCACATCCGGACTATAGGGGATGCACTCCGAAAATTCTATGCCTTTTCCCTATTTGCAATCTGCAGACGTAGCTAGGATGTGCAGTGCGCGCGGCAAACTAAATACCTAAAGACTAAATACCTAAAGAGCGATACGTAGCATGACGAACTAAGCAGTCAGAACCGCGGTAGGGTGACGTTGTTACGTTGAGGATTAACGGCCAAGCCGTTCTTTAGGCTCCTATCGACAGTATCATCACCGCGGCGATGTCAAATTTAATTTATCAGATTTAATCTAATTGCGTTGCACACGAACTCGGCTTAGAGCACGCCGGCTTGGTGCTGACGACGGCGGTGCGGCGGTAAACCGCAATATAAGCACGATAGCCTTCTCGGGATTAATCCCGAGAAGGCTATCGAAACCGTCTTGCAACTGTCTTAATTCGTCGGCAAAGCGCTCCGACAACTCATTGAGATCAGCGGTGTTGCGAGCGTGCAAAAACACAGGCGACAAAGGCTGAACGCTGAGGCCTTCACGCTGGGCGAGAATCCATACCGCCTCAACGGCAGACCCTCCCCTAGCATAGTCGCCAAGACTATATCCAGTCACAGTGATCACTGCCAGCGCGGAGCTGGCGAGAACACGATCGCGCATGTCGTCACCCAGCGCGCTACCGGCGTTCCATTCCGCAAGGTGAGCCATGACATCGGGTCGGCGCAAGACATCTAGCAACGCCAAGTCGGCAGCATCAATTTCAAGAGTGCGTATGTCGATACCGGTGTCGGGGTCGGGATCCCCAGGCCAGCGAAGCTCCGAGAGCATCTCTTGGTGCAGCCGCGGTGTCAAATACCGGATGCGGTCGGCTGCACCAAAAATCGCTGCAACCCGGGAAAGATCATCTCGATCAGTAAGTAGGTGCAGTTGTGCCCCCTCGCTCTCGGCGGCGACGGTGAGTAACCTAACTGTCTCGTCGTTGAGTGTTTGAGGCGTTCCGTGATGACGGTTAGTCCTGCGTGCAAGCATAGGGTCATCCAGACTGGCAAGAGTAGGGTCGCTGCCGTTCTCAAAGATCATAGTGGCCCGCAGCGGAGATCCGTCTACGCCATCACAGACACTCACCGGACCGAGTATCCCACGGGCAGCAGCTGCGACTCTGATGTTAAACAGAGCTGCACCCAATGCAACAGCGCTACCGCGGAAACCGACATCCATTGTTGACGTGTGTTCTGCGGCAACACTGATAGTAATTTTAGCCGGTTCCGCATCAATACGCCACGGCTGGCAATTTCCACCAGACGGTGCACGCATAGCGGCAGTCACGATAGGATCCTCTACCGCCGAAAGCGTCGAGGCGGTGGTATGATCGGCTTCGAGAAAGGGGCGCCGCTGCTGGTCCATGTCGGGTTCATCGAGTTGATCCAGGGCTCTACTAACGTCGATACGACACCGACCGGATCGCAGAGTCTCACCCAGACCGATTCTGCGTACAGCTTCGGTCAATGCTGAAGCGCCTAGTACAACATCGGATGCTAACTGAGGCCAAGTCGACAGCGATCGGTCGATCTCAATGACTGATGCAGCAGTACGGGACGATATACGTTCACCTTCGTCGTAACGCAGCATGTGAGGGATCTTGTCCCGCTTACTCATACCCGGAAGCAGTCTGAGGTCTAGCTGGCCCAGCAGTCCATGCAGGATCGGACGTTCAGGTTCCTGATCGAAGCGTTCGACATCGACTCTTCCGCGGTCACTGGTGGCCATCAACACCGGGATATGCCGATCACGAGCACCTATACGCAGGACAGCCTTCATGTCGAGCGAGTCGCACTCTTCGACGACGATGTCAAGTCCATCCAGGAACGCGTCAAGAGTGTCGACGGTGAGCCCAGCGTCAAACACATCCACCGCTAGATAGGGGTCAAGCTCAGTAATTCTGCGTGCGGCCACATACGCTTTATTGAGCCCAAGGTCGAACACAGTGGCTGGCACCCGATTCAGATTCGATAGTTCTAAATGATCAAAATCGGCTAGCCGAAGTCCACCACACAATCCCTGTGCCGCCAGAGTGTGGGCGATGACGTGGCCGACACTAAGACCAACGACTCCAATAGTCAGCAAGTTGAATCGCGTCTGCTCTTGAGCGGTGATGTTGTTTCTGTTGCGATCAAGTCGTAGCGTCCGAAACCCGCGCAGACCTAGCACCGCAACGGCAGTACGCCGCCACGAGTAATAGGCCCACCGAGTCGGTTCAGCAAGAACCTCATCATCAGGCACCGGGAGGAGACTGCGTAGACTTGAAAGCTGTGCCTCGCGGTGATCGAGGAACTCCACCTTGGGATCCGCGCGCAACCGCTCCAACACCGCATGGTCGACAGCATCACTCGGGTCCAGAATCTGCGCCCTGTAAGCGATCGCATCGGATTTAGTCACTATACCAGATTATTATACATTGCTTCGGACCGACTGGGGCACCCTGCGACGAGCAACTTGAGTAGCACCTGACGAGCGGTTGGATTAGACTGATCACAGTGTAGATCATCGCATACTATAACCAAACTTAGCGAAAGTAAGCCTTGTAGTACTTTAGTTAGGTCAGTGTGTTACAGAGGTTTTCGATGTAACCGTAGGCTGGATGCAGTTGGTCTCGTATGTATCGGTGAGCAATCAGAATCCTTAATTATGTAGTACAGATGTTCTCACCATTGGTGTAGAAGGATCGGCAGGCGACAGCCGTGCTGTATTTGTAGGGACTGCTGTTCGAAGGTCAGCGCAAGTCGATACAGCCGATAACATAGCGACTGCTAGTGGAGCACCAGCGATTACAACAGTTTCCGACTAGTTCGCCGTGGGATGTAGAATCGATCCGTAAGGCACTTTCCGGCAAAGCCTGCACCACAATTGAAACCGAATGCATGGGTGATCGATGACGCCGAATTCGTCGAGGAAAGGCAGGCCTAGGTGTGTGGCCCGGCCAATACTCAGGTACCCTGAGCAAAGTCGACAATTATCAAATCACGGGCAGCATGCACACAGCCTCTGATGCGGCATCGACGCTGCTGAATTGGCTGCTATATATGTGCCTGAACGCTGAAACAAGCAGTGCGCCGGCGATCTTTCCGAGGTGACCGCGGTCGCGATCCACCGTAAGCGATGCACGATCGCCGACACCGAGCATCACCGACCGCAGTGACAGATAGCCCTGGAAATGATCGACGGGTTAATCGCATATCGCATGAGGACACACCGCACTACTGGCGACCGTAGACTTCTCCTAACCTCACACTACCGCGACCCACACCAATCCTGCAAAGAGCTAGCCGTGGCCTCCGGACGCGTTGCCGTAAACGGTGCCCTGGGGCCACGGCACGAAGGCCAGTCCGAACAACCTAGCCGCAGCAATACGTTCCCGATTCCTTATCCTGTCGATCAGTCCGGAAAACCGTGACATCATTACCGCCGACGACAGCAGCCTGTCCGAAGCCTAGTTGCTTGCTGAATAACACACCGAAGCAAAAGAATCCGCCGATTACTGGATCTCCATCATCGATCCCAACACACCACCCTAATATTCAAAACCTCTATACTGAGCTTAGCCAAGATCCGCCAGTGTATAGAACAAGATTACCGGAGAATCGATACTGTTCTAGGTCTAGACCACTTCGAGGGCCACTCAGGCCAGCTGGCGCCACTACACCCCCGCGTTTGCGCCGCCCACATGTTTATCACCACCCTGCAGTTGATCAATCCAAAAGCAATGCGGTCAAAGCTGATCTCTCTACGATCTAGTTCGTACAATCCAACGCGAACATGATCATTGGATTTATAACCCCAAACCAACAAAGTACTGCTTGATACCAGATACTCTTATGTTCCGGTAAAAAAGTTCGGTGGTTCCTCTGCTGGATTCAAGGACAGCATGACATACTTCGCGGTCGATGTATCGCTTGACACAACGTATGATTTTGTTACGGAGGCAGTGGCGGTGTCGACATGGCGTTCTAGGCGGGCAGCTTCAGTGGCAAAGTCGCGGCAACGCGTGGCCAATGACCTGATTGCCACAGTCACAGCATCGACTGGGGTGGTTAGTATTTCGAGTTTGGATAACTACTGACACGTCTGGATTGTGTAGTCTTTGTAGAGGTCGGCCAACTGTTCACGAAGTGCTACTGGCACAGTCACAACGAGGCCTTGCCGAGCGTTGTAAGTCTTGGCTTCGGGCACGCACCACACTGGTACGGACGATTCACAACACCCGCCTTATTTCCACGACACCATCGGAGCTTTTAGACTCACTAAGGGTAGCGCCGGCCAACACTATTGCGGTCGCTCTGGCCACATCAGCATTATCCGATTTGCTACAACAGGCACGGCGCTGCCGTTTAGGACACACAACTTCGCTGACCACGATGCCCTCCGTGCGAAAGTGTCAGGTCAGAACCGGGCCGAAATAGCCTGGGCCTTCAATACCTACCGTGCTGGTCAACGACATAAGCTGCATGGAACTGCTTGTGCGTGTCGAGGCCGACAGTAACCTGTGACCGAGCGGATGCGGTGATGGTGGATCCCACTGCAGCCCTTCCTGCAATCGGATTTTTTTAAATGGAATGAAGGGCAAAGCGATCGAGCAGTGACAATACTGCTACGGGATGCTTGGTCGCATTCCTAATTAGGTCACTCTGTCCGGCGGTTCCGTGTCGAACCGACACAGCCGACAAATCTGACAGGTGAAGACACGCCACAACGCTCGCAACCGGTCAAGAAACGAGTCAGACCACACCGATCCGGACATCGACTCTACCGACACAGCCGCAACGTCAAGCCGCGAAAACGTCGGTTGCTCTTTAATAAAATCCCCTCATCCCCAGTCAAAGTGAAGCTTTAGGCAGTGTCCTGGCTCCCGATCTGTGCCGAGGATCGGCGCAGTTCCACCTGGAGTGACTGTACATGCGACCACTTGTATAAAGAGTTTGGCGTGAATGAACTCGTCCTGGGTGGTCGTTGCTTGGGCGCCGTCTGTAGCGTTTTGTCTGGCCTGTTCTTCGCTGAGGAACCACGTCAAGAATTACAGCCAGCAGATAGTACAAGACAGCTTGCTCGATACTTAAGTCAATGTCGGTGATCTGGTTTCTTGGGGTGTAGCAACCTATTGCGGCGCTTAGCTGCCGGTCAGACACCCGATTGTACGATCTGGTTCAACGATAACTTCATGACACGCACGCAGGCTGTTTCGGCGAAAGTTTGGGCGAGCGGATACCCACCCACAAGCTCAGTACGAGAACGGAAGACATCGGTGATGTCGTGATCACTGTTTGACAGTGCCTGCTACGCATCAGCTCAACGATGCGAACGCATCACCCGACAATCTCCAACTACCAGTACGCCATACATTGTTGAATTCACATAACTTTCTGAATCAGTTGAGAGGCTCGGTCAGCTGCATCAAGGTCTGGAACGATTCATTGCACCGTTGGTGATAGTGTGTATCTCAACTGTAGTCGTCCCGCAGATAACAAGCTCCGTGTATTGGCTCAGGAAACTAGCTGAGAAAACAAGGAATCCTGCCCACCGTAGCATCGCTAATCAAGCAAAACTCTTGTAGTAGAATCTGTCTCGAAAAATGATGCTACTACATCCAATGGGCAACCTTGCGTAAGTGTGATAAAGCTGAGCACGATCACCAGATTGTCAATGTTGGTTCCGAATTGACGAACGAATGTTTGGCCGGCCTCTGGTGTATCGAACAGTCTCGTCTGCAAGAGCGACATGAAGCCGTTGTTTGAAGTTGTCAATTATGATACTAACACTAACTTCTTTAAGTCCAGCGAGAGTGACACAGGACGTAAATAGATCTTGCACAACGACATTCTCGGTTATTTCCAAACACATGGACGAGGTGTAAAGACCTTATCGGTTGATCGCGTCCGCGACGAAGTCGACAAAAACCACCGGTGAACAGCTGTCACCGTGAGACGTTGACACGCAGTAGTACCTTACAGCCCAAACCATTCGACTGCTATCCGGTGAATTCGTTACACATCGGCCACCACACCTACCAATCCAATTCCTCTGTGGAATTTATGAATTCTGCTACAGAGATAAAGCAATCCGGTGATAGCAATCCACAAATCGTTGTGCTACCAACGTAGCAATGCCTCCACCCCAATAATGTCACCGACCTGCAGGTTAACCTCGGGTAGCTAGACTAAGTGAAGAATATCGGGTTTTACGCGACACTGAAAGTGTAGTTCCATACCGTTGCGCAGTTCGCTTCAGACGGACGTGTCCGCGGTGAATCTCCATCAGCATGCCTAGCTTCCAGAACAGCTCAATCTGCCCGGCGAATTGAGATACAAGGTGTGTCCTGTGCAAGAGTCGCTGAGGCAACACCGATACTGACAACTTGAGTAACTACCTCGTCCGCGACGGCGACGTGTTCGTTGAATTCCTCTGGAAGACGTCCGCTAAGTGATTGAGCGGTATCGGCATCCATGCAGGCATGACCACGAATTCGTCTCCGCCGAACCGGGCGACCAGGCTCTCGTCGACGAAGACGTCGCGTATTTGTTGGGTGAACACCTGGATGAACTGGTCACCAGCAACGTAACCCAGGGAGTCGTTGATGGCTTTGAGACGGTCAAGATTGAGAAACAGCGCCGCGACTGGGCAGAATTGCCTAGGGTCAACCTTCGCTCAAGGTGTTGCGGCAACGCTCAACGGTTGTGTAGTCTAGTCAAATCATCATGGCCAGAATCGATTTCCGCGGCAACACGAGCTTGTACCTGGGCAAAAGTGGCCTTGAAGAGAGACTGAGCTCTACCTCGCTCCAGTCTCGGTTCCTGTATTGGAGGAACCCCAACATTTCGGTAATGGCGTCTCCGAATCACAGCGGCACGCACACCAGGGAAACTGCAAGAATGGTAATGGCCTAGTGAATACGTTGCTGATAGTCTTTAAATTGGCCGGCTCAGAACGGATTGCCATAGGTTTTTGAGGTTCTCGGCTATCGCGAAGAGCAAGTCGGCGTCGGCGAAAAACACAACACCCGATCGGGTTAGAGTTCGGTACCGCGAGGTGAGATAGCCAGTGGGCCATGAGCTTTGTTGCGCGCATATCATGATCGTTGTGTCGTATGAAGCTAGCATCCACACTCAGCTGATCCAGCAGATAGGTCAATGCACACTGACTGACCTCAATTGATGAGGAAATGTCAGCTGTCATCAGTCGCTTGGCAACGGTAGTCACCAACTGATCTAACCGGTGCACTGCGGTGTCGCCGTTCATCTCGGAAACCAACTCTGCGGTTCTGGACACATCACTGACTCGGGTTTCCGCAAATGCTATGGCGGTCTATTGCCGGGTTGGCGACCCGAACACGGAGGATACAAGTAATCTTCCGGAAGGGGGTAAATTCGGTGGCCCAGAGAACAGCTAGCTACAGTTATCGTAGTTGTTGATCCAAGTGGACATAGATACCGGCATCTGATTACAAGCTTATATTATATATATTATTGGGTTTATATTATTGGGTCCAACTTGTCGGATAGGCTGGGCTGAACCTGAAGTCATGGACTGGAGTGAAGTGTACCGTGACGAAGTCTCGCCAGGCTACCGCTGGTGACATTGCGGTATGTCTGCTTGCGCAGGCTGCCGGGTTGTTGACATCGACGGCGACTCCGGTGGAGGTTAAGGCCACCGGCAACGGGGGCTGAGCACGGCAACTATTCGTCTGGGACAACCTCACATCACTCACCAGCAACCACAAACACTTCGACACAGTGCTGGGCTGTATGCTGTTTAACTTGTGATCGGTCGAACCCGTGACAGCTACCCGCTGGGTGCACCATGGTAAACTGGATCTAGCGATGTATTTGTTGGTATTCACCACTGACGCCCTGCCGATTCGCCGTTTCCCGGGCTAAACTTCTCCTCACCATGAGGAGTGGCGTGAAACTAGGCGAAGTACTGACAGATCGAGGCGGTTTTCACGACCCTGGCTGGACCCCGTGAACCGGTCCACATGATCAACCGATTGAGGTCAGATCACCCCTTCCACACCCGGTGCTGTTTAGTGCAAGGTTCTGTCATGTGAGAATTGGGACAGGTATCATCCCTTTGGCCAATAGCGATTCCATCGCCGCGCCGTCAACTGGACGCGAGAATAGAAATCCCTGCGCGCGATGACAGCCCAATCCCACCAAGACCTGCGCCGACTCGGAAGTCTCGACGCCTTCAGCGACGACCTCGAGTTCAAACTCCCTGGCTAGCGCCATGATCGCCCGGACGATCGCCAGGTCGCTTGGATTGCTGCCTAGTTCGACGACGAACCCCTTGTCGATTTTGATGGTGTCCACTGGCAGAGATTTCAGATGAGTCAGAACACTGTAACCGGTGCCGAAGTCGTCGATGGCCAGGTGCACCCCGACCTCCTTGAGTCTGGCAAGTGTCTTACGTGTGGCCTCGATATCTTGGACCACCACACTTTCGGTGATCTCCAGACACACCACGTCGCTGTCAAGATCGAATTCATCAATGGCGCAGGCCACCGTATCGACGAAACCTTCGGCGACCAGCTGCACCGGCGAGACATTAATGCGCAACAGTGCATCGATTCCCACACCGGCTGAGCGCCATCGACTGAACTCCGCACATGCCGAACGCATCACCCTCCGACCTAGTTTGCCTGCAAGATTAGTCGATTCGGCCACCCGGATAAATGAGTCAGGAAACAGCAACCCCCGTGTCGGGTGCTGCCATCGCACTAGCGCCTCGGTACCCAGGACTTTGCCTGTACGCATGTCCACCTCGGGCAGATAGTGCAGCACCAAAGCGCCGTCATCGGCATCGATCATCCCGTTGAGGTGCAGTTCAACCTCGGTTCGCAGCGCATGCTCTGCGCTGATCTCGCGGTTCAAAACCGCAATCTTGCCGCCACCATCGCTTTTCGCTGATAACGCCGCCTGATCAGCCCAGCTCAGTAGATCCGACGTGCTGTCACGTCCTGGAAGACCGGTAGCGACACCGATGCTGACAGTGCGGGTGATTGTCTCGCCGTCAATTACCACTTGCCTTTGCAGCCGCGTCTGCATGCGATGAGCAAACGACTCGACGGCATTGACTGGCATCGACTCAACAGGCACCACAACGAACTCGTCTCCACCAAATCGGGCAATGATAGCCGGGCCTTCAGCCGCTTCGCGCAGCCGGTCGGCGAAGACCTCGATCAGCCGGTCACCAGCATTATGCCCCAGGTAATCGTTGACCGCTTTGAGCCGATCGAGATCCAGGAAAAGCAACGTCACCGGGCCCCGCTGACTGTCGTCCAGCCTCGCATCAAGGTGAGCGATCAGGGCTCGGCGGTTCAGCAATCCGGTCAGATCATCGTGTTCAGCCAGGTAACGCAATTGCTCTTCGGCAACAACGCGGGCCTGCAGCTGGGCGAAAAGGGTTGCGATCGCCTGCAACGCGCGCAACTCGGCGGCGTTCCATTCCCGGTCCCCGATCTTGACGAATCCGAGGACGCCGGTGGTGACCTCTCCGGACAGCAGCGGTACGCACGCCAGGGAAACAGCTGGCACCGCGGTGCTCTCCTCAATGCGACGCTGATAGTCTGCATTGGACGGTTCGGGACGCAAAACCGCCGGTTCTTTGAGGTGCTCAGCCATTGCGAAAACGGGGTCGGCGTCAGCGAAATACACCACACCGATCGGGTCAGGGTCAGGCACGTAATCGCGCGGCGGCCACTGCGCGACCAGTTTGGTTGCATGTATATCGTGGTCGTTGTGACGAAGAAAGCTCACATCGACACCGAAGTGCCCTGTCAGGTCAGCTAGCACCCGTTCGCTGATCGGAACCGCCGTAGCCGCGGTGGCCGCCATTAGCTCCGAGGCCACCGTAGTGACGAGCTCATCCAGAGACCGGGTCATAGTCTTACCGTAACCGCTTACCCGGGGAGCAACCGGACCCGCTCAAAGTTCTGGCGGCTCCGCACCAACGTGGGCCCCACGGCGGTCAATCGCAACACCAACTCTTAGGGAGTTCCTAGTCAGAATACATGCCAAACTGCGGATGTCGTTGCTCAGCTGATCTAAGTTCGTCGGCGAACAGTGCAGACGGTAAGTGTAACTCGTCAGCATCGTGAACGTAGAGGAACATCGACGAAACTAGCTTCATGGCAAGCCCTTGCCGTTGCGCGTCAATCCACACGGCCTCAACAGCCGATCCGCCAGAAACTATAGTATGCCAACGCGTGCCCACGAACCAAGACCACGGCAAGTACCAAACTGGCCACTACGCGATCATGGATGTCCTGGCTCAGCGCGGCGCCGATATTCCACTGCACGAGGAGTCCCACCACGTCCGTACGATTAAGCACTTCGAACACAGCCAACTGATGCCAGCCTATTTTGAGGCTGCGCACGTCAATGCCAGTGTCCAGAAAAGGATCTCCCGGACAACCCAGCTCCGATAGCATCTCCATGTACAGCTGTGGCGTCAGATACCGCGACCTGCCGGCGGCAACCAAGAATAGTTGCTGCCCGGACGATGTGGTCTCGCGTGGTCAGCAAGGTGCAGCAGCGCGCCTTCGGCTGCCGCGGCCGCGTACAGCACGTCAATCGTTTCGGCCGGGACCGGTGTCGGCTTGCCGTGATGGCGGTTAGTTCTGCGAGCTAATATCGGTTCATAGATAGTCACCAGGGCGGTGTCCTGCTCGTCGCCCAAACTCAAGGTGACCGGTAGCGGTGCACCGTCAACATTTTCAGCCAGGCTTACCGGCTCGAGTATACCACGAACCGCGACCGCAACCTTGACGTTGAACAACGCCGCGCCCACCGCGATGGCGCTGCCGCAGAAACCGACTTGGTGCGCTGCTTCAGCCACCATCGTCGATCCAAGCATCACATCCCCCGCCAACTGAGACCAGGTTGACAGCTAACAACCGATCTCGGCCAGCGTCGTCGCGGTGCGCAACGACAAGTGTTTGGCCTCCAGGAAACGCAGGATGTATGGGATATTCTCGCAGTTGCTTATCGCTGGAAACAACCGGATGTCAAACTCAGCGAGTAGACCGTGCAGAATCAGACATCACAGCCACAAATCGAATCGCTCAACGTCTATCAGGCTCCAGTCACTGGTCTCCATCAGTACTGGAATGCCACGGCTGTGGCCTCCTTCCCGCAGGACAGTCTTTATGTTCAGCGGATCGCATCGCTCCACAACGCGATCCAACCCATCCAGGAACTCATCGATAGTGTCGAATGTCAAGTCAGTGTCAAACACTCGCACTGTACAGATGCGGGTCCAGCTCGACAAGAGAGCGTGCAGCGGCCTGGAGCTTGTTAAGCCCGACGTCACACACTGTAACGGGCACCCGGTTGCAGTTGGACAGCTGCAGGCGATCAAAACTCGGTCAAATGCAGCTGCCCGCACAAACCCTGGACAGTCTGCATGTAGGCGATCACACATACCACGTTTAGCGCAACAACACCGATCTACAACGTAACCTACCAAGGTTGCTCCTCGGCGGTGATCTCGTTGCGGTTGCGGTCCAGCCGTACCACCCGAAACCCGCGCGGGCCCGATATCGCCATGGATAGTGCACTCACGGCCCTGGTTCAACGATCAACTCCGGATCGGGTACCGGCCGCAAGCTGAGCAACTTTCGCAGCTATCGCTCACGATTGGTTGATAAAGCCGACATCGGGATCAGCGTGCAGCCGCTGCAGTAATGCGGCATCAGTGGGGTTCTCAGAAGCTAGAACCTGCGTGCGTGCAGGTTCACGCCGGGCTCATCGCTCACCTGCTTGCCTCCCAAAGCCGGCGCCCATACGCCCAGCCGACATAGCCGGGTACCGCCTCGATCATCTCGCCTACAACTCAACCGCTCGGATGGAAGACTGCGGGTTCAAGTCGAGCAGCCGGCAACCACAATGAACGTTACCGCCATCGACGAAATCGTCGACCAGCAAGTGCACTACAGCGCTCAGGATGAACTGAACCAGCCCCAGGGTAGCTTCAAGCCTGCAAAGCACTCCCCGATGCATGCCCTGGAATAGACACCGAGTTATCATGTGAGTTGGTCACAGGCCGGCTCCTGCGGTCGCTGTAGTAATCTTGCTCCATGCGTTCGTGTCACGTAACAGCTTGCGCGTCTCAACCAGCATCCTTGATAGTTGTTGCGGTTCAGCATGGTTAGCTACAGTATTGCGGTCCCACCAAATCATCTTGGTTCGGTAGTGTTCATCCGGGTATGCAGCCGCCGGGATTTTTGCTGCCACTACTCCCCCCGAAGAACGCCACCGGTCCAGTACATGGGCTGCCGCCGTCGCCATAATGAACTGAACCTCCAACAGAGCCATGACTGTAAATGCGGGGCGTGCTAAGGCCTTGGTAATCGAACCACTCTGATGCGAGTCGCTGTCAGCCCAGGCAGTCTTCACTTCTACGACCCCAAACGGCACGCGATCATTAATCATCTTGCGCACCGCGGGCAGTCCAGAATTATCTGCCCATTCGACCACGGCATGCGAATCCTCAGCTGACCCCAGCGGACCAATCACGCGCGCACCTCCTACCACCCGTCCTTGAGTATTTACCGCTGCAAAAAATAAGCGTGTATCATTACCATAATTAGCATCGGGATCTAGAGTACACTCGACTCCGTGTTTGCTGTAAGTGCGAAATGCACCGTCAAGATACTCATTCCACAATTCCGGATCAAGTGCGGGATGCGATACCACAAGCTGGCATTGCGCGTCGGAAGCCCAGACACTAAGGTTTTTCCGAAGACATAACTTCCGCGGCGGTATAACGACATCCAATTGAGCGGTAACCATGGTTCTCCAATCTGTTGAGTACTAAATAGTGGTGCAGAGCGTCATTGCATTTGCGATTAATGGCACAATCCAGCAGGATATTTCCGCCTATATATAGCGATATCCAACTAGTAGTTTTACGACATGATTTCGAGTTATTATCGAATCGTGTTATGTACATTGCGTCTATTACGCAGATGTGTTGTATTTCGACATCTTGAGCCCACAACTATCGCGTGCACGAAAAAAGCTATATAAACCGTGATAATTGATCAGCCATTCCTGACCCCAGTTAGTACCGCTGTTGTAGATCGTTATTTCAACGGATCTGTGCCGGAAAACGCGATTAATACGACGTTGCTCGCGATATTTTTAGGACCAGCAAATTGGTTTTTCTAGACGACCTCCATTGGTTTATTTAATGGGTGCTATGGGCGCGATAGCGACCGGTCGTTGGACCAAAATTGCCTTTGTGAAATAGAGCACCGACCGAGCAAATTTTGTCGGCACATTAGCCGAAACCTTTGGGCTACTTTGTTTCGTAACCATAGGTCAGTGCTGAATTCAAGCGAATCCGGAGTACGCAGGTAGTCCAGTAGTGATCGTTTTAGGAAAATTGGCGCCGTGTGTCGAACTTAAACGCCTTGACCACGACCTGGCCGTGTCAATCCCCTCTACAGGGCGGCCAACGCAACAGGATGCGCTGACTTTGCAAGCACAACAAGGACATAGGCTTGTCTGTGCGTCACAGGGACGGAGGTAGTACGTACCGCACGCTGCCCAGCACCCAAGCCCACCGTCACCGACTGACAACCCAGATGCAGTTATCCCGCGACGACGGTTTTACACAGCACATCCACCTTCGGCTGGGTCAATTCGCAATATTCATTGCTCAGCACGACCAATTCCTTACGGCTATCGTCGCGAGTTCCGCTCTTTAACAAGCAACGCAGTTGATCTTGCGAAGACGGACTATGAAGTGTTTTGTCGCCCCACCGATCACGATCGATGAAGGTTATGGCCCGTCCTACCACTGGGCCTAGTGAGCCGGGTATGGCAGGCCTCGGAAGCTCAGACCCGACTCAAAAGCGGACCGTAAGCACTTACAGGACAACACCGTAAGCGCTTATGGAACAACCGATAAAACCAAAGCTGCAGCAGGACCTTGGTCAACGATGGCGGCTCGCACACCTACACCTACGAGGCGTGGCACCTCCACCAAGCAAGACATGGCCACCCTTGCACGTTCGTGGTGATAGTTCGCTGCGGCCCCAGCCAGACGACGGCCGTTCTCGTCAACCTGATCTGCGAACCGTTTCACATAGTCGGCGACCTCCGCGCCAGACCTTTGTCTAAGTCGAGCACCTTGGCGAACTACCGTGACCATGCGCATACCTTCTCGAATCAGAACCCTGATCAGAGATACCCGAAAGACCAGAGCTACCCCGAAATTTCGGTGGTTCCCCGGCGGGGAGATGCTGTCCCCTCTACGCACCGCCCCGCCGGGTGTCATTTACAAACCCCAGAGCTTCGCTCACAGCATCACTCAAGGTGTGTGACGGTTGAATTTGTCCTCGTCGATGAGGTAAAACCCAATCGATGGAGGGCCTCGCTCACCGCTATAACCAATTGACACGCGCCGCGGTTTGCTGGCTACGAGCCACCACCGATCTACGCTCACTACCCGACCACTACTCAGTGAAGAAATCGGCCGGTAGTGCTTTTGCAAAATGCCAGCCCTGGGCGGCGTCGCAACCAAAGTCACGCAACCATGCAGCTTGACCCGGCGTTTCGACTCGCTTGGCGCAGACAGCTATCCCGAGCTTGAAGGTGAGATCAATCATTGCCCGGGTGATCTGTTCATCAGCCAGTCTACTGTGGATATCGCCACCGAGATTCTCAATGAACTCGCCGGCGAGTTTGACCATATCGACGGGCAAGCTGCGTAGATAAGCAAGGCTGGAGAACCCGGTACCAAAGTCATCGATCGCTATACCCACGCCCACAGCGGACAATTCCTGCAATCTAGTGATCGATGTCTCATCTATGCTCAGGCTCGCGTTCTCAGTTAGTTCGAGCTGCAAAGCGTGAGCAGGCAGGGCACTATCGCCGAGCACCCGCTCAACCATCGGGAAGAAATCGGGATCCCGGATGTTATGGGCCGAAACGTTGACGCTGACGAATGGTCGTGGGTTGGTACTGTCGTCACGCCAGTTGCGGATGTGCCGACAGGCCTGCTCAATTACGAAGGCAGTGAGCGGTACAATCATGCCGTTTTGCTCGGCAAGCCTGATGAATCGCGCCGGGAGCAAGGTGCCGAGCGTCGGGTGCGCCCAGCGTAGTAGCGCCTCGACGCCGATAAAACGTTTGTCGTTGAGCCGGACGATCGGCTGGTAGACGAGAAAGAACTCCCCGCGATCCAGTGCAGCGGGAACCACTTGCAACAGGTCATCGCAGGAGCTCTGCTGCTCGTGATCGTGATGGCCATAAAACCATCCACTGTTTCGGTCTTCCGCCTCACCGCTGCCGGGCAACCCAATCGGGTTGCCACTAAACCTGTCCGGCAGTGCACTACTCCGCATAGCACCCTCGGTACACAACTATCGACAGGAACTCAACATCGTCGTATGCCAAGTCATCTTCAGACACACCGCGCAAATCGTCGCGACCCGTGACTTTCGATGCCGACATCACGCCAGTTCATTCCCTCATTAACGTTTGGTTGGGCGACGATGCCCGGCTAGCCACAGACTCTAGCGATGCCGTGCGGTGAAGATCGTCAGTACTATTACGTACAACTTTCCATTGTGCCGCGTAGACGGCTCGAGGTTGCCTACTTCGAAGCCCGAACCGCGAAGACGAAAGCACAGGCTGTGCCGGACAGTAGCAGAAAATCGGGTGACTCTTACCGGCGATCGCTACCGGATGCACAACTGCCCTCGTCGGTTTGACATCATGGTAGGTGAAAATGAACCACCTTGGCTGCCGAGTTTATACGTCACACCCAGGTAGATATCGTATAATTAGTCGAAAAGTATTGATAGAATTGCTGTTTTCGACAGAATATAACTCTAGCGCGTTCTTCGGGCTTCGCCCTTGAGAAGCATGCCACAGCAATCCAGTGACGCGATGGGCGCAGCAAAATCTACGCGGTATCAGTACTGGATATACGCAAACACACCGATGTTTACTGCTCGGCGATGAAAAATGCTAGCTAGCATACACAAGATTGATACGCGGAACGGGCGACATTACTGATGTCATCAACTACTTCAGTGCCAGTGAACTATAGCGAATACACGATAAAGGTACGGCTTCGGCAGGAACTACGCGACTGCGCTATCAACGCTATCAAGTTGCGCAAGCTGGTATACAGCCTCCCGTACGAGGTAGACGAGTTCGAGTTACTGCGGATTGTCTGAGCATATGACCGCAACCGCCGATAACTGGTGTTGCAGCGCTAGTTGGGCCGTATCGACAGGTCGTGACATTCATCAACAAGAAACGTCCGTAAGCACTGCCAGCGCGTTGTTATGCAACATAGCATCGCGACCGTGGCGAACCCGAACGATGCACTGTTTCTCGGAGCTGGCGGACTCCATGCACGCGTCTGGCATCTCGCAGTATTTGATTACGTTGACACACAAATCTTGATAGCAACCTCCGCGCTATCGACACGTCAGCGGGAGCCATCACCGGCGATGTTCGGCAGGGCAATAATGTCCGTGCTCCAAGCCATTCGGATGCACACCACCGTGCAAATAAACACTACTGGGCCTCTATCAACCAATACGGCTCTGGCAAAACGCATTCGGGTATGCACCCACAATGACGAGACAGCGATACGTAAGCTGATTTCGACTCACATTGCCCCGATATGCGTGCTGCAAGGATCCCAGCCCCCACATCACTCAAGTGCATGAGGCGCTCGGTGCTCTGTGACCGAAATCAAACCTGTCAATCGTCACGCGTAACCTACTCACTGGCCATAGCGTGATGTTCACTGCTGGGATTCTGCTGTATCTGGCCATAGGGGTATAATTGAGCGCTCCGCATCACAGCCCACCAGTTTTCTAATCGATCACGACTACTATTTTGTGGTGACCGCTTACACCGCGCTAAGATACATATCCAAGTGCTCCGCACATAACGGGCCCTGGCACAAATGTCGAACATCGACGAGATAATCGCCGTCACAATCAACTGACACAGCAATGGAGAGCCCGCCTATAACCGCCGTCGAGAACACCACAGTCTAGTTGTGGCGCGCAGCTTCTTGCACGAGTTGAACGCGGGAGGTGAGGCCAAGTTTGGAGTAGATACGGGTGAGATGGGTATGCACGGTGCGCACGGAGACGAAAAGCCGTGACGCGATTTCCTTGGTGTCTAACCCCTCGCTCACGAGCCGTACCACATTGTGCTCGGCAGGAGTTAGGGATTCCCAGCCGGTGGCCGGTCGTTTACGGTTACCACGCCCGCGCTGTGCGTAGGTGATCGCATCATCGATGGACATGGCTGCACCCTCAGCCCAGGCGGAGTCGAAGTCCTTGCGGCCCATCGCGTCACGAAGCGCCGCAACTGCGGTCTCATAACCAGCGTCCCAGACTTTAAAGCGGACTTCACCTATCTTCTCACGTAGTGCGGACGCCGCACCAAAGAGACGCCCGGCTTGACGATGGTTGCCACCCTTGTTAGTCAGCTCAGCTAACAATTCCATACTGTCTGATATGCCCAGAGAAGCCTGGATGTCAGTGCCACAGGCAAGCGCGGCATGGATATCAGCTCGTGCCAGTTCTGGTTCACCCTGCGCTATCGCGACGCGCGCACGTGTTGTCAAAGACACCATTTGATGCCACCCTGTGGTCGCAGCAACACCGTCGTCGGCGAGACGTCGCGCCATGATTACATCGCCTCGTGCCAAAGCGACCGCTGCCATAAGTTCGTGGTGTATCGCTACCAGGCCGTGGTCAGCACTAAAGTGCGGACGGCACGTCTCGCTGGCCTCGACAGCCGCGGCGACATCGCCCATGACTAATGCCGCGAAAATCATTGCTGCATAACCAATACCTTGGTAAACACCACTTAATTCTGCTGCAGCTTCGACGGCCATGCCGGCCGTGACTAGTGCCGCGTTGGTGTCGCGATGCACCAGCGCCCGAGTTTGAACGTACAGACCGAGAGTTCTCGTCACCACATCGTTAGCCGCTTCAGCACCGACAGCAACTTCACCCGATCGCGCGATCGCACCGTCTATATCGCCCTGCCATAACTGTGCAATAGAGAGCAGCAAATGGCACTGTCGCGAAACGAACCGGTCCCCGATTTCTTGAGCGAGATCGTCAGCCGCCTCAGCCGCTACTCGCAAAGCAACCGGGTCACCTGACACACAGAATCCAACAACTTCCCACAGCTGAATTTGGCTCAACGTCCACTTATCATCTTGCGTTCGCGCGAGCTCGACTGCCTCAGCGAAGTAAGGCTGAGCTACCTCCGCGTCGTAGCCACCGCTGAAACCGCAGGCGGTAAGTGCCCGAGCCAAAACAGCAGAGTCACCTGTTTCGCGTGCCATAGTCAGAGCTTGTTGCGCTTGAGCGGCAATATCACTGCCGTCTGCTGGACTGCTGGCCAGCATGACATGAAGCATAACCTTGTTGGCAAGCGCCCGTACTAAAATCTCTTTGGGTGCAACAAGATGATCGATGTCTTTGTGTTCAAGGACCGAGTCGAACCAGGCCAACCCCTCATGCATGAGGCCTCGCCCAAACCAAATCGGCTGTAGCGAGGACGCGAGTTGCAGTGCGCCAGCAATATCGCCGGTTTCGCGGCTCCATGTGAATGCGCTACGCAGATTGTCGATCTCGACCTCAACTTGCTCGACAAGCTGCTCGTGGTCGATGTCCCCCGAAGCCTCCAGCAAGGCCCCAAGCGCCATGTAGTGATCGCGGTGACGCGTACGCACGAGGTCAACCTCGTTGGACTCTTTGAGTTTCTCCATCGCGTACTGACGTGTCGTTTCGAGCAACCGATACCGCACACTACCCTGTCTGCTTTCGACCATGACCAGCGACTTATCTATGAGCAGGGTTAGCAGATCGAAAACCTGGTCAGGCTCATTAAGGTCATCGTGCCCAACCGCGTGAGCCACCGTGAGGTCGAACGTCCCCGAAATTACTGACAAGCGACGAAACAAGACCCGCTCGCTTTCAGTCAACAGCGCATACGACCAATTCATCGAGGCACGGAGCGTCTGCTGGCGTCTCACCACGGTACGCGCACCACTAGTCAACAGCCGAAATCGGTCATCCAAACTATCGGCTATCTCGGTTAGCGATAGTGTGCGTATCCGTGCGGCGGCAAGCTCGATCGCCAAAGGCATGCCGTCGAGGCTCTGACAGATCTCGGTCACGATCCGACGGTTGTCGTCGGTAATCCTGAAGCCGGGTTGAACCAGGGCAGCACGGTCCGTGAATAATTCGACCGCTTCGTTGGCCGACGACAACATCGGAACTCGCCATATGACTTCGCCGGCCACCCCAATCGGCTCGCGACTGGTCGCCAAAATCGTCAACGACGAGCAAGCACCCAAGAGCGTAGTAATTACCTCTGCACACAGCTCGAGAAGGTGCTCACAGGTGTCCAACACCACCAGCATGCGACGGTCACCGACGCACCTACACATGTTGTCTACCAACGCAATTGGGGAGATGTCATGATCTGTGAACGGTGCTAGGTCGAAGTACGACAGCTCGCTGTCAAACTCGTCCGTGACTCTGTCAACAACCTGTAACGCAAGCCGCGTTTTGCCTACTCCTCCTGCACCGACCAGCGTCAACAATCGTTTTTCGGTCAGAAGCTCTTGCACTTCTCGAATCTGCGCGGTGCGGCCCACAAAAGTGGTTAGTGGCTTCGGAAAGCTTAGTCCGCTAAGGACGGTCCGGATACCTAGCTCGGGAAGGTTTCTGCGCATATTACGGTGACACAACTGCATGACACGTATTGGCCGAGCCAGATCCCGCAGTAAATGACTACCAAGGTCAACCAGCCAAGCATCAGTGGGGAGCCTGTCAATGACGAGATTGCCTGTAGTAGAAGACAACACCGTGTGTCCTCCGCATGCTAGATCAAGCAACCCTGCGACCTGGACCATCGCTAGGACCACGCTATTGGCATCATCGTTGGATATCTGAACCTCACCGGTGTGCAGAGCGATGCGCAGCCGCACTGGTATGAGCGGGGCCAGCTGCAAGTCCAACGCGCAAGCTGCGGCGTCGCTAGCACGAGCGAACGCCGCGAGAAAGTTACCTCTTGCCCCTTGGACAACCTGTTGCACCCCGTCATGGGCCGCGACAGCTTCTGACACCGCGCAGTCTAGGCGTGCAATTGCATCCGATGTCTCATCAGACTGTATTTCGAACAGCTCTGTCAAACCCTCGACATCAACCAGAAGCAACGTCACCGTACAACCGCGATGGAGATCCATCGGCACGTCTGTCGACCTCAGCCGCTCTACCAGACATGAAGCCAAATAATCAGTGCCAACGGGTACTGGTTTTTGCATCTCGCCAAAAGAATACATGTCTCTCGACAAAAATTTGGCAGTGCATGTTAGCCGCGGTCTTGTTCCGTCGAAATGCACAGCCTGCGCCAAATATTTGGAGAAAAACCGATTCTCGATCGATTAACCTGCTGACATCTCGCAAGCCAACAGACTCGGTAGTCGGCGGCGAGCCTATACCTCACCGTAGGCGCGATCACCCTTGCCCACTCAAAACCCCAGAGCCGATCACCCCGACGGTCCAAGGAGGCACATCAAGATACCCGGTGGCATGGTCTTGTGCGACGCACTGCCATGTGGCCGGGCTGACACACTGGCACGTGACCACGACTTCTCCTGTGTTCTTGACCTTCCTGGACTCAACCATCAGCATGCCAGTGTCATCAATAGCATACGACCCGGACGCTTCATGCTCGGTACCATCTGTTTCCAACCCGATAACCCGTCCGTTGCTCAAAGTCACGGTGACCACCGTGTTCAACCTTTCCTTTGCCGCCTTACCACAACCAGCGCGCACCAGCTACGACAGTCGCTGCATGGTGTTCGACCTTGAATTCCGCGCACCACAATCAGCTGCAACAGGATTTAGTAATCGAATACCGCTGCCGAGGCGGCGTTGCCAACGGCGGTCTGTAATAATCTCTGACAATAACCTCCGCAAGCTTCGTGCGACAAGGGTCTAAACTACATCGGCGCAACTACGTATTTGGTCCAGTTCCGATACGTAGAATCAGCGGGCCTGGCCAACGCTTAGAATGGTTGCTGGCTTGGTCACGGGCAACTAGTCGACGGCGAGTGCAAGTCGTTCATCGGCAGGTACAACAGGCATCTGTAGCGCGCTTATAACACACCAGGGTTGCATTCCGTCTCGGCCGCCGGCGCAGTCACTACGTTCAGCAACGCGCCACAAGAAACTTAAAGCCAAGCACGGAACGCTCACAACGTTGAACATCGCGCCTGGACTGAGCGGAGACTTCTTGGTTGCAGCCGGGGGTGGGTGAGAAACACCAGAAGAAGCATCAGTAGCAACGCTGCGTAGTCATGAGGGCGTACTGGCGGTCAGTGCGTCGATCGAGACGCAGAAGGATCGGCTGGCAGCTACGTACACCGTTGCGGAGCAAGAGATTATGACGATAGCTCCGCATGGGGCCGACCTAGTGGCAGTGTAGAATGCGGCCGATCTTAGCGCGCGATAGGCAACGAATTTTTTGTGTAGTCATTGAAGGAGGCGAGTAGTTTAGCCGCAATGGAGGTCGACGTAGGTGCAGTTGAGTCGCATGTCAGCTATACCCCCGGTGGCATTGTCGTATGCGGATTCAGCGTGACGACACTGGGTGGGGGTTGTGTTTCACCCGCCGTTCCACCAGAGGAGTCTTCGACGTTACCGAGCATGAGACCGGAGGCAAGCCTCGTTGCAGGCGGCCGCTGAGACGCAGCGTTCACTGAGCTCCTAATACGCTTTCGTCAGCAAACGAACTCGCCAGCGTTCTGGCCGGGATGCAGTGCGGCGGGGTCCCAGCGCTGACGATTATGTGATTGCACATCTGCATGCAATTACGTTACACATACAACATTTACTGCGACGAATTTCTTTGAGAAGAATACGACTCCAAATGCACTTAATGAGGCCGAGTACGCAGAGATAGGGACTCAAGCCACCACCACGATGGAAATCTACGAGGCGATCTCAACTACGGCGGTGAACTCAATCCCAACCATCGCACCCGCGCCAAGGATCGTCCCAATCTGGTGTCGGTGCGAGAGCAACAAAGGGGCCAGTGCAGCCCGGGACGGCGATGTAGTAATCGACGTCATCTGAGAACTCCTTCTGTGAATGCTATGTCCGATCCGGGACGTGTTCACACCAATCGTGCACTTGATCGTGACATTCGTGTAAGAGCTTTATGAAGACTGGGGGTTTCGAGATCGTATGATTTCTTGAAGGGCTAATCGGCTGGATCGGAGAGTTGACCTAAACTACAGGGGATCTGCTTGTCGCCAACTCCCGGGACACACCCGGGAGTTGGCGACGTCGCCGAGGTTACCAAGCTCATCCCCCATCAGTGCGGTATCTAGTGGGCTGTAGCTGCCACTGGATATTAGGTAGATTTTGTGGATACAAACACCGTCGATGGCTTGACCACCTTGGACAACGACAAAGCGTCACACACATTTCCACTGCCACCAAGTGCTATCATATCGGCAGTGGCAATCTCAGACCCGGGTGCTGAAATTGTTAGATTTGTCAGCACTGCACTTTCGCCGACCACCGCTGGATCTTCTGGGCTGGCTACATTACATGGCGATCTTAGTGGTAGTCCACAGTCATCACTACTACCGACGACATGTGAGATGAGTTTAGCGGGTGCGGTGAGTTGATGGGTGTGCCGGTTGCCGCCGACGATTGGACTTACCAGCCAAACTCGCACTATCTGTGGCAACTACACCGCACGGTCAACATTCGACGACGTTGACCGCGATGGCGAGTCCGCCCTCGGCAGTCTCCTTGTACTTGGAACTCATGTCCCGGCCGGTTGCCCTCATGGTGGCGATCACCTCGTCGAGGCTCACCCGGTGGGTACCGTCGCCACGCATGGCCATCCGGGCGGCATTGATCGCTTTGCCAGCCGAAATGGCGTTGCGTTCGATGCACGGAATCTGGACCAGACCGGCGATCGGGTCGCAGGTTAGACCGAGACTGTGTTCCATAGCAATCTCAGCCGCGTTCTCGACCTGAGCTGGTGTGCCACCGAGGATTTCAGCCAGACCCGCAGCGGCCATAGAAGCCGCCGACCCCACCTCACCCTGGCAACCGACCTCCGCGCCGGAGATGGACGCAAGCTCCTTGTACAGCGAACCAATTGCCCCTGCAGTTAACAGGAACCGCACGCTCATATCGTCCGGGTCTGCCCGCCCGGCGGGACAGTAATGCTGCGCGTAATACAAAACGGCAGGGAGGATGCCAGCCGCACCGTTAGTCGGAGCGGTGACCACTCTCCCACCCGCGGCATTCTCCTCGTTGACTGCCAGCGCGACCAGGTTCACCCAGTCCTCGGCAAACGTCGGATCGCGATTAGGATCCTCGGCGAGCAGTCGCTCGTGCCAGGAGCGTGCACGTCGACGCACTTTCAGCCCGCCGGGCAGATAACCGTCCTGAGCGATGCCACGCTGAACGCATTGCATCATGGCATCTCGGACATTTAGCAGGCCAGCACGTACCTCTTGTACAGGCCTCAAGCTCTGCTCATACTCGGCCATGATCTCGCAGATCGACACTCCACGGATGGCAGCCAACTCAAGTAGTTCGCCCGCTGAGCTAAAGGACATCCTACCAGTGATCCGTTCGGCGCCATCGGGTGGATCGCCGTGCACAACGACAAATCCACCACCGACCGAGTAATAGGTATCGGCGGCCAGATTGGTTCCGTTGCGGGCGATCGCAGTGATAGTTAGGGCGTTGGGATGTCGGTCCAACACCGTCTGCGGGCTCAGCACGACGTCGGCTTCGGTGAAATTGATTACGATCAATCCACCTAAACAGATTGTCCCGGCAGCGCGCATACAGGCCAATCGAGCCGCCATGTCGTCGGCATCGAGTTTCTCCGGATGCTCCCCTTCGAGCCCCAAAAGGATAGCCGCCATGGTGCCATGACCAGCCCCAGTTGCCGCCAGCGAGCCGAACAACTCGACACGGATGTCACACACATCCGTGAGCAAACCGCTGTTAGCTAGGTCCTCGACGAAACGCGCTGCGGCGCGCATAGGACCGACCGTGTGTGAGCTGGACGGCCCAATACCGATCGTGAACAGATCGAACACGCTGATGGTCATGATGAATCCTCGTATGTCTCAGGTCGAGCAGCCATCACCCCCACCCTTTGACCAGCACGTACCGGAGACCTCCACGCGTATGGCCATCGCTGGTGAAAATGGCAGGGGTCAGGCCGATGTCGTACCGGTAGCGGCACTGCGCGATTCTGCAGCTTAACCATCTAGCTAACGACAAACCTCATGGCATCGACAAGCTGTCCGTTCCAGCAAACCACTCAACCCCTTTACGCATGTGCATATGTATGCTGAAAAAATTATAGTGGCTTATTTGTTCCTCTTTTGCGCGATCTTCGCGGAGGTAGTAGCGACTACCCTGCTCAAGAATACTGGAGGGTTCACCCGGCTGACGCCGACTCTAGCTTGTCTGGCTGGCTACGCAGTAGCTTTCGCGCTCCTGGCACTGTCGATCTCACGCGGCATGCAGACAGATGTCGCCTATGTGTTGTGGTCGGCCATCGGTACAGTCGCCATCGTACTAATCGCCGTGCTATTCTTCGACTCGCCGGTATCCGCGACGAAAGTCGTTGGCGTCATGCTGATTATCATCGGGGTAGTACTGCTGAGCCTGGCCGGTGACCATTGACAACCACCCTGGGCCGTTGTCAGCACAAACCCCATCCGTCGCCGGCAGGCAATCGTCGAGACAACTGGACGCGTAACCGCCCAGGAAGGTCCCGGCGAATTGGGCCACCGCCAGATAGCCGCGGAGGCAGATATGCCAGGTTGGATCGATCAACTTACTATTTCAGTCATCTCGAAGCACAGCAGGATGCCGCGCTCACGCATGCCACGACCACCGCGGCCGCGTATCTCGATCGGTGGCGTCGCTAACTCAAAGCGAAGGCCGAGCTTCCCGCCGTACTCGCCCAGCTCACCGTCGGTTACCTGGCCGACCAAGACCGACACCGCACGCTTAACAAAGCGTACATCGCAACTACCCGTCGACCGGAATTGCAATACCCTAGTGCAGCGGCATGAGGGGCCTAGTCGCACTGCTTGAACCGTGCATAGAACGACGGTACGCGGAAGTGGTCACCGTGTTTCTCGATGGCGCCATGCTTGAACTCACTAATCACCAATATCCCGATCAGTACCGATGCGCTCACCAACGCCATCGTCAGACTGGTCATGAACTGACCCTATTGGTTCCTGGGCTGCGCAAATTGTGTGTTGCGCTACAATTTGGTGGCACTGACCCCCCAGATAACCAGAATGCACTGTTATGCGCGCTACCAGGCGCTAAGTGCAGCTTCCTATTGCGCAACATCTTTTCTCCGCTTCAATGAGATCCAGAAATGCGTCGACTGCGTCCTGGCTACAGTCGCGTCTTCTACGAAGTGACTTGAAGAAAACCGCATAGCGGGTATCCTGCGGAGTAAGTAACATGAGATTTTTCCTGTAAATGGCTAGATGGCCCAGGAGCAGAACAGTATATAGAGCGTATAGTTGCCAGCAGCCCAGCGGTCGGTCAATGGGCAATAGACCGGCACCCGTTGCATCGATCGGTAGCCAGCCTCCGATCGTCATCTTCTGTCGCGGCGCAGGTAACACTCGGGATGAGCGTAGCTGTTGCCGCATCCACTGCCAAACCTCGGCGACCAGTTTGGCGTCTAGCGACTACGACCAGCAGATGATTCGACGAATCATATTCGCATAAAACAGACATCGCGATCTGATCATTCATCCGATAGATAAGAAAAAATTGTCATGCAACGGAATTGGTGATGGTCATCTTCAAAAACGTTGTTCAGGAACGCATCACCATCTTTGATTACTGTTGATCAAGCATCGACCACCACACAATCATTTCTTGCCCGTGAGATGTAAGCCAGTATTTCGTCATCCCCCTCCGCAATGTGACCCCGGCGGTCAACCTGCCCGGCTAGCACCTGACCTTGCAGGTCCCGCAGAGCCCTTACTGGAACAAGTAGGGGGTGGTCAGGTCACATTCGAGCATCACGTCCAGCGCCGACCGGTTAGCTGGCACGCTGAGCATCGGGTGCAAACACGCACATTCCAGCTCGAAAAGCATCCCGTCGACAACCAGCTACACACTGAATCGTTCGTAGTGGCGTGGCACGTTGGCGCGTTTGTAGCGTGCTGTACGCACCGACTCCAGCATGGCAAGTGGACCGCATACGTAAGCAGCTGTCGTCAGTGCCGTGTTGGCAAAGGTGTCTGCTACTGTGCCGACTCGGCCACACTTGTAGTAAGCCCATATGATGACCCGATGCGACACTACCGTAATCATCTCGTACAGCATCGGCATATGTTAGTAGATTACGACGAATATAGATTTCTCGCCAACTGATTCTACGATAATCCGCCTCTTGAATCGTCAAAAGGGTTGGCGTAAATCCGATGCCACCTATCACGAACAACACGCCATGCTCATCCGTTATGAGACAGAATGCTTCGTGAGAGCCTTCGAACTCGCACGTGTCACCCGCCTTGAAGGTATCATATATCTTCAATTGAACCGCTGGATCGCCGCCGGCGTCGGCAGCAATCCAGCGTACGGCGACACGAGAGTTGGCATGCAGCCTGACCGAACCGTACAGTGAGTACTGATGGTGACCCAAGGTTAGACGAATATCGATGTGCACACCCGGCGCCCAGGACGATAACAATCTGCCGTACACGTCGGCCAAGGTTAACGCGACCACATCGGGTGTAATCATTTCACGTTGGGTGATCACCGCGGTGTTAGTCCGTTGCACCGTAACCACCCGCGATGGCACCCACTGTGGTGCCAACATCAAAGCCACCGAAGAGCACAGCCGTCCCCACAACGCGGTGTAGGCATGGTCGCACTTTCGGTGACCGTACAAGTATGCGAATATGCTATTCCAAATGCTCTGCTACACAGCATCTCTTGTTATATATTCCGGAGATCTGCTGTGAGAATTACACCCTCGATGACCAGGTCGACCCACTCGCTGGCAAGCCGACCGATGACGTCGGTATGCGAAGTCACGACCAAGTGCCGGCCTTCGATTGGGACGACCCTGCTACAAGCTGGAATCAAGCAGGTTAACTGCTACAGAACTGGCTACACAAAATAGTCGTGACACGCTACTAGCACTTGTACCGATACCGTAAGCCTGCGGCATCTACGTCAGCATCGACCCGGACATGTTGGCGCAGTAGAGGTTGAGTCTATTGAGTGTAGTCATCGATCAACCGGTACACCGCACGGCACTGACTTCCGGCGCTCGATCAGTCAATAAGTTCAAAAGCTACAACAACTTTAATACCTACCCGAGAGCAGAATGCCAACTCGAACACCACTGTGCACAAGAAAAACAGATGCAGGATCTATTTGATGACGTTAGCTACGGCACGGGGTGTGCACGATGACTGTAGAAACCCACCGACATAGTTCAGATTCTGCCCGAATATGTACGTGAACGAAGCGATTTTGAGCATAATCGATCCGTTGGTGACCGCCGCTCAGGCCTTAATCTAGCCCCAGTCGTGAGTCAGCAGGTGCACCTAGTTCACCCCCGGGTTGTCGATCACCGTTCTGATGTCCGAAAAAGTTTGCAAAAAGCGTTATCTCGGCAAGAAGGCCAGGAACGCTGATGCAGCGAAACCACACACATTGTGTGGCCACAAAATTGTATCAGTCAACGGGCCGCTCTGTGACACCGTCCGACACGTGGTTGTTATCCGTATCGCCGTAGACCACCAAGATAGTCGGGCCTCCTCGATCGATCTCGGTGTACGAGTGGACCGCCAGGGTTACATTGCCAGACACGGTCCCGATTGTGTGAGTCATCTGCCCTCGATGCTCAGTGAGACGCCCAGGCAACAGGCTACCGAGCCAAGTTAGTCGACCATGCCCCCGCCCAGCTGTGGCGAATAGAAACTCGGCTTGCAGTAGGCGCCGATGGCCTATACGAACTGGGATGGCCCGAGCACTCAGCCGGGGCGCACTGCATCAAAGCAGTCTCGCCAGCACGACATGGCCCCCGACAACACGTGTGGGTCGACCGAGTACATGAATCGCACACCGCGTATCCACGCACCGGCTGTCACCAACAGCGGAGTACGCACCCGCCATCAGCCCCCAACACGAAGATACTTCATGGTGTCAAAGGCGACCGCTTGGTCTTCAACTCCGCTCTGCGCCGTACCGACGCAACAAGCCTAGCATCACTGGGTCGGTGCTCCAGGGGCTTGTCAAACAGCCAGGTGATCTGGTTGGTAAACGGTGTCACCTCAATACCCCTGGCAGCAAAAAGCCCAGGCATACCCGAATGTGCTTGGGAATGCATGGCGTCCTGGCTGATGAATCCCTGGATGCCCAGTCGCAGTTAGCCGTCTTCGATCAGCAGCAACACCGCCTTTAATACAAGGACGATTCGCTCGTGATCGAGCGAACAATCATGTGGACAGACTGTCTGATCATCGCGGGTACACTGTGGTTATCTCCCTACTGCGTTACAGCCCTGAGAATATTCTCTGGCCTGGCTAGGCACTGCGCGTCCGTCTCAGCCTCAGTGATCAGATGCTCACGCCGCAGGAAGCGGACGAGATCGTTGACCGTTTTGCTCAGCACCGGCTCGCACAGGGAGACCTTGGCGAGGGCACGTGTGCCGGTACCCAGTGTTGTCGTAGCGCTTGTCCCGCATCGCCGCGATCTTGTCGACCGACCAAGTGAGGCAATCGGCCGGACAGAGTGGATCTCGCGGCACGTACCAACGGTGCCACTGCTCGACGAAGGATACGCTATCACGGTAGCCGTGCCGTTCCGATAACAGTGGGATGATATCCCATCAGATTGCAGTAGTAGTCGGTGGTGATGTTGAAGACGGTGTCAGCTGTACCCGGGAAAGCCATCAGCGCGACAACGTGATCCGCGACCAAGTCCGCTGGCAACAGGCTGACTTGATTGTGGGCTTTGACGACCAGGCCGTGCACTATGAATTATCGTCCTGGGTACCAAAGTCTACGTGGGTGGGCGAGATGAGGAAAGCCGGTAGACGCGCACGTCGAGTCCGTGCCGCTAGGCCGCCAGCACCAGCTGCTCCGTGACTCACTTAACATCTGCGAAGAGCTGACGTCTAGGACGCTCATCTCGATCGTTGGCATCGGACCCCCGACCACCGGCTTGGTGTTTCAGCCGTAGACGAAGGTGTTAGAGGCCAGATAGCAAGGTCTTGGGGTGTGCGGTCAGTATCAGGAGCAAAAGCTCCAAGTTGCCAGCTACGTTTACCGGGCTCTAGGGCGTCGTAAGTCCGCGCGTAGTTGACCAAGTTACCGTTATGGACGATGACATCGACGCTGTCAACCAGTAGCTGGAACGCCACCCTGCCGATCCTCAGGTCAGGCTCGGCCAGGCCCCCGCAGATTATCCGCACCCGCGCTCGGGCCTCGGCTTAAATAGCTGAAGACTACAGGTAATCACGCTGCAGTATAGCGATGATCCAATCTAGGCCATGTCCCGCATCAGTGGCGCGGGCCAGCGCGTAAGCAGTGTAATAGGTCTGTTGAAACAGGCTGAACAGCAAAAAACGGTCCCAGAAATCCGATCACGCTAGTCAACAGGATCGCGCTCGGCACACCCGCTCACGCCGGTGAGAGCGCTAGCAGCGGCAACGATGCATCGGCACACATCTATGCGGTCTCGTATACCTTACACCCCACGGAAATCTGAGCCAGCACCTGCCGTAGAGTGTGCAGCGGACGTCCGGACCCATCCCCGAACTTCCGCATCAGCACGAAAAAATCAGCCGCCCTGAAGCGCTGCCGCAGCCGCATGTTGACCTCCTAGGCTAGTTCCCACACGCCATGCTCGTACAGCACGGCCTGCAGGGCCGCGGACAGTTCCGCCAAAGCCAGCAAGTTAATGCGGTACGCGGTAACAACACGTCGCACTTCACACAACTACGTATCAATCAGGTCGAGATCCTCGTCGGCACCGATGTCCATCACGGTCTCCGCAAGTGTGCCGTACTGGCGCTACCGTCGAACTTCCCGATAGGCAAACACATCGTCGAACACGGGCTGATGGCGGTTGCCGATGGGCTCAGCCGGAAGCTCTCCGCTGCTGATCAAGCGCACCACGGTAGGACAACTCACGCCACAAAGGTCAGCGTACTGCCAGGTGGTCACTGTCATGCTCTGCGGCGCACTAGTCACCGCATTGCCGGCCTGCAAGGCTGTCACCACCTGTCGCAACTCCTGATGAACTTCTCGCAGGAGCTCGACGCAGTCATGCTCATCACGCGCATCTGTGCGCTACCGCGTAGCCACGCCGCTGCTCATGGACAACAAACAAGAAACCCAGTACCGGCGTTAGGCCCTGGCGCTGCTCAGGCAGAAACGTTTTCGACTCAATGGCCCAAGCACCCATGCCACACCTAAACTCTCAGGCTATCCGAACGAATCGCACGATGTTTCGTAATCTCCGGGCAATACTGCAAGCTTCCGACTATTTTTCAGGCCAGTGTTGAGAGGGGCACGCAGCGTAGGCCAATAACTTCACTTCGAGATGATCCATGTTGAAATTCAACGCTGGGCGTTGATCTGTGACAAAGGTGCCGCTAGCGAAGGTGCTATCTATCAGCACTTTGCCATGAAACCGCAATTTCCGGAGTGGAGCTAAGGGGGCTCGAACCCCTGACCCCCACACTGCCAGTGTGGTGCGCTACCAACTGCGCCATAGCCCCGAGAAGTTGTGTTCATCGAAGCTACACCACTGTTAGGGAGCGTTCAAAGTCACTAGTCAAACGTCCTTACCCAATAGCTTGATTGACCACCTCGCAGGCTGTCTTTTGCACTGCGGCCAGATGCTCAGGTCCGTTGAAGGACTCCGCATAGATCTTGTAGACATCCTCGGTTCCCGACGGTCGTGCGGCAAACCACGCGTTGGCCGTCGTCACCTTTAGGCCGCCCAGCGGAGCACCGTTTCCCGACGCGGTGATCAACTTTGCAGTAATCGGTTCTCCTGCCAACTCGGTGACCTTCACCTGGTCCCCCGATAACTTGGCCAGCCGGGCTTTCTGGTCACGGTCAGCGGGCACGTCGAGCCGAGCATACGACGGGGTGCCGTACTTGGCGGCCAGTTTCTGGTAGCGTTGCGAGGGGCTTAAGCCGGTGACGGCCAGGATCTCGGAGGCCAACAGCGCCAGGATGATGCCGTCCTTGTCGGTGCTCCATACTGATCCATCGCGCCGCAGGAACGACGCCCCCGCTGATTCCTCGCCGCCGAAGCCGATCGTACCGTCGATCAGACCGTCGACGAACCATTTGAACCCTACCGGCACCTCGACCAACTTGCGGCCGATGCCGGCAACCACCCGGTCGATGACCGAAGAACTGACCGCGGTCTTACCGACCGCGATGCTGTCCGGCCAAGACTGCCGGTGCGTGTAAAGGTAGTCGATAGCCACCGCCAGATAATGGTTCGGATTTAGCAAACCCGCGTCGGGAGTCACGATTCCATGACGATCGGAGTCGGCGTCGTTGCCGATGACGATCTGGTAATGACCCCGGTTGGCGATGAGCGAGGCCATCACGTCCGGCGAGCTGCAGTCCATCCGGATCTTGCCGTCATGGTCAAGTGTCATAAACCGCCACGTCGCGTCTACCAGCGGATTGATCACGGTCAGGTCCAGATCATGCCGCTGCGCAATCTCGGCCCAGTAGTCGACGCTAGCCCCACCGAGCGGGTCAGCACCGATCCGGACCCCGGCGTCACGAATCGCAGCGATATCGACCACATTAGGCAGGTCGTCGACATAGCTGCCGAGATAATCGTGGCGTGCTACGGCCTGCAGCGCGTGAGTTAGTGGCGTGCGCCTGACCATCGAACCACTGCCACGCAGAATCTCATTGGCGCGCTTGGCGATTGCGTTGGTCACATCGGTACCGGCCGGGCCGCCGTGCGGGAGGTTGTACTTGAAGCCCCCGTCAGTCGGCGGGTTGTGCGACGGCGTCACAACGATCCCGTCGGCCAGCGCGGCGGTGCGACCGCGGTTGTAGGTCAGGATCGCGTGGCTGATCGCCGGTGTCGGCGTGTAACGGTCTCGGGAATCTACCACCGCTACCACGTTGTTGGCGGTAAGGACTTCCAACGCCGAAATCCATGCAGGCTCGGACAAACCGTGCGTGTCACGGCCAATGAACAATGGCCCCGTGGCACCGTGCATAACGCGATGCTCGACGATGGCCTGGGTGATGGCCAGAATGTGAGCCTCGTTGAAGGTCCCGCCCAGCGACGACCCACGATGTCCCGACGTGCCGAACACCACTTTCTGTGCGATGTTATCCGGGTCGGGTTCGATGGTGTAGTACGCGGTGACCAGTTGCGACAGGTCGACGAGGTCCTCAGGCTGGGCCGGCTGACCGGCACGTGAATTGGCCACCATGGTTACCAATTCTGCCCATGCTCGGCGTTCCCAGCTTACCTGGCCGGTCAGTCTGACCGTGCGCTGCCTAGCGCATCGGTAAACTCGAAGGGAATCCAAGAGTGCCAGATCATCGAGAGCTAGCCGCGGTGGTCTGTGTCGGTGGCACGCTGGATATAGCGACCCTCACAGCCCTGAGCACCCTCACGGTCTCCGAGCCGGGGTGTTGGCCATAGCCGAACTTTCATCGTCAATATAGTCGGCGTTTTTCTGGTGAGTTCTTTCACCACCTGACTACTGGAACGGTTACCGCTGTCGAGTGATAGGCGTCTCCTGCTCGACATCCGCTAGTAAGACGGGTTAACCACGTTCTCGACCATGCAGGTTGAGACGCTAACGATGATCAAACGTAACGCCTGAAGTCTGACCGCCCGCTAAACAATGATAAGCATCATGGCGCGCTTGCTGGCTGTACAGCTGGCCACAGTTTTGGTGCGCCGAGTTCGGGTGCGCCAATGACCGACACTGCGGCCATGACGGCCGCAACCTGGACCAACGACAGGGTCGCATTGGCCGCGGGTCAGCGCTGAGCCTACTGGTGAACCGCGCCAGGTAGCGAGGTCTTTTCCAGTCAGCATATTGGACGGTAAACATCAACGGTACCACGCTACTGGGGTTTCTGAGCGGCTTGGCGTTGAGCAAAAATGCAGTCCTGCTGGCCGGTATCGAATTCATCGATGGCTACACTGCTTTATTTTACCTGGATGCTGGAAAGTCAGCGGCTAAGGGAAGAAAGTCAAACACGTTCAACATTTGTCAATATCGTCACCAGTGTCGGGCTGGGTGTGATCGCGGTACTACTTCGGCAATGGGCCACGGAGCAACTATGAAACGGCAGTGTTTGAAGTTAACGGATATTTTTTGAGCGGCAACATACTTCGGTGAGCGGCAATGGGTCAGCTTCGAGTCGACTTCTGGCGGATTCCATCTTGGACTTGTTCGACGCCCGCGACGTTGCGACCAGCGTGATGCTGCGTGGAATCGCCAGTTTCGAGCCGAACCACGAACTGTGCAGTGACGCATCGCTAAGCCTGTCCGAAGACCCAGCGGTGGCGATTGCCGCGGTCGGCGTCAAGCCGAAAATCCACTCCCTCGTCCACGACGTAACCGCGATGACCAGCCACGGACTGCTGACTCTGGAGCGAGCAGTGCCAGCCGCCGAGTCTAGCAGATACCAGTACACTAGATGACTTTGACAACCACAACAGGGACCAAAACTGGTGATGAAGTCAAGATCACTGCCTACGTTGGCTGCCAGGAGCGCATAGTCGGGAAACTAGCTCGGTACGCGATATACGATTTTTGCATCGACACGGATACTGGTTCAATAGTACTTTTCGACGTCGACGGCAAAGTTCACGGTAAGTGCCGCCGGGCCCATTTTTTTCTGCCGCAACGTCAATGTTCCGTTGATGATCAACGGTATCGGGTCGACTCAACAAGTATCAGCAGGCGAAGCCAAACTCGCCATCCAACTGTCTAACCCATTGCTGACCGTCTACGAGGGTGCGCATCTGCAAACGCGACAATCAGCTGTTCAAACGACACCAGCCGCTGCCGATGAAAACAGACGCGCCCTGTGACAAAAGCTGATGATCTACACTGCCAAGGCCGCCCGACACGACGAACTGCCGATCCACCACGCGCTCGTCCAGCGACTACTGCAATTATGGCTATATTGGTGCGCAAAGGTTTTGCATGTTATCTGGGGATTTGATGGCGGCCACCAACCACACGAAGACAAACTATTTCAACTCACCCACAAAGTGCCGTCGACTACGATCATCGTTAACACCCTGGAGTCCATTCCACACAGTTTCGACATCGTCGACGAACTGACGACCCGATACGGGTTGGTAACCAGTGAGATGGTTCCGGCAACACTGCTCCTCGACGGAACACCCTGTGGTTCTAGAAGGCCCAACGAAATTACGCTGCGCAAAGCACCGCTAGTGGCCACCCCGATGTTGCCGAAGACTAGCTGCCGCGAAGGTGGGGAACATCGTCGAGCGTGCACGGCACACGTCGAACGTCAACCGTCAGTTGGCTACGTCGAATTCACCGAGAAAGACGTAACAAGGCCGACATCCATCGATCGACTAGCGCCGCAACCCAACTAGGCACAGCTTTCACGTCGTCAGGAGGCGCCTAGACCAAGACCAATTCGTCAATGCCCAACTCAGATAGCGCCACAATAGCATACACCGGAAGACCGGCCAGAGCCACCGCTAACCACAGTTCAAAGCTGTCACGGCCGAAATCGCCGCACAGCTACCCCTGGTCTAACTCATGGAGTGCTGCACTGTTAGACAGCCCCGCCTAGTAATGTACCGCAAACTTGTTGAACCGCTCCGGCTGATGCTGGTACCATTGGCGGAGTTCTTTCTGCAGCGTAACGCTTTTGAGCCAGATGTCCACCCGCGGGTCAGTCTTGTGGAATTCTTGCGGCCAGATTCTACTCACCAAAACGCGCTGGCCGTCGTCGGAGTCAACGTCGTGATGGACTCGCTTTACCCGAATGCCTAGCTGAACGGCCATCAACCTATCGCCTCCGCGACTGACGTCCGCTGGTGAGTTCTTCGACATCTATGGCGTCGCCGGGATTTATGCTGACCCGATCAGGAACATCGAAGTACGATTACAGAAACCGGCCAATCAACTCAGGGAAGTTCGGTCGTCCCGAAGACCACGTTCCACAATACTCAGGGCGGCCGCATCGGTCAGCGCACAGACCCGAGCAGGAATTGGCCGTCGGCGGCGACCCCGGCAAAGACAGCGTGGGCACGCCGTAATCGCCGGCATCCACGATCCACTGATGTTCGGCGCGAATGCCATCTTGGGTGCTCGGGTCGGCTAGCGCCCCATCAAGAATCGTCAGATCGACACCGGTGTCACCCAGTAGGAGTTGCGCCACCACGAGATCGTGTGGTTTGCCGCCTGCAGAGTACAGTTCATGTACAATAGCAGTATACCATCGGTCCAGTAACGACAGGCCGGTTGGCCGCAGCATTGCACCGATTCGCATCAAGGCCCAGCCATAGGAACACTCTCGCTGTCACGAGTGCTTCTTGCCTGTTTAGCGATTGATCGCTTCGAAGTCGAAGAATTGCCAGTTATACAGCGATTCCCAGCTGCTCCCGGACATCGCGGATCTACAACGATATCTGGTATGCGAACGGGCACAGCGAGTCCAATTGAAAACCAGCGGCTGTATTTATCAGACCAAGTTCTTTTTCGCGGTCATAACGGCAAAGATCGTGATGTTAGCCGCCGCCGCGGCGGTTACGACGCTCAGATCGCGAACCTTGACATGAAAGTGAAAGCCCACCGCCAACACGAAGTAGATCGTGAGCATAGTGGTGGTCAGACACACCAGTCCAGGCGACCATCGTGTCGAGAACAGTCCAATCGCGGCCGCCGTCCTGATAGGTGCGAATATTCACCGGTACCGGGGCGGAAAATCGATTGCATCAAGCACCTACGTCACAAACGGCAGCGGAATAGCTGTTACCTACAGCACTCGCGGCTACGTACGTCGCGAACACATCATTAGGTGCACGCTGATACCATGACGTTCCCCAAACGCGGTTCAGTAGTTATACGTGTCCAACGGCGCGGACGAACGAACCTGTTCGTCATCGAAGTCGGACACTAAGATGCCTTATGCACAAACCAACTTGAAGATCTTGGTAGACTGCGCGATGTGCAGCAGATCAGAGCCATTGCAGATCTCTCCCCAATCATGTTCGCACTCTGCAAAAAGATTTCAGCTTAATATATTTCTTAATACTGCAGAGATAGTACCTCATTAACCACCGAACATTGTTCGAATATCAGGAAGATCTTGCCTGTCACCCCGAACTCGACAGAGAAAACCGTAGACTCGATGAACGTCAACCATCAGAACCGATCATCGTTCCATCAACCGCACTGTTAAAGTTGGCCACCTTAGCAGCACATGGTGAAGCGTGATCGTACATACGCCAGAGTCATCAGGTCTTCCCGGAAACTGTTTTCACGGCGGAAATCGTCGATATCAAAAGCGAGTCGAAAGATGCTCGTGACCGCCGGCGATCTCGGTGATGCGCACTACAATCTAGACCGCAGGCCGTCCCAACCAGTATCACGATCGGCACGTTGGGTAATCGTGTCGCGATCTCGGTGACATGGTCCACCGATTCGACCATCACCAACGTCACCCTGCCGACCAAGCTAGTCGCCAATGCAGCTATGTCGTCCGCCCACCAAGGAATGCCAAAGCCATTGATAAGAAACCAGTCGGAGTTTTTAGTGCCAAGACAACGCATGACGCGGTCGCTGGCCATAAGCTTGTCCTTGGTCATGACCACATTCTCGGCGTCGAACACGACGATGTCAGCGCGAGAGCGCGCCGCTGACTGAAACCCGGTTGGCATACAAACCGTTTGATAATAGCTAGCTTTCAGCCAAAACGGGATCGATACGTGAACCAACGTCAACACCATCCACCGAGTAGCCATCGAGCTGTTCATACGTTGTTTGATCTGTCGTCGTCCTAATTCCTTAGGTACGTAGCTCGCCTCCCTAAACCGTAGCCGCATCACGAAACGAATGGCCCAAGTACCCCACAACAGACTAGCGACCCACGCTGACTTTGGCTACGCAACAGCTTCGCTGATGGCGAATGTTGCACGATTCAGGTTCGCTCGAAATAGCGCGTCACCTATTCAGTAGGATTCTCCCAGGAGAGCCCGAGCTAGGTCCATAGGGTCGACCGCAACACCAGCCACGTCAGAGTTGTAATTGGTGCCTACCAGATAACCGCACTCATGCATGCCTTTCAGTGGCCCACCGACGAACTCTTCGACGTCCATCGCTGCCGGCTCCCAACCCTCCCGCAGCCCGGCAGTGTGCTGTCGCGCATAGGCCGAAGCGGAGTAGACCAGATGGACCGGAACTAGCTGATTGTCTTCTCGTTAATAATGGTTCGATCCGACCCACAACCTCCACATATCAGAGTTTATGCAAAACCCAGACTTCGCCGTTGATGCACACACGACTGATAAAGTGCTGATAGCACGCCTCAACATCGACACTCAAATGTAAAGTCATGCTCGATTCTAACGACCCGAAAACAACAGTAAAAACCTGGTCATCGTTATACTTCCAATAACAACTGGCCGAACTGCCCCGGTACGACAAGCTTGGCGAGCAACGCGGCGTCGTCTCTTGACTCGCGCGCTTGCATTCGACAAAAACGGCAGCAAGTCAATCAGCGTTAGACAATCCGAGCACACCCAGAAATTCGAGGCGCTGTCAACACTGCGACAATCCCGAAGCGAGCTCACTGGTTAATGCTATCGAATGTCGATGCACAGTAGAATCGCCAGCAGTGCTAGGAAAAACGCTATCAGGCTCCAAGTGGGCGTCTGGTGGTAATTCGGATTCGACGTTGTGGTAATTATCGAAACGTCATCGGTGGTACCGAACTAAACCAATTGCACTCCGACGATCGGCGTCGTCGCTTGCGGCCGACAGCTGATACCGAAGACCTCAAAACCTTTTAGTCGCAACAACATAGCAAATGTCCGAGTAAACACTGATAATCAATGCCACAGAAAACTATGGTGTCATCCCAACTCCTAGTAGACTAATAGAATGTATTTCTGTACTGTCGGCACTACACCACTTAACGTGCGATGTAAACCGATCGGTATACTTCAAGCGACGAACAGACCGTGCGATACATAGCACACGAAAATCAGAGGAATCCGTAGCACACACCAGCGCATTTTAGACGCCGTAGCCGAGTTTTTCTACTTAGAGAGCATTAACACCACCGACGTCGATTGACTTGCAACCGAGTTGGTAATATCTAAATATGCTCTTTACCAATACTTTCCAAGTAAGTCGGCAGTCGTAGAGGAGTATTTGCGCAGCCTGGAACGACGAAAGGAAAATCCTTCTAGGGCAGATGTCGACGACCGAACGCCACACGAGCTGCTACTGACCCTGTTCTACATTCCCGATCCATTTTCCACACCCATACGGAGCTACCCTTTCCGCAACGCAACTGACAAGAAGCAGGAGCCATGTCGGAAGTTAAAAATTGTTCATGCTAACAAGCGTAACTTCATCAACGGTACTACTAAACTCACCAAGCAAGCGCCACTGACCCACACCTGCTGAGCAAGCAACTCGCTGTACTCTACGAAGGTGCGACTACACTGGCCACGTCCTGGACGACGCATCACTGTGGATGCTGACCCACACCGCAGCAGCGACGCTAATCGACCAAGTGCTCACCTGGTGAAACACCTACTTGCAGAACGAGACAGAGCCAGAGCAGACTAATGCGTTTGATGACGCGTGCAGTAAGTCGTTGTGTCACGTACCAGAACCTCTACTCATCTGGATCACACCAGTGGCAGTTCGCACACAGCAAGCCAACGAGGGATGAGATACCCGAGGCAATCCGAACACTTCCCGAGATCAACAAGGAACAATCTATCAACATGAACCGTAGTTATGGACGAAACCCGTTGAACAGAAAGTGAAAGAAACAAATCTTTCACTCAATCTACAGCGGACAACGTCCTGGCCACATCAACAACAGCAGCTGCACGAGTACCACGGCGACGGCTCTGTCGACTAACCCAAGCGTCGCAGCCAGCTCGGTATCAATCAACTGGGCCAGCACGTTATCGACTGGATTCAGTTGCATGGCGAACCCTATCCTCAACATGATGAGCTAAAGCACTTGGAGTATGTCAACCAAGCTGATCACTGCCCGCCAGCAGGGTGCTGTGGACTGATCTTTGGTTTGCAGAAATCAGGACAACACTTCTGTGCGCATATCTAGTACGGAAACTGTTCGATAGTAGTAAATTTCATGATAAAAGATGGTGCTGATCTTGCTCTGACTGTTGAAGACAGTGCTCCCACAAGTGCACGCGTTTAAACCACACTCGGCGAAAATCGCGGATTAGATGTTGGTGATGTCCTGTAGGTGATTGGTCAACTTGTCCTTGATATTTGGTTCGGTGATGCCGAAAATCAACCGCAAAATGATGTCCAGGGTGAGTACATTCATACAGTCAAGTCTGTTAATATCGGCATCGGCAAATCGTAGCGCGATGTGCTCACGGGTGACCAAAGCGATCATGTCACGAATGCCCTGCAATGCGACCCGAATGAATGCAGGCTCGTATCCACGCACGCTCAGCTTCGTCGGTCATCAACACTGAGTGCTCGCCCATCACGAGACCCAGGATTTAGTTTCCTTCACCCACGTGCAGCAACTTCGGTTCGGCCACGAAGATCTCTTTGATATATTCTAAAGAGGTATAGAACACGAGATTGTCGATATACGGCGGCACCCGTAGTGAGAACGTGTCTCCGTGCCTATGGCGCATCGCCGGTAGGAATCGTTCCCGAAAGCACGCTTTGCAAATAGCAAAGCAACGGTGGCCCCGGTGACAACCTCGCAGTCACAGCGCCAAGCCGACCAACTCGGTTACGTCGAACCCCCCGACCATGCCACATCGTTGTCGACGCAGAGCCAGGGTAGCACACCGATGAACTCCTGGGCTTCCCCGGACATGATCAGAAAATCTTTGAGGAACAGCAGGATGTGGAGAACGCCGCTCATCCGTGCCAGCACCGCCGAAGTCAGATCACCGACCAATTTAGCGACCTCAGCAGAAAACTCGTTACAGCACACTAGATAGAACGGCGCACCCAGAGTGCAAGTGACGTCTTTCCACTCCAGGTTAGTCCGTACTTCCCGGTGGGGGACACCGTACAACACGTACGACACGTTGCCATGCAGCTTGCCCAACACATAGGCCAACCAGTCTCACACGCCACCGTCGGCGTTGAACGCTCCGATGAAGCGAACAACCTCATTTACCATGGCTAACTTTAATTAATATAACTAACAATTGTTAGTCATATATAGAATGCGTCCATGCAACCATCACGCACGACCCGCGACAAGCTGCTGGCTGGCACTCTCGTTTGTGCAGTTACAACAACATCAGCTCACACGACATTACTCACACAGCAGGGGCAACCATTGCGTCAATCAATTACCACCTCGGCGGCAAAGGATGCTCTGCTTGATGACGTGCTGGGCCGTTGCTTTGCCACCCGGAACCAGCGTGTCCAGGAAACGTTCGATCAGTCTGCAGCGACCAGTCCTTATAGACAGGTCTGTGTCGTTCTTAAAGCCACTGTCGATTCGTTCGAAGAGATTCACCCAACTATCTACGCATACATCGAGTCCCACGCACCTGCGCTACGTTCACCGACACTGCAGGAACGCCTTGCTGCTATATACGCCGACGTCCGGCAACGGACGGTCGAATCTGGCTCGCGCTGCTCTCGTTGACGAAGACATGGAACTACCTGAAATCTTGCCAACCACCGTCTCGGTACTGATGACCATCATCGATATCAGTGGATCGCCAACCCGTCAGCCATCCCTCAATCCTCCGCGGTTCTTCAAGCGCTCACCGACATCGGCGAAGTCGTAGCAGGCATCACGTGGCAGTCGCCGTGAACCACACGGCCTTCGGAATGTCTGCCCTGCGCTCGATACGGACGTCGCTTAGCCTGGCTACGCAAAGCCACACCGTGGTGTCGCCAATGGCTGGCACTCGGTAAATCACAGTGTCTAAACGCGCTGCAAGCGATCGTCATTGGCTATAGATATCAGTACGAGACTGACCCACAGATCGCAATGCTCTAGCGATTTCAAACAAGCTGGCCCAGAGATCCGTCCAGAAGTAGAAGTTGTGCAAGCCGAGGACCTTGTCGAGGCTATCGTAGGCAACCAGCAGGGTTATCCCTTCGCTCCTATAGACCGAGATGCCGCCGGATATAATAGATTTCGCGTTATGAACGCACCTTCGTGTGTTTCTCCCCAGGAATCCCTGGGATCCAGACGACGACATCGTCAGCCACCTAACGCGAACCGGCACCGGATATCACCACTTAAGCTGGGTCTACTACCCTGCCGACATGTGGGTTACCCACGTCAACGATCTCAAACTTGGAGTTGTCGGAATGGCTGTCGGTGCGCTGTTAGCGATGTTAGTCACCGAGCAACTCGCCGCCTCTAAGTGGAAGCCACGGCACTCTACGGGCATGCCTGCGCAGCAGGTCGTAACATCGGCTGCCTGGCATATATCACCAACACGACGGCCCGCCGATGGAGCGGATTTCGAGAAGGAAACCGACAGCGATGTTAACGTTTCACACGTGGTTGCTGCCCCCGTTGCCACCGCGATACTTTACTGTGCTTAACAATCGTGGGCGGGTATCCCAAAATGCCATTACGCAGTGGAGCTGCCGGGAATCGAACCCGGGTCCTACGGCATTCCTTCAAGGCTTCTCCGTGCGCAGTTCGCTATGCCTCTGCTCAGATCTCCTGATCCCGCGAACTAGCCAGGATGACGATCCCAGTCGCTGTAGGTGTCCCGATGAGTCCCGCGACCAAACTCATCGGTGGATCCCTCTAGCTGATGCCAGACTCCGGGGCGAGGGCGTTCCCGGTCTGACAGACTAGCCGTCGCTTAAGCAGCGAGAGCATAGTCGCGCTGATGTGAATCGGCGCTTATATTGTTGCAACGACGCTTATGGTGGTCTCTTGCCTGCACCAGCACGCTTCCCTTGATTCGATGCGCGAAGTCGAAACCTTTCAGCCCCTCGCGTCCCTACCGACTGTCGGTCGGGCTATCTATATTACACTGCTAGCAGCGAACAGCAACGGAATTATCTTCCCGACCCCGGAGGGGCCGAGCCAGGTTGCCGCAATCTAGGCTGCCAGAGACCCTTCTCGCGGGCTTTTCCGCGCTGAAATAGATCGCGACGTCAACCGTCTACTGGGACCAGTCGGGGTCAGGTCGCAAAGTCCAGCCGCTCAACGATCTGGGCAGCGACGTCCCTGTCACCACCGAGCTCGATATCCTGTAAGCACACCGGACACATCAGGTGACTGCCGGCCAGCCTGGTGAACTGCAACCCGTCCGGCCGGATGATCGCCGTCGGTTGCAACCCACCGAAGTCGTCGACCAGCTGAACGCAGCCATCAAAGCTGACCAAGATGCGACAAGCCAACGGACACTCGACGCACGCACCACCGAGTTCCTGGGCTAATTTGCCAACGACAAACCCTATGGTGACCGTAATCTCATCGAGATACAGTTGCGACACAGGCTCATAAAGCTCGTCGTCGGACTACGGGCGGCGGCAACGCGTCGTGGAATCTTGCCCGTGCACCCAATAGTTGAAGACCCGTTATCCGCATGAACCGGCCGTAACTATTCATACCTGCCGGCGTCGGGATCGGTGCATTCCACTCGTCATCAGACACGTCCGACAGCGCCGTGCAGCGAGCGTCAGTCACCACACGGTAACACTTTGCCAACGCTTGTCCCGGATTCGCTGTTGAGCTGGAGCACCTAGCATTCGATTCATCGCTCCGATGTCATTGTGCACATGCTCAAGCAACTTGACGTCGATATCCAGTTGGAGTGGGGTAATTTCTTGCAGGAATGACTCGGTGCTAATTAGTGTGCGCCACGACGGCCTGCACGTTCCACCCGAGCAGCGGCGTCGGCTTGCAGCAACCACCCTGGGGCAGCCCAGCTAGCAACGCGTCGATGGAGTCCCACACAGCGAACAGACCGGCCAACACGTCAGGCTCGTCAAGTTGGGTGAGGGAACGAACAACCATAAGTCAGATGTTCGGCCAATCTCGCTTAGATCACGCCCTTGGCGCGGCGGCCTAGCTCCCGGGCCATTTCGCGCTGCGCGTCGCGGCGTGCCATGTCCTGGCGCTTGTCGTGCAATTTTTTGCCACGCACTAGCGCGAGCTCAACTTTGACTTTACCCTCGGTAAAGTACAACGACAACGGCACTAGAGCAAGGTTGCCGTCGCGGATTTTGCCAACCAGGGTGTCGATCTGGCGGCGGTGCAGCAATAGTTTGCGGTTTCGGCGAGGATCGTGATTGGTCCAGCTGCCGTGCTGATACTCCGGAATATGCAGGTTACGCAACCACACTTCACCGTAGTCGACGGTGGCAAACGCATCGGCTAATGACGCATGTCCCTCCCGCAGGCTTTTCACCTCGGTGCCCAACAACGCCACTCCCGCCTCATATAGCTCGACGATTGCGTAATCGTGTCGAGCCTTACGATTGGTGGCCACAATCTGCTTGCTGCCACGCGAGTTACTGGCCACGCTTACCGCCGCACATAGATACGCAACGTTGCATAACCGGTCAACGCAGCTAACACCACGCCAAGCAGCAACAGCCACGGAGAGATGTATAGGACGTCGGCATAGTCGACACGGGCGATCAGATTAGCTTGATAGAATTGGCTTAACGCATTGTTCAAAAGCATTGTTCGCACCACAAGCAGGCCGACGATCGCGATGACGGCGCCTACAGTCGCCGCTGCCATCGCCTCCAGTAAGAAGGGGAGCTGAGTGTACCAGCGGCTGGCACCGACCAGTCGCATGATGCCGACCTCGGTGCGCCGCGTATAAGCCGCAACCTGGACCATGTTAGCAATCAACAGGATCGCCCCAATGGCCTGCACTAGTGCGATAGCGAACGCGACGTCGCTCAAACCGTCTAACACGGCGAACAGCCGATCGATCAGTTCCTTTTGATTGAGCACGGAAAGCACCCCAGACTGGCTCTGTATCGCGGAGTCAAATTCCTTGTGCTGCTCAGGGTTAGCCAGCTTGACGACGAACGACGCGGGAAAGGAATCCTTACCCGCAACATCTTTATACTGCGGAAATTTCCGAATGGCGTCGTCGTAGGCATCCTGCCGATTAAGGAAACGCACGGATTTAACATCATCTCGAGCTTCGATCTTTCCCCGCAACGCCTTGCACGGGTTGGTGTTGCAGGTCGAATCGTTCGCCGACACATCGTCGGTGAGGAAAACCTGTGTCTCGACTCGATCAAGGTAGATGCTTCGGGAGTTGTCGGCCAACCGGACCACCAGTAGCCCGCCACCAAACAGGCCGATTGAGATCGTGGTCGTCAGGATCATGGCGATCGTCATGGTGACGTTGCGACGAAGGCCAGTCACGACCTCGTTGAACAGAAAGCCAAAGCGCACTTAGCGATCCATCCCGTAGATACCACGCTGTTCATCCCGAACCAGCCTGCCCAATGACAGCTCGACAACCCGCTGTCTCATCGAATCAACAATGTGGTGGTCGTGGGTTGCCATCAGCACCGTCGTCCCAGTGCGGTTGATCCGCTCCAATAAATCCATGATGTCCTTACTGGTGTCTGGGTCGAGGTTGCCGGTGGGTTCATCGGCCAGCAGTACCAGCGGCCGGTTGACAAACGCGCGAGCGATCGCCACCCGCTGCTGCTCGCCGCCGGACAGCTCGTCAGGCAGCCGGTTTGCTTTGCCGGACAGACCGACCGTCTCGAGCACGTCAGGCACCACACGGTTGATCGCATCCGAGCGTCTGCCGATAACTTCCAAAGCAAAGGCAACGTTCTCATACACCGTCTTTTGCTGCAGCAACCGAAAGTCTTGGAAAACGCAGCCGAGCACCTGTCGTAGCCGCGGTATGTGGCGACCGGGCAGTTTGTTGACATGAAATTTCGAGACACGCACGTCACCGGTAGTCGGTGTTTCGGCGCCCAGCAGCAGCCGCATAAAGGTGGACTTGCCGGAACCTGACGGACCGATCAGGAAGACGAATTCACCCTTGTCAATTTTGACGTTCACGTTGTCCAACGCCGGCCGCGCCGATGATTTGTACTGCTTACTGACATGGTCCAAGGTGATCATCACGGCTCGCAAGTGTAGCGATGAATTTCGCTGGAACGCGATGGTCAGCGAACGGGCATCGACGAAGTGGGGGCTAGGCGAGTCCCGCCTAGGGTGGCTGCATGGGTGAAGTGGTAGCGACGGTCGACATGACCGTCACCGTGGATGATAGCTAGTCCACTCTGCTACACCCACGTGCAGTCCAGGTCGGACGCGACGCCTGGTGACACCACCTGGTTAGTCGGCTCACCACCAGAAGTTTCCGGTGTGTGATAGCCACCACACTGTCAGGAACACCGCGATTAACGCCAGCGTTGAGGCACGGATCCGGCCACTGAACATGTGGCGAGGCCAGCGTCGTTGGCCGTCTTCGCCGCCCTTACCTAGGATGTTGAGCACGAACTTCACCGCCGCTACACCACGGCCTGCGGTCGCACTAGGCCGCTGTGGCCGCAGGTACAGCGAGATCTTCGATAGCGCCGACCGCTGTGTCGGCTGGCGATCACGATACCGGCGCGGGCGAGTGGCCCGAAGCACGACCACACACAACTGGCGGACAGCCTCAAACTGCTTGCCGAGTAATGTGCGAACCACCACACGCTGTAGTGGTGTCCACTGCAATATTTTCCACCCCCATCACCGTGGTAGCGTTTAATAGCAACTCCGCCAGCATCGAGTCATCATGGGCTTGCTCACACTCCTGTGTGTAAAACCACGTTGACCCAATCAAAATTGGCACTGGTCGCCACCGGGATGTCCACCACCGCCCGCGCCCAGTCCCTTGGACAGGCTGACCGATTCTACAATCTGAGCATTGGGAACAGTGAAGACCGCACCATCGGAAGAGTGCGGCATGTTTAGCCGCAATGTTACATTTTCGACAGCACCGCAGGCCTCGCTGACGGCTCCGCTGGCCATCAATGCTACCAGATCTCGAAGCCGTACTGCTTCTCAACTATGGGGAAGCAGCCGGCAAGCAGATCCTTGACCAGCTGCTGAGCACCAAAGCCCAGCACCGCACCCAACACCACCGCCGGTGCGACCAGCCCACCCATCGAAAAGCGCAGCACGTCACTGATCTGAAGGATGATCCAGATTGCAATGATACCAATCAACACCTCCTGGAGCATCGATGCAACGACCTGGCAGTGTTTGGTTGCTTCCGAGCGCACCAAGACGTCACTTAAGACGAAGTCGACGTCGAACTGGCGGGTCACTTGTTGCGCTACTCAGGTGACAAAGCTAACCACCAGCACCGCTGTGATCAAGCAGCACGACGATCCTCAGGCCTCTGCCGATGGTCCAAGCACAGCTCTCGCCGCGCCAGAAGTCATGCCAATGCTGCGTTAACAAAGCAGCAAGACGTGCCATGCTAGCTGTCATCGCGTCTGTTGCGCCAACGGATCCCGGCGTCCAGGAACCCGTCGATGTCTCCGTCAAGTACGACCGTTGGGTTGCCTACTTCATACTCGTTTCGCAAGTCTTTGACCATCTGGTAGGGGTGCAGTACATAGGAACGCATCTGATTGCCCCACGAGCTACCGCCCTCACCCTTTAATGCGTCTAGCTCAGCGCGTTCTTCTAAACGTTTGCGCTCTAACAATTTTGCTTGCAACACGCGCATGGCCGATACCTTGTTCTGCAACTGCGACTTCTCGTTCTGGCATGTGACGACGATACCCGTCGGGATGTGGGTGAGCCGGACGGCGGAGTCGGTGGTGTTGACCGACTGGCCACCAGGTCCGCTGGATCGGTAGACATCGACGCGCACATCGCCTTCGGGGATGTCGATGTGATCGGTAGTCTCCACCACCGGCAACACTTCAACTTCGGCAAACGAAGTCTGCCGCCGGCTCTGGTTATCAAACGGGCTGATCCGGACTAACCGGTGGGTGCCCTGCTCGCTTGCCAACGTGCCATAGGCGAACGGCGTGTGCACGACAAACGTGGCACTCTTGATGCCGGCTTCTTCGGCATAGGAGGTGTCGAACACTTCGACGCCGTATTTGTGCTGCTCTGCCCATCGAATATACATCCGCATCAGCATTTCGGCCCAGTCTGCGGCATCCACCCCGCCTGCACCGGAACGGATAGTGATCAGCGCTTCACGTTCGTCGTACTCGCCCGACAACAGTGTGCGCACCTCGGCGGCCTCGATATCGGCACGCAACGCTTTGAGTTCGGCATCAGCCTCGGCGAAAGCCTCCACTCCGCTGGCGAAACCCGCAGCCTTTTCTTCAGCCGCTAGCTCGTAGAGCACCGGCAGGTCATCTAGGCGCCGCCGTAGCTGCCCGATCCGGCGTAGCTCGCCCTGAGCGTGGGATAGCTCGCTGGTAACGCGTTGCGCGCGAGCCTGATCATCCCACAGTTTCGGGTAGCATGCCTCATGCTCAAGCTTCTCGATACGGGTGCGTAAACCCTCCACATCGAGCACCCGCTCCACCGTGGTCAAGGTGGAGTCAAGGGCAGCTATGTCGGCTTGGCGGTCAGATTCCACAATCACCCACGTTACCGGCGCCCCCAAGTAGCAACCAGCAGTGCCCTGGGGAGCTCCCGGTAACAGCCATTAGCATCAAAATGCTCGTCATGTGAACGCCACCACAGTGACGTGACCGCTCATTACATCCCACCGCGTCCAGTGTCACAGGGGCCGGGCACGAACAGTAAGGTTCAACTATTGCGTCCACACCACCGGTATCACATCGCCATCGTTGGCTCGGGGCCGTCGGGATTCTTCGCCGCGGCATCGGTGTTGAAGGCCGCCGACTCCTCTGACGAGATCGACGTTGCCGTCGACATGCTGGAGATGTTGCCGACACCGTGGGGACTGGTCCGCTCTGGTGTCGCACCCGATCACCCCAAGATCAAGTCGATCAGCAAGCAGTTCGAAAAGACCTCTGAGGACCCACGGTTCCGCTTTTTCGGCAACATAATTGTCGGCGAACACATCGAGCCTGCCGAACTCACCGAACGCTACGACGCCGTAATCTATGCCGTTGGGGCGCAGTCCGACCGCGCTTTGAACATTCCCGGTGAAGACCTGTCGGGCAGTGTCTCTGCCGTTAATTTCGTGGGCTGGTATAATGCTCACCCCAATTTCCACGAGATGTCACCCGACCTGTCGGGTCGTCGCGCGGTGGTTATTGGCAATGGCAACGTCGCACTCGACATCGCGCGCATCCTGATCACCAATCCCGACGTGCTTGCACTCACCGATATCGCCGACCACGCACTACAATCACTGCGCCCGCGCGGGATCGAGGAAGTGATCATCGCTGGCCGCCGCGGACCGCTGCAGACAGCATTCACCACATTGGAACTGCGTGAGCTAGCAAACCTCGAAGGAGTCGATGTGATCGTCGATCCAGCTCAGCTGGAGGACATCAGTGACGAGGACGCAGCCGCAGTAGGCAAGACGACCAAGCAAAACATTAAGGTGTTGCGTGACTACGCTGCGCGGACGCCCAGACCCGGCCATCGTCGGATTGTGTTCCGATTCCTGACTTCCCCGATTGAAATCAAAGGCGAGGGCAAGGTTGAGCAAATTGTATTCGGCCAAAACGAACTGGTCACTGACGACAGCGGGCGGGTGGCAGCCAAAGACACCAGTACCCGCGAGGAACTGCCAGTTCAGTTGATCGTGCGATCGATCGGTTATCGCGGTGTACCAATGCCGGGGTTACCTTTCGACGACAGCAGCGGTACTATACCCAACACCAACGGCCGAGTGGACGGCAGCCAAAACGAGTACGTCGTCGGGTGGGTTAAGCGCGGGCCGACCGGAGTGATCGGCACCAACAAGAAGGACTCCCAAGACACCGTCGACACTTTGATGGAGGATCTAGCTGGCGCCAAGGATTCCAAAGAGTTCGGTACAGACCACGCCGACCAGCTGGCCGAGTGGCTGGCCACACGACAGCCCAAGCTGGTCACATCGGCGCACTGGCAGGCCATCGACCGCTTTGAACGAGCGGCTGGTAAACCGCACGGCCGCCCACGCGTTAAGCTGCCGAACCTCGCCGAGCTGCTGCGGGTAGGGCACGGCTGATCACGGTCAACTAGCACCCAGGGGTTGAGGATCCCGGCCGGGTCCAGTGCGGATTCCGCCGCACGCCGATCTGCCGCGAACCGGTCCGGACCGTCGCAGTAAACGTGGAGGAACCAACAAGTAACCACACCGGCTCCGCAAACTCACTCGATCGCCGTCCTAGCAACCTTGGTTACCGCAGAGCGGGGTAAATCGAATCCTTCTCAGGTGCAAGTGGTTTCGAAAATTTCGGCGATGATAACACGGCGGGTAAGAGCATCACGCTGGTAGAGCATACGCAAGAATGATGAGCACCAGCTTGTCAAAGAATCATTTTTCTTTGTTTCGCTTACGGTTTCGCTGCTACGCCACGCGAGCACAGTGCCACTGTGCTCGGCAGCGATCCGTTGTGCACAGTACAGCCACGCATCGATCGGGTGGCAAGTCAACTCGAAAGCCAGCTCGAGCACACCGCCACTGACCGGCGCACCAGTACTCGGGAACGCCCCGGTCGGACTCAGAGCCGACAATTGACTGGGCATAGGACGGCTTGGGCAACTATCCGAGTCGCCGCGACCACGGCCGCTCAGTCATCGAAGTTACCGGTGGTCACCTACCAGCGCGGGCGGCCCTGTATCCGCAATCCACACCTCACTTAATGATACCGAGCGTGCCCTCGGAACCAAGGAACAACCGGCGATACTGACTGACCCCGGCTGGGATGGACAATCCGAAGCGATTTAGTCTGGTCGTCGATGTAAGTGTACAGTGCGGCAAAGTGCCCGCAGGAGCGGCCAAGACTGGAGAACGCAAAGAACTGCGAGAAATGCCGCGACGTCAGATCGTGCGAGCCTAGTTGACCTTGTCGATTTCGAGCACCGCACTCAATTTTTCAGTAACATCCACCGTGATAGCCGGACCATCGAATCGGGGCTCGACGCCACCGACGACTGAAGCTACCGCTTCCGTACGGAATAATTGAGTTTTTGTGCACAAGCCAGTCCAGTACGTAGATCACGTCTTACTCACGATGAGGCCGTGCGATTAGGTCGGGGACGTGGTCGATGCAGTCTTACAAATTGCACATAACATCACAAAATTCCTTGCTGCGGAAAGGATCTGCTTGATCAATGGGGTCGACCAAGAAGAGCTTGGCCAGCGATGCTGATGGGGTGATTCGTGATGTAGCGAACCCAAGCACGTTCGGGTCCAGCGGGCGGTGATCGGTCACGTCGTAATCGGGTAGCAGGGCCGTGATTCGCACCGTTAGATCGTGCGTTTTCCGCTCGGATAGCACCTCCTCGACGGTGCTCCAGCCCCACCACGAACACATAACGGGCGCGTCAGCGTTCCAAGCTGATGGTGGCACCGCCGACGAGCAACAGCACGACAGCCGCCACGATGGTCTAGCCCACCCCTGTGAGCGACCAGATGACACCCAAGGTCACGAACACTGGTAAAAGCGCGAAAAGCACTATTCCAAGGCTCTACTTGATCATGTCTACAGAACTCCTCGTCCGGATCGGATCGATATCCTTGCATGCCACGCCTTCAGGATGCCAAACAACCGCCTTTACAGCCCGATTGACTAACGACCGTAATGGCAAACTCTACACATTCACGTTAGCGAGTGGTGTGCCGCCGAGGGCAGCTGGCATCAAAGGTGGTCAAGATCGACGCGTCACGTTGCAAATAGACCACCCGAAAATCGCTGTGCTGTCAAGCATCGACGACACACGACTCAATACCCTGATACGGAGTCCAACTCACGCTGATACCGCGCCCGCCCGCGGTGGTATGACGAGCCGTTAGCTGGCCGGTGGGTCGAGTGGCGCGAACTTCCAGTTGTCCGGATTCTTCGGCGAATACATCACCGGGTGCAACTGCCCCATTGCCGGCCATTGGTCGACGTCGACTACCATGCGCCAATACACCGAATACTCACTGACGGTTGGTCCGCTGATAACACCGGCGATCGTGACGAACTGCTCACCACGAGCGCCGTCGGGCCGTGGGCTAACCCCGGTGACCAGCAACGTGCCGTTTGCCAAGTCACCCCTGCCCACAGCAGGGTGACAGCCGCGCGGGAGGAACCGCTGGGCCAGGAAAACACCCAAGATCACCACCAGTAATAGCAATACACCGAATTCCCACATTCATTCAGGTTAGAGTCATGGTAGGACTTCTGGCATGGATCGCACCGGCGACGACGCAGAATGACAGAACGCGGATACGGAGCAGTGCGCATGGCTCAGGACGATCTGATGCTGGCATTGACGCTGGCTGATCGTGCCGACACGTTGACACGCGCCCGTTTCGGCGCGCTCAATCTACGCGTCGACACCAAACCCGATCTGACTCCGGTCACCGACGCCGACCGCGCGGTCGAAGCCGACATGCGCGAGGTGCTCAGGCGCGAGCGACCAAAAGACAGCATTCTAGGCGAAGAATACGGTGGTAAAACAACTTTCAGTGGAAGGCAGTGGGTTATAGACCCGATCGACGGCACCAAGAACTTTGTACGCGGGGTCCCCGTGTGGGCCAGCTTGATCGCCTTGCTCGACGACGGGGTCCCCTCAATCGGCGTCATCAGCGCGCCCGCACTGCAGCGACGGTGGTGGGCCGCGCGCGGCAAAGGTGCATTCGCAGCGGTCGACAAGGTCCCGCGCCGGCTGGCGGTCTCGGAGGTGACCAACCTGGGTTCGGCGAGCCTGTCGTTCTCCAACTTGTCCGGGTGGGCACAGCGCGGTTTACGCGAGCGGTTTCTAAGCTTGACTGACGCCGTATGGCGGGTGCGCGCCTACGGCGACTTTCTGTCCTATTGCCTACTCGCCGAGGGAGCCGTAGACATCACTGCCGAACCGGAGGTATCGGTGTGGGACCTGGCAGCCCTCGATATCGTGGTGCGTGAGGCGGGTGGGGTTCTGACCAGCCTCGACGGCACCCCGGGGCCACATGGTGGCAGCGCGGTGGCGACGAACGGTCGCCTGCACCGAGAAGTACTGAAGAGGATCGCACCAGTGTGAATTAACTAACAGGACGTTCCCTATATTTACTCCGGAGTAAAATAGGGCTATCTACATTGCCCCAACGATCTGAGACTGCTGACATGACCAACACTGCTCCTGGTGCTAAGCCCTCTTCCGCGCCTCCCAAACGACGCGGTCCAAAGTCCGCCATCGGGATGCAGCCACACAAGCGGACTGGGGTCGACGTCGCAATTGCGATGCTGACTCTACTGGCCGGCCAGGAGTTCCTGGACAGATACCATCTGCGCGATCCGCTCAATCGAGCGTTGCGCTGCGGAGTCAAGACGATGTTCTCCACAACCACGTCCACCAGCCGGCAGTTTAAGCGGGTGCAGAACCTACGCGGTGGTGCGACCCGGTTGCCGCCCAGCGACAGGAACGACTTCGACCTGACGCCAGATGATGATCAGAAGTTGATCATCGAGACTGTCGACGAATTCGCCACAGAGGTACTACGACAGGCCGCTCATGAAGCCGATGAAGCCGCATCATACCCACTCGATCTGATCGCCAAAGCCGCTAAGCTGGGCATCACCGCGATCAACATTCCCGAAGACTTCGACGGCATCGCCGAACGCCGTTCCGGCGTGACCAATGTGCTGGTAGCCGAGGCGCTGGCGCACGGCGACATGGGATTGGCATTGCCGATTCTGGCCCCCGGCGGTGTGGCGGCTGCGCTAACCCATTGGGGCAGCGCCGATCAGCAGGCCACCTACCTGAAAGAGTTTGCCGGCGAGAATGTCCCCCAGGCCTGTGTAGCCATCGCCGAACCGCAGCCGTTGTTCGACCCCACCCGGCTGAAGACCATCGCCGTGCGCACCCCGTCCGGATATCGGCTCGATGGGGTGAAGTCATTGGTCCCGGCCGCAGCCAGAGCCGAGCTATTCATCATTGGCGCCCAGCTGAATAGCAGGCCAACATTATTCATCGTCGAGTCTTCGGCCAAAGGACTGACCGTCAAAGCCGACCCCAGCATGGGGATTCGCGCTGCAGCCTTAGGCCACGTTGAACTCTGCGGAGTGTCAGTACCCCTGAAGGCCCGGTTAGGCGAAGAGGAAGCGACGGATAATGACTACTCCGAAGCGATCGCGTTGGCCCGGCTAGGCTGGGCCGCGCTGGCGGTCGGCACCTCGCATGCGGTGCTGGACTATGTCGTTCCGTATGTGAAAGAACGCGAAGCCTTCGGCGAGCCAATCGCGCACCGCCAGGCCGTCGCCTTTATGTGTGCCAACATCGCTATCGAGTTGGACGGGCTGCGCCTGATCACGTGGCGTGGCGCATCTCGCGCCGACCAGGGCCTCTCATTCACACGGGAAGCGGCACTGGCCAAGCGATTCGGTTCCGACAAGGCCATGCAAATCGGCCTAGACGGTGTGCAGCTGCTGGGCGGCCACGGCTTCACCAAAGAGCACCCGGTTGAACGCTGGTACCGCGACCTGCGAGCTATCGGTGTGGCAGAGGGCATCGTAATTATCTAAAGTCTGCATTCTCTTCAAAGCGAAAGACCGATCATGGCAATCAATCTAGAGCTGCCTCGCAAGCTGCAAGCGGTAGTCGTGAAGATCCATCAAGGCGCCGCCGAGATGGTGCGGCCGATCGCCCGCAAATATGACCTAAAAGAACACACCTACCCGGTTGAACTAGACACCCTGTTCAATCTGTTCGCGGGAGCCGCTGAGTCGTTCGCCTTCGCCGGAGCAGACGCGCTCGGTGATGAGGACGACAAAGACGAAAACCACAACGGCGCTAACATGGCAGCGCTGCTACAGACCTTGGAGGTCTGCTGGGGCGATGTCGCGATGCTGCTGTCCATCCCCTACCAGGGGCTAGGCAACGCCGCTATCTCCGCGGTCGCTACCGACGAGCAGCTGGAGCGCTTGGGCAAGGTGTGGGCGGCAATGGCCATCACCGAGCCGGGCTTCGGGTCGGACTCGGCGGCGGTGTCAACGACTGCCACCCTCGACGGCGACGAATACGTGATCAACGGCGAGAAGATCTTTGTTACCGCCGGGTCACGCGCTACCCATATCGTGGTGTGGGCCACCCTGGACAAGTCGCTGGGCCGCGCGGCGATCAAGTCATTCGTCGTACCACGCGAACACCCCGGCGTCACGGTCGAGCGCCTCGAGCACAAGCTCGGCATCAAAGGATCAGATACCGCTACGATTCGCTTTGATAATGTCCGTATTCCCAAGGACAACTTGCTGGGTAACCCGGACATCGAGGTTGGTAAGGGCTTTTCCGGAGTGATGGAGACCTTTGACAACACCCGGCCGGTCGTTGCCGCCATGGCCGTCGGGATCGGCCGCGCCGCGCTAGAGAAAATCCGCAAGATCCTCACTGATGCTGGAGTAGAGATCTGCTACGACAAGCCCTCGCATGCCCAAAGTGCCGCCGCGTCAGAGTTCCTGCGGATGGAAGCCGACTGGGAGGCCAGTTACCTGCTGTCGTTGCGTGCAGCGTGGCAAGCCGACAACAACATCCCCAACTCCAAAGAAGCGTCAATGAGCAAGGCCAAGGCCGGCCGGATGGCCAGCGATGTTACTCTCAAGACTGTCGAATTAGCAGGAACAACAGGCTATTCCGAGCAGACCCTGTTGGAAAAATGGGCTCGCGACTCAAAGATCTTGGACATCTTCGAGGGCACTCAGCAGATTCAGCAGCTAGTGGTTGCGCGACGATTACTGGGCCTGTCATCTTCCGAGCTCAAGTAACTTTTCGGCCTCATCGCATTGTCCGAGCGTAGCAAAAAGCTGGCACAGTGACCCAGGTCATTTCACAGGGCAACGCGACCTGTGCCGGCGTGTGGTCGTGCCATGACATGTCGAGTTTTAGATTGAAGCGGCGGAGGCTCTTCGATCTCTGGTTGACGACGGAGGTGGCATGCGCGCGGCACAAGTGACTCGGCTAGATGGTCCGGACGCTGTCGAGATCAACAATATCGAGGAACCAACAGGTGACGGCGTGATCGTGGAGGTGCACGCAGCCGGTGCGGCATTTCCGGACGCATTGTTGACCCGCGGCCGCTACCAGTACCGGCCGAAGCTGCCGTTCGTGCCCGGAGCTGAGATCGCCGGAATCGTTCGGTCGGCGCCAGCCAACAGTCACGTAGATCCTGGCGACAGGGTTGTCGGCCTCACCATGCTTACCGGCGGGATGGCGGAGGTTGCAGTGTTGTCACCTAAGCGAGTGTTCAAACTGCCTGACAACGTGACCTTCGAGGAGGGTGCTGGCCTGCTGTTCAACGATCTGACCGTATGCTTTGCCCTCCGTGTCCGCGGCCGGCTACAGCAGGGAGAGACGGTGCTGGTACACGGAGCTGCCGGCGGGATCGGAACGTCGACGTTGCGGCTGGCGCCGGTGCTCGGCGCGTCGCGCACCATCGCGGTGGTCAGCACCGAAGCGAAGGGCCAGACCGCGACCGCGGCCGGCGCCACTGATGTGGTGTTGGCTGAGGGGTTCAAAGACACAGTAAAGGAGTTAACCGGCGAGCGCGGCATCGATGTGCTAGTCGACCCAGTTGGTGGCGACCGGATGGCCGACTCACTACGCTCGCTTGCTCCGGGTGGACGGCTACTTGTCATCGGCTTCACCGGCGGTGAGATACCCACGGTGAAGGTAAACAGACTGCTGCTCAACAACATTGATATAGTCGGTGTCGGCTGGGGCGCCTGGACCTTAACACACCCCGAAGCTCTGGCCGAGCAATGGGCCCAGCTCGAACTGCTGCTTACCGCCGGCCAGCTGCCTTTGCCTGAGCCAATGATCTACCCACTAGACGAGGCTGCTAGCGCAATTGCCTGTCTTGAAAATCGCACCGCTAAAGGCAAAATCGTATTGCGCGTCCGCGACAATGTGTAACCATGGCGACCCACCGCGATGGCAACGATGCCGACTTATGAAGATCCACAAAATCCATGGCGTCACAAGCCTAGCTGACATGGTTTGGCGCCCATGGCGCGCTTTCCGCACGCAGCCAAGACAAACTCGACCGATCGACCACCGTAAACAGCACAGAGTTGCGAGCCGCCCACACCGTCAAGAGCATCACCGAACCACTGCCTTTCCTCGCCACAGTCACCAAGTTCGAGGGAGATTGAACCAAAAGTAGTAAGACAAAAATAACATCGCTCGATACCGGCTTAGATGTGGACTGTAATAAGTTCGGCATGATTGACGCAACGGTTGACCGTCGCAGCAAAAGTCATTCGTCGTGCGAACGACCCAGCAACGCCAGAGCGTCACCAGATACCATCTGCATCGTGCCGGCCTCTATCAGCGCTGTACGGATACTCGTGTACAGCAACAACGCCAGAACCCGCCAACAAGTAATACAGGCACTAGGCAAACGACTGCACCCAGAACTACCCGAGCTGACTTATGCCGAAGTAGCGACCGGCCCGATGGTGATACGACGAATGGACGCCGGTGATATCGATTTGGCCATCCTCGATGGCGAGGCGACGCCGACCGGCGGTATGGGCATAGCGAAACAGCTCAAAGACGAACTTGACGCATGTCCGCCGGTCATAGTGCTCACCGGGCGCCCTGACGACGCCTGGCTGGCTAGCTGGTCACGAGCCGAAGCCGCGGTCCCACAGCCCATCGACCCCATCGCGCTGGGTCGGACCGTGCTCGGACTGTTAACGGCTCTGGCACAGTAGGCGCTAAACACACCGGGCTATAAAGCCGGTGCTCAGCCGTCTCGCAGTTGAATCCGCGGGGTCCGCTTTGCCTAAGGTCGCAATCGCCTCGCCGCCGTGTCCGACCTTAACGGCGCCGCTGTTTCAGCTACCGCGGATGTCTTCGAATCTTGCTGATCCTGGGTTGCAGCGGGCCGCGTTGGTATCCTTCGGGCCCTGAAGCCTGTAGCGACGACGCGGAATTCCAAAATCTGTTATTTGTGTTGGCTGCGCTTGCCTTACCGCTGCTGCCTTCGCCACAATTTCCGAAGGCGGATTTGGCAATACCCTCAATGCCGGAGCCGATATAGCAACCTCCCGAGTCCCAGGAGTAAGTATTTCAGACACACCAGTTGATTCAGGTACCTCAGATGCCAAGTCGTCAGGATCAATCTGATTGTCTCCGATAATCCTGGTATGGGTGTTATTGCCACCAGTGGCCGGGACCCAGAACAGGGACGCCGAAAACCCCAATTCCGGGGCTCCCAACGCTGGCATTGGTCGTAATTGTGTTGCCGCTGCCCAAGTCGTAGTTAGCGCCATTTCCGGTGTCATAGGGTGTATTACCCCCTGCATAAACCCAGTCCCGGCGGCTCTGGCCACTACGCCGTTGACATAGTTGCCGCAGGCGTTCTTGACGCCACCACCGCTAGGGCCGTCGCTACCGCCCAAGCAGGCGCACGCCTCCAAACTCACCGCCGAAGTTAGCTGCTAACCGTACCATCGGCCAGCCTCGGAAAGGCTTACAACAGGTTCTGCCACGGCGACAACTGCACAACCCATTGTCTATTACTACGGATATAGTACCCTGACATCGCGACGACGTCGGTAGCCCACATCTCTCCGTACATGCTCTCAACGACCGCTATAGCCGGCGCGTTCTGGTCAAACAAATTCGACACCATCAACTACACGAATGCATTGCGGTTGCCGGCAATTGCCACCGGTAGTGCCGTCAGAGCTTGCGCCGCCTCAAATATATGCCGCCTCAAATATATTTTGGCCACAACCCGCGCCTGACCCGCCACCCCGGTCGTCACCTAGACAAATTGATTGCGCCGCAGACCCCAGCTCTTCGACCAAGCCCCTCCCAAGTCGCCACCGACATTAGCGCAATACCTGCGCCAGCGAACATCCGTAAGGAGTTGATACCTGACGGCAGCACAAAAAACTCACGGCTCCAATCTTCCCAGATCGCTCGACAGTGCTATGCTGAATTCGTGAAAATCCCTGTGATTACTCGATGGCAATAACCATAACAACAAATATTGCGCCGATCTGCCCATTAACAAAAATATTCGTAAAATTCTGATGTGCTGCGCAGTCTTCCAATGTCCGTGGCTGTTCTGCAGATGGATTCACCACACCACCAGGGGTCGGCGCCGAGCCGAGGCCATATCTTAAGTCGACCCCCGGCATAAGTCTTCGTCACTCCGCGACTATGTTGAAAGTTATTGTGATTGTCCGCCAGCTGGGTCCATCATAATTTTAGTCCGACTACCGCCTGGGTCGACGCAACCAGCCCGCACGACACATCAGGAAGCAAGTTGAACCTCTACACACCCATCCTGGTACTGGGAGTCATTGCCACCTCCTTTGCAGTGGTCTCAGTTGTGATCGCGAGCCTGGTCGGCCCGTCTCATTTCAACCGGTCCAAGCAAACGGCCTACGAGTGTGGGATCGAGCCCATCGATAACGGCGTCAGAACTTCCACGGGCGGTAGCGCAGCCAGCAGGCAACGTTTCCCGGTGAAGTATTACCTGACTGCGATGTTGTTCACCATCTTCGACATTGAAATCGTGTTCTTGTATCCCTGGGCGGTCAGCTACGACGCCCTGGGGGCGTTCGCGTTGGTCGAGATGGTGGTATTCATGCTCACGGTATTTGTAGCCTACGCCTATGTATGGCGACTCGGCGGCTTGACGTGGGATTGAGGGCTACTGAGGGGATTGGGGATAGAGCATGGGTCTGGAAGAACAGCTGCCGGCGGGGATTTTGCTGTCAACTGTGGAGAAGGTGGCTGGTTATGCCCGCAAGAACTCATTGTGGCCGGCAACGTTTGGGTTGGCTTGCTGTGCAATCGAGATGATGGCGACCGCTGGGCCGCGGTTTGACATAGCAAGATTTGGCATGGAGCGATTCTCGGCGACACCCCGGCAGGCTGATCTGATGATCGTTGCTGGTCGGGTCAGCCAGAAGATGGCGCCGGTGCTGCGGCAGATCTACGACCAAATGGCCGAACCGAAATGGGTTCTGGCGATGGGCGTGTGCGCATCATCCGGTGGCATGTTCAATAACTATGCGATCGTGCAGGGTGTAGATCACATTGTTCCGGTAGATATCTACCTACCCGGCTGCCCACCGCGTCCGGAGATGCTGCTGAACGCAATCCTGTTGCTGCACGAAAAGATTCAGGAAATGCCGCTGGGCGTCAACCGGGAACGCGTCATTGCCGAAGCTGAGGAAATTGCACTGACGGCGCAGCCCACGATCGAGATACGCGGCCTGCTGCGATGAGCCAGGGTTCACGCGGGGTAGGTCATCCGGATTACGCAGATAAAGAGGTGGTCGACGTTCGCCACGGTATGTTCGGGGTATCCGGCACCGGCGACACCTCCGGATATGGACGGTTAGTGCGCCGGGTCGTGCTCCCGGGCAGTAGCCCCCGACCTTACGGCGGCTACTTCGACGACGTGGTCGACAGACTGGCCGAAGCGTTGCAGCGCGGCGCGATCAAACTCAACAACGCCATTGAGAAGGTCGTGGTCTATCGCAACGAACTCACACTGCACGTCCAGCGTGATCTGCTAGTCCAGGTAGCCCAACGTCTCCGTGATGAGCCAGAATTGCGCTTCGAGCTGTGTCTAGGTGTCAATGGCGTGCACTACCCGCACGAGACTGGCCGGGAATTGCATGCCGTTTACCCGCTGAAATCGATCACTCATAACCGCCGGCTCCGACTGGAAGTGTCTGTGCAAGATAGTGATCCGCATATCCCCTCACTGTACGCGGTCTATCCGACCAACGATTGGCACGAACGCGAAACCTACGATTTCTTCGGGATCATCTTCGATGGCCATCCGTCGCTGACCCGAATCGAAATGCCCGACGACTGGCAGGGACACCCGCAACGCAAGGACTATCCACTCGGTGGCATCCCGGTCGAATACAAGGGTGCGCAGATACCTCCACCCGACGAGCGGAGGGGTTACAACTAATGAACGAAAGCGAGACAGTCCTGGTCACCGGCAGCCAGGACTGGGAGCAGATCGTCGATGCCGCCCGCAACGCGGATCTCGGTGAACGTATCGTCGTCAACATGGGGCCTCAGCATCCGTCCACTCACGGGGTTTTGCGGCTGGTCCTCGAGATCGAGGGGGAAACGATAACCGAAACCCGATGCGGAATCGGCTATCTGCACACCGGAATCGAGAAGAATCTCGAATACCGTTACTGGACTCAAGGCGTCACCTTCGTGACCAGAATGGATTATCTGTCACCTTTTTTCAATGAAACGGCCTACTGCCTTGGCGTAGAGAAGCTGCTCGGCATCACCGATCAGATACCCGAGCGGGTAAACGTCATCCGGGTGATGATGATGGAACTCAACCGGATCTCGTCGCATCTAGTCGCTTTGGCGACTGGCGGCATGGAACTGGGTGCCATGACCCCGATGTTTGTCGGCTTCCGTGCGCGCGAGATCGTCCTCAACGTGTTTGAATCGATCACCGGCCTGCGGATGAACAGTACCTATATCCGGCCCGGCGGTGTGGCCCAGGACCTACCTCCCAACGCTGCCACTGAGATCGCTGAGGCTCTCAAGCAATTACGCCAACCACTCCGCGAAATGGGTGAGCTGCTCAACGAAAATGCCATCTGGAAAGCACGCACCCAGGATGTCGGTTATCTAGACCTGGTCGGATGCATGGCCCTGGGTATCACCGGCCCGATCCTGCGCTCCACCGGCCTACCACACGACCTGCGAAAAAGCGAACCCTACTGCGGATACCAGAACTACGAATTCGATGTAATTACCGCTAACACTTGTGATGCCTACGGGCGCTATTGGATTCGCTTCCAAGAGATGTGGGAGTCGATAAAAATCGTGGAACAATGTCTAGATAAGTTGCGACCCGGCCCGACCATGGTAAAGGACAGCAAGATCGCTTGGCCGGCTGATTTGAAAGTCGGCCCCGATGGCATGGGCAACTCAGAAGAACACATCGCAAAGATCATGGGTAACTCAATGGAAGCATTGATCCACCACTTCAAGCTGGTCACCGAGGGCATCCGGGTTCCAGCAGGACAGGTTTACGTGGCAGTCGAATCGCCACGCGGAGAGCTCGGCGTGCACATGGTCAGTGATGGTGGTACCCGCCCCTACCGGGTGCATTACCGGGATCCTTCATTCACCAACTTGCAGTCGATCGCGGCGATGAGCGAGGGTGGGATGGTTGCCGACTTAATCACCGCGGTAGCCAGCATTGACCCGGTCATGGGGGGGGTGGACCGATGACAGAACCACAGGCCGTAACGACTGGCGAGCGAGTCTTCATTCGGCTCGGACCGCCACCTGAGGAGCCCAATCAATTCGTGGTCGAGGGTGCGCCGCAGTCGTATTCGTCGGAGGTCAAGGCGCGGCTGGAGGTCGACGCTAAGGAGGTCATCGGTCGTTACCCCAACAACCGCTCAGCGCTGCTGCCGTTGCTGCACCTGGTACAAGCCGAGGACTCCTACCTGACGCCTGCAGGCTTGAAGTTCTGCGCCGATCAGCTGGGACTGACTGGCGCCGAGGTATCGGCGGTGGCCAGCTTTTACACCATGTACCGCCGCCGCCCGACCGGTAAATACCTGGTAGGAATCTGCACCAGCACACTGTGTGCCGTCATGGGCGGCGACGCCATATTTGAGACGCTGGTAAACCATCTCGACGTCCGCAATGACCAGACCACCCCCGACGGCAAGATAACCCTACAACACATCGAGTGCAATGCCGCCTGCGACTACGCACCGGTGGTAATGGTCAACTGGGAATTCTTCGATAACCAGACCCCGGAGTCGGCACGCGAACTCGTCGACTCGCTCCAATCCGGCAAACCAATCTCACCTACCCGCGGTGCTCCACTACGCACGTTTCGTCATACATCGCGTAGCCTGGCCGGCCTACTAGACCAGCGCCCAGACGATGGGCAAGGTGGTGTCGGTGCAGCGACATTGGCAGGTCTGAACGTGGCACGCGAACACGGCATGCAGGCGCCCCCAATGCCAGACGTACCAGGGAAAGAACAGTAAATGGCTGCCTCTGCCGCCCCCGAAGCGACACCGTTGACCCCAATGATCAGCCGCTACTGGGACGACCCCGAATCGTGGACACTGGAAACCTACCAGCGCCACCGCGGCTACCAGGCGATGAAGAAGGCCTTGGCCATGGAGCCCGACGCCGTGATCAGCACTGTCCAAGACTCAGGGCTACGCGGGCGCGGCGGCGCGGGCTTTTCCACTGGCACAAAGTGGTCGTTTATCCCGCAAGGCGACACCGGACCGGCCGCCAAGCCACACTACCTGGTGGTCAACGCCGATGAGTCTGAACCTGGTACGTGCAAAGATATTCCGCTGATGTTGGCCACACCGCATCTGCTTATCGAAGGCGTCATCATCGCCGCCTACGCAATCCAGGCAAACCATGCGTTCATCTACGTACGCGGCGAAGTGCTGCCCGTGTTGCGTCGCCTACAGAATGCAGTGGCCGAGGCGTACTCCGCCGATTACCTGGGCAGCGACATCGCCGGTTCGGGCTTCGACCTAGAGCTGGTGGTACACGCCGGCGCGGGCGCCTACATCTGCGGCGAGGAGACCGCACTGCTCGATTCGCTGGAAGGTCAGCGCGGCCAGCCACGACTCCGTCCGCCGTTCCCTGCAATAGCAGGGTTGTACGGCTGCCCCACGGTGATCAACAACGTCGAAACAATCGCCAGTGTCCCGTCAATACTGCTGGGCGGCGTCGACTGGTTCCGGTCGATGGGTAGCAAGAAATCACCTGGCTTCACGCTGTATTCGCTGTCCGGACACGTCACCCGCCCAGGTCAGTACGAGGCTCCGCTGGGTATCACGCTGCGTGAGTTGCTCAACTACGCCGGCGGGGTGCGCGTCGGGCACCGACTCAAGTTCTGGACCCCAGGTGGGTCTTCGACACCGTTGCTCACCGCCGAGCACCTCGACGTGCCACTGGACTATGAAGGCGTGGGTGGAGCCGGCTCGATGCTGGGCACTAAAGCACTGGAGATCTTCGATGAAACCACCTGTGTGGTGCGCGCGGTGCGCCGGTGGACCCAGTTCTACAAGCATGAGTCGTGCGGTAAATGCACGCCATGTCGAGAGGGTACCTTTTGGCTCGATCAGATCTACAAGCGGCTGGAAACCGGAAAAGGCATGCACGAAGATCTCGACAAGCTGACCGACATCGCAGAAGCCATTTTGGGAAAGTCCTTCTGCGCGTTAGGAGATGGAGCAGCCAGCCCGGTAGTATCGTCGATTAAACACTTCCGCGACGAGTACGTCTCGCATGTCGAAGGAGGCGGATGTCCCTTTGACCCTCGAGATTCTATGCTCACGACAGGACGGGAAGACACAAAAAGGTAGGGGGCCTCAATGACGAGCGCAGTCGAGACTCAAACCGGCGACAGGACAAGCCAGTCTACTATGGTCACATTGACCATCGACGGTATCGAAAATAGTTTTCCCAAAGGAACTCTGGTGATTCGCGCTGCCGAATTGATGGGCATCCAAATCCCGCGGTTCTGTGACCACCCGCTGCTGGATCCAGTCGGAGCCTGCCGACAATGCCTGGTCGAAGTAGAGGGACAACGCAAACCAATAGCGTCGTGCACCACCGTGGTCACCGATGACATGGTCGTGCGTACTCAATTCACGTCGGCGGTCGCCGACAAAGCGCAGCACGGCGTGATGGAGCTGCTGTTGATCAACCATCCACTAGACTGCCCAATATGTGACAAGGGTGGTGAGTGCCCATTACAGAACCAAGCAATATCTAACGGCCGCACAGATTCTCGCTACACCGACGTTAAACGCACTTTCGCCAAACCCATCAACATCTCCACTCAGATTCTGCTAGACCGCGAGCGTTGCATCCTTTGTGCTCGCTGCACACGCTTCTCCGAACAGATCGCAGGCGACCCGTTCATCGACATGCAGGAACGAGGCGCACTGCAGCAGGTCGGCATCTACGCAAACGAGCCATTCGACTCCTACTTCTCAGGCAACACGGTGCAGATCTGCCCGGTGGGCGCGCTGACTGGGTCCTCCTACCGTTTCCGAGCCCGCCCGTTCGATCTGGTGTCCAGCGCAAGCGTGTGTGAACACTGCGCGTCCGGGTGTGCGCAGCGCACTGACCACCGCCGCGGCAAAGTATTGCGCAGGTTGGCTGGCGATGACTCGGAAGTCAACGAGGAATGGAACTGCGACAAGGGCCGGTGGGCTTTTAACTACATCTCACAGCCAGACGTGATCGCCACTCCTTTGATCCGCGGTGCTGACGGAACGCTACAACCGGCGTCGTGGCCCCATGCAATGGTGACCGCCGCCCAAGGGCTCGGTGCGGCCCGTGGTCGCACCGGTGTACTGGTGGGAGGCAGGGTGACCTGGGAGGATGCCTATGCCTACGCTAAGTTTGCGCGAATTACTTTGAACACCAACGATGTCGACTTTCGCGCACGCCCACACTCAACGGAAGAGGCTGACTTTTTGGCGGCATGTATCGCAGGTCGGCCGGTAACCGTCAGCTATTCCGACCTGGAATCGGCGCCGGTGGTGCTGCTGGTCGGGTTCGAGCCGGAAGACGAGTCGCCCATCGTGTTCCTGCGGTTACGCAAAGCAGCCCGCAAACACAGGGTACCAGTGTATGCAATAGCACCATTCGCAACCCGCGCGCTGCAGAAGATGTCCGGTCGGCTTATCAAAACCGTTCCCGGCGTTGAGCCATCGACACTAGATGGGCTGGCCACCGGCGAACTGCGCGACCTGCTGGCCACGCCTGGTGCAGTTATAATGGTGGGGGAACGCTTGGCCACAGTGCCGGGCGGGTTGTCCGCCGCGGCACGGCTCGCCGATACCACCGGAGCGCAGCTGGCGTGGGTACCGCGTCGTGCCGGGGAACGCGGCGCACTGGACGCTGGCGCACTGCCCACCCTGCTGCCCGGTGGTCGTCCGCTGGCCGATGCCGTTGCCCGTGCCCAGGTCTGTGCAGCTTGGCACGTCTACGAATTACCCACTGCCAGTGGGCGGGACGCCGATGGTATGCTGGCCGCTGCCGCCGACGGGACCCTAGGGGCACTTCTGGTCGGCGGCGTCGAGCCTGCCGACTTCGCTGACCCGGACGTGGCGCTGACCGCGCTGGATGCTGTCGGTTTCGTAGTCAGCTTAGAGCTTCGCCACAGCGCTGTCACCGAACACGCCAACGTCGTGTTTCCAGTTGCGCCGACGACACAGAAATCCGGCACTTTCATGAACTGGGAAGGACGCTACCGCGAATTCGCCCCGGCACTGCACGGAACTACCCAGCAAGCCGGCCAGTCAGATCATCGAGTACTCAACGCCCTGGCCGACGAAATGGGCTTCTATCTAGGGCTTTCCACCGTTGAGGAGGTACACGCAGAGCTGTCCGAGCTGGGCAACTGGAACAGGAAACAGGCCTCCTTAGATATCGAGGCCCCGCATATCGCCGCTTTAGCGGCAGCCCAACCAGGGCAAGGTGAAGCCATATTAACCGGTTGGCGGATGCTGCTCGATGGTGGCCGTCTACAAGACGGCGAACCATATCTGGCGAGGACCGCGCGGGCACCGGTGCTGCGGCTGTCGGCAGACTCGGCTACCGAGATCGGTGCCGCCGACAGTGACGCGATTACCGTTAGCACCCCACGTGGGTCGATTACGTTACCACTGACTATCACCGACATGCCGGATCGGGTGGTGTGGCTGCCGCTGAACTCGCCGGGTTCGACAGTGCATCAGCAACTAGGTGTCACCGTTGGCGCCATAGTAAAGATCGGATTGAGCGCATGACCCCTTGCCACGAGCATGCGTGTTTCCCCGCAATCGGGAGGTGCTCCCAGCACGCCGACATACCGATATTGACGTGCACAAGCGCGCCTTCGCGCGAGGCAACCGCATGACAGCCTTTGGACACGACCCCTGGTGGCTGGTGCTAAGCAAGTCATTTGCCATCTTCGTGTTCCTCATGCTCACGGTGCTGGTGGCGATCCTGGCCGAACGCAAGCTGCTGGGCCATATGCAGCTGCGGCCAGGCCCAAACCGAGTGGGTCCGAAAGGCGCTCTGCAGAGCCTGGCAGACGGAATCAAGCTGGCACTTAAGGAAAGCATCACCCCCAGCGGTATCGATCGGTTCGTGTATTTCATGGCGCCGATCATCTCAGTGATTCCGGCATTCACCGCGTTTGCGTTCATCCCGTTCGGCCCTCAGGTGTCGGTGTTCGGCCATCACACACCATTGCAGTTGACAGACCTTCCGGCCGCTGTGCTGTTCATCCTAGGGCTCTCAGCGATCGGGGTGTACGGCATCATGCTGGGCGGTTGGGCGTCAGGCTCCACCTACCCGCTGCTGGGCGGCGTGCGATCCACTGCCCAAGTCATCTCGTATGCGGTGGCGATGGGGTTGTCGTTCGCGGCAGTCTTCCTTTACGCCGGTACCATGTCAACGTCCGGAATCGTCAAAGCCCAGGAAGACATCTGGCACGTATTCCTGCTGCTGCCGTCGTTCATGATTTACCTCATCTCGATGGTAGGTGAAACCAACCGGGCCCCATTCGACTTACCCGAAGCCGAAGGTGAGCTAGTAGCCGGTTTCCACACCGAGTACTCGTCGCTGAAGTTCGCGATGTTCATGCTCGCCGAATACGTCAACATGACAACGGCTTCAGCGCTGGCCGCAACGATGTTCCTTGGCGGTTGGCATGCTCCGTGGCCGCTGAACCTATGGGCAGAAGCCAACGTCGGCTGGTGGCCCGTAATTTGGTTCACAGCCAAGGTATGCGGATTTTTGTTTGTCTATTTCTGGCTGCGAGCATCACTGCCCAGACTGCGCTACGACCAGTTCATGGCGCTGGGCTGGAAGTTGCTGATCCCCGTCTCGCTGGTGTGGGTGATGATCACGGCAGTGATCCGTACCTTGCGTAACCAGGGTTTCCAGCAGTGGACCCCGGTGCTGGTCATCAGCAGCATTGTGGTTGCCACAGCGCTGCTGCTATCGCTACGAAAGCCGTTCAGCGTTGCCAGCACTCGGGCACCGCAGCGCCGCCCGATGGCCGCAAATCCGTCATTCCCGACACCGCCGCTACCAGTCGGTGCAAGCAAGGAGAAAGCAGGTGGCTAGATTCTTAGACGCCGTAGCGGGATTCGGTGTAACGCTCGGTTCGATATTCAAAAAGACGGTCACCGAGGAGTACCCCGAGAAACCAGGCCCGGTTGCGCCACGCTACCACGGCCGTCATCAACTCAACCGGTACCCAGACGGTCTGGAGAAATGCATTGGCTGCGAGCTGTGCGCGTGGGCCTGCCCAGCCGACGCAATCTACGTTGAGGGCGCAAACAATACCGAAGAACAGAGATTTTCGCCGGGGGAACGCTACGGTCGAGTGTACCAGATTAACTATCTACGGTGCATCGGTTGCGGTTTGTGCATCGAAGCTTGCCCGACCAGGGCACTGACAATGACCAACGAATACGAAATGGCCGGTGACAACCGCGCCGATCTGATCTACGAGAAAAACAGGCTGCTGGCCCCGCTGCTGCCGTGGATGACCGCACCGCCGCACCCGAGAGCACCAGGCATCACTAATAAGGACTACTACCAGAGCAACATGACATCAAATAGCTTGCGAGAGAAGAAAAAACCAAGACCAAAGCCGGAGAAGCCCAGTGACCGCGATTGATCTAGCAGCTCATCTTTCTACTGCCACCATCGTTCGAACCTCCACTGGCGAAGCGGTGACGTTTTGGGTGTTAGGCACACTGGCGCTGGTCGGCGCGATCGGAGTGGTGTTGTCGGTCAACGCGGTCTATTCGGCGATGTTTTTAGCGATGACAATGATTATTCTGGCGGTGTTTTACATGATCTCCGACGCACTGTTCTTAGGTGTGGTGCAAGTCGTGGTATACACCGGCGCGGTTATGGTGCTGTTTTTGTTCGTGCTCATGCTAATCGGTGTCGACTCCGCGGAGTCCCTGAAGGAGACGCTACGCGGACAGCGGGTCGCCGGGGTGATGGCCGGCGTCGGGTTCGGCGTATTGTTAATCGCTGCTATTGGCAACGTGTCAACGAACGCAAGTTTCTCCGGCCTGGCCGCAGCCAACGCCAATGGCAACATTGAGGGCTTAGCGGCGCTGATCTTCTCGCGCTATTTGTGGGCGTTCGAGTTGACCAGTGCGCTGCTGATCACCGCCGCCGTAGGGGCGATGGTGCTGGCGCATCGGGGACGTTTCGAGCGTCACAAGACCCAGCGGGAGCTCTCGCAGGAACGCTTCCTTCCCGGCGGGCATCCCACCCCGCTTCCCAGCCCGGGTGTTTACGCGCGCCAGAACGCGGTGGACGTGGCCGCGCTGCTCCCCGATGGCTCCTACTCGGAGCTATCTGTATCACGGATATTACGGGCCAGTGGGGTGGACGGTCTGGAAATGCCCTCGGCCTCGGTGGAGGTGATCGAGGGAGGGGCACCGTGAATCCAGCTAACTACCTCTATCTTTCAGCCCTGCTGTTCACGATTGGAGCCACAGGAGTGCTGTTGCGCCGCAACGCCATCGTGATGTTCATGTGTGTCGAGCTGATGCTCAATGCGGTCAACCTGGCGTTCGTCACCTTCGCAAAGATGCACGGCCACCTGGACGGGCAAATGATCGCGTTCTTCACGATGGTAGTGGCCGCCTGTGAAGTCATCATCGGCTTGGCCACCATCATGACGATTTCCCGTGCCCGCAAATCAGCTTCTGTCGACGACGTGAATCTACTCAAAGGCTGAGAACGCTACCGTGACAAGTTTTTGGGGGACTCAACATGCCTGGCTGCTCGTGGCACTGCCACTGGTAGGCCCCGCAATCTTGCTACTAGGCGGCAGACGCACCGATCCGTGGGGCCACTGGCTGGGTTGCGCCACTGCAGTCGCGGCGTTTGGCGTGGGCGTAACACTACTCGTCGACATGGTCGGCCGCGCCGGAGATGACCGCGTCATCCACCAGAAGCTGTTCAGCTGGATCCCGGTCGGTGAGCTCCAAGTCGACTTCGGACTACAGGTCGACCAGCTGTCCATGTGTTTCGTGCTGCTGATCACCGGTGTCGGCTCGCTAATCCACATCTATTCGATCGGCTACATGGCCGAAGACCCAAACCGACGCCGATTTTTCGGGTATCTCAACCTGTTTCTGGCCTCGATGCTGCTGGTGGTGGTCGCTGACAACTACTTAGTTCTCTATGTTGGCTGGGAAGGCGTAGGCTTGACCTCCTACCTGCTGATCGGTTTCTGGTACCACAAGCCGTCGGCGGCCGCGGCAGCCAAGAAAGCATTCGTGATGAACCGGGTCGGCGACGCCGGGCTCGCCGTCGGTACGTTTCTGATGTTCAGCACCTTCGGCACGCTGTCGTACTCCGGTGTGTTCGCCGGAGCACCCGCTGCAGGGCGCGGCCCGCTGACCGCGATAGGGCTGCTGTTGCTGCTGGGCGCTTGCGCTAAGTCTGCACAGGTTCCACTGCAGGCTTGGCTGGGTGACGCAATGGAGGGTCCCACTCCGGTGTCCGCGCTGATTCACGCCGCCACTATGGTGACCGCCGGTGTGTACCTGATAGTGCGGTCGGGCCCGTTGTACAACTTGGCACCGGACGCACAACTGGCCGTGGCCATCGTCGGTGCCGTCACGTTGCTGTTCGGGGCATTCATCGGCTGCGCGAAGGATGACATTAAACGCGCGCTGGCGGCATCGACGATGAGTCAAATCGGCTACATGGTGCTGGCCGCGGGGTTGGGCCCAGCCGGCTACACGTTCGCCATCATGCACTTGCTTACCCACGGTTTCTTCAAGGCCGGCCTGTTCCTCGGGTCAGGAGCAGTGATTCACGCAATGCACGAAGAGCAAAACATGCGTCGATACGGCGGTCTACGGGCCACACTGCCGGTTACTTTCGCTACGTTCGGGCTGGCATATCTGGCAATCATCGGTGTGCCCCCGTTCGCGGGCTTCTTCTCCAAAGACGCCATCATCGAGGCAGCGCTAGGCATCGGCGACACTTACGGTTTCATGTTGGGCGGCACCACGTTGCTAGGTGCAGGTGTCACCGCATTCTACATGACTCGAGTGATGCTGATGACCTTCTTCGGTCAAAGCCGTTGGGCGCCAGGTACTCATCCGCACGAAGCACCGAAAATGATGACGTGGCCGATGATCTTGCTTGCCGTCAGCTCGGTGTTCTCCGGCGGTCTGCTGACTTATGACGGCACCCTGCAGCATTGGCTCGGTCCGGTGGTCGGCGTTCATGACGAAGCTACCCACACCTTCCCGTCCTGGATCAGCACCACGGCGGCGTTGGCCGTCGTCACGGTCGGTGTTGCGGTGGCGTACCGGATGTACGGCGGCAAGGCGATCATACCCCAGGTGTCCCCCGTCCAGGTTTCGGTGCTCACGACGGCCGCACGCGCCGACCTTTACAGCGATGCTTTCAACGAGGAGGTGTTCATGCACCCCGGCGCGCAACTTACCGATGCACTGATCACAGTCGACAACGTGGGTGTAGATGGCTTGATCAACACGCTAGGTACACTGGTGGTCCGAACCTCTGATCGACTGCGGGGATTGCAAACCGGCTTCGCTCGCAACTACGCGTTGTTGATGCTGGCGGGCGCAGCGCTAGTGGCAACGCTGATCCTAGCGGTGAGGTTCTGGTGAACAACATACCGTGGCTGAGCATACTGTGGCTAGTGCCATTGGCAGGTTCGGTGTTGATCATCCTGCTCCCCTCTGCACTTCGACAGCTTGCCAAATGGACCGGCCTGGTGGTCAGTATGTTGGTGCTAGCAGTTGCGATCATCATCACCGCTGACTTTAAAACCGATGGTGCAGCTTACCAATTCATCGAAAGCCATCGATGGATACCGGCGTTTGGGGCCGGCTACACCCTTGGCATGGATGGCATCGTGACAGTGCTGGTGCTGATGACCGCGGTGCTGATTCCACTGCTGTTGATAGCCGGCTGGAGCGACGGTGGGCAGTGCACTCGGGGCGTGCAAACCTACGTCGCTCTGACACTGGCCGTCGAGTCGATGGTGCTGATCTCGGTGACCGCATTGGATGTCTTGCTGTTCTATGTGTTCTTCGAAGCCATGCTTATCCCGATGTATTTCCTCATCGGCGGCTTCGGTCAAGGTCCCGGCCGATCACGCGCCGCGATAAAGTTCTTGCTGTACAACCTGTTTGGTGGGCTTATCATGTTGGCAGCGGTGATAGGGCTATATATCGTCACCGCGCAACACAGTACTGGCTCATTCGACTTTCAGGATATCGTAGCAGGTTTTGCGTCCAAACGCTACAATGCAGATCCCGCGGTAATTAAGGCACTGTTCTTGGGCTTCATGTTCGCATTCGCGATCAAGGCCCCGCTGTGGCCATTCCACCGCTGGCTGCCGGACGCCGCAGTCGAGGCCACACCGGTCACCGCGGTGCTGATGATCGCCGTGATGGATAAGGTCGGCACATTCGGTATGCTGCGCTACTGTCTACAGTTGTTTCCTTCTGCCTCAACGTATTTCCGGCCACTGATCGTCGTGTTGGCCGTCACCGGAGTTATCTACAGTGCGATTGTAGCTATCGGCCAGACTGACATCATGCGGGTGATAGCATACACTTCGATTTCGCACTTTGGGTTCATCATCCTCGGGATCTTCGTGATGACCAGCCCAGGGCAGAGCGGGTCGACGCTATACATGCTCAATCACGGCCTGTCCACAGCCGCGGTTTTCTTGATCGCGGGCTTCCTAATAGCACGGCGCGGCAGCAGAGCGATTGCCGACTACGGCGGCGTGCAGAAAGTGGCTCCGGTTCTAGCCGGCACCTTCATGGTTTCGGCCATGGCGACCTTGTCGCTGCCCGGTCTGGCCCCATTCATCAGCGAATTCCTGGTCCTGTTAGGAACTTTCAACCGCTACTGGCTGGCGGCAGCATTTAGCGTTACCGCCTTGGTCCTGTCGGCCATCTACATGCTCCTGCTCTACCAGCGGATAATGACCGGGCCGATAGCCCGAGGCAGTGAACAAATCGGCGATTTGACGCCGCGTGAAATCATTGTCTTAGCACCGCTAATCGCGCTGCTGATCGCGCTCGGAATCTACCCTAAGCCGGCACTAGACCTGATCAATCCCACAGTCGAGAACACCATGATCACTATTGGCCAGCATAATCCCGAACCAAACGTGCCGCCCAAGACAGCCGAAGGACCGTAACGATGAACCTGCCAGCCCCCAGCATCGAGTATTTCCTGCTATGCCCGATGCTCATCGTCTTTGCCGTCGCAGTTGCCGGTGTTCTGGCTGAAGCGTTCCTGCCCAGGCGAATCCGTTATAGCATCCAGGTAACGCTTACGCTCAGTGGCTTGATCGCAGCGTCCCTTGCGGTCGTCTTAGTGGCAAGGTCGATTCCGGTGTCCGGTCGCACAGCAGTGTTGGGCGCCATCGCCATTGACCGACCGACGCTATTGCTACAAGGCACTGTACTGCTGGTCGCTATGCTGGCAGTCATCTTTATCGCCGAACGCACTGTAACCGAGCACACCACCAAATCCACAGTGGCGATGAGGATCAGAGCCACTTGGCACACAGGCGGATTGGATTCTTTTACTTCGCAAGCATCTGCGGTCCCGGGCAGCGAAGCCGAACGCGAAGCGCAGCACGCTGGCGTCACCCAGACGGAGCTTTTCCCATTGGCAATGTTGGCAGTTGGCGGCATGATGGCATTTCCAGCGTCTAATGACCTATTAACAATGTTCGTTGCGCTGGAAGTTCTATCGTTGCCCTTATACCTGATGTGCGGACTGGCCCGTCATCGCCGCCTGCTGTCACAGGAAGCTGCGATGAAGTACTTCCTACTAGGCGCGTTCTCGTCGGCATTCTTTCTTTACGGCGTGGCGTTGCTCTACGGTGCTACCGGCACCCTGACCCTGATTGGCATCCGCGATGGACTGTTCACGCGCAGTAACAATTCGATGGCGTTGGTCGGCGCCGCACTGGTGTCGGTTGGTCTGCTGTTCAAGGTCGGCGCGGTCCCGTTCCACTCTTGGATACCCGACGTCTATCAAGGTGCGCCCACTCCGATTACGGGATTCATGGCGGCAGCTACTAAGGTTGCGGCGTTCGGCGCCCTGCTGCGGCTGTTCTACGTCACACTGCCTCCGCTGCATGACCACTGGCGCCCGGTACTGTGGATAATTTCTATCCTGACCATGGCAGTCAGTACCATCACTGCGGTGAACCAAACCGACGTCAAGCGGATGCTGGCCTATTCATCGGTCGCGCATGTCGGGTTCATCCTCACCGGGATGATCGCTGACAACGCGGCGGGACTGTCTGCGACGTTGTTCTATTTAGTCACCTATAGCTTCAGCGCCGTAGGTGCATTTGCAGTCGTCGGCCTGATCCGCAACCGCGACGGCTCAGCAGGTTCAGAGGACGCCGACCTGTCCCATTGGGCCGGACTGGGACAACGCTCACCCCTTGTGGGCGTGGTGTTGTCCATCTTTCTGCTCGCTTTCGCCGGCATTCCGCTGACGAGTGGATTCGTCAGCAAGTTCTCGGTCTTCAAGGCGGCCGCGCAGAGTGGAGCAGTACCGCTGGTCATTGTCGGGGTGATCTTCAGCGGAGTCGCGGCGTATTTCTATGCGCGAGTGATTGTATTTATGTTCTTCACCGAAGCATCCGACAAAACACCACAAGTGGCGCAGCCAAGCTTCTTGAGCAAATTTGCCATCGCAGTCTGCGCCGCAGTCACAGTAGCGGTGGGTATCACACCACAACCGCTACTAGAATTGGCGGATCGAGCCGCCCACCTGGCGCACTGAGCCTCGTGTCAGACCACGAGTGGGCAGGCGGCCAACGCATAGATCACCAGTACAGCGAGCGACACTAACCAAAGGCAACCAGGACAATTTCAGCGGGAACAACGTCACAACCAACCTCGATGAACATAAGCAACAATTGTCGGTCAGCTTCTCGAAAAGGCGACAGGCATGTCAGCCGCCAATCAGAATACCAGGTAGGTACACAGTCCGGATAGTGCAACAAGCTCTTGCGACGGATTAGACCCCACTATCGTGCACACCGACAGCAATACGGCAAGCGTTGCGGCCGATCGAAACGCAGTAGCTACCACCACGCCAATCACGGCTACTGCGGCTACGACAGCTGCTAGCCCGTTGGATCCGACGGCGGCCGACCCCGCCACCAGAAGGCTGAAAACGGCCGACAAAATTTGGATAACGAGTCGCGGGATCAAGGTCATATCATTGCTTTCCGCATACCGGTCCCGGCATCCGACGGTGACAGTGGGGAACACACCCATCAACTACTTCAGGCTGTGATCCCTTGCCCGGACAGTGCATAGACACCCGCAGTGGCCATGTCACGCTACATAACAGAGCGCTGCAGCGCTCACATCCGAACCACTAGGGGATCATACTCACCTTCGAACGGGGAGCCGTCCAGAACGTCGACGGCGACCACCACATGGCCACATTTGCGGAGTTCAATAAACGCCAACGTGGATTCCGTGTCGAGCCAGGTGGAGAAAACGCAACAACTAGCGCCCCAGCGGGAGCGGCTGCGCTCGGCACCAATATTCCAGTCTATGCTTTTCTGTTTTCAAATCAGTCACCAGCGCCGAGCGCGGTATCGAGCACCCTTATAGAATATGGTGCCGTCCCATATCCGTGCCAAGCCATCGCGGAGGAGTACCTCCAAATGCGACAATCCCAGCACAATCACCGCGTCACAGCGCGGTCTGCACCACCTAAGTTGCGCCGCGCACGACTCGCTCGGTGGCTTCAATAGCTGCGTAACGTGCAATTGGCCGCGGCGTACACTCACTGGCCAGTTCACGATACACAATTAGCTACCAAACACTATAGGGGCGAATGTCGGCGTATTCGACACTCGGGCCTATGCACCGGACCAGGTGGGCACCCAGGCGATCAAATAACTCAGTCCGAGGAGTTGGTGATGAAGGCATCGGCGTTAACAGAAACACGACGACAGAGGCCGCGTCGGCGGTACTCGTTCCCGTCAGCAGCCCACCGGGCACGACCGCAGTGATTCGGATCCAGACGAAGTAGAGGCTGCAGCATTCTGTCACTGTGGGCAAACACGTGACTCAAATCCGAATCGACAACTGGACGGTTAGGCAACAAGCAGGTGCACGTGGTCGGCCTCGCCGTTGAACTAAACCAACTCGGCGTCGAGATCAGAGCAAACCGTGTACATGGCGTGCTTGGTAAAAATGAAAAAGGATACCCATCACCAAGAATCCAAAGATCATCATCGAGGCCACACTTTGAACCCGGCCTTTGCCGATCAGCGGTTGCGCGGTTGCCGGCTTCAGGTGCCGCGATTGTGCTGCCTTGGGTTCCATGCCATGATCCCTTCGCCAAAGGGTATCTGTCTCCTCCCAGCCGGGTTGCACGTCAAATTCGGCACTTATGTCGCACACTACCGTCGCCGTGGGCGGACCAATGACTTCAGAAACTCAGTGACCGATGGCCCTGGGAAATGCCGGCAACCGCACCTACCATGCGGCTCAGCAATAGAATTATTCGCAGAGGAGTCCAAGATGCGTGACGTTCAGTCAGACCCGTCTATTATCGTCGGCGTCGACGGATCACGGGCGGCGAATAACGCGACCGTCTGGGCTGTCGACGAAGCCGTCAGCCGCAACATCCCGCTACGCCTCGTTTACGTCATTGATACGGCAGATTTGTGCGGTGCCGACGTGGATCACCGTCAATTCGCTGCCGCGCATGCGGCGTTGTACGATGCTCAGCGAGCCGTCCAGGCCACCGGCGAACCAGTCAAGATCGAAGTCGAGATCATGTCGGGAACGCCGCTTCGCGAACTGATCGGCAAGTCGCGATCGGCGGTTATGACGTGCGTCGGGTCAATAGGGATGAAACACGCATGCCGTGGCATAAGTTCGGTCGCGGTGGGCTTGACCGCGTGGGCCCGGTGTCCGGTGGCCGTGATCCGCACACAGCTACGCTGGCCGACAAACCACCAACTTGGCAGTATTGTTGCTGAGGCAGATCACAGTCTGGTGCTGCGACACGCTTTCGAAGAGGCGCGACTGCGCGTAGCGCCACTGCGTGTCGTCGCCTCATGGCGAGCAGAGACCCCCGATGACCTGCCTGACGGAAGTCGTTTGGTGCAAGCGCACCTGAATCGTCGGATCTCACCATGGCGGAAGCTGTATCCGGACGTGGACGTCGAGCCAGTAGCAGTCCGCGGCAGCATTTGCAGATACCTCACCGAAAACGCAGAGTCTGTCCAGCTCTTCGTTTCCGGCTCCGGCGGCCACGCTTGCGAATTACAGGCAGACAGCGACGGATGCTCTGTCCTTACCGTGCGCCAGAGCCACTGATCGGGATTTCGTGTATACCAGAAGCGCCTGCCATGGTGAGGGTCTTTTTGGTCGACGACCACAAGGTGGTCCGGCGCGGCATCGTCAACTTGCTCGGGTCGGACCCCGAGCTCGAAATCGTCGGCGAGGCTGGCTCGGTCGCCGAAGCGATGACGCGGATACCGGTGGCACGGTCCGATGTTGCGGTGCTCGACGTTCGACTGCCCGACGGCAGCGGAATCGAGCTGTGCCGCGATTTGCTGTCGGACTTGCCCGATGTGCGTTGTCTGATGTTGACGTCGTTCACGTCCGACGAAGCGATGCTCGATGAGGTGTTGGCCGGGGCCAGCGGATACGTGGTCAAAGACATCAAGGGCATGGAGCTGGCACAGGCGGTCAAAGACGTCGGCGCCGGAAAATCGCTACTGGATGACAGGACGACAGCAGAACTGATGGCGAAACTCCACAGCGCTGCGGAACCCACCGATCCGTTGTTTGGGTTTACCGACCAGGAGCGCACTCTACTCAGGTTGCTCAGTGAAGGGCTGACTAACAAGCAGATCGCCACGCGCATGTTCCTTGCCGAAAAGACGGTGAAAAACTATATGTCGCGTTTGCTGACCAAGCTCGGAATGGAGCGGCGGACCCAAGCGGCGGTATTTGCGTCTAAGCTGAATGTTAGCGAACGGTTAGAAAATTAGCTGGGAAGAACGCTCCCACGATGCCACTAGGTTCATATGAATTCATATGAACAAGGCAGTTGACCTTCGCGGCGGTGCGCATCAGCTGCGCGACACCTTATCGCAGCTGCGGCTGCGAGAGCTGCTGATCGAGGTCCAAGACCGGATCGAGCAAGTCGTCACGGGACGCGACCGGCTTGACGGATTGGTCGAGGCCATGCTGGTCATCACCTCGGACCTCGATCTGGATGCCACGCTGCGCACCATCGTGCACACCGCCATCGAGCTCGTCGACGCCCTGTGAGCGATACACGACCAGGTCCAGCAGGTGGTGAAGTTCGTATAGGAGAGCGTCGACGAGAAAACCGCTCAGTGGATCGGCCGACTACCCTAAAGCCGCGATGTGGTGGGCCTACGTATAGACGACCCCAAATCCCTTCGACTGTACAACATCGCCGTGCACCCCACCTCGGTGGGCTTCCCACCTAACTATCCGCCGATGCGAACCTTTCGTGGGATGCCGATTCACATCCGCGGCGGGACGGTATCCAGCAACCTCTATTATCTGGCAGAGAAGGCCGATGGGCAACCGTTTACCGAGAACGATGAGGCACTGGATCCAGGCGCTGGCCGCTGCGGCCGGCATCGCGATCTACAATATCTACCTCTACCAGCAACGACCGGACTCGGCAATCATGGATCGAGGCCACCCGCGATATCGCCACCAAGTTGTTCTCCGGCGCCGAACTCCGCAGCAAATCGATAGACCTGACCGTCGTCGAATGAGGCGTGGCCGAAACATGCGTAGTGCTGGCAGTCCCGGGCCGCAGCAGTGGAATCGATCGTGTCAAGATAGGCGATCATTTCGCTCATCGAGCGATACAGGCTGTAAAGATCCAAATCGTAAATCCGGATTCCTGACAGTCGGCCAACCGGCATTGTTGATTGTGACCGTGCAGCCATTCGGTTAATTTCACAGACCACGACGTTACGCCATATCCAGGTAGGGAAACGTTCAAACCCGCTCAGCGCCTCATCGGCATTCTTGTCGTCGCCAAGTCCACGAACATACCGCTTAATCGGTAGATGTTGTGCCAGAAGAATTCCGCGGCGACAACGCAAAAGTCCATCTGCTCGATCAGCCATTTCGTGGTGATGCACGCCTCGTAGAACTCAATGCGTGCTGTGTGAACTTTCGTCTATTAAAACAATCCGTTCATCCCCGATCAGTTTTTCCAAGGTGTCCGCCAGAGAAGTACCAGCCGGTTTCTCGACAGCGACGTGTCTGATCATCTCCGCTGCGGTGGCTTCGGGTTGGTGACCGTTACTGCGGCACCCATGGTGGAGTGGCCAGTAGTTTCCTAACTTCTTCATCGCTGGTCTGGCGGAAGTCCCAAAATGACTCTCCCACAGCGACAAAAGGTGTCGGCATAGTAGCGCATACAACGTCGTCGACAATGCCGGAGAATTCACGGCAGGTCAATTCCGGGGCCGCTGGAACGGCGATCACGATCTGCGTAGGCTCGATTTCGCGCACTGCTTGCACCGCGACGAACATACTCGCCCCAGTGGCCAACCCATCGTCGACGAGGATGACGGTCTTTCCGGCCACGTCGGCAGGAGGCCCTCCGTTGCGATAAGCGTATTCACGCCGAATCAGCTCACGCTCTTCGCGTTCGGCGATATCGTGTAACTGCTGAGGCGTGATCCGCAGTAACCGCACCACATCGTTGTTGATGACGACGCGACCACCACTGGCCAACGCGCCGACCGCAAACTCTTCGTGTCCAGGTGCACCCAGTTTGCGCACCACAAAGGCATCCAGCGGTGCCTGCAGTCTGGCTGCAACCTCCCACGCGACGGGTAGTCCTCCACGTGCCAGTCCCAACACCACTACATCTTTTTGGTCGTGATAAGCGCCCAGCAGATCGGCCAGCACCTGGCCCGCCTCTCGACGATCGCGGAACACACGTCGAGACGCGCGCCTCCCTAAGTCAGCCGTTCGAGTCATGACCGGCCGCCTGCAGAATTCGAAGTCTGAAGTCTCATAATTATTTGCTTTCTCGTGCTCGCGGCCAGTAATAAATCGCTAACGCGGTCCCGGAGCGCCACTGCTCCGGGACCGCAAAGTCACGTCAACTCGCGGATTGGATCTGGATGTACTTTTCGTTTTCGATGGGCTTCGCTTCGGTGACTGGTACGGGCATGATGAGAACCCCCTTGTGGTAGATAGCGTTGATGTCATCTCCGTTGGCGCCAGACTGTAGGAGAATTTCAGACCGTCCGTCGAATTCCTTAATTCTCACTGTGCTCCTCTTTGATCGTCAATAAAACCATCATGTACGGTGACGTCTACGTCCTTGAGCGAATCGATACCTGGGATCTCGGCATTTACCCGTCTTCATCTCACCTTCCAGCCACATTATCCGACTCTCGAAAACCGGCTACAAACCGGCGAAGCACTCGGACAACTCTGTAAAAAGCAAAGGCGTACGACGCCGAACAGGAAGAGTTGTCATAATGTCTCCTCAGGCCTTAGGGGAACTGACAATTCGATCAGATCACTTGACCGGTAGACGCGGTAGGGAACAAAGCCCTGCGTTGCAGGGCTATTCGTCGGCATGATCATCGGCGATGGTCGTCGACTGGGACCTGGAGCGCTGGCGGCAACGTGCAGTTCAGTCAACAAAACTGAAGTAGAATATGCCCATCGTTGTTAGAGTTAATACCTCTTGACGGACAACAGTCTCACTTTACTACTGTGTTGAAGGTGATCGATGTAGGTAAGGTAATGGAGTACGCTGTTCCCTACCACATTCAGGAATTTTGGTCGGTGTCGACAGGTCATCCTCGTCGGTGGTAGCGGTGCGACGGTCCGTACACGAAGCGCCAATGCATAACAGCCCACTCACTCTCGCCCACATGGTAGCAGCACCACCGGTTCTCGGCACGCCAGTCGTCATGTAACCCACGGCCCTCATCCTGGCCAAGTCCGTCGAACAGCGGAAAGAACGACCCGGCACCCCGCAGCTTGGGGGTCTGCACCTCACTATCGCCAGCCGTGGTCGACACCGTCTTAGACCAGTACCCTATTGCGGTGCGTACTACACTCACCGGTGTGCTCATAGCGGCCAGCGTTGATCACCTCAGTCACTTCGTCCTCGATCAGCGTCTGCCAGACCCGCGCGGATCAGCTTGGCGAATACCGACCCGGAATCAACAGACTGCAATGCATCAGGCCGATGCAATACAAGCAGAATGCTCCTAAAGCATCGCGCAGTGTGTCTTTTCGTGAATCACTTTGGTAGGTAACTGACTGACCACTACGCGATGGCCCACCCCAACACCGGCAACAACACACCCAGCAGGACCTATTCAATCCCGGTTCGGTCTCAGCCCCCAAAACCCCGCTGCCCCAGGTACTTACCCCGCACCTTGGTGCCAAATTCCTTGCCGATGATGGCCGACTAGCACTCCTGATCGATTCGGGTACTGCACTCAACCAGGTTGACAGCTGAGCCGTACCGAGCACATACGCAGCATTGACGCAGTATGTCTTCAGGGCGTTACGTTCCGCTGTTCACCTGTGCACGCAACCTTCCATTACGATGCTTTCGAGACGACAAGCCACCTCGATGAAACTCTCGAAGTCCTGCAACACGTTTGCTGCTTAACGAAAAACCTATAGAAAACTATGTTTTGGCAAACGATGACTGAAGCGGCATCGAAGAAAAGGTGCGCTATACACGCAGTACAAAAGGAAGGAACCTAGCGATGGAGAAAAAGAACAATTAACTCGAAAGCCTAGCTAAATTAACAAAATCTACAGAAAACTAACATGAAAACGACCCCGGAGAAATCCCCAAAAGCCATTCCCGCTCGTAGCGGGGACAGGATTCGAACCTGCGACCTCTGGGTTATGAGCCCAGCGAGCTACCGAGCTGCTCCACCCCGCGTCGGTAAATGCAAGACTACCGAACATCTCCGAAGGTCACCAAATCGCCTGCGCACGACGAGTGTGTGTAAAATAGGCCAAAGTTTACGGCGTGCCAGTGTACAGACACAGCCGCTCGTGGGCGGCAAGGCCATCCACTGACCTATTTGGCGTTATTGAACTTGGTGATGGCGTCGTCGAGCCGCTGTAGCGCCGAACCGTAGGCGGCAAAGTCACCTTTCTTCTGCGCGTCGCGCACCGCACCGATCGCCACCTGGACCTCTTGTAGTGCTGCGGCCCTGGCGGCCGACAACGCGACCGACCCTTCCGGAGCCGGCGGCACCACTGCGCCAGGACGAATCGGCGATCCCCCGTCGTCAACCGACGCCGGGGCGCCCACAGGCGACCTTGGCGATACCGCTTCGGCGGGCTCGATGCCGGTAGCTGCAGAAGCCGCGTCGGGCCCGAATAACCCGGTGAGCGCATCCCCGACGGTGGGACCGTACCCGATCTTGTCGTTGTACATCATAGCCACGCGAATCAGACGCGGATACGATGAGGCGGCATCACTGGCACCTGGAGATGCATAGACGGGTTCCACGTATAGCAGTCCACCCTGAGCCACCGGCAGCGTCAGCAAGTTACCCCACCGGATCCGGTTTTGGTTGTCCCGCCCGATCACACCCAGATCTTGGGATACCACCGGATCGGTGGTGATAGCGTTATTGGCCAGTTTGGGGCCGTTAACATTGCCAGGAATGGTCAACACAGTGATCTTGCCGTACGTTGCAGGATCCGAGCTGGCGCTGATGTAGGCGGCCAGGAAGTCCTGCTTGAACCTATTCATCGCACTGGTTAACTGGTATGACGCAGAATTGCCATTCTTGAGAATGTTTTTCGCAACAATGTAGTACGGTGGTTGATAACTGCTGGCGGTGGGATTCGGATCCAGTGGCACATCCCAGAAATCTGATGTGTTGAAGAATGTTCCGGGATCGTTGACATGGTATTTAGCCAGCAGCATCCGCTGGACCTTAAACAGGTCCTCGGGATAGCGTAGATGCTCAGCCAGTTCGGGCGTGATATCGGCCTTGGGCATAACGGTGCCCGGAAAAACCTTCATCCACGCTTTCAGCACTGGGTCCTGCTCATCCTGCTGATACAGCGTCACAGCACCGTCATAGGCGTCCACGGTGGCCTTCACCGAGTTCCTGATGTATGCAACCTGCTTATCGGGCGCCAATCGATTGAAAGCCACCTCGGTGGAGTCGGCGGTAGCCGACGACAGGGAGGTGGGTTCGGCGTAGGGATAGTTCTCCAGGGTGGTATAGGCGTCGATGATCCACACCAGTCGCTTGTTCACGACAGCCGGATAGACACTGCTGTCAGTCGTCAACCAGGGTGCCACCGCCTCCACCCGCTGCGCCGGATCACGATTGAACAATATCTTGCTGTTAGAACCAATCACACTGGAAAACAAGAAGTTTCTCTCCGCGAATTTCGCGGCGAACACACTGCGGGATAGCCAGCTGCCGATCGGGACTCCCCCGCTGCCGGCGTAGGTGTATCTCTTGGTATCGGTGTTGGTCTCGTAGTCGTATTCGCGGTCATCACCATTTTTTCCGACGATCGCATAGTCGGCGGAGGTATTGGAGATCACCGGCCCGAAGTAGATGCGGGGTTGATCCAGACGCGCCGGCCCGTCAGATATGACAGTGCCGTTCCCAACGACGTTTACTAGAAACTCGGGGTAGCCCCCGTTCTGGTTCGGGTCATTGGCGATACCGCGTACGGTGTTGGCCGGCGACGCGATAAATCCGTTCCCGTGCGTGTAAACGGTATGTCGGTTGATCCAGTCACGTTGATTATCAATCAACCGATCTGGGTTGAGTTCACGCGCCGCCACGACATAGTCACGCAGGTTACCGTTTTTGTCAAAGTAACGGTCGATCGACAGCTGGTCAGGGAAGTAGTAGAAGTTCTTGCCCCGCTGGAATTGGGTAAATGCGGGGCTAACAATCGTAGGGTCGAGTAGCCGGATGTTCGACGTGGTAGCGCGATCGGTGGCGATCTGCTGAGCAATCGCAGGCGTGTCGCCGGTGTAATTACGATAGGTTACCACGTCCTCGGTCAAGCCATAGGCTTGCCGGGTCGCGATGATACTTCGACTGATGTACTCGCTTTCCTTGCGTACCGCATCCGGCTTGGCGATGAGCTGTTCGACGATCAACGGCCAGCCGGCACCCACGATCAACGATGACAGTAACAGCAGGACCAGGCCGATGGCCGGAATCCGCAAGTCCCGCAACGTGACCGCGGCAAACACGGAGGAAGCGCAAATCAGCGCGATCGCCATCAGGATCAACTTGGCGGGCAGCACCGCGGTGATATCGGTGTATCCGGCACCGGTGAACGGCTTACCGCTACGCGTATGTGACAGCAGCTCATACCTGTCAAACCAATAGGCAACGGCCTTGAGCAACACCAGCACACCGATCAAGCTGACCAACTGGATACGCGCCGCGCGGCTTAGCGCGCCGATGCGTCCGGACAGCCGGATGCCACCGAAGATGTAGTGCGTCACCAGATTCGCGACAAACGCCAGAAATACCGCGATGAACATATAGCTGAGCACTAGCCGATAGAACGGTAGTTCGAACGCATAAAATCCGAGGTCCTTGCCGAATTGTGGATCCTTGACACCAAAATCATCGCCGTGCAAGAACAGTTGGATCCGAACCCAGTAGCTTTGCGCGATAATGCCGGCCAACAGGCCAATCGCTACCGGGATCCCGATGCTCACGAGCCGTAGCCGTAACAACACCATGGCGCGATACCGCGCCACCGGGTCGTTGTCGTGACTCGGGACGAAGACCGGGCGGGTGCGGTACGCAAGCGCAAACCCGGCAAACACAATGCCGCCGACCACCAGCCCGGTGACTCCGAGCACCACAATGCGGGTAACCATCACAGTGCTAAACACCGAACGGTAGCCAAGCTCACCGAACCACAGCCAGTCGACATACGCGTCGACCAGTCGCGGACCAGCTAACAGTAACACGATCACACCCGGTACGACCATGATCAGGGTCCAGCTACGCCGAGTCAGTTTTGACATCCCTGCTGCGGGCCGCATCCCCACTAGCTACGCTCCCTGCTCGATTTGGCTGACGTCGATTTTGCTAAACACCCGTACGTCGGGGCCGTGTGCCAGACATCTTCGTTACTGTCACAACTCTACGCACCACAGCACCATTCGATTGCGAGTGAGGGGGCCAAGTTAGCAGCTCGGCAGCTGACCTCCCGACGTCATTGCGTGCAGCGCGTCCACCGCTTGGGTGAGACTCTCGACTTTCACCAACCGCAGGCCAGTACGGTTATCGGAAATCGCCTCATAGCAGTTCTTCGCAGGAACGAGGAACACTGTGGCGCCAGCAGCGCGAGCGGCGACCATCTTATGCGCGACGCCCCCGATAGGACCCACCTTGCCGTCGATACTGATGGTACCGGTGCCCGCGACGAACGTCGATCCGACCAAATCGCCGGTAGTCAGCTTGTCGACAACCGCCAGACTAAACATCAGTCCGGCCGATGGCCCGCCCACGTTGGCAAGGTTGAAATCCACCACGAACGGCGCCCATGGCGCATCTAGCACCGCGATACCCATAAAGCCATAGTTACGATCTTTGCTCGCACCCAGCGTGATCTGTGCGACACCGGGTGGCTCGTTCTTGCGACGAAAGTCGATAGTCACTACCTCGCCGGGCTTGGTTTTCTTCAGCAATCCAGTGAACTGTTCCACATTGGCCACCGGGCTACCGTTGACCGCGTCCAGGGCATCACCGGACTCCAGTTTGCCCGCCGACGGACCGGGATCGCTGACCGTCGCGACGGTAACTGCAGGCGGATACTTCAGGTATCCCAGTGCAGCATAGGCCGCGCTGTCCTCAGACTGTTTGAAATCAGCGCTGTTGGCCTTGTCGACGTCTTCTCGCGACTTGCCCGGCGGGTAGATGAGGTCGCGCGGCACCAGCTGTTCTTGGCCGGAAAGCCACAGTGTCAGGGCTTCACCCAAAGTCAGATTGTCACGCTGGGACACCGTCGTCATATTGAGGTGACCAGAGGTGGGGTACGTGCGCGTGCCTTCGATCGCTACGACCTGCTTGCCGTCGACCTCACCGAGTGTGTCAAAAGTAGGACCAGGGCCCAACGACACAAACGGCACCGTTACCACTGCGAGCAACACACCAAAGACCAGAATCGGCACCAACGCGACCAACAAGGTGAAAATCCGCCTGTTCACGCCGCTTAGATTAGACGGACTCACCTCGGGCGCGTCCAACTATAAGCATGACCCGCGGTGGCGCGTTCTGTCACACCGGTAGGTACCGTTGACAGTGTGGCTAACTTGCCTTTCGGCTTCTCCTCCGAAGACGACTCCCCGAATAACGAGTCGGGACGCGACAAGCACGGAAAAAACAACCCTGATTCCAGTTCGAACGCGTCAGACCCATTAACTTCGTTTAGCATGAGTGGGGACTTCGTCATGGGTGACCTGGGACAAATCTTCACCCAACTGGGTCAGATGTTTACCAACGCTGGCACCGCGATGACTGCAGACAAACAACCGGGTCCAGTCAACTATGAATTGGCGCGACAAGTCGCGTCGAGTTCGATCGGGTTTGTCGCGCCCATCCCAGCCGCCACAAGCTCAGCTATCGGCGATGCGGTGCATCTAGCCGAAACCTGGCTGGATGGGGTCACCGCGCTACCTGCGGGTACTATCAAAGCGGAGGGCTGGACCCCCGACGACTGGGTCAACAACACCTTGGCGACATGGAAGCGACTATGCGACCCGATGGCTCAACAGATCTCGACAGTATGGGCGGCGTCGCTGCCTGAGGAAGCCAAAACCATGGCCGGCCCGCTGTTGTCGATGATATCGCAAATGGGCGGCATGGCGTTCGGTTCGCAACTTGGGCAGGCGTTTGGTCGATTATCCCGCGAGGTACTGACCTCGACCGATATCGGCTTGCCGCTTGGTCCCAAAGGCGTAGCGGCGATACTGCCGCAAGCTGTCGAGTCCTTCGCCGACGGACTCGAGCAACCGCGCAGCGAGATCCTGACCTTCCTGGCCGCCCGTGAAGCTGCACACCACCGGTTATTCAGCCATGTGCCCTGGCTGGCCAGTCAATTGCTAGGCGCCGTAGAGGCCTATGCCGCAGGTATGAAGATCGACATGAGCGGAATTGAGGAGTTAGCACGCGATTTCAATCCAGCCTCGCTGTCGGATCCCGCCGCCATCGAGGAGCTGTTGGGGCAGGGTATTTTCGAGCCCAAGGCAACCCCGGCACAGACCCGAGCGCTGGAGCGGCTGGAGACCCTGTTGGCGCTAATTGAAGGCTGGGTGCAGGTAGCGGTGACCGCGGCGCTAGGCGATCGGATTCCAGGTGCCGCCGCGCTCGACGAGACGCTGCGCCGGCGTCGGGCCAGCGGCGGACCGGCCGAACAGACATTCACCACGCTGGTCGGCCTGGAGCTGCGGCCACGTAAGCTGCGGGAGGCCGTCGCGCTATGGGAACGCTTGACCCAGGCTGCCGGTGCGGACGCTCGTGACGCCGTCTGGCAGCACCCGGATCTGCTGCCTTCCGGGGCGGATCTTGACGACCCGGCTGGCTTCATCGACCGAATCATTGGTGGCGACACCAGCGGTATTGATGAAGCGATTGCCGAACTTGAGCGGGACTGTGGCAACCCCGATGGTGGGAGCCCTGGCTCTGCCGGTCCTGTAGATAACTGATCGAGAGGTGAGTGCCCGGCGTGGCAAAGTCTCGAGTCATGCCGCAGGATGCGCCCTCCCTGCCATGCGCCGGATCCCACGATGCCGATGCAGTCCATGCGATCGCCGACACCGATAGCAGAGTTGCAGCGGTAGGTCGGGAGTCAGCCGATGGCTTGGCGAATCTCGTCGCGTAACTGGTTTGGTGTCGGCGTCGCACCCCGCGGATGCCGGCAGTCCCGAGGCCAGACAGCGTCGATCCGAACTCACGGCCGCGGCCCGCTGTCAGGCCTATTGGTGAAAGCGCTGCTCGGATGCCTGAATTGCGCACAGCAGCCGGTCGCATGCCGCGATCGCTTCCACCGTGGACCTGATGGTACTGTCAGACTACCTGGTCGCCGACCCGTTCATGATTGGCACAGCCGGGGGTGTACCCCACCTTCCGGTTCGGGTCCGTGACGGCACCAGCCTGGTGGGGTCGCTAGTCGTTCCCGGCGTGACCAGTTGTCTAGCCTGCTCAGACCTGCACCGCAGCGACTGCGACACCGCTTGGCCGGCTATCGCTGTCCGGCTGCGAGACACCATTGGGGTGGCCGACCAGGCCACCCTACTCTCCACCGCGGCGCTGGAGCTCAGCCAGGCCAATCGGATGATCGCGGCGATGCGCGGACAGGAGATGGTACCCGATCCCGGACCGCCCTTGACGCTGAACGCCACATTGAAGTTCGATCTGAGCACTGGCTCCATCGTCGCGCGCCAATGGACCAAAATATACGTCATGTCCATGTTGACGCCGGTAGCTGATCTATCCTTGCCCTCCTTGGTCCGGGACGTTCGTCGAGATTGACACGTAAACTCTAGCCAAGTCGTCTAAAACCCGCCCCGTCAATGTGCGATCATTGCGGTGCTTGTCCAGCGCTTCGATGATTGCCCTAAACAGAGCATCGGCTGCACGGTGCTGCGTTGCTTTGCTGCCATGACTTTTCTGTAACATCCTTCGGACATGTATTTCGATGAACCATAGAGTTGAACCTGCGCGGAGAAAACACATTGGCGCGACGCTTGATGATGCGGGTTCAAGACCGAATGAAGTAGCCGTTTGATCAGTTGTCGCCATATCAAAATCAAATCCATGAAGCGCTCAATGTCATGGATGATTAGGTATGTGGCAGACATTAAACGCGGTCAGGCTGCGCGTAATGCGAAGCTGGCCAGCATTCCGGTCGGCATTGCCGGGCGGGCAGCGCTCGGGCTTGGCAAACGACTGACTGGCAAGCCAAAAGACGAGGTCAACGCCGAGCTGATGAAGAAGGCCGCCAACCAATTGTTCAGTGTCCTGGGCGAGCTCAAGGGCGGGGCCATGAAGGTTGGTCAGGCGTTGTCTGTGATGGAAGCCGCGATTCCTGAAGAGTACGGTGAGCCCTACCGCGAAGCCCTGGCCAAGCTGCAAAAGGACGCTCCGCCGTTACCAGTCAATAGAGTGCATCAGGTGCTCAACGCCCAGTTGGGCACCAAGTGGCGAGACCGGTTCAGCTCGTTCAATGACACCCCGGTGGCCTCAGCCAGCATCGGCCAAGTGCATAAAGCGGTGTGGTCTGATGGCCGTGACGTGGCTGTCAAAATCCAGTATCCGGGTGCTGATGAGGCGTTGCGCGCCGACCTCAAAACTATGCAACGCATGGTAGGGGTGCTCAAACAGCTTTCCCCTGGCGCCGACGTCCAAGGTGTGGTAAGAGAACTGGTTGAACGCACCGAGATGGAACTCGACTATCGGCTGGAGGCCGCCAACCAGCGTGCTTTCGCCAAGGTGTATCAGGGAGACCCACGCTTTGTGGTGCCCCATGTGGTGGCAAGCGCACCGAAAGTAGTGGTCCAGGAGTGGATCGACGGTGTGTCGATGACCGAGATCATCCGTGACGGAACCGTTCAACAACGGGACCTGATAGGAACGCTGCTCATCGAACTCACTTTCGACGCGCCACACCGATTGGAAATGTTGCACGGCGACGCCCACCCCGGCAATTTCATGCTGCTGCCCGATGGCCGGATGGGCGTCATCGACTTCGGCAACGTCGCACCGCTACCCGGTGGTTTCCCGATGGAGCTGGGGATGAGCATCCGATTAGCCCGGGACAAAAACTACGACCTGCTGCTGCCGACGATGGAGAAGGCCGGCCTAATCCAAAAAGGCCGACAGGTGTCGGTGCGTGATATTGACGAGATAATGCGCCAGTACGTCGAACCCATCGAGGTCGAGGTTTTCCACTACACGCGTAAATGGCTACAAAGGAAGAGCCTAGACCGATCAGTGCCGCAGATCAGGATAGCGCGGCAGTTGGATCTGCCGGCTAAACTAGCTCTTCCGTTGCGGGTGATCGCGTCGGTGAGCGCGATCCTCTGCCAACTCGACGCGCACGTACCAATGAAGGCATTGACGGAGGAGTTGGTTCCTGGTTTTGCCGAGCCCGATGCCGCCGTCGTCTGACGCTGGCAAAAGTGCAACTATCGAAGCTTTCTCTTCGAGAACATTTTCGGCAGTTGCACTTTCGTGGCTTTATCTAATCAGCAATGACGTCCTTGCGCGAACGTTTGCGATTCACGATCACGCCCCGGCCGAAACCCCCAGCGCTCGGCCCGTTCCAGCGCAGCCGTCAGGCACTGGCGGCGGATCAGGCAGTTCGCGCAGAACGTTCTGGCACACTCCACGTCAGCTAGGGTCTCAGCGAACCACAGGCCGGGATTGCGGAGGACATGGCACAGCAACACTGACAGCGTCTGTTTAGGGACTGTTCAGTGCCGACATGTCCTTCTCACCTGTTTCCTGGTCTGGTGGCTATCTTTCTTCAGGGATCCGGATCATGTTAGTGAGGTTGTTGCCTCACAAAGCTATGGACACAGATCCTGGTGACTTTGGGTCCGTGGCCTTCGGGCGAAAATCGGACTGACTACGTAGTTACGTTATAGCCCAGATCGACGGACAGTTAAGTTTTGGCAGCACCACAGCAGAGTCTAGCCACACACGCACCAAACATGTTGTAGTCAAGCATTGGTGGCCACCCTCCTCTCCGTTTCGCCTACCTTTAAACTTGACTGCAGCCAGCCATTCAACACCATTTCAGCGCCAGCCAACAGAGTGCGGATTTGAGGGTAACGGCGGCAACAGCCAGTGGCAACCGATTTTCTGATCTGCACTTTGCCCGCTATTAACTCAATGGTGCGGACAATCAGGTTCGCGTCCTCGCTGTACCGACATGGTCGCGAACCAACTGCAGCACATCTGATCCGTATTGCTTCAGCTTGCGTGCGCCAACACCCGGAACGGCGATCAACGCTTCCTCATCGACAGGCAGCAGCTCGGCAATTGCGATCAACGTGTCGTCGGTAAAGACAACATACGCAGGCACATCCTGTTCCCTGGCAGTGCCCAGTCGCCACTTTTTGAGCTGCAGCAACAGTTCCTCGTCAACGTTTGCGGCACATGTTTCACACCGCCGCAGCATGACAGGCGCGGGTGTGGTCAAGTCGTTCTTACAGATGCGGCAGCGCGACATAGCGACCCGGTTACCCCGGAATCTGCTCAGCACCGGACCTTGACGCGTCTGTGGCGCGATACCGTTGAGAAACCGCGACGGTTTGCGGCTCTGACGTCCACTCGGAGTTCGCGATAACGCCCAGCTAAGCGCCAAATACACTCGGGCCCTGGTGATTCCAACGTAGAGCAGCCGACGCTCTTCCTCGACGAGTTCACTGTCGCAACCGTGTGCCAACGCGTGCGAGATAGGTAATATTCCGTCGGTCAACCCGACCAGGAACACTGCATCCCACTCAAGTCCTTTGGCGGCATGCAGTGAGGCTAGTGTGACGCCCTGTACCATCGATGGGTGTAGCACATCGGTGCGCAACCGAAGCTCGGCCAACAACCCCGGAAGCTCCAGCTGAGGACACTGCGCTACTTTGTCGTCGACCAATCCGGCCAGCGTGGTCAGCGCCTCCCAGCGAGCCCGGGCGCGGGTGCCGACCGGTTGTTCGGCCGTGAGCCCCAATGGCTGCAGAATACCACGGACCACGTCCGGTAATGGGCCGGACAGGCCTGTTTTGGAGCCATGTTCCACACTGCGCTGCAAGGCTAACAGCGCCTGCTTGATCTCCTGACGTTTGAAAAACCCCTCGCCGCCGTGAACCTGATAGGCAATCCCCGCCTCGGTCAACGCCTCCTCGTATACCTCGGACTGCGCATTGACCCGGTAAAGCACCGCGATCTCGGATGATGGGGTGCCGGATTCGATCAGTCGAGCGATTGATGCCGCCACCGCAGCAGCCTCAGCAGGCTCGTCGGAATGCTCGTGAAACGACGCGGCCGGACCCGGCTCACGCTGGCCAGACAGTCGAAGTCTGCTTCCCGCAACCCGGCCACGAGCCGCGGAGATCACCTGATTTGCCAGCGACACCACCTGCGGAGTGGACCGATAGTCGCGCTCCAGACGCACCACCGTCGCGTTTGGAAACTGCCGGGTAAAGTTAAGCAGGAAACGAGGTGAAGCCCCAGTGAACGAATAAATAGTCTGATTGGCGTCACCGACCACAGTCAGGTCATCTCGATCGCCCAGCCAGGCCGAAAGCACCCGCTGCTGTAGCGGGGTGATGTCTTGGTACTCGTCGACAACAAAACAGCGGTAGCGATCCCGAAACTCCTCGGCCACTGTTGCATCGTTCTCGATCGCAGCGGCAGTATGTAGCAGCAGGTCATCGAAGTCGATCAGCGTAATACCTTGGACACCATCGCCGCGAGCCTTGAGGGCTTCATAAGCCAGGTAGACGTCCGCGATTTGCGTAGCCTCTAACGGAGTATCTCTACCTGCAGCAACCACAGAGACTACGTATTCCTCAGGTCCAATCAGCGAGGCCTTGGCCCATTCAATCTCGCCGGCCAGGTCACGCACGTCATCAGTACCGACATGCAGCCTGGCGCGACTAGCCGCCCGCGCAACAGTGGCGAACTTGCTATCTAACAGCTGCCAACCGGTATCACCGATCACCCGTGGCCAGAAATACCGCAGCTGTCGGTGCGCAGCAGCATGAAAGGTCAGGGCCTGCACGGCGCCAACACCCGAACCAACTTGCGCTGCGGCACCAAGCGCCCGTAAACGGGAGCGCATCTCTCCCGCCGCACGCTGGGTGAATGTCACCGCCAGCACCTGTCCGGCGGCGACGTGACCAGTCCCGACGAGTTGGGCAATGCGGTGAGTAATGGTGCGGGTCTTACCCGTTCCAGCGCCCGCTAGTACACAGACAGGTCCACGCGGAGCCAGCACGGCCTCGCGCTGCTCGTCGTCCAGTCCGGCGGTCAATGGGTCTGCAACCATCGGCATAGAATCCATCCTGACAGCTAAGACAGACAAACCTTGCGCATCGCCATGCCCGATGCTGTTCTCAGCATATCTATAATTAGGGCGCAGTCCTGGCGAAGCCAACCGAGATAACCGGCTAAAGACACCGGTACTGATCTCCAAGTAGTTATGCTGGGACCTCGCCGGCCACCTACGCCGCTAGCCCCATCGCTTGAACTGATATTCAGCACTTGCGTCTTGACACCGTTGCCATACGACTGTGGCACCAAACTTTCGAGGCCACGCTGTCCGTATCATAATGTTCTGGGTTCTTTTTGGCCAATCGCAGACTACGGTCCGTATAAGACGCTCATCACCGATGAAGCCCAAGGCTCAACTTGCCAAGCCATAAGCATCGTAGCAAGTGGACTCTAGAGGCGGTTATCGTTGATTCACAAAGCTTTTGACGTTGAATTAGCTTTCATCGTTTGCAACCTTGCGATCGTTGTGTCAGCCTGTTTACATCCGCCTATTCCGGCCAAACCGGCCACAGCCGCGCCACGTGTCGACGCCAAGTCGTTAATCGTCAACGTCGCTGATGCAATCCGCATAACCAATTGCGCCGACCTCACACCGCGGACAAAGGCAGACCGGCGTCAGTCGCCTGTAGAATACACAAAGACTCCCGGCCCGTACCGGGCCGGTGGGAAATAATATTTTTACGTTCACCAGCGACTAAACACAATTCCGCAAGATGTAACATAGCGGTAAGAATCGAAGGCTTAGAGTCGGGTGGCATGACCCCCAATCGATCAGGTCAGTCAGGACGTCGCCATGTATCCAAACGACGATTCCGCGCCTATGGCACTCGATCAGTCGGCGATATCACTGTGTGCAGCGTTTCACGACAGTGCCTACAATTTCGCTCTGGAGAAGCCAGATCTTGCCATCGTGAGGCCAAACTTCGTGGGATGGAGTCATCAGTATAATGTCAAACCGTCAGTGTTGATGTCCATCCGTGCTAGGCTTAGAACCAGCAGGCGAAACCGCAGAAATTATAGGTGCCGTCCTTTAGGCCATAACCGACCGCATCGACTAGGGCTGCCTTGGTCCACCGTCGCTCAAGATTCGATGATCACGCGGGAGATCGAGATTGATCCAGGGAGCAATAGTTTCGACTCGGATGTAGCTGGTCCAATTGCGGGCTTCAAGCGCTGTGCGTACCTCGTCGCGGGTTAACCACACCGCTTCGACAATCTCGCTGTCATTAAACGAAAAGTCCTAATCCGGATCACTCAAGGCATGAAAACCGACCGTCAGCAAGTGCGGAAATAGCTAGAGCTGGCTGCCCCGGTAATGCACATCTCAGACACTCCGACCGATCTCCTCGCGGATCTCTCGAGTAACGCAGACTTCGAATGACTCGCCAGCCTCGACAAAACCGGCCAGCAGCGAGAATATCCGCTCAGGCCACGCGGTCTGACTCGCCAGCACCGCACGGTCGCCCCCACCATGGACTAAACAGATAACGGGCAGGTCGATACGCGGGAACTCCTCGTGGCTAATGACCGGGTTGACTCGTGACCAGCCCGCCCTGGCTGATTTCATCGGTGAGCAGTCGACTTAACTGAACCGGGAACTGCCATGCCAATTCAGCAACGCGGCAGCGGACGACACTAGTTTACTGCTCGTGTCGTCGAAGACCCTTCCAAGACTGCGGAGGTTCACCATGTCAGCTTCCACATCGGGACCGTCAAGGCGCTTCCAACACAGCCCGAACGTAGCAGCCGCGACGTCGGTACGCAGTTGATCGGTCCGATCGACGCCCACGCACGACAGCAATGGAACATTCCACAACTGAATATCCATGCCAACCCTCTGGCAACGACCCACCACGCCCGCGCCACCCACTAGTGGCCCGCGTGCCGAATATAGAGTAACCGGTCGCTGACCTCGACGGCGTCCACCTCGGGCGCACCGATGCGTAGCAAGCGGCCACCACGCACTACACCAAGCACAATGTCGCGCAGATGTCGCGGGGATCCACCGACCTCGGTCGGTTCCACCTCGCGTTCGGCAATCGTCAATCCGGCGTGAGGAGTTAACAGATCTTCAATCATCTCCACAACACTGGGTGTGGTGGTGGCAAGGCCGAGCAACCTACCTGCGGTCGCCGAGGAGACCACCACCAAGTCAGCACCCGATTGCTGCAACAGGTGCTGATTCTCAGCCTCCCGAATCGACACCACGATCTTGGCCTTGGGTGACAACTCTCGAGCCGTCAAAGTGACCAGCACGGCGGTGTCATCGCGACCGGTTGCGATGACGATCGAGGCCGCATGCTGGGCCCCGGCTAACTGCAGCACATCGGATTTGGTGGCGTCGCCGTGCACTGTGACCAGGCCAGCAGTCGCGGCATGCTCGAGAGCGGTTCGATCGGTGTCAACGATGACTATCTCGCCTTGCATGGCTTCATCGCTGAGCCTCGTGGCGACCGCCGTTTTCCCCTTGGTGCCGTAGCCGATCACGATGGCATGATTGCGCACTCTGTTCCTCCAACGCTGGATCTTCCACCCCTGCCGCGACCGCTCGGAGAGGACCTCAAGCGTCGTGCCCACCAACACGGCCAAGAACGCGATCCGCAGCGGCGCAAAGACCACGATATTAACCAAACGCGCGGCTACAGTACATGGCGTGATGTCACCGTAGCCGGTCGTCGATAGCGACACGGCCGCAAAGTACAAACAGTCCAGGAATGTCAACCCGCCATCCCGCACATCGCGGTACCCGCTTCGGTACAGGTAGACAACAACAGCGGCCGCGAACAGCACCACCAAGGCAATAGCCATTCGGCGGGTGATCACACGGACAGGGCTAGAATGAAGGTCAGGGATACGTAGCACACTAACTAGGAGATGACCAGGCTGGGTGGCCAATGTCTTATAGAGGCCACCACGCTGCTGCAACCTACCGCTGCGCACGACACCTAATGTAACCACGATCGCTGGTTCCCCAATAGCTGGGCAGCGCACATCGCACGTCGGCAGCTAATCGGGTATGACCATCCGCTACGCAAGTAGTAGCAGACCGTGTGCACCAATGACTCCGGGCACCTGCATAACGTGTCCCACGCCAAGCAGGTAAACAACAGCCTAGACACATGGCCGCCGCCCTGCGCGGCGGCTAACCAATCTTTCAACCCACCACGATGATATCGCCATCGGGATCTATGAACGCCACATAACTGCGGCCAACTCCTGAGTGTCGCCAACATCGGAGTCCGCAGTAACTAGCAAGTAAGCACGATCAAACAACCAATCCACACCATAAAACCACTGAACATAGGAATGAAACACATTGTCCAACAATGCGTAAAGGTACAGACGACGCATCAGCCGTCGAACAACACCGATCCGGTTGCGGACCAGGTCCACCAAACCAGTGAATGACACCTGACTGAGCAGTGTTTTGTCGAGAAGCCTTCCTAAACTTGAACTCTCGGCCAATACGGCATTGCAGTCGACGGCCCAACCTTCGATATCGATGATGAGATGAGCCGTGTATCCCGACATCGGGGCTACCATTAACTCCGCTCTGCGTTCGACGTCACCGCGACGCTCGGTCAACGGATCAGCAAGCCGATCCACTTCAATAACATTGTTGTGCAGAGTATTTCGTTTAACGCTAGCGGAAGCAAATGCCCATTGTTCCACTATCCTGCAGGGATCACCGACCGCGGCCGATCGGTCGATGATGTCCTTGAGGTTGCACAGAAAATCCGACGGAATGCAAGGCTTTACCCTTGTGGTTACCCAAGTGATGACCGGACACCAGCAACGTGTCCTCGGCTCTGGTGATGCCCACGTACAACAGACTGTTCTCCTCGTCGACACACCGCTGTTAAAGTTGGCGACGATGCACGGAAATCTTGCCCGACAGCTGGTTTCGATTGGCAATATCCGCTGGTATCCAGCACCGGAATGCGGAGTGTACCCGCTGAGCTGCGATCGCCACGCAGCAGCGGAGGAAACTCAGCGCGCCGCTAAGCTAGGTAGCCTTCGATGCGGTCTACGGGGATATTACACCCAACAGATAAGCAACCACCACCTACCACTCCAAATTCTTCGCAGTGTGCACTATGAAAACCTGGATCCGATCTGGAGTCACGGCCAGCTGGGCCAAGAAGCCCGTTCTCGACCACGTTTGGCCACCTAGGCCAACAGAACAGTGATCAACGCCACAGCCGACACATTGATCTCATTCAGCAGAGCACATATCCAATCAGCATAGTTGGGGACCACGTCGGCGAAAGCGTCAAGGTGGTGCCATGTTGACCCAAACACCTAAAAACCCTGGCGTAGCAGTGCCCGGATTTCACAGTCGACGCCTAGCATGCACGCCACCTCGGCAACCAGTTCGGGCAACGAATGACAGAGGTGGCCTCATGGTGTGGTGAGTTCGCCGGCCAATGCACAAACACGCAATCTCGACATCGGAACCGACCACTCTCGTGATCGACTCGGGCGAACGTATCCTCGCCGCAAAGTCGCCCGTCCAGCGCCAACACGCGCCGCCACAACGCGGCGACATCGCGGTCACCGAACCGCCAGCGTGAACCAGTCAGCACAAGCACTGTCGCAGCGCCCACCGTCAGGTCAGCGACCTAAGGGATAGGCAGTAGGTCGGCCAGACAGACAACCTGAACCGGGATTCCAGCGAGCGCGCAGAGCATCGGCTATGGGTGTAACGGCCGCATTGCTGCACACCAGCACCGTGGCAGTGGACAAGCCTACGGCGTCGAATCGCTGATAATGCGCCGATATTTGGTCGGTGATCCACTCGAGTTCGACGGTGCTCACCGGCCCAGTCCTGCCGAGATAAACCAGGCGAGCGCCGATCGGCTGCATGATGGTAGGGCTAGCCAAGAACATGCCTTCGGCCATTACCAATCGATAACAGCACCCGCTGGGCGTGTCGTTGCGTATCATCCTTGCTGACCGGCGTTTGCCGGTCTCGATGTCGACGAGCACCAACCGGCCGACGGCGTAACGTTCCAGCCGATCGACCCAACTGCGTAGGCGAAGTTCTTCCCCTCAACTACCCGGACGCAACACAAGCGCGCGTCGAGAAATCCATGGGCTCGTGGGTAGAGGTGGACCCGGTGTTACTCAATGCAATGCCGAACTCAACGGGAACCTGGTTCAACTGTCCGGTGGACGATACGGCTGGCACGTGAGTATGCGGACGATCATGTCCTACTGGAGCGAGTTGGTCCGCGCGGTCATGTTGCCACCTGTGGGAACGGCGACCACACTGGTGCGAGCGACACAGACCTCGCCGCCCGACGTCAGCGACCAACTCATCGCAAGGCTGCACCAAGGATTGGGATCCGATTTTGAGCTGCTCGATTTCGACTGCGAGCACATGGTGTCGTATGTCAAGCCTACCGAAGTCGCAGCAGTGATCCACAAGCAGTTAGAAACGCGCTGACCGTACTCACGATGACTGACGATCAGATCGAGCGGATGCGCTCACTGGTAGCAGCAATTCTACCCGACCGTTTTCGCCACTTATGTCGACATCGACTCTGCCGCAAGATGTTCCAGTCCGTGTATCTCCGGTTGGATCATGCGGACCAACTCCTCCGACCTACCCTGGCACCGGGTAATCACAGCATCTGGACGCACAGTGCGACATTTAACCACCCGACAGCTCGAATTACTAAGCGCCGAATGGATTCTCGCCGCTGACGGTAAGATGGCGCTACACGAGGTTCGGTACGAATTTCCGCGCGGCAGTTAGTACTGATCACAAGCGCGGCAAAGCCCAGCACAGCTGGCCGTTACCGTCGGTTTAGAGCACCAGACGGACTAAGGCCGCAGTTCGGACCAGACCCGGAAACGCTTCGACCCTTGACCGCGGGTGCAGTGTGTGGACAGCAAGGCGAAAAATCAACGCGCGCAACAACATCTGCGGCCATTCCGGCAGTGCGTTCCAACGTTCAATAAGTCCATCGTCGGCCTCGCCCCAGGACAACGCGTCCACAACAACGACACCTGCAGCCCACGATGCAGGTCGCCAGTAGGGTGTGATGTCGGTGATTCCCGGTGCTGCAGTGCCCATGAAAAGCACTGTCCCGTAAAGATCCCCGTGCACCAGCTGGTTCGGGCTCTTGGTCGGCTTGCGCAAACTAGCCAGCTGATTGATCAGATCGATCGATCGTTGACCGTCAGCCCCTGGGGGTGTGGCCCACGCCTCCGGGGGTACCGACTGCAACGGCCGGTCCTCCCACGCGGCACGGTCGGCGGAGATGAAGATATCCACGTCCGCCCAGTGCGCCGTAGGCCCCTGGGTCAGAAATCGAGGACGCTCGAGCTTGCCAGTAGCCTCGTGCAGTCGCACCGCCGCCGAGACAACTTCATCGTGTCTAGCCTCCGGCGTCCCGGCGACGAATGTGTCGGACCGCCAGCCCGATACCACATACCGCCCATCAGTCGAGCGGACCGGTCGTGCCAGGCGAACACCATCGACGAACAATGTCTCCCGCACCCGGGCCGACCAAGCCGCGCGGGCATTGTCGGCCACCATCGACAACACGACTTCGCCACATCGCCAGCCACCTTCCCAGCTGGCTCCCAATGGGACGGGCTGCACACCGGTCAAACCGAACGCCGACAACACATACTCGGGCGGCGGCTCAACTGTCACACCGGTTAGCCTAGTAGAGCCCAACACCATGGCGACCGCAAGCGCAGCAAAGCCGGGAGCAGCGGGTCGCCGTCAGCTCAACACCGGACCTCCGATTAGTAGATCACCATGTCGGGTTGCACCTGCTTGGCCCACGCCACAATTCCACCCTGCAAGTGCAACGCATCGGAGAAGCCAGCCTTTTTCACGGTGGCCAACACTTCGGCCGAGCGCACGCCCATCTTGCAATACAACACCGGCATGCGGTCCTGAGGCAGCTTTGCCAGACCCTCACCCGAGTTGATCAACGACCGCGGAATCAGCTGGGCGCCGTCGATGTGCACGATGTCCCACTCGACGGGCTCACGAACGTCGATGAGAGCCAGCTTCTTGCCGGAGTCCAGCAACTCAAGCAATTCTCGCGGCGTGATAGTGGAGTCGGTAGCCGCCTGGGCAGCATCATCAGACACCACGCCGCAAAACTGCTGGTAGTCGATCAGCTCCGTGATTTTCGGCGTGGACGGGTCCTTTCGGATCCTGATCGTACGATAGCTCGCCTCCAACGCATTGTAGACCATCAACCGGCCAAGCAATGACTCACCAATCCCAGTGATCAGTTTGATCGCCTCAGTACCCATCACCGACGCGATGAAGGCGCAGATGATGCCCAGCACACCCCCTTCTGCGCAGGACGGCACCATGCCAGGAGGCGGCGGCTCCGGGTACAGATCGCGGTAGTTCAGGCCCAGCCCGTCAGGGGCGTTCTCCCAGAACACCGAGACTTGGCCCTCGAAGCGGTAGATCGACCCCCATATGTACGGCTTTTCTGCCAGCACCGCGGCGTCATTAACCAAGTACCGAGTCTCGAAGTTATCGGTGCCATCCACAACAAGATCGTACTGCTTGAACAGGTCAACCGCGTTGCTCGACTGAAGTCTGCACTCGTGCAACCGCACCTGGACGAACGGGTTGACTGCGACGATTGAGTCACGCGCTGACTGGGCCTTGGACCGTCCAACATCGGCTACACCATGGATGATCTGGCGTTGCAGATTCGACTCGTCGACGACGTCGAAATCGATGATACCGATCGTGCCGACGCCGGCCGCAGCCAGGTACAGCAACACCGGCCCGCCCAGCCCGCCCGCACCGATGACCAATACCCGCGCATTCTTGAGCCTCTTCTGCCCGCCGACGCCCATGTCCGGAATGATCAGATGACGGCTGTACCGGGCCACCTCGTCGCGGCTCAGCCAGCTTGCGGGCTCAACTAGAGGCGGCAGTGATGTCGGGGATGTCGACACCGAATATCTCCTCGGGTAACGTCACGTCTTAACGTATGATACGTGTCATCTACAACCATCACAGCAGGTGTCTGCATCGACGGCACCGACACGTAATGATAGTTAACAGCGAGACCACCAACGTTGCTTCTAGGTGCGCTAGGTCGAGTTCCTGTGCACGTTAAGCTCAGCTAACGCCGCGGCGGGTATCGTCGCAGGGGCTAAGCGATTGGATACGGCCAAGGATTAAATCGGCAGTTCTTGCCATCGGGTTTGACCCATTCCGGATCAAACTTCGCTCCATCGTCATTGGACGTAGAGAACGTCTGCTGCATCATCACCGGGGCCAAACCACCTTGCTTGTCGCAGGGCTCGTGGCGCACATACCCGATGGCATGGCCGACCTCGTGGTTGATCACATACTGCCGGTAGGAACCCACATCCCCTTCAAACGGAAGAGCTCCGCGCAACCAGCGCGCCTCGTTGATTAAAACCCGAGCTTGCCGGTCCGGCCCAAACGACGGGTTGTAGCATGACGTCTCCAGCCGGAATTCGTAGCCGCATCCTTCACGTACCGTCAGCGGAGACACAAGCGAAATCCGAAAGTCGGACCGCCCGCTATCAATTCGAATGAAAGCGACTTGTGAGTTGTGCGTCCAGCCTTTCGGATTAGCCAGCGTCTGGTCGACCATCTGGACGAATGCACCGTCGCCACCGAACATAGTTGGGTCCAGACCGTTCTCGACCTCGACGGTGTACTTGAAAACCTTGACGGTACCTTGACCAACCTGCGGCGTCGTCCCCGAAACGACACGCCAGGTCTTGTCGCCCGCTTCGGTGAACGAACCCCCGTCTGGCAACGTCCCGGCCGGCAGATCGGCATCGAACGCGGCGAGCCCGTGAAGTGGCGCGTCCATAATCGCCATGCCCACCGCACCGATAATCGGTGGTCCCGTAATGGGCCCGCTCGCCGCCAGCTTCTGTGCGCTTGTCCCGGTTGCCGTTTGGTATACAACCACCGCCGTGAGCGCTATCAGAAGAGGCAATGCATACGCACGCCAACCAAAGACAGAGACGAACCGCCCCAGCCATGTTTGCTTGCGCCACCGACGCGACCAGCCACGATCAGCCCGGACCCGCCCTTCGTCCTTGGCAAGCGGGTCACGCTGGGCCCGCAATGGTTCTCGCCACTCCTCGCGTAGCACAGGCACACAACCAACACTGCCAACGGGCCCGGAGGAGGTCACTGTCTCAGGATTACACAGCTCACAGCCATTGGGAGTCCTGGGCACGCCGGAATGCGTCGAACTCCCCTTGCCAGCGCCGACAAACACCGGTGTCACTCGGGTTAACGACACGGGTAGTAATGTCATTCCGACGAGGCGGTGAGTATACCCGACTCTAATTGACCAACGATACAGACGAGGACTCGATGAATAATCGCGCCAAGACAGCGCAGCGACGTGCTGTGAGATCGGTCGACCGCAGTCGGCCATTAGATAGCATAGCGGTGTCCAGCCGGCGAGGCAACCGGTTGCCCCGCGACGAGCGTCGTGGTCAATTGCTTACCGTTGCCAGTGACGTCTTCGTCGATCATGGCTACCACGCAGCCGGGATGGACGAAATCGCCGATCGGGCAGGAGTTAGTAAACCCGTTCTTTATCAACATTTTTCGAGCAAGTTAGAACTGTATTTAGCGGTGCTTGAGCGGCATGTGGACAATCTGGTGTCGGGCGTACAGCAGGCGTTGCGCACAACCACCGACAACCGGCAGCGGCTACACGCCGCAGTCCAAGCGTTCTTCGACTTCATCGAGCACGACGGGCAGGGCTACCGGCTAATCTTCGAGAACGACAATGTCACCGAGCCTCAGGTTGCCGCACAAGTGCGAGTAGCCACCGAATCGTGCATAGACGCAGTGTTCGCCCTTATCAGTGCGGGTTCTGGGCTGGACCCGCACCGCGCTCGGATGGTTGCGGTAGGCCTAGTCGGCATCAGCGTCGACTGCGCCAGATACTGGCTGAACACCGACCGTCCGATTTCTAAGTCGGACGCCGTCAAAGGAACCGTGCAGTTTGCCTGGGGCGGGCTGTCACACGTACCGCTTACCCGCTTGTAGAGGACTCTGCCCCGATTCCAAAGCCCACCCGGCGAGCGTCAGCAACACCGATCTCCACATAGGCAATCTTAGCGCCGTGTATCAGGAAGCGACGGCCCCTCTCGTCGATCAGGCTCAGTAGACCCGCGCCCTCGCGCAGTGCGGCGCTGACGAGTTCTTCGACTTCACCGGCTGTCTGCGTACTGGAGAAGGTCAGCTCACGCGGACTGTCCGTGATACCGATCTTGACCTCCACTATTGGCCCCTTACTGTTTGGTATGCCTCTGCGATTCCAAGCAAGCGTGTCAGCCAGCAGGCTAGTGGACGCATCCAACACACCGGGATGCAGAGGGGCCCACTGATCCCTCTACAACGGGTGGCGGTAGGCCTCGACGGGCAGCTATCTGCCGATAACGATTAGCTTCCAGCTTAGCCAACATGCTGCGCAACACCAGATACCCGGTTATTCGCATCAGTAACATAAGCACTATCGGTAACACAATGAACCGCCTCGACGGCAAGGTCCAGGACTATCCCGACGAGAGCTATATGACCAACGGAGCCGACCCCTACCCGCCGGACAGCTACGACGAGCTACTCTGGCCGACCAACCATCGATGGCGCCAGGTCGCTGCGCTCTTCGGTGGTGTGGTAGCACTTGGCGCCGTCGCGACCGCGGTCATCATCAACAGTGGAGATAGCGCAACGACCAAGGCCACGGTGGGTGCACCAACTTCCCTCCCGGTGCTCACTACGCCGTCGACACCGTTACCAGCGACCCCATCCATCACGTCACGGACGCCCCAATTACCCCCCGAAACAGTGACCACCATGGCACCTCCCAGTGTCACACCACCAGCGCAAACAACCACCACAGCGCTGCCCTTAACCGGTCCACCGCCGGCGGCGCTGCATCCGCGCACCGTCATCTACAGTGTGACCGGCACGAAGGAGCTCCTCGACCTGGTCACCGTCGTATACACCGATGCCCGTGGCTACCCAAAAACCGAGTTCAACGTGGCACTACCATGGACACGGGCGGTAGTCCTCAATCCAGGCATCCAAACCCAGTCGGTCGTCGCCACTAGCTTCCACAGTCAACTCAACTGCTCGATCGTCAACGCCAAGAGGCAACCAGTCGTGGCGTCGACCAACAACGCGATCATAACAACCTGCATCCGTTAGACAGGATAGCTTGCTTCGCTGACGATTGGGACGCGACCACTAGCTAAGACCGAGGTCGTGCATCCGCTGGCCATGTTTCCGATGCAAACGATCGAAAAACAAACCCAGCTGGCTCAGACCACCACCATCGGACATCACCAGATCAACCAGCTGATCGTGGTCGGCCAGCAGGTACTGCGCCTGGGTGATCGTTTCACCAAACAGTCGACGCGCCCACAGCGCCAGCCGGCTGCGTTGTTTGCCACTAGCAGTTACCGCAGCACGCACTTCAGCGACGACAAACTGCGAGTTCGCGGTTTCCGACAAGGCCGACCGCACCACGTCGGCGACTTCATCGGACAACCTATCGGCAATCTCCAAGTATAAGTCGGAGGCCAAGGAATCACCGACATAGGTTTTCACCAAGGCTTCCAGCCACGTGCTCGGCGTGGTCAGCCGATGGTAATTATCCAGCGCCGACACGTATTTCGACATCGCCGGCACCACGTCAACACCTCGGCGTTCCAGGGCATCGCGCAGCAGCTCATAATGCCCCATCTCGGCGGCAGCAATGCGCGCAATCGAGATCCGTCCCCGCAGGTCCGGCGCCATCCGGGCCTCGTCAGTCAGCCGGTAAAACGCGGCCAACTCCCCGTAGGCTAGTAACGCGAACAATTCGTCGACGGCCGGATGATCTGCCAATAACCGTGACGTCGGCAAATCGGCCAATTGCTGGTCCGCGGATGAGGGCGAGGGCATGGCAACACTCTAGTCGGCTAAGGTAGAGAGAATAGGCGGCTGCTGAGTGACCGGTTATCATCACTCAAGTTAGGTAATGGCTGCGTTTCTGTGTTGCTGCTATCGGCGAAATGTGCGTGCACAGCTGGGCCACCGGGACTGAACTCTATTCAGACTGAACGTGGGATCGGCGACTCGGCGATCTACTCGGAGTCGGGACTGGTACGCGCCTGAGCCGCGACAGCAAAACACCGACGCCAAACCGATACGGTCACCGAAAGGCTTTTCACCCACATATGACTGCACTGGCAAGCACTATTAAACCGACCTTTGCCAAACTTGGAGTCCGCGACGAAATAGTCCGTGCGTTAGCCGAACGAGGCATTGAGCAACCTTTTGCTATCCAGGAACTCACCCTGCCGCTTGCACTCGCCGGCGAGGATACGATAGGGCAAGCCCGCACCGGCATGGGTAAGACATTCGCCTTCGGCGTGCCTTTACTGCAGCGCATCAGCGTCACTACCGCAGCAAGGCCGCTGACTGGCACACCGCGAGCACTGGTCGTGGTGCCGACTCGGGAGCTTTGCCTGCAAGTAACCGATGACCTGGCCGCCGCAGCCAAATACCTGACCGCTGACGATGGTAACCGCCGGTTCTCGGTGGTATCCATCTACGGAGGACGGGCCTACGAACCACAGATCGAGGCACTGAGAGCAGGTGCCGACGCCGTGGTGGGCACTCCAGGACGACTGCTTGACCTTTGCCAGCAGGGCCACCTGCACCTGGGCGGGTTGTCGGTGCTGGTGCTCGACGAGGCCGACGAGATGCTCGACCTAGGGTTCCTGCCCGATGTAGAGCGCATTTTACGACAGACCCCGACCAACCGGCAATCGATGCTGTTCTCGGCTACTATGCCAGACCCGATCATCACGCTGGCCCGCACCTTTATGGACCAACCCACCCATATCCGGGCCGAGGCACCGCACTCCTTGGCGGTGCACGATACCACCGAGCAGTTTGTCTACCGCGCTCACGCGTTGGACAAGGTGGAGCTGGTCAGCCGAATACTGCAAGCGCGTGGTCGGGGCGCGACAATGATCTTCACCCGCACCAAACGCACAGCACAGAAGGTCGCTGGCGAGCTGGGCGAACGCGGTTTCGCGGTGGGCGCCGTGCATGGCGACCTCGGACAGATAGCGCGAGAGAAGGCACTCCAAGCTTTTCGAACCGGCAATGTCGATGTGCTGGTCGCCACTGACGTGGCTGCCCGCGGCATCGACATCGACGACGTTACCCACGTCATTAACTACCAGTGCCCCGAAGACGAGAAGACTTACGTCCACCGCATCGGACGCACGGGCCGTGCCGGCCGCACCGGGGTCGCGGTCACCCTGGTGGACTGGGACGAGCTGGAGCGATGGGCGATGATCGACAAGGCGCTCGGCTTGGACTCCCCCGATCCGGCCGAGACCTACTCCAGTTCGCCCCATTTATACGCCGAGTTGGCTATCCCGGCCGAGGCTAGCGGAACAATCGACGCGCCACGCAAAGCGCAGATCAAACACCGCGGCACGAACCGAGACGGGAGCATCTCGAAAACATCAGACAAGGCTGAGAAACTGGCGCGGTCGCGTGCTAGCGCACGGCGACGCCGCACCCGTGGCGGCCAACCCGTCACCGGGCATCCCAGCAACAACATGACCAGCAACGGCGAGGCCGTCGCGGGGGTCCCGCCAAGCTCTTCGCCCGGCTCCTCATCCACCAACGTCCGCCATCGCCGGCACCGCCACAAGCCGACGAAGGCCGTCGAAAACAGTCTCGACACAAACCTGATTACGCAGGCTAACTGGGCTTCTGACACATGATCAGACCCGAACGCCGGACCAAAACCGACATCATAGCCACCGCGACAATCGTGATCTTCATCACCGCAGCCGCGTTGCTAATCTGGTGGACCAGCGACGCCCGGGCTACCCTCAGCCGACCGGCTGCCGTTCCAGCGTCCAACCCGACTTCAGCTCAGGAAGTGCCAGCCTCCCTCAACCAGCTCTGGGTCGCGGCCAGTCCTGCCACCACCGCCCCCGTAGTGGTGGGTGGGACGGTGGTCACTGGCGACAAGCGCCAAGTGGACGGGCGCGCCCCCACCACGGGCGAATCGCACTGGAGCTATGTCCGCAACCGCGATCTGTGCGGGGTGTCCTGGGTCTATCATTACGCTGTCGCGGTCTATAGAGATGACCGCGGTTGCGGGCAGGTCAGCAGCATCGATGGGTCTACCGGTCGTCGCGGAGCTGCCCGCAGTAGCTACACCGATCCACACGTGCGCCTGTCCTCCGACGGCACAGCGTTGTTGTCGGCCGGCGATACCCGCCTAGAACTCTGGCGCTCGGACATGGTCCGGATGCTCGCCTACGGTGAGATCGACGCCCGAGTGAAACCGTCGGCACGGGGACTGCACTCCGGATGCATATTGGAGTCCGCAGCAGCCAGCTCGTCGGCGGTATCGGTGCTCGAGGCCTGCGCGAATCAGTCCGACCTGAGGCTCGTGCTGTTGCACCCGGGCAAGGAAGACGACGAACCGCAACAATGCCTGGTAGCCGAACCTGGGGTCCGGTCGGGATCGGGGGCCCGCGTGCTGACGGTTTCTGATACCAATACTGCCGTTTACCTGCCCGGAGAAGCCGGCACGCAGCCCAGAGTCGACGTGGTCGACGAGATCGGCACCACTGTGGCAAGCACACCGCTGGCCAAGCCGCCGTCGAGCTCGGCGGCGGTTTCACAGGCGGGCAACCTAGTGACCTGGTGGACCGGCGATACCCTCATGGTTTTCGATCAGAACAGCCTCACACTGCGGTACACCATTGCCGCGGACGAAACGACGGCGCCATTGGGGCCTGGTGTGATGATGGCTGGTCAACTGCTCGTTCCAACCACAGGCGCGATCGGCGTCTATGACCCGCTTAGCGGCGTGAATAATCGCTATATCCAGGTGAGTCGATCGCCGAGCAGCACAGCGGTGATCCCGGCCGTTTTGGGTTCCACGGTGTTCGAGCAGCGCGGCGACACCCTGGTGGCACTGGGCTAACTGCTGAGGCCAAGCGCCCGCTCTGGCCGCTACATCTCGACAGTGAACGTAGGTAGGGGTTTGCCGGTCTTCCAATGCTTGAGCAACGCCTGTGCCAGCTCGCGGTAGGCTAGCGCTCCCTTGTTCTTGCGCCCGGCTATTGCCGACAAGCCCGACGCGCTAGCTTCGGCGAAGCGCACCGTGCGTGGAATGGGTGGAGCCAGCACCGGTAGCTCATAGCGGTCTGCGACGTCGAAAAGCACGTCACGGGTGTGAGTGGTACGGGAGTCATACAGCGTCGGTAACGCACCCAACAGTCGCAGATCCGGGTTGGTGATCTGCCGAACGTCGGCGACGGTACGCAGAAACTGACCGACACCACGATGTGCCAATGTCTCGCATTGCAGCGGCACGATGACCTCGTCGGCTGCCGTCAGACCGTTGAGAGTAAGCACACCAAGTGACGGCGGGCAATCGATGACGATCACATCGAACTGGTCGGACAGTTTGACCAACGCGCGTTTGAGCGCATATTCGCGGCCTGCCCGCATCAACAACATCGCCTCAACGCCGGCGAGGTCGACGTTGGCTGGCAGCAGCGTCATTCCCTCCACCGTCGTGACCAGCGCAGCATTGGGCTCGACCTCACCGAGTAACACCTCGTGCACAGAAACCGGTAGTTTGTCGGGATCTTGGCCCAGCGAGAAGGTCAAACAACCCTGCGGATCCAGATCGACAAGCAGCACTTGCCGTTCCTGATCAGCGATCGCCGCACCCAGTGAAGCAACCGTTGTCGTCTTGGCTACGCCACCCTTCTGGTTGGCCACAGCCAGTACCCGGGTCTTAGTCACCTCATCGCTTCGCTCTGCTTCGTCGCCCGTCCGGTCACAGTGCCATCCTGGCATGATTCTCCGTGATGCGCTTTGGACGATAGCTCCGTCAGGATTTCAGCACGCCGTCCGGCAAAGTCGGTCAGCATGGGCTTGCACAACCACCACCTGCTGCTGCGGCATGGGCGAGTACCGCGTGGTTGAAATCGGGCCAGCACACCGACCATACCGAGCTGGAATTAACCGATACCGACCGGAGTACAAGCCAATCTAGTTTGGACGGGCTCTCGCGGAACTAAAACTCGTTGATCCGGTGATGGCCAGCAACCCACGTCAACGTGCCTTAGTCACCGCTTAGTTGGCCGAGTTTACCGTTGACGAAGTATCTCCAATTGCTCACTGAATGGGGCTATGATTCCTACGAAGGCCTAATCACCGTCTAGATCCGAAAAACCGAACCTGATTGGTTTGGCATGGGTGCACGGATACCCAGGTGGTGAAAGTTTCGATCTGGTCAGCAAACGCGCCTACCAGGCCGTCACGATGGCACTCGAGCACCGAGAGTCGTGTGACGTGTGTTCGTCAGTCATGACTACTTCTGCCACGTGGTGATTACGCGTTGGGTCGGGCTGCCGCTTGTCTAGGGCAGCCGCTTCGGTATGCACACCCGCTCGATTAAAATGTGCGGCTTCGAGCACGGGCTACGGCAACTACACACACTTGGGTTAACTAGCCAGCCGCGGCCAGTTGCACCCAGGTGAACACCTATGGCGACAACACACGTCGCCCAGTGGCGTAGGAGAGAGCCGAACATAATGAAACCGAGCGAACCACCGTTCGCGCTATGCGGGCCACGTGGGACTCTAGTTGCCGACGGGGTACAGATGTACTATAATAATGTCCACTCAGCGCAAGCTGCACTGCGTTCCGGGACAGCACCAATACTGTTAGGCGCGTTACCTTTCGATTTGGCCAGTCCCGCTGCACTGGTGGCACCTAGCGCTGTGCTACGCACCGGTACGCTGCCAGACTGGCCGGCCGGTCCGTTGCCCGCCGTGCGCATCGCCGCCGCCGTCCCGACGCTGGACAACTACCGTTCCTGGATCGGCCGAGCGCGCGAGCAACTCACCGCACCCGGCAACTCGCTACGCAAGGTAGTGCTTGCCCGCACGTTGCAGCTGGCCGCGGACGCTCCACTGGACGGCCGCGTCATCCTGCGCCAGCTAGTTGCGGCCGAACCGACCGGGTATGGATATCTTGTCGACTTGACCGCAGCCGGCGACCAGTACGCGGATATGGCCCTGGTAGGCGCCAGTCCAGAACTGTTGGTCTCGCGCTTCGGCGACCGTGTCACGTGCCGGCCGTTTGCCGGTTCGGCTCCACGTGCCGCTAACCCCGAAGTCGACACCGCCAACGGCGCCGCACTGGCCAGCTCAACCAAGAACCGTCACGAGCACCAGCTGGTCATCGACGCGATGCGCGCTGCTCTAGAGCCAGTGTGCGACGATTTGATAATCGCGCCTGAGCCGCAATTAAGCCGCACCGCGGCAGTCTGGCACCTGTGCACACCAATTAGTGGCCGGCTGCGCGACATCTCAACTACAGCAATCGATCTGGCATTGATCCTGCATCCCACTCCAGCGGTCGGTGGGGTCCCGACAGAGGCCGCATCCGAGCTTATCGCAGCGCTGGAAGGTGACCGCGGTTTCTATGCGGGCGCAGTGGGCTGGTGCAATGCCAGAGGCAACGGTCACTGGGTGGTATCCATCCGCTGTGCTCAGCTATCGGCCGACCGCCGAACCGCCCTGGCCCATGCTGGTGGCGGCATCATTGCCGAATCCGATCCCGACGACGAAGTTGACGAGACCACAACTAAATTCACCACGATCCTGAATGCGCTGGGAGTCAAGCAGTGACCGAAAAAGTCCACTGTGCCATACTACAAGGACGCCGCAAAAATTACGGCCATGATTCCAAACGTTGGCCAAATTCCAGCTAACAGCCGATCAATACACAATCACCGAAACACAAATTCCCACAGCGCTTTTCAGCAGTTCATCAACCGTTCAAGGGCATGTCACCGAAGTCTACAGTGAACTCGCTGCGATAGCGCTATGGTGCCGTAACTTCTCCACGTGGGGCGGTGTTGCAAACCCCCACTCTACTTGGAGGATTTGTTCGTAAGATCGAGGTTTTACCGTCGCTAACTAGCTCGTGCGCTGTTGTTGGCGATGGAGACTGAATACCTCGACAACGGCCACACTCGATTGTCATGGGCGGTGCTGAACTGAAACTCCGACGCCATCCCGCTGTATGACTATGACAGGATCGGTGAACGTCCTCAGCGCGAATGGGCCACCTACCAACTGTTCGACCCCCTACTAGCTGAACTGGCCGGACCACGCCGATATCCAGCTGCGGCCCAGCGCACGGCCGGCGGACTGAACAGCAATACCAATGTGGTCAGCACCACGATTCCCAGCGGGAATCCGAAAACCGGCTGATTCGAGCCGACCGCGAGGTACCACGCGACAGGCAACAGCAACAGTTGGGCAAACACCGCCAGCCCGCGACCCCAGCGTTTGCCGACTAGCAACGCACATCCAGCGGCGAGCACCCCGCCGCCGACCACAACGAACCAGATAGCCGTGCCCAAGCTGTTGATGACACGCTGATCGATGCCGGCAGGCCAGCGAATCACCAGTGCCGCAGCCACCACCAACGCAACTGCACCTTGCAGCACGACAATGAGTCCTGCGCCCCGTACGGCGGCCGGAGCGCATGGCGATACCGCTCGCTTGTGAGGAAGTGTCACAACGTCAGCGTAGTCACCCGAGCCACCGATCGCGCCGCTGCTCAGCAAACCATTACCCGGCCCGCATCATCGTCGTACCTAAATTTATGCGTCCTGCGTGCCGTGCTGATCGCCAACTCAACAGCCACGTCGACTACACTAATCTGGTTACCACCTACTGGTGCACGCACTCAAGAGCCGCCTTGAGCACACCAAGCACCGGGGACACGATACACAGCTCGCACAAGCAGCCGTTGAGGAGGAAGAAGAAGTGGACCTCGTCATCTACGGCGGCGACATGATCAGCGGAGTGGTCAATGGCTTACTCGACCGCTCCGGCACCTACAGCCCACCGGCTCGGTGCCGGCGATCGCCGTGGTGCCCCTAGAGGCTCGACGAACGTGCTGACCCAGTTGCCTAGACAACTCCTGCAGCCTATCGCTGCCACCAAACCGCTCTTCCAACTACTCGACGATTATCGGCGTTCTCAGATTTGGCGCCGCATCGCGCTGATCGACTGCGGCGAACAGTGGGCCTGTTCAATACCGGAATAGGTGTCAAGTAGCCACCGGTCGAGGCTGGACACACATAAGGGCGGCAAAATCACACCATAGCGCTACAGTCTGCATAGCAAGTACCCGCCGGATGAGTATACACGCGCCGCGAACCCGCTCTTACGCTGCATCCTCCCGGCCGCGAACCGATAACAGAGGTACGTTTCGTCTTCGTGTCCAACCCGAGTCCATATGGACCTATATGAACAACCGGTCAGTGTGGATCGATCCCGGATACAGCTCTGACTCTGGGCCGGGAGTGTTCACCCCGACCAACATGAAGCCGATACCCACTTTAGAGAATCGCCCGACAAATGTTCGCCAAACAGCCCACGTTTACATTCAAGCACCTCATCACCGCGGACGACGTGCCGTGCCTGCGAGTGACATCCACCGAGGCCCAATCGCCAGTTAGTTCGATGGAGACTATCTCAGCGTGCACGATACCATGACGTTCCAGGCCGTTTCGGACGTGCTGCCAGTCGTAGTCCCACCCGCCAAAAACGTATCTGAACTGCACTAACCAAACATTTGATGCACGCTTGACAAAGTAATTTGCCGGAAAAGCCAGCGGTAGTAGAGTGCAACGATGTAAAGACTTGGGTGCCAGACGGTCAAAGTGAGATTGCCCACGAGCCAACTCGCGCTATTGACATCTGTAGTGCCTGTGAAACGATCGAAAAGTTGCACGCAGAAATTGCGTAGAGGTACGGAACCTTTCTTGTGCACGCGTTAACAGCCGAAGAAAAATGCCCGTGCGCCTTGCTGCGCAAACGGTAAGGAGTAACAAAGTATGGATTGGCGCCACAAGGCGGTCTGTCGCGACGAAGATCCGGAGCTGTTCTTCCCGGTAGGGAACAGTGGCCCGGCTATCGCGCAAATCGCTGACGCAAAACTGGTCTGCAATAGGTGCCAGGTCACCACAGAGTGCCTCGCCTGGGCCCTTAACACAGGCCAAGACTCGGGCGTCTGGGGTGGCATGAGTGAAGACGAGCGGCGAGCACTGAAGCGTCGCAACGCCCGGACAAAGGCCCGCAGTGGGGTCTGACCCAATTTAGATCACTGCGGCCTCGACAATCGTCGGGGCCGCAGTGATCCTTAGTGTTCTATAGCAGCAACCGAGCCCGACGACCAATTGGCACCCGGAGCACCACATCAGTGCCGCGATCAGGGGCTTCTCGCATGCCCAACGAACCATCCAACTCGGAGGACACCAAAGTCCGCACGATTTGCAGGCCCAGGCTGTCTGACTGTTCCAAGTTGAATCCTTGAGGTAATCCACGGCCATCGTCGTGTACGACAACGTCAAGCCAGCGCGCTGAACGCTCGGCACGAATCGCGACAGACCCTGCTTGGGACACCGGGTCGAATGCATGCTCGATCGCATTCTGCACCAGTTCAGTGATCACCATGATCAGTGCCGTGGCACGGTCGGAGTCCAGCACGCCCAGATCGCCGACCCTGTTGATCCGGATCGGCCTGTCTACTGACGCTACATCGTTCATAATCGGCAAAATCCGGTCAATGACCTCGTCGAGGTTGACCTGTTTGTCCACCGACATCGACAACGCGTCATGAACCAACGCGATCGACGACACCCGCCGCACCGACTCGATTAGCGCTTCCCGCCCTTCGGCGTTGGCCATCCGTCGAGCCTGCAGCCGCAGCAGCGCCGCAACAGTTTGTAGGTTGTTCTTGACCCGGTGGTGTATTTCCCGGATCGTGGCATCCTTAGAAATTAGCGCACGGTCACGGCGCTTCACCTCAGTGACGTCACGGATCAACACGGCCGCACCCACGCTAGAGCCCTGAACTGTCAACGGCAACGTTCGCAGCAGCACCGTGGCCCCACCGGCGTCAACTTCCACCCGCATGCTCGACCCGCCGGCCAACAGATCCTGCACATGCTTGGCCACCTCCTGCGCCTCGAAGGGGTCCGATAGCAGCGGCCGGGTGACTTTCACCAGATTTCGGCCCTGTAACTGGGCAGTCAGGCCCATCCGGTGGAATGCCGACAACGCGTTGGGGCTGGCATAGGCGACGACACCGTTACGATCAAGGCGAATGAAACCGTCACCCGCCCGCGGTGTAGAACGCAACATGGCCACATCCCCTACGTCAGGAAAAGCGCCCTCTGCCAGCATGTGCAGAAGATCCGTGGCGCACTCCAGGTAGGCGGTCTCCAACTTACCGGGCCTGCGGCGCGCTGCCAGTTCGATTTGGTGCTGCGTAAGCACCGCTACCACCTGGTCGCCATACCGCACCGGAAAAGCCGCGACGTGCGGACCAAGCGGCAGCCACGAATGCTGCTGACCTACAGCACCTTCCTGCTGAACGGCGCCAGAAGCAAACGTCTCGGCAACAAGCAGCAGTCGATTGGCATCTACGACGCTACCCACCGCATCGGTCTGCAAAACTGTCGGCGCAGTATGCGGCCGGCATTGCGCGACACAGACCAGTACCCCGTCATCGCGGCGAACCCACATCAGATAGTCGGCAAACGACAGGTCGGCAAGCAGCTGCCATTCCCCGACCACCGCATGCAGGTGGTCAACAGCGTTACCCGGTAGCACTGTATGCTCAGCAAGCAGATCACCGAGAGTGGACATCAGTCACTCCTGGAACGTTTCTCGGCAGCAGATATGAAAACTCCAACGGCTAGCTGATCACGGCAATAAGGTCGCCGGCCTGAATCACATCGCCCACCGACACACTCACCTTGCTGACGGTGCCGGCAACTTCAGCGAGGACGGGGATCTCCATCTTCATCGACTCCAGTAAAACCATAACGTCCCCCTTGCCGACGTGGTCTCCCTCGCTGACAACGACTTCGAGCACGCTGGCCACAAGCTCAGCGCGAACATCCTCGGCCATTTTCACCCCACTCGTTTCGGCCACTGGCGCATGCTGGCTGCTGGTATCTGAAGCTTGATCAGGCTCATGTATATCGAACCATAAGACGAATCGCGCCTGCGGCGCGCGGGCTAGTGGTGCCCCATACGCCGCCGCAAGAACAACACAATGAGACACTGAACAACAACATCACGGGTGCTGGGTGCCCAGGATTTGATGCAACAACGGAGGTTTTCCAATGGCCAAACGAGGCCGCAAGAAGCGCGACCGTAAGTACAGTAAAGCCAACCACGGCAAGCGACCCAATTCCTAACCCAGCGTTCTCAGCAGCTGAGCAAATCACAACCGGGTGCAATCGCTACGGCATACTACGGATGATGGCGGTCTTGCGAATCTCAAGTTTGAGGCGTTCCCGTAGGCCTGCAGGCGCCTTCTCGCCTTTACACTTCGTCGCGATCAACGCTTTGATCCGCTCTTCCAGTCCATAATGCTTCAGGCATCCGGGGCATGCCTCAAGGTGCCGATACAGCCTCTCACGAGTCTCAGCGGTGCATTCACCGTCAAGCAGGGTCCAGATCTCGGCGATCACTTCCGCGCAACCAACGCCGCCACGGGAATAGCTGTCCTCTACGCTTGGGTCATCTGGGCCGGAAAACCCACTCACGACGACACCTCCTCGTGCGCTTGTGGGGCGCGGCAGAAACCTCGCTCCTTGGCCACCTCAGACAACAGACTGCGCAACTGACGTCTACCACGATGAAGCCGCGACATTACGGTCCCAATCGGCGTATCCATGATCTCGGCGATCTCCTTGTACGGGAAACCCTCAACGTCGGCGTAGTAGACTGCCATCCGGAACTCTTCCGGTAATGCCTGTAGCGCTTGTTTGACCTCAGTGTCCGGCAGCGCCTCAAGAGCTTCGACCTCAGCCGAACGCAACCCGGCTGAGGAATGCTCGGCGTTCAATGCCAATTGCCAGTCGGTGATCTCGCCGGTCGGATACTCCGCAGAGTGACGCTGCCTTTTGCGATAACTGTTGATATATGTGTTGGTCAGGATCCGGTATAGCCACGCCTTAAGGTTTGTGCCCACGCAGAACGTGCGAAACCCCAGGTAGGCCTTCACCATCGTCTCCTGGAGAAGGTCCTCGGCATCGGCGGGACTGCGCGTCATACGCAGCGCACCGCCATAAAGCTGATCCAGCAAGGGAATCACCTCGCGCTCGAAACGCGCTGTAAGCCCATTGTTGTTCTCGTCCGGAGACTCGGACTGCAGAACTTCCGACCCGCTCGCGCCGTCTCGGCCATCTTCGTAGTCGGCCATCTCGACTAACCCGGTCTCTTCGTTTGCGGTGACACTAGACAGCGCCGGCAACCACACCAGACTCACAAAAAAACAATTCAACTACCCCCGCCCAATAAGCTCATCGCAATTGACACCACAACTCCTCCCCAGCTAGTCTAGCGACTGCGACAGATATCATCTTCGCAGGTTCGCTGCTAATTTTTTTGAGTGTATTCATCTGCAGCAGTCAATAGCGTCAACGGGCTACTTCCAAGTGCCGCAATCCCGCCAGAAACAGCGTTAGTGTGATGCCATGTCCCTCAATGGCAAAACCATGTTCATCTCGGGCGCCAGTCGCGGCATCGGACTTGCGATCGCCAAACGGGCGGCGCGCGATGGTGCCAACATCGCCCTGATCGCCAAGACCACCAAGCCGCACCCCAAGCTGCCTGGCACGGTCTTCACCGCAGCCCAAGAGCTCGAGGACGCGGGCGGCCAGGCACTGCCGATTGTTGGGGACATCCGCGACCCGGATTCCGTCGAGTCCGCGGTGGCCAAGACCGTCGAGCAGTTTGGCGGCATCGATATCTGTGTCAATAACGCATCGGCGATCGATCTGAGGTCCATCACCGAGGTGTCGATGAAACGCTTCGACCTGATGAACGGTATCCAGGTGCGCGGCACGTATGCAGTGTCACAAGCGTGTATCCCACACATGACGGGCCGCCAAAACCCGCACATTCTGACATTGTCGCCGCCAGTACTGCTCGACAAGAAGTGGCTAACACCGACGGCCTACATGATGGCCAAGTTCGGCATGACGTTGTGCGCGCTCGGGATCGCCGAGGAAATGCGTGATGTCGGCATTGCGTCGAACACGTTGTGGCCGCGCACACTGGTGGCCACCGCCGCAGTACAGAACCTGCTCGGCGGCGGCGAAGCGATGGCGCGAGCCCGCAAGCCCGAGGTGTATGCTGATGCAGCTTACGTGATCTTCAATAGGCCGGCCCATGAATATACCGGCAACTCCGCGCTATGCGAGGACGTGCTGATGGAATCCGGCGTCACCAACTTTTCGATCTACGACTGCGTGCCGGGCGGACAACTGAGCGTCGACCTCTGGGTGGAAGAGGTCAACCCGCCGGGCTACACCCGGCCCTAAGCAGATGAGCGCGGTCAGATCGGCAACTCCCGGGATCGCAGTACCGGTCAAAGCTATTGCGCCACAAAAGATCTTGCAATTCAACGCCGTTACTGACCTACAGCAGTCCCCCGATACCGCACTCAAGCAAATACTCAAAACGCTGGTCATCACGCTGCACCGTGAGCTGGCCGTCGCGATATTGCCGGTGCTGTCCTGGTTGTCACTGAAGACGGCTGCTGCGGCGCTCGGCATGACCAAAACCAACATGGCCGAACCCGCTGCCGCTCAGCGGGTTACCGGCTATGTGATCGGCGGGATCTCTCCCTTCGGTCAGCGCCAACAACTGCAGACAATTGCAGACGTCTCGGTCTTGAGCTGGGACCGGATGCTGTGCAACGCCGGTAAGCAGTATTGGGAATGTCGCGGTGAGCCCACACAACCTGGTCCGGTTGACCGACACAATCACCGCTGACATCTGGGCTAGGTCAAACCAAACTCAGCAGGCGGGTATCGAATTCGCGCGGACAGGGTGCTGTGCGAGGTTTCACACTGAGGTTAGCGATTGGCGGGATTTCGGAAAACTCGCCGGGAAATCGTGCAGGATACCGATGCATCAGTGACAACCAGCTGCTGGCCGGACCTCTATCACCCTGAATTTCGCAGATCCGCTGGCGCTAGAGGCGTCAATCCGCATATTGATCGATCAATAGAATTTATAATAATCAGCCATGCTAAGCGCTCCCAGTCCACACCACTGTCACACAAACAACACCATACACATTGCGGAGCATCGAGCTACGGGTCGTTGACAATGCGACGGCCTTAACCCAACCCTAATTCCGGACGTCGATTCCGAGACGGTTCACGGCACTATCGACGGTAGACACCGCGATAAGAAATCGCAGCCCGCCCCACGGGCAAGGCCATCAGCTCCGCACCAGACGGCTATAGCGGCTCCTGCTCGTGCCAAACCGAAAAACCCCACCACATAGCGGGAAACCACAAACCACAGCCGCCATGATGTACGAGCCGAAGATGTCTTAGCCTTCGTTAAACGACCACACCAAACCTCAACGACTTTACCCTAACGTCAACCGTTCTACGTAACACTGCGTAATGCATTTATACCAACAAATCATGGCAAGCGCCAGTACGACCAGGCAATGGGCGCGCCTGCGAACTCGATTGCATTGCAGTAGGCTCCAGCCGACCATTAACCAGGAGCAATAGCCAATGACTACGTTTAGAGAACGACGCACCATGTTCGACGCTGCCGTGGCCAGCTACCAGTCCGGGGACAAAGCCAGCGCTGGGGCCGCTTTCGCGCGTCTCACCGTTGAGAACCCCGACATGTCCGACAGCTGGCTAGGGCGTCTGGCCTGTGGCGACCATGATCTCGACACATTGGCCGGGGCCCACCAGCACTCGGAAGCGTTATACTCCGAAACCCGCCGCGTCGGGCTCAAAGACGGTGACTTGTACGCCGAGATCGCTGCGCCAATGTATCTGACGTTGACAACGTGGTCGCGTGCCACAATCGGGCTTGCATACGCCAGCGGACTGATTACCGCAGGCCGCTACGAGGAAGCATCAGTAGCTCTCGATGACCCGGTTGTCACCGAAGACGATGACGCTGCTCTAGCCCGTCAGTTCGTCATGGCGACGCTGTTCCACCAGACTCGCTCTTGGTCTAACGTTTTGAAGGTGGCGGAGGTCCCGCCGCCGAGCAGCGACACCAATAACCCCAATGAGCTCATCGACGCTGTGGCGGCACTAGCTTCAACCGCCGCATCGAATTTGGGCCAGTTTCAGTTCGCGTTGGAACTTACCGAACAAGTCTCGACCACCAACCCACAAGTGGCCGCTGACGTGGCGCTTACCAGGGCGTGGTGCCTGCGAGAACTGGGCGACGATGACGCTGCCAGGGCCGCACTCACCGCCGCGCCCGTCAGCGATGTCCTGACGACACACAACACAACCGAGCCGGCTAGCCGTCCACAACCGACCACGTTTCGGCATCCCTACGACGACGGACGCGACCTCCTGGTGGCTCGCCGACGTCCGGCAGCCGGTGGCGGTTGGCGCAAGTTAGTAACTAAAGCGACCTTGGGGCGAGTCAATCCGGAACCAAGCGCCAAGGCCGAGCAGACCAATGAGTTGAATCGCCGTATCTGCGCCCCACTGGCCGATGTCCACAAGGTAGCGTTCGTCTCCGCCAAGGGCGGCGTGGGTAAAACCACGATCACGGTGGCGCTGGGCAATGCCATGGCCCGGTTGCGCGGCGATCGGGTGATTGCCGTGGATGTTGATGCCGATCTGGGGGATCTCTCGGCACGATTCAGTGAGCGCGGTGGACCGCAAACCAACATCGAACATTTCGTGTCAACACGGAACACCAAACGCTACGCGGATGTGCGTGTACACACCATCATGAACAATGATCGGCTAGAAATGCTTGGTGCCCAGAATGATCCGCGGTCAACATACCGACTTGGTCCTGATGATTACGAAACCGCGATGAAGATCCTGGACAATCACTGCAACGTGATATTGCTTGACTGCGGAACGCCGGTCAATGGGCCACTGTTCAGCAAGATCGTCAGCAGTGTCACTGGCATGGTTGTAGTGGCATCCGACGACGTGCGCGGTGTCGAAGGGGCGTTGGCCACCCTGGATTGGCTGGATGCACATGGGCATGCCAGGTTGCTGCAGCACACGGTGGTAGTTCTCAACGCAATTCGGAAAACCAAGCCCTTTGTGGATTTCGGAATCGTCGAAAATCAATTTAGGAAGCGGATTCCGGATTTTTATCGGATACCCTATGACCCGCATCTGGCCACCGGTTTGGCTGTGGAGTACACTTCCCTCAAGCGAAGGACACGGAATGCGCTGATGGAGCTAGTTGGGGGTGTGGCACAATACTATCCAGTCATTCGGGCACACCCACGCGATGAGGACGGTTTAGGAACCTGGATCGAAACGATACGTCAAGTGGAGATGACGGCTCGTTGAGCTGTACGAATAACACGTTACCGCGGACTCGTGAGTCCGCGGTAGCGGGCGCAATTAGCAAGATTGCAACTACTGTGGCATGCTCTACAGCATTGACGCCCAGCGAGCCAGCGCTGCAGACATGTGCCACGCTGCCTCAGTCGACCGCGAGCCTTAACGGTAGTGATGAACACATCATGATGCCGATCACGATCAGGCAGCAACCGGCGACCAGGATCAAAACCGCCATCGACTTGAGCGAAGGAAATGATCTTAACTCCGCCGTCGATTAACAATGATCAAGCTGGAGAAAACTTGCTAACCGCGTGCGGGCAATATGGTCGCCAGATAGCGTCGCGGTAAGGGCGGTCATCCCGCGGAACAGCCAATCCATGCTAATCCACAGAGCCAACAGTATGATCGACTCAAGTTTGCTGTGAAAGCAAAAATTCCAACACTAGCGATACAATGCCGCCGAGGAATGCTAACACTCTCACTGTGACGCCGGTGTGCATACCGAAAGTGACAAACACTTAGCCAATTCAGGATACCACCAAATAGATGCCAAACAGAACGCCCACCATCACCAGTGTCTTACCTGAACAGAACAGCACTGCGACACCCGTTACCACGGTCAGGATACCAATAAGAAGTAGCACTTGCCACGCGTTAAGAGCAAACTGGTGCAATAAACCTTCGAAAACGATTTTTTCGATGGTTGTCATTCCAAATATTATTAGCTAAAGCCGATGCAGGAGAAATGTCCGCGGATACACAATTCAGCATCGCGCGCAGTCGTCGCGAACAGAGCCCAGCTGCAACCGGTTACGGTAGGCAATCACGGGGCGCTGGCATTGAGTACCGCATTGGTGGTAGATGGCAGGCCAAGTCGGGCTTGCCGCGGCTGAGCGAATCTATGTCAGACGCATGCTCGAACGGCCATTCGTGCTCACCGGGCAGCAAGAGTTGGCCGATTTGCAACGCTCGGTGGACAACATTCGTCCGGTGTGGAGCTACACGCACGTTCCCAACAGTTAGGCCGGCGACGCGACCAAAGCAATTACCACCCAGATCAAGCGATTCACACCCGGTTTCCGGGAATGCATTGTAGCTACACAATTCACTCAACGACGCAGCTGGCTGCCTACGCCAACTATGTTGGCGGCGATACAATGGCCGTCGCCAAGAGCATTGGCTAGCTAGTATGCGGGTCTCGAATCACACTGTCGCCGTAAGGCAGCCACCCCACCAGGACCCCGGAGCATACGGAATGTGCGGCGCCAACACCGCCTAGGCCGCGCTTAAAGACCTGGACACGCCGAACGTGACGTAACGCTCACACGGCGTAGGATCAGAGTAGGCCATAGTGCAATCACTTGTGTTACCAATGGTTTCATTGGTTTCAAACGGCAGTTTTTTGTCGGTGTCTTCCGATAGTTTGGTGTTGTGAGTTGAGTTCATTGTGGTGTCGTGGATAGGAAGGTGATCACGGCTGCGTTGGATACGTTGGATACCACGGTACGGGGTAGCGTGGCGGCAGGTTCTTGCATGCGATTGCCGAGTGGACGCGGATCAGCCGTACCGAAGTCTCCCCAACGCATCCGTGATGCCACCGATCTTGGTGAACGGCACGTGATTCACCAGCAAACCATTACCGCCACAGTTAGCGGCCACCACAGCAGCCCAGCGTGCCGAACGACTCGGTGCCGACCAGATCTCGCGGTGATCCACCGGTTCTGCCACCAACTACCCGGCTGGATCGATGCGGCCATCCGTGAACGCGCCAAGGCTGATCCGGCCAAGCAAGACACCCAATACCGGTCCGAACACCTGGCCGGGTTAGCCGATCGTCTCGCCGACTGCCTCAACCCCGACAGGCATCTACACCGACCATGAATCGGGCCCGCCGACGCAGACTAGCCCTAAGCAAAAAGCCGACGGCATGTCGGCGCTACACACCTAGCTGACCCCTGAGGCCCGCACCATACTGAAGGACATGTTAGCCAAACTGGCCGCTCCCGGGATATGTAACCCCACCGATAACACCGCCAAACAAATACCCCCACCACAACCACAACTTAAGAAGTTCAGCTTCCGTGATAAGTAACGTGAAACACATGAAGGAAGTACACCGCCGCCTGGTGTTGGTACGACACGCGAAGTCATTGTACCCGTCGGACTTCCCAGATCAGACAGACGGCCATGACTGGCAACGAGCGCTCCACGGAGTCGGGAAAGCTGACCTGGCAAGTGACTAGCTGTGCACCAACGTGCCTGCTGTCGAAGAAGTGCTGTGCTCAACTACGAAGTAGGCCCGCAAGACATTAGCATACAGGGGTATCGGGACACTGACGTTACGCCGAGCACCTCTACGAGACCACCGCCGACACGGTGCTCGAAGAGATCAATGCAATCAGCAACAAGATTGTCACACTGCTCGTCGTCGGTCATGAACCGACGACATCCCTTGTAGCGCTCGCCCTGACCGGTGCCAGTATCAACGATGTTGCTGCTCAACCGTATCTAAAGAAAACTCCCAACGTCAATGATCATGGTACTCGACGCAGCCGGTTGCTAGCAACACTTTGAACGCTAGTTAGCGTGCCGAACTGATCGGCTTGCACGTGCCGCGCTGAACCCAATTTAGGAGTTGGTAGCCAACGTTAACTCCATAAGCTTGATGGCCTGCCCACAGGTGTCGATACCGGGTGTCTGAGGGTTGATCCACCAGCCAACCACTCCCGCTGCGTCGCTAGCGACACCGCACGCACCATTTGAGTCATCCGGGCGCATAACAATCGAATCCACACCCGCGATCGAACGACTCTCCACCTTGTACTTCAAAAAGTCAGCCACCTTACGCTCATTGGCAAGGCTGCCCTGTTCGAACCAAAACCGGGTGATGTCGATCAGGCCCGCCGGGTTGGCCGCCTGCCATCGGCAGATGGCACCGACAAACGTGCTCTGAATGTCAAGCGGATCAGCACCGACCGTCTTAGCCAGGATGTCAGTGGTCAGTACCTCACATTCCTTGAGTAGGTTTGGGTATTGCTGTTGGGAATCGTTGTTGCGTGGAACGCCACCCGAACCCGCTTTGATCGCCGTACCTTCAATTGACCTCGAACAACCGGCCACGACCAGCACCGCGCTGATCAACACGACAACACCAGCAAAAACGCTTTGCCTACCCCGCACACCGAGACGCATCCGTTCCATCATTTCGAATTCGCAATCGACTGGCGAGTCAGTTCCTTAGCTATATCACACGGCGGCGGGAAAGGCTTTTGACTGAAGCTTACCGACCACTCAATGAAGTCATCTTGGAACTGGATTCCGACTTCGCAGAGTGAATCACCCAGGCTGGGCTCATTTCCCACGGCGATGAAGCCACTGTAGCCGTTTATGCTTATATCATCAACACTCGCCCGTGACAACTCTTCGGTCTTGCGTTCACGCCCGATAGGGCTGCCGCGGTACCACGAAAATGAAAAGTGCGGGCCAAGAATACCGCCGCCGGCCAGCCATTGACAGCCCACCGAATTCCGGGCTGTGTTCATCAGTCCAGTCGCCTTCGTCAACTGCGACACCGTCTGACCACTGATGCCGCCGCACTGCGGGAACATCGGGCCATGACGGCCCGCCGCATTCCCCGACGTTGACGATATCGTCCTCCCCGGCTTGTTGGAGCTTGAACTGGAACACCCCGCAACCGTCGGAATCACAATCATCAAGGCCGACACCACCAGGGCCAGCACCCTCATGTTACGTCGCACTGCGGCTATCCTCTTGCTGAGCCTGCTGCTGGTCCACAGGATGCACTGTAGCGTTAGCCCGACGAATCAACCACCGACACGCCATCTGATCAGGCAATTCAATCCTCTTCGCGTTGACACGCGTAAGCACGGAATCATCCGGCGGTGGCGGCGACCGGGACACGTTCCATGTGCGACAGTTACCAAATGCTTCCGGCACTGCTGTACCAGTACATCCGACCGCACTTCCGACTAGTCGCGGTGCTGATGGTGCTGCAGCTGATCAGTACCCTGGCGACGCTATATCTCCCGACGGTCAACGCGGCAATCATCGATGACGGAGTCTCCAAAAACGACACCGCAACCATCGTCCGGCTCGGTATGGTGATGCTAGCAGTCACCGGATTGCAAGCGTTGTGTTCGATCGGGGCCGTCTATTTCGGTTCCCGGATCGGAATGGCTTTTGGTCGCGACCTGCGCTCGGCGATGTTCGATCACATCACCACGTTCTCCGAGTGCGAGACCACGCGATTTGGAGCGCCGACGTTGTTGACTCGAACCACCAACGATGTCCGACAGATCCAGTACTTGGTTCAGGTATCCGGCACCGTGCTGGTGACCGCGCCAATCATGTGCATCGGCGGTATCATCATGGCTATCCATCAGGAGGCCGCACTGACCTGGCTGTTGCTAATCAGCGTTCCGGTCTTAGCGGTGACAAACTATTGGATCATCTCGCACATGTTGCCACTCTTCCGTAACATGCAAAGTTTGATCGACGGCATCAATAGGGTTATGCGCGACCAGTTGTCCGGTATCAGAGTGGTCCGGGCGTTTACCCGTGAGCCCTTTGAGCGTGCCAAGTTTGAGCGGGCCAATGTCGCGCTCTCAACTACCGCGCTGCAAGCGGGTCACTGGCAAGCGCTAATGCTGCCAACTACTACGCTGACCATTAATATGTCCAGTGTAGCGCTGATCTGGTTTGGCGGGCTGCGTGTCGATAACGGCCAGACGCAGATCGGCTCGCTGACCGCCTTCCTAGCCTACTTCACCCAGACCTTAATGGCGGTGCTGATGGCGACTATAACATTGGTGGCGCTGTCTCGCGCATCGGTGTGTGCTGAGCGAATAACCGAGGTGCTGTCCACTCGCTCCGCCGTTGTCAATCCACCCTGCCCTCGCCTCCCGCGAGGTGGAGTCACCGGTGCCGTGCGCCTGGACGACGCGACGTTCACCTATCCGGGCGCAGATCGCCCAGTGCTACAGGGTATCTCGTTCACCGCGCTACCCGGCACCACAACGGCGGTAATGGGTAGCATCGGTTCAGGCAAGTCGACGCTGATTGCGCTGATTTGCCGACTGTACGACGTGACAGCCGGTGCGGTTCTGGTCGACGGTGTTAATGTCCGAGATTATCATACCGAGCGACTCTGGTCGTCGATCGGGCTGGTGCCCCAACGTGGCTACCTGTTTTCCGGCACCGTCGCCGATAACCTGCGCTATGGCGCGGCCCGCAATCAGGTAATCACCGACGACCAGATGTGGGAAGCGCTACGCGTGGCCGCCGCCGATGGATTTGTCCGGGCACACGACGACGGGCTACACATGCGCGTCGCTCAGGGCGGAATCAATTTCTCTGGTGGACAACGGCAACGGTTAGCTATTGCGCGAGCCGTCATCCGGCGTCCGACCATCTATCTGTTCGATGACGCGTTCTCCGCACTGGACATGCACACCGACTCACGGATCCGTGAGTCTTTACGCGAAATGTCCGGAAAAACCACAATTATTATTGTAACACAGCGAATTTCGACTGCAGCCCAGGCCGACCAAGTAATCGTTGTCGACGATGGGAAACTGGTGGGCTCGGGCGTCCACGAGTCGCTACTGACTGACTGCACCACCTACGCGGAGTTTGTCGACTCACAGGCGATCAGTGCCGACATCGGAGATACACAGTGACCGTACCCGCTGCTCTTACCACCCGGTCCCGCGACTTCTGTGTTTCGGCTGGTTTTTTGGTGAAAAAGCTGATGTCGCAACGTCGGCTCAGCCTTGCGGTGATCACACTCGGCATCACCGGAACAACGATCGGTATCATCGTTCCATGGGTCCTCGGCCACGCCACCGACCTGCTCTTCAATGGCGTCGTCGGACGACGGCTGCCTGCGGGAATCAGTAAAGCGCAAGCGGTCGCTGCAGCCCGGGCCCGTGGCGACAATGCCTTCGCCGACCTGCTGTCGAGGATGAACGTGGTCCCGGGTAAGGGTGTCGACTTCGTCGCGGTGGGGAGAACACTAGGGCTAGTTTCAGTTCTGCATTTCGTTTCTGCACTACTGACTTGGGCACAAGCCAGGCTGGCCAACGTTACCGTGCAACGCATTATGGTCGCGCTGCGTTCCGACGTCGAAGACAAAGTGCACCGGCTGCCGCTGTCCTATTGCGATACACAACAACGAGGTGAGCTACTGAGCCGGGTCACTAACGACATCGACAACCTTCAATCGTCATTGTCGGTGACGCTCAGCCAGCTGTTGACATCGCTTTTGAGCATGATAGCGGTGCTAGCAATGATGATGTCAATCTCGCCGTTGCTAACGCTGGTTGCCATGCTGACAATGCCGATGTCGCTGCTGGTGACACGAGCGATCGCGCGACGCTCGCAACGACTGTTCGTGGCTCAGTGGACGAGCACCGGACTTCTCAATGCCCATATCGAGGAGACCTACAGTGGATTCACGGTAGTCAAGACGTTCGGCCACCAGGCCGCGGCACGAGAACAGTTCCGTAACCTCAACAATGACGTCTGCCAAGCGAGTTTCGGTGCCCAATTCTTCTCTGGTCTGGTATCACCGACGACGACGTTCATTGGCAACTTGGGATACGTTGTGGTCGCTGTGCTGGGTGGCCTACAGATAGCCACTGGACACATCACGCTAGGCAACGTCCAGGCCTTCATTCAATACGTCCGGCAGTTCAATATGCCGCTGAGCCAGGTGGCGGGGATGTACAACACCCTGCAATCCGGGTTGGCCAGCGTAGAGCGGGTTTTCGACCTGCTCAACGAGCCCGAGGAACTACCGGACCCGGTGCTGACACTGCCGCCATCCAACGACCGAGGATCGCGCACCAGTGGTCGCGTGGAATTTCAGCATGTGAGCTTCGCGTACCGCGCGGGCACGCCGGTGATCGATGATCTATCGATGGTGGCCGAACCGGGCAGCACGGTAGCAATTGTCGGGCCGACCGGAGCGGGTAAAACTACCCTGGTGAATCTGCTCATGCGTTTCTACGACGTAGATTCCGGACGAATCCTGATCGACGGAGTCGATATCACCACGATGAGCCGACATGCGCTGCGCGGACGAATCGGCATGGTACTACAAGACACCTGGCTATTCGACGGGACAATCGCTGAAAACATTGCCTATGGACGGCAGCAGGCCAGCGATGACGAAGTGATGGAAGCTGCCAAAGCAGCCTACGTCGACCGGTTTGTCCACACACTGCCAGCCGGTTACCAGACCCGGGTCAGCGACAACGGTAGCAACATCAGCGCAGGCGAGAAGCAACTCATCACCATCGCACGCGCATTTCTGGCCCGGCCGCAGCTATTGATCCTGGACGAAGCAACCAGCTTGGTCGATACTCGCACCGAGGCCCTCATTGCACACGCCACCCGCGAGCTTCGCCAGGACAGAACGAGTTTCATCATCGCGCATCGTCTTTCAACGATCCGCGACGCTGACCGCATTTTGCTCGTAGCGGCAGGCAAGCTCGTTGAGCAAGCCAGTCACGCCGAGCTGCTGGCTCAGCATGGGGCATATTACCGAATGACTCAAGCCTGAACGCCCCGGCTCGATGACCAGGCTGGTGATCACGAAGTTACTGAGCGATGTTGATTACCATGCCCCTCACCATCGCTCTGGGCAAGGTTGCTTCTGGCTCGGCCAGCACCGTCAATGCGTTACAAGATAGGTCAATCGTAATCGTGCGCAAAGCGCATGTTTAACTGAGCGACAAGCCAACTCGTCTGTAAAGTCAATGGTTACCTTTGACAGAGCATTGCATTTCAATCGTCACAACGGCAAGAGCCGCTATGACCGTGACGCCGAACGACAAGACCAATATCAGTTCTTCGGTGTAAATACATTGCAGCATAGCTATTTTCATTATATCAATAGTTAATTATTCCGTCACGATCGTGGCGAAGTCGGCAGTAATGCCAGCGTTTTTCTCACTGCTGCATGTAGTCGTCCAACAATTTGTCGGCACACACTGAACCTACGAAACGGTCATGGCTTGCTTGGATCAGTACATAGAGTCAATCAGGCTCGCCGGAGCCCACACCCGAGGTGTGTCGTGCGATATACACACCACCTCGCTAACCCATGTTAGCTTCCTGAGCCCCAATGGGTTTGGATGGTGATCGGCGGCGACACCCACAGAGTAATCGCTGACAACGCCTCGAGCACCAGCAGCTCATAGCAGCCCGTCGTCACATTAAACATCTTCCATCCAGTACTGCCTATATTTGTCTTCAAGAGTCACTATCGCCGCAGTGTTTTGCCCAAACACGTTGTCCGTCTCCAGCCGATGAATCTACGTGCGGTTGACGCTGATGCACTTTGGGTTCACGCTGCACTGACATAAGCAAACTACCACCGTCACAGTTCCAGGGGACAGCCACAGCGTGCTGACAGGTCAAATCTAAAATAGGGTAGTACGGAATCCGTTGTGCCACTAACAACAATGTCGACAGCGCGCTACAGTGCCGGTAGGCGCCGACATGGAACGGGCTATCCGCGGTGGTCCGGGTCACGACGACATTAACGCCGTCGAAGATCGACTAGATCCAGCGCCGCCTCTCCGCTGCTAATAGCAACCATGCGCCGGTCTGAAAAAAATTATGTCAAGCTGTCCAGCGCGCAGGTGCGTGCTTTGAGCAGGTCAGGGTGGGTCTGTACACCCGAATCGTCGCTGATGTCACGCAAGTATCAGGACACAGTAGTTCGCATAGAACGCGGGACGTGGATAATCGGGGGTCACGTAGGACAACGTCGTGGCCCAGTTCGCGAAGCAAGACACCGGCCTGACCGACGGTTACCAACCTTTTCCCCTCAACCTTAGCGTGCAGCGTTGGAACCTTGATGCTCGAGGCAACCCACAGCTTGCTGGGAGTGCGCGCCACCGCGGCCACACACTCACTTTCGGGACAGAGTACCGTTGCCGTCACGTCAAGGAACAATGCCGCGTCCATCACTGACCGCGTAATCAGGCCATTAACGCCGAGTCCATGCTATGCCTGGTCGTGCGGCTCTAGTCAGATCCGATTGCGTTGCGGTTTCAGGCCGAACCTGCCACACCAGGTAGATGGGACGCGGATCGATCCACCGCCGTCGGACCTCAGCATCAGGGGAGACAGCCCGGCAACCACCGCAGCACAGATCACCACCGCACGTCGTCACCTCGACGGCGACGTCGACATCATCTTTGACCACGATCTACACCCCGAGCAGTGGCAGCAGTTCACCGATATCAAAGCACTCCTGCGCCGCTGCAGCATGTTGCGCTGGTTTAAGCTACCCGCGAGTATCAGGCGTGAAGACGTAGTGCATATTCAGCGTGCACAAGTGGGCTCAGCCACGTTGGGGTGGCTAGTACAGCGGTAACGAAAGACAGGAGGACACAGACTACTGACATGTATGACAACATCTTCGACCGGTTGACCGAGAAGCAGCTTCGGGCCCGCAACACGATCAAGTGGAACTTCTTCGGACCCGACGTGTTGCCATTGTGGGTGGCGGAGATGGACTATCCCACAGCACCAGCGGTGCTCGAAGGAGCGCGGGCCTGCGTCGAGAACGAGGAGTTCGGCTATCCACCGTTCGGCGAGGACACCTTGCTGAGAGCGACCACCGACTGGTGCCAACAACGTTACGACTGGCACGTCCAACCCGACTGTATCCGCATCATTCCCGATGTCCTCAAGGGAATGGAAGCCGTTATCAACTTCCTCACTCGCCTAGAAAGTCCGGTCGCGTTGCCCGTGCCCGCCTACATGCCGTTCTTCAGCGTCCTGCAAGTCACGGGCCGCCAGCTAGCGGAAATCCCGACGTTACAGCAAGATTCGGGACGCTACGTTCTTGACCTAGACGCTCTTGAGGCCGCATTCATCCAGGGGGCCGGATCGGTGATCCTGTGCAATCCGAACAACCCACTGGGCACCGCGTTCACCAAAGCCGAGCTGCAAGCGATCGTGGAAATTGCCGCCAGCCATGGCGCCCGAGTCATCGCCGATGAAATCTGGGGGCCACTGGTTTATGGACGCCGTCACATCGCCGCCGCTTCTGTGTCCGACACGGCCGCCGAAACGGTGGTTACGCTGACATCAGCCTCCAAGGGATGGAACTTGCCCGGCCTGATGTGCGCTCAGGCAATCCTGTCCAACAGTCGAGATGCCGAAGCGTGGGACCGAATCAACATGCTACACAAAATGGGAACATCGACGGTTGGTATCCGCGCCAACATCGCGGCTTACCAACATGGCGCGCCATGGCTAGACAAGCTGATCGATTATCTGCAGGCGAATCGCGACCACCTGGTGCGGACCCTGCCCGAGTTGGTCCCCGGGGTGAAGGTCAACACCCCGGAGGGCACCTATCTATCCTGGGTGGACTTCCGTGGCATCAACCTGCCGGTCGAGCCTGCAGATTATTTGCTGGCGAACGCGAAAGTGGCGCTGTCACCCGGCATCCCGTTCGGCGCCACGGTGGGCGCCGGATTCGCGCGGCTGAACTTCGGCACCACCCGCCCAATTCTCGATCGGGCTATCGAGGCGATCGCCACCGCGATCATCCGATGACTTGGGCTAGGTAACGCGGCAACATGTCCTGCATGTTCTGTGTGATCGTCGCCGGGGAAGCTGCGACTATCCGGATCTACGAAGACCACAACTACCTGGTGATTCTAGATATACGCCGGTCCATCCGCAGCCACACTCTGGTACTGCCCAAACAGCACACTTTAGATCTCACCGACACCCCACCGAATACGTTGGCCGAGATAATCGCCATCGGCCAACGTTTCGCGGAAGCAGCCCGCGTAACCGAACTGGCCGACGCGACGAACATCGCCATCAACGACAGTCGCGCCGTGCTCCAGACAGTATTGGATATTCACCTGCACGTGCTGTCATAACGCAATGGCTACAAATTGTCAGTCACCAAGGACATGATGCTACGCCGGAACCCGGACTGGGAAGGCACCGGACAGATCCTGCGGCAGATGCTGGCACAATTAGATACCACTCCCGCAAAACTGACCCCATGGACCTTTCCCAACGGATTAAGCAGCACGTAGGAGTGCAGCTGTTGAAGCTGCATGACGCGATCTACCGAAGCACCAACAATCAGATCAGGCACCGCATCCCCGGTGTACCAACAAGTTTGTTGCTGCATACTACCGGCACCAAGACAGGCCAACCACGAATCGCATCACTCACCTATGCTCGCTATGGCGACACCTACCTGATAGTAAGTGTCCAAGGGTCGTATCCTCGCTCTCCAAGACTGGTACCATAACCTCAAGGTCAAATTGGAGTTCGAGATCAACCTCAGGCCGCAATGATTCGGTGTGAGGGTAAAGCCTGTGCTACCCGACGATGCAGACTATGCTCAGATCTGGCAGATCGTCAACACGATCAATACCAACTACCGGCGCCGGACGTCGAGGCCGACACCGGTCGTCGTGCTGACCCGCCACTAACCTCGACACCAAAGGTGAATTCACGTCGAAGCTGCTTAACCAACGAAAGTCGGTAGCCGCATCTAGTCGAGGCAGCGGTTCTGGCAGTCGTCTGGCCTGCTGAGGCAACCAACCATGATCTGCCTGCCGCACTCGGAAGCTACTACCACGTCGTGGCCCGGACCGGAGAATCGCAGCACCCTGCTGTGCGGCAGCGTGACCGCGGCCACCACAGCCTGGCCTAACGGTGTGACCGCTCCGAGGGTGCCGGTGAATAACAGCACTGACACATTGCTGCGGACCGGCTCATATACACGCAAGCCGGTACGACCGACGTCCCAGATAACGCACTCGTAGAACGAGCTGCAGAGCCCACGGCGCCAACGACAACACTTCGACTGGTAGATCGGGCAGTGCTTGGTTGGCCGTATGGATGGCGGCGAGCAAGGCTGATAAATACCGCATCCTCTCGGCAGAACACACCATAAGTGAGGCCGTAGCCAATCATCTCTGGTAGCGGAATCACAACGAGAATAATTCGAGCGGCGGTGATTCCGTAGTCGTTGGCAATGACGTAAATGCTCTGCGGCAAGGCTGCGTAACTACCTACTGCTATGCTTACTTGCAAAATCAGGTTACCCAATTGGTAACCGTCAAGCATCACCCGACCGCCTCAGCTGACCGTAAGTCGGCGACACCACACTTTTAGCCAAGCGTTGAACCGTCGTCGTCAATTCATGGGCTAAGTCCGGACAAGCTGCAACACAGATTTTTTGAGCCGTACAGGCATCAAAAGCGCACAAACCCCTTCCACCGCGCTCGACCACCGCTGCATCAATGCATTAGTCTGTGGCGGAAACAAGAAGTCGACGGACAACGCTATGGATGCCTTCAGGGCGGTCGCCATGAAGTTGAAACGCCAGATAACTGGCGCACAACATGCCGTAGACAGTCCATTTACCGATATTCAGAGTCGTGCGCAAATCGAGTATATTAGCAGCGTTTTTGGTGGTGTTGTAGGCGCTTAGGTCGTAACCATTGGAATACAGCCGGGTGCGACGCTCCCAGACCGCATCGAGATCCTGGCCCTCCATCGACTGTGGTTGGATGGGCCTTCCAGCCGAATCATCCATGGAGTGATCCAGCTCTGGGCAACTCAGCAACAAGTTGGAATGCAACATACCGCGCTGGTCGACGAAGACAACGTCACGATCGCGATTGCGGCCAAATCGTGTCCAGTGAATCCGCACTCACCAACGCGGACCTCCGAACATGCTAGTCAGATAGGCCCTCGGATCCCGTGACTGCGCCCTAGCCCAGGCTACCGCAAACTTGGTCTTCCTACCGCACGGGCTGACACGACTCTGAGGTACTGGCAGGAAACCGCAGCTGAATTCACTGCCGAGATCCAACTTCAGATAGCCAGAGTAGTTGGGCAAAAGGCAAGGCACGGAATCTAAAACACTAACCGTGAATTCAGCGCTGTCCGTGCTGTCGACATGCACGCAACCGGAGAGCACGATGGTAATGGCGGCTACCGGAACTGCCCACTGCTCTCGACGAAGCAGAGGATCGGACGTCGGAACCGGTATGCACGTAACCACACTGACACCGTACCGACGCTCGCCTAATAAATTCTCGATGTCTTATTGATGTGTAACTTTGCCATCTAACACGAAGACTTAGTGAGGTTCGTGGTCAACTAGCAAGGCGAAAGGGTGACCTGCTAGTTCATGTCCCTCGAATTGATGGATGGCCGCGATTTTTGCCTCTGAGGCTAGAATTAACGGCGTAGTAAACGTCGTCCAGTGGTATCGATCCAATCCGATCTATACACCGCCAGTCGCCTAGCAACGGTGCTAGCCGCTCTAGTTACCTCCAACTCAGAGCTGGCCAACATACCGGGCAACGTCCAATCTCTTGAAAAATTCTCCTCCGACCTGCAAACCGACCTGCGCACATTGGAATGCAATCTTTCAGCACTGACAACGAGGTTGAAGCTTCGTGCGACTGTGCGCTCAAAAATCACCTGTACCGAGTCATCGCCGTCCTCCAATGCGGAAATACTGTTGTCGAACACGTACTCATTCGTAGGTTAACTTAGCCCGTAGAGCAATGCGACAAGGCCGTCATGTAGCAGCTCGATTTCGGATTACTGATCGGATCTCCGACAAGCGGCAGCCAACAATCTCGTGCGTTCCAGCACCTCTAGCGCCAGACCTCGGACGCCAATCATCTCCTCACTGGGCATAGCCCGTGATACCACTTCACCGTAGCTACCGAATGAACTTGCCGTCCAATCCGATCAGCTGAATCCGTACCGGTTACACTAGCACTGGAATCTACAACCGTCTTCACGCTACTCAATTCCCGCCAGATTTTTGGCATCATGGAAAATTTCGTCGAGCATTGCCGGCGTCAACCTACCAGTGAACATATTCTGCTGGCTCGGGTGGTAGCAGCCAAGCAAGCACACACCGGAAGGCAGCTGCACTACAACGCCATGGCCGAACCGTGGCTTGCGTATTCCGAAATCGCCCGGCAGTCGCAGCGCGACCTGCCAGGCAAATCCACCCAGGGCGACGATTGCCCGCACATGCTCGGACACCAGCCGCCATTCGGCATCCAGCCAAGGCAAGCAGGTCACCAGCTCCGTCGACGTCGGAGCGTTGCCCGGCGGCGCGCACCGTACCGGTGCAGTGATCCGAATCTGATTGGCCTGCAACCCGTCTGCAGCGTCCACGCTGATCGGTGAGTTCACCAGCTCGGCCCGGTACAGTGCCATGTACAACTGGTCTCCAGAACGGTCGCCGGTGAATATCCGCCCAGTCCGGTTGGCGCCGTGCGCGGCAGGCGCTAGCCCCAAGATCAACAGCCGCGGCTGCTCCGATCCCCATCCCGGCACCGGCCGCCCCCAATAGGGTTGATCGGCAAAGGCTCGGCGTTTGACGACAGCAACCTCCTCACGCCAGTTAACCAACCGTGGGCAAGCTCGACACACGCTGATTTGCGCGTTGAGTTCGGGAATCGAGCTTGCTCCACCCGCCAACACCAAAACCTCCTCAGCATCGGCGGCAACCCGGGTCCGCGGCGTGGCCGAATCGCCCGGCCAGCCAGTTCCGGGTCCCACCGGAGAATCAAACGCCTGGCCAGTATTTAGAGGGATGGGCACACTAACATCAAAGCATTAAGCACAGTCCGGCAGCGAATGAGCCTCAATCTACTGAAATTCGGTGGTTCAGCGTACGGTTTCGGCATTAAATTCAACCTCGCAGGAGAAACAACAACCGCGGCCCGGCGTTCCTGATCCTGTCTGCCGCGTTAGTGACATGCGTGGGCAATAGCACTTCCACCATTTAGTTGTCCCTAGGTGATGTTACAACGTGGGGATAACATACGGGACTCGTCTATCGCAGCCGGCTCAACCACACTCCCCTTGCTCGTCTCGACACTGATCACCATCACCACAATGTGGATCATCGCGGGAGCCTTCAGGGTAGTTGACCCTCGCGATTGTCGCGTCGCGGCTCTAGGGCGCCGGCAAGCCGCACCACGCAACCCAACCCAACCGCAGGGGCTGGTATCCGGGATCGCCGACGGGCTGCGTTTCGTGTGAAGCCTGCGGATCTTCTGCACAGTGGGAACAATCGACTTGGCGACCACCACAATGTACCTGCCGATGGAAAGCGTGCTGTTTCCGAATGACTGTCAACGACCGGCATAGCCACAGTAGCTAAGCTGGATATTGATGGCCCTTTTGATGAGCAGTCTGGCAGGCACGGCTACATAAGCCATCTTAATCACAACACGCGCGCCGGCGCACAATTATGCTGACCGTAATCCTGACTTTAGGTTCAGCGACGGTGTTAATCGCGTTTCTGCCGCCGTTGTCGATCATCCTGGTATTGGCCGCACCGATCTACATACTCTATGAGCTGATTACACCAGTCTATAGCTGTATGGCACACACTTAGGTGCCACACTATCTGCGCAGCCGGGTGGATCGAGGTGATGACGCCGTTGGTGTTTATCGCCGGCCTGTTGGGCCTGCTGCTCGCCTGTCCGTTGATCTACGCCGCCGGATTACGGACAGCATTTTTGGAATTGGCGTTGTCCATCGTGTTGGCCGGGTTTGTCTGTGTCAGGTGACCGTCGCTGCACGAGCTGGACCACACACCGAAGTTGGTCGTCGATCCCAGACCGTAGTATCGGGGCGTAGGTGCCCTGACCAGCATCATCGCCACCCTGCCCAACGGGATGGTGGTCACCGACCCAGCCGTCACTAAAAGCTACCGGTACGACCGCACCCTGGACCCATCGGCCGGCAAACCGCTAGCCGTGGTTCGGCCACAACGCACCGGCGAGGTGCAGACCGTGCTGCGCTGAGCCAGTGCCAATCGGGTACCCGTAGGTAGCCGGCAACGGCCTATCGGGCGGTGCTACCACGTTGGATGACGAAGGATCGTGATATCGACGGAAAAGATGCGTGACATCACCGTTGACCCTGTCCCCGCACCGCGATGTGCCAGCCTGACCTGTTCAACGTGGAGGTGCAGAAGGCCGCTGCCGAACATGGGCTTATGCTATCCGCCCGACCCGTCGTCATCCGAGATATGCAACATCGGTGGCAGCATTGCCACAAGTGCCGGCAGGTTGTGCTGTGGCGAAATGCGGCATCACCATCGACTCCGTACTGGACATACGGATGCTGCTAGCCGATAGCACCGCGGTTCGGTTAAGTGGTCCCCACGGCTCAAAGACTTCGCGGAGCTGAGCCTGACAAAGCTCTCCGTTGGCAGCGAAAGACACGCTGGGCATCATCACAGAAGGGAGGCTGCGGCTGTTGCCCGTCCAAAACGCGTCCAGCAATTGTGGTGGCCACCTTCGCCTCGATCCAGGCGGCTGTCGATGCGATGCTGGAGGCTCCGCTTGGCTGCGTCTCGCAATGCTCGAATTCATGGATTCGGTAGCAATTAATGTCGTCGAGTACACCTTCCGGATGGACCTGGACCGCGAGGCGGTCGCCATGCTGGTAGCCAACTCCGACGAATTTGGGCACACAGGCACCGAACACACCGAACTAATCACGGCACTTTTCGCCAAAAAGCATTGTAACAAAAGTACTTTCTACGATTTATCCCGACAAGGCCGAGGTGTTTGTTGCCGCCCAATGTGGGTCCAAGATGTGATCGCGATGGGCTGATACCATCCCAGCACCTCGCAGGCCCTGGTCGCAGCTGTCACCGTTGCAACATTTGACGCAGTTCCCGTCTAGAATACCTAAGGCACCCACACAACCAGCGCCACCCGGAACGGGGGTGCACCACCACCGGTAACGCCACCGCTACCGAGGGCAAGACGCCACATGCCCACACCGCAGCCAAGAGACTAGGAGGAAGTGCTAGTGCGCTCGCCCTCTGACACTCGGAGGAGGCCCACTGCATTTCAAGAATGCGCATAGCATCCAAGTAGGGTCACAACGGCCCGAAGTAGCGATGTCTTCCGGCACGGCATCAGCTGAACTGTAGGCCTGGCGCGTGTCCCACCAATCCGGTCAGGCCACCCAGTAAGCTTGCACTTTAATGGATTTTTCACCATGCGATAGTCCTGCCGCCCAGCTGAAATGATCGCTCACATCGAACGCTGCCGACCGCACGGTCTCGAGAAACTTGTCGCCGTTCTTGCTGCCTACTCAGGTGAAACCGACACTACGCATCACGGGTAGGCATTTGTCGTCGTCGCAGCAGGCTTCGAGAAACACCTATACGGGAGCGCCCTCGATCGAGTCGAGTAGGGAGTTGATCGCGAGTAAGAGTAATAACGTACCCGGTCGAGGGTGGTGTAGGGATGGCGAACTTGCTACCTAAAACCGTCACCCTGATGGTGTCACCGGCCTGTGCGACTCGTGCCCACTCTGACGCACAACCGTCGCACAACGCGAACTCGATATTCACCGTACTGACCGCCAAATTGGGATTTGCCAGCGGTATAACCACGTTGGTTCCCACCAGCGAACCACATCCGTATCCACATCGTCGGATACACGGAACACTCGGCAAGCATCCCATCGTTATCGGAGCTCAACCCCAAGTAGCACGAGCCAATCTCGCGTCGGTCGGTTACAGTGAGTTGGTAGTCGCCAGCACACAATAGCTTCAGCACCGTGACGGTCTAAATTCGGTCAGAGGCCCTGACATCCCTCATCACCAACTGCTAATTTAGGACAGGGTAACCTAATATGTCTGAAGATTCTGTTTAGTTTCGGACGCTCGTGCAGTGATGCAGCAGCCAGGCCAAGGGGATCGTCAGCGCGAGCGTGACAACGATGAGATTCAGCATCGAGCCGGTGTAAACGTGATCTCGGACCACATAGACCATCGCGAACTCCATCGTCACCAGATGGATCAGGAAGATTTCGTAGGAAATCTCGCCCAGCCACACCATCGGCCGGCTAGCCAACAGTCGTGAATACCACCCCAGATCACCTAGCACCAGCGGCGCCACCACCAACATGGCAATCGCTGCGTAGAAGCCCGTTTTGAACAGCGCCTCCCCCAACGACGTTGGCGAGGTGGTTGGCGCGCCGGCGATCGGCGTCGACACAATGAAGTAGCAAATGATCGCCAGCGGTATGGCCCCGAACGCGTAGCAGTGCACACCCATTGCCTGCAGCACGGCCAGTATCATGCCGCCGAGGAACCAGGCCAGGTAGGTCGGCAGCCACAGCCGAGCGCCGTCGGGAAACCAGTGACCGACATGCACCAGGATCAACCATCCCGGGCTGATCAACAATGTCCCCGCAAGAGCGGTCAACATCAACTTCGGCTGCCATCGCCGCTGACAGAGCAGTACCAACAATAGATATGCCAGCAACGGTAGCGCCACGTAGAAAGCGACCTCCACCGCGAGGCTCCACATCTGGGTGAGACCCTGGTGCAGATACGCACCTAGGTAGCCGTCAGTATAGATCTGCGTCAGTGTGAGGTTGCGGATCAATCCCACCCAGCTGTGTCCAGGGTTCGGCCCAGCTGCCCGGAAATGGTATAGGACGTAGGCCAACAACACAGTGATCACGTACGCAGGCATGATACGTTGAACCCGGTACCACGCGTATCGGCTCACCGAAGGTGGCGGACTGCCAGTAACAGCTGATTTCACCCACGGGCGGAACAGTAAGAAGCCAGATAGCACAAAGAAGATCGGGACGCCAATCTCCAAGCGAGCACCGACCAGGCCCCAATAACCTTGAGCGTACTTGCCGGTAGTGTATGCCGCGTGGGTGCCAACGACCAGGAGGGCGGCGGCCGCGCGGATTCCGGTCAGCGAAGCGACCCAATCCACCTGCGACACCGACTCCAGTCTGCTTTGGGCGTCTCTTTTCTTGAACAGCGTCATTCGGTATGTTTTCTACGCGATTTACCGCCATCACGCCCACGGGTTTTCTCGGGTGGACGATCGGGTTGAAGGTCGATCAGAACTCCTGAAATACGTGTTTTCTCAAGCTTTTTCAGCTTGGCACTGGGCAACTTGGCCGGAAGCTCTACCAGAGAGAAGTCTAACCCAATGGTGATATGGCCAAAGTCGCTGCGATGCAAACCTCCCTCGTTGGCAATAGCGCCCACAATCGCACCTGGACCAACCTTATGCCGTTTGCCCACAGCGATGCGATACAACATGAAGTTCTTTTCATTCCTTGTCTTTTCGGAACAATTCCGACGTGCGTCACTACGCTGATTTTTGGCCCCTTTGGGCTCCTTCGTCCGCTGAGGCGACGGTTCAGGCGCCATCAAGAACGCTTCGCCGTCACGGGATTGCAACGCCAGTGCCGCGGCAATATCAGCCATCGGGACATTGTGCTCGCGTTCGTAATCCTCGACCAGTCTGCGAAATAACTCGATTCCCGGATCGCCGAGCGCGTCGGTGATGGAATCACTGAATTTAGCTACCCGCTGTGCATTGACATGTTCGACAGTAGGCAACTCGGCCGCGATAAGCGCTTGCTTGGTAGCTTTTTTAATTGACTTTAGCAGGTGGCGCTCCCGTGGGGAAACGAACAATAGCGCCTTCCCCGAGCGGCCAGCCCTGCCCGTGCGTCCAATCCGGTGCACATAGGACTCGGTGTCGTGTGGAATATCATAATTGAGCACATGCGATATCCGCTCCACATCTAGTCCACGCGCAGCGACATCGGTGGCAACCAGGATGTCGGTGACACCTTCTCGCAGAGCGGTGATGGTCCGCTCGCGCTGTCCTTGTGGAATGTCACCGTTAATAGCCGCGGCAGAGAATCCTCGGGCACGTAGTCTCTCGGCAACCTCTTCAGTCGCCTGTTTGGTGCGGACAAAGACGATCATCGCCTCGAATGGCTCGACTTCCAGGACACGAGTCAGTGCGTCCATTTTGCGTGGACCGGCAACGTAGATGTAATGCTGCGAAATATTCTCGGCAGTAGCACTTTTCGCTTTGAAAGTGATTTCGAGCGGATCGTGTAAGTACTTGGTAGTGAGTTTGCGGATCGCTGGTGGCATGGTCGCCGAAAACAGAGCTACCTGTTTGTATTCCGGGGTTTCAGAAAGGATACGCTCAACGTCTTCCGCGAAACCCATGGTGAGCATCTCGTCGGCCTCGTCGAGCACCAAGTAGTCCAGTCGCGACAGGTTCAGCGTGCCACGTTCGAGATGGTCGATGACGCGGCCAGGGGTACCAACCACGACCTGTGCACCACGTCTGAGCCCGGCTAGTTGCACACTATACGATGACCCGCCGTAGATTGATAGCACGTTGACCTGCGGCAGATAAGCCCCGTAACGACTGAACGCCTCAGCTACCTGCAAAGCCAGCTCACGAGTGGGCGCCAGCACCAGAGCTTGAGTTGCTTTGCTCGTGATGTCGATTTTAGACAGGATCGGGATCGCGAAAGCCGCTGTCTTGCCGGTGCCGGTCTGCGCTAGTCCGACCACATCTGAACCTGCCATTAGCGCCGGAATCGTCGCCGCCTGAATAGCTGTCGGTGATTCGTAGCCAACGTCGACAATTGCCCGCAAGACACGCGGATGGATCTGCAAATCGGTAAACGCTTCAACGGATGTCACAGGCGTGTTGTCTGGGATAGCCATCGCACATGGAGTTTAATGGTTATCGTCAATCTAGTGGAGCTGGACACAGCAGGTCCATAGGTCACGAGCGTCCATGTAGGTACCGCGACACGCCACATCAGCCGTACAATTGCGGACACTTGCGACAGCAAGCGGTACCGTGCCCGATGTGTGGTCACCACCCTGTCCCGAGTCACTGCCGGGTATGGTCGCTGTCTTATTGGTCACCACGACGTTGACCGGCTGTGGTTCAGAGGACTCTACGGTCGCAAAGACGCCAGTGGCCCTCTCGACCACCGGAGCCACGTCAATCATTATCTCTACTGCATCGATCCCACCATCCGCGACGGCTGCCCCGCCAACTAGCAGCGCGCCACCGGCCGATCCATGCGCGGTCAATCTTGCCTCACCCAACATCGCCAGGGCGATCTCCGAGCTGCCCCGCGATCCGCGCAGTGCGCAACCCTGGAATCCCGAACCGTTAGCCGGTAACTACAACGAGTGCACCCAGCTATCGGCGGTTATCATCAAGGCCAACACAAACACAGTCAACCCCACCACTCGAGCGGTACTGTTTCATCTTGGCCAATTCATCCCGCAAGGAGTGCCCGACACATACGGGTTCAATGGCATTAGCCCGGCTCAGACCACCGATGACACGGTGGCGTTGACCTACCCTAGCGGCATTAACAGCATAACTACCGCGGTGAGGTTTCATTGGAACGGCAACGCGGTTGAGCTTATCGGTAACGCCACAGGCGACTAGCCGCGCAGCCAAGTAGTACCCCGTTACCGTCGGACCTTTCACCTACAGTTATTGCCGTGTTTGTCACCGATGAGACCATCGTCTACAGCGCATCAGATCTCGCCACCGCAGCCCAGTGCGAGTACGCTCTACTTCGGGATTTCGACGCGAGATTAGGCTGGGGCCCCATCGTCACCACCACCGAAGACGAACTGTTCGCGCGAACAAGCACTCTGGGTGCCGACCATGAGCAGCGTCATCTTGACCAATTGCGCCACAAGTTCGGCGATGCGGTTGCGGTTATTGGCCGTCCAGCGAACACGCGCACCGGGTTCGCCGCCGCCGCCGAGGCGACTCAGCGCGCCATCGCCAACCGCGCTCCGGCGGTGTATCAGGCCACAGTGTTCGACGGCCGCTTTGTCGGGTTCGCCGACTTCCTGCTACGCGACGGTGACCGATATCGGATCGTTGATACCAAGCTAGCGCGTTCACCTAAGGTCACTGCGTTATTGCAGCTAGCTGCCTACGCCGATGCACTAGCGCACGTGGGCGTCCCGGTTACACCTGAGGCCGAGCTACGGCTCGGCAACGGAACCATCGTTTCCTACCGGGTCTGCAACTTGATCCCGGTGTACCGGTACCAGCGCGCGCTACTGCAGCGACTGCTCGACCGCCACTATGCTGCAGGAGCTGCGGTGTGCTGGGAAGACAACGAGGTGCGGGCGTGTTTGCGCTGTCCACAGTGCACCGAACAGTTGCGGGCAACCGACGATCTGCTGCTTATAGCAGGTATGCGAGTAAGCCAGCGCGACAAGCTTCTGGACGTCGGAATTACTACCATCACCGAGCTGGCCAATCATTCCGGCCCGGTACCTGACCTGTCTTCCAACGTGCTCAGCAAGCTAACCGCACAGGCCAAACTGCAAATCCGTCAACGTGACACTGGCATTCCGCAATTCGAGATCGTTGACCCGCAGCCGCTTACACTGTTGCCCAAGCCGGATCCTGGTGACCTATTTTTCGACTTCGAGGGTGATCCGCTGTGGACAGCCGACGGCCAAGAATGGGGCTTGGAATACCTGTTCGGCATCTTAGGCACCGAACCTGCCGGTAACTTCCACCCACTGTGGGCGCACAACCGTATAGACGAACGCAAGGCGCTCACTGAATTTCTGGCAATGGTGGCCAAGCGCCGTAAGCGTCGACCACAGATGCACATCTATCACTACGCGCCCTATGAGAAGACTGCACTGTTGCGACTTGCCGGACGATACGGGGTCGGTGAGGACGAAGTCGACGAGCTACTGCGCAGCGGGACGTTGGTTGACCTTTACCCTTTGGTACGCAAAAGTATTCGCGTAGGTGCTGAATCGTTTAGTCTGAAGGCGCTTGAGCCTCTATATATGGGAGCACAACTGCGCGCCGGCGACGTAACCACCGCTGCCGACTCGATCACCGGCTATGGGTGGTACTGCGAATTGCGTACTGCAGGCAGATCTGACGAGGCGGAAACCGTACTCAAGGAGATCGAAAACTACAACCACTACGACTGCCGGTCCACTCGTGAACTACGCAACTGGCTGCTTTTGCGTGCACACGAAGCCGGTATCATACCGACTGGCGCTCAACCAGTTTTCCAGGGGAAAACCACTGACGATAGCAGAAATTCTACAGCAACTTTGCCGGCCTTGTCAATTTTCACTGGTGATGCCGCCGTCGGCGACCGCACACCCGAGCAGACCGCCATCGCCTTAGTAGCCGCAGCATGCGGCTACTACCAACGCGAGGATAAGCCGTTCTGGTGGAAGCACTTTGACCGGCTCAACTTTCCTGTTGACGAATGGTCCGACAACACAGACGTCTTCATTGCCGACGACGCGTCGGTCATCGTCGATTGGCATACACCTCCTCGCGCACGCAAGCCACAGCGACGGGTGCGACTGCGTGGCGGGTTGGCACGTGGTGAACTCAGTTCGGTAGTATTTGCACTCTATGAGCCTCCGTCTTCGCCTGGGATGACTGCCCACCCCAACCGGCGAACCGCCGGTCGAGCCGAGGTTGTCGAAGCCGACGACCCGTCGGTACCCACCGAGGTGGTCATTGTGGAGCGAGTAGGAAATAGTGGAAAAACATTTCATCAGTTGCCGTTCGCGCTGACCCCGGGGCCACCTATAGCAACTACAGTCCTGCGGGATTCGATCGAATCAACGGCTACTGCGCTGGCCGCCAGCTTGCCACAACTACCCCGCACCGCGCTGATCGACATTTTGCTACGCCGTGAGCCCCGAACCCGCAGCGGTGCCCCACTACCGCGTGACACCGACACGGTCGCTGCCATTACCGCTGCGGTGCTGGACTTGGATTCATCATACCTGGCCATACATGGGCCACCCGGGACCGGCAAGACGCACACCGCCGCGCACGTCATCACACGGTTGGTCAGCAACTATGCCTGGCGCATTGGCGTTGTCGCGCAATCGCATACTGCGGTGGAGAACCTCTTGGACGGTGTGATCGCAGCCGGCCTCGATGCACGACGAGTCGCAAAGAAACGGCATGGCCGCAGCGCTACACGCTGGCAAGAGATTGACGGGAACAAGTACCCGATCTTCATTGCCGACCCCGCTGGATGCGTAATCGGTGGTACGGCATGGGATTTCGCTAACCGCAATCGGGTGCCTCCGGGAAGTCTCGATTTACTAATAATCGACGAGGCCGGCCAGTTCTGTTTGGCCAATACCATCGCCGTGGCACCTGCAGCAGCCAATCTCATGCTACTCGGCGACCCGCAACAGCTACCACAGGTCAGTCAAGGCACTCATCCCGAACCGGTCGATACCTCCGCGTTGAATTGGCTGGTTGACGGTCAGCAAACCCTGCCAGATGCACATGGTTACTTTCTGGATCGCTCCTACCGAATGCATCCGACGGTCTGTGCCGCAGTCTCGACACTGTCCTACGAAGGCAGATTACATACCCACGCTAAGTACACAGCAGCGCGATACCTCGATGAGTATAAACCCGGTGTGCATGTACTTACCGTTCACCACCAGGGAAATTCGACAGAGAGCCCCGAAGAGGCCGACGCGATCACCGCAGAAATAGAACGGCTGCTCGGCACGTCGTGGACTGATGAGCACGGCACCCGGCCGTTGGATGCCTCCAATGTCTTAGTACTGGCGCCATATAATACTCAGGTGACGCTGATGCGTCAACGATTGATATCTGCCGGGCTCGGTGGAGTGCGAGTCGGGACAGTGGACAAGTTCCAAGGCGGGCAGGCTCCAATAGTCTTCATCTCGATGACCGCCTCATCTGCTGACATGGTACCACGAGGAATTTCATTTCTGCTCAACAGGAACCGGCTTAACGTCGCCGTCAGTCGAGCGCAATATGCGGCAGTAATCGTGCGCTCGGAGACGTTGACCGACTATCTGCCCGCCACGCCCGTTGGCTTGATTGACTTGGGCGCATTTTTGATGCTGGCGGCATTCGATGCGGCCGGCTGACCGAAATCTAGTAAAGTCTGCTTACTGGATGCTTGCCGGCCGATAGCCGACGAAATCGCCCGAATCGCGACAGTAAGGTCAATTTGGCGGTGTTTCATCGTCGATGAGCCGATGACGACCAGAACCGATCTGACGTTGCACCAGCGACGTAAGCAGGTCGCTTTTGACGAAACGGCGGAAGCACTGACAGATTTCGATGTGAGCAACGTTGAAGTATCAACTCGACATAGTCATTATCATCTTCGTCATAGCCACCACTGCAATCGCCGTCTTCGGGGACCAGACAGGGTCGCTCACCGGTAGCATGACTCATCGCCGAAGCCGTGCCACCGACCACAAACAGGGCGGCGATAATTCCGAACAAGGCGACAAACGCGGACAACAGTATCGACTTCTACATAGCGGCCGATGACAGGCTACGCAGCCACTCGGGCAGCGTCAAGGCGTTGGAGTCGCTGGGCGCGTACCCGCCGCACAGGATCCACGGTATGTCAGCACTGATCCACAACATCATGCAATACGGCTATTCTCATGTTGCCGAGCACGGCTCCGAGTTGGAGGATCGCACTGGACACAGCAGAGCCCTCACCGACTAGTTGCGACGCCCACTTGCGGATCGCGGTGACGGTCAATGGCGACCACACCAACACCGACCTGCCGCCGATTACGCGGAGCAGTCGCACCAACCACTGGATTGGTGCACCCGGGTCCATCTTGAACGAGATTCACGTCAGCGCGATCAACAGCGCCATCGTCGCGAACGCCCCAACCGCCACTCCGACATTGCACAGACTGAATTCTCGGTAGCTGAAGATATCGACTGGGATCCGCGGCTCGCGGGTACCAATTTCCTGCCGATAATAATGAATGTTACCAGGAACCCGACGCCTACGACGAGCGTCGCCTAGACCCACGGCGCACAACGAGCAGATTGCCCCTGCTGTAGTCGGAAGACGATCAGAAACGTTCCAGCTCCGGATAACACGACGCTGACCAAGTCGAACCGATGCTCCTGTGTGGGGCAGCACCAGCACCAACCAAACCGTCATCGCCAAGCCGACGACACCGACGGGGACGTTAACCACTGCCAGCCCAGCCCGTCATCAACGCACCACCGACCAATGGCCCCAGCAGGTTGACAGCACCGGCAATCGCCCTTACATGCTCATCGCGGTACCGGCGGCATTGCGCTGGACAAATCCGGGTGATAGTCGACAAAGCTTGCGGAGGAAGCACCCCAGTGCCAACACCTTGCATGACCCAAACAGCGATTAACATGGCGGCGCCACCCGACAACCCACACCACGCCGAAGCGGCAGTAAATACCACCCAGACCGATTAGGTAGCGGCTCTTAAGGGCCGAACCTATCGCCCAACCGCCCGGCCACCAGCAACGCCGCCGCATAACCCAGCAAGTAGACGCTGGTCACCCCGATAACGGCATCATACCCGACACTCAAGTCGGCCATAGTAGCCGGGTTCGCGATGGCGACGATGTCGCGTATCGAGCACGATCATGAAGAAACCAGTCACCATCGTCCACAGCGCATACCATGAGTTTGCGGAGTCGATGCGAACCGATGCCATTTGCCCACCTCGTTCAGTTTCCGACAAGGTGTCGCGTCGCGCGGCCTTGGCATGCGTCCGATCACGGTCGTCGTTTAGCCTCGGTGCCGAAGATGCAGCTAACCAGCAACGCTAAGCTGATAGGTCATCGTAATCCCTCCTGTCCGGAATATCCCTCCCCGTCCGGTCGACCAACGGGCCCAACAGCCCACATCATCCCAACCTAAATATTCAGTCCACATTATTTCGGCTGGGCAACCCAATTCGATTATTACCGAACTTGGCACCAAGACGCACGGTTCAGCATGATTGCCACTCTACCAGCGATAACTGGAACCGGAGTTAGCCTAAAAGCACGCCATTCATAGGAGAGGCAATATGTGCGCCCAACGAAACGGTCATCAAAATAGGTCCTGGAATCGGTCCCAACAGGACCAAAGTTCAGCCACTATAGGCGGCCACCCCAAAGCGTCTATCCGGGCACTGGCGCAGATCATCGAACGTAGTTCGCGGATACACAGCCCGGTGGCAGAAGCTTACGTGGCCTGGCTGCGACGTACACGCCCAGGTGCCAACCCGGCCGAAATCATCGCCACGTTGGAAAAGCGCTATCTGGCCGCGTTGACCGCAAGCGGTGCGGCGGTGGGTTCGGCGGCCACATTACCCGGAGTCGGGACGTTGGCTGCGGTGTCGGTCGGTGCCGGTGAGACGGTGTTCTTTCTGGAGGCGACTGCGGTCTTCGTACTAGCAATCGCGTCAGTGTATGGCATCCCCACCGACCACCGGGAACGACGTCGTGCGCTGATGTTAGCGGTGCTGGTCGGAGACAACACCCGGCGTGCCATCGGAGAACTGATCGGTCCGAACCGCACCACCGGGGGTTGGCTAACCAAGGGCATGGCCTCACTGCCGCTGTCAACGTGGACCCCACTTAATACACGGATACTCAAGTACACCGTCAAACGGTACACGATGCGTCGCGGAGCACTGATGTTTGGCAAAATGCTGCCGGTCGGTATCGGCGCCGCGGTGGGCGGCGCTGGCAATTGCATCGTGGGTAACAAGATTGTCCGCAATGCCCGCAACGCGTTCGGTACCGCGCCGTCGCACTGGCCAACCCCCCTGGTCCCGTCGCCAACGATTCATGAGGCTGGCTAGACCTCAACGAGGTGCAGAGCCCCGGCCCATCTGGCTGATCGCAGCCAAAGCGATAGCCTTTATGAGGAGCGGAGACCGTTCCATACCGCGGCGGGCACGAAGGATACCCCGCCAACCAAAGTGCAGATAGTTGCAAGCGTGGCTCAATGCGCTTGCAGGACAGAAGAATCGAGGCGAACAGCGGCCGTGGCCAACATAAGCTCACCATTCGGGCAAAACGAATGGCTGGTCGAAGAGATGTACCGCAAGTTCCGCGACGACCCCTCCTCGGTCGATCCAAGCTGGCATGAATTCCTGGTTGACTATAACCCCGAATCAACCGCCGAACCGGTGTCTGCGGTCCCGACCTCCGCTGGTAGATACCCTTCGTCCACACCTCAAGCAAAGTCAGCCGCAGCCACTGAACAGGCAACGAACAGGGCCAAACTCCCGGGCATCCCAGCGATAGCCAACGGGCCAGCCGGCCCTGTCGAAGGTGACGAATTGCAGGTACTGCGCGGTGCCGCCGCAGCGGTCGTCAAGAATATGTCCGCTTCACTGGACGTGCCAACGGCAACCAGCGTGCGAGCCGTCCCAGCCAAGCTGATGATCGACAATCGGACCATCATCAACAACCAACTCAAGCGCAACCGCGGCGGGAAGATCTCCTTCACACATTTGCTGGGCTACGCCTTGGTGCAGGCGGTCAAGAAGTTCCCAAACATCAACCGGCACTACGCGGAGATCTACGGCAAGCCCACCGCGGTGACGCCGGCCCACACCAATCTCGGCCTAGCGATCGACCTGCAAGGTAAAGACGGCAAGCGGTCCCTAGTGGTGGCCGGCATCAAGCGCTGTGACGAATTGCGCTTCGCGCAATTCGTCACAGCCTACGAAGATATCGTCCGCCGGGCCCGCGATGGCAAGCTAACCGCCGAAGACTTTGCCGGCGTTACGATCTCACTGACCAACCCCGGCACTATCGGCACCGTACATTCGGTGCCGCGGCTGATGGCTGGCCAGGGCGCTATCATAGGCGTGGGCGCCATGGAATACCCTGCCGAACTTCAAGGCGCTAGCGCAGAACGCATCGCCGAATTGGGCATTGGCAAGTTGATCACCCTGACTTCGACCTACGACCACCGCATCATCCAAGGCGCAGAATCAGGTGACTTCCTGCGCACAATCCATGAAATGCTACTCTCGGACAGCTTCTGGGACGAGATCTTCCGCGAGCTGTCGATCCCATATCTGCCGGTGCGCTGGCGCACCGACAACCCAGACTCGATCGTCGACAAGAACGCTCGTGTCATGGAGTTGATCGCAGCCTATCGCAACCGCGGCCATCTGATGGCCGACATCGATCCGCTGCGGTTGGATAACACCCGCTTCCGCAGTCATCCGGATCTCGACGTGCTGACCCACGGTCTGACGCTGTGGGATCTGGATCGGGTATTCAAGGTCAACGGCTTTGGCGGGTGTGAACACAAGAAGCTGCGTGACGTGCTGGGCTTGCTTCGCGACGCCTACTGTCGCCATATCGGCGTGGAGTACACCCACATCCTCGACTCCGAACAACAGGAGTGGCTGCAACAGCGGGTCGAGACCAGGCACGTTAAACCTACTGTAGCCGAACAGAAATACATCCTGAGCAAGCTCAACGCGGCCGAAGCCTTTGAAACGTTCCTGCATACCAAGTACGTCGGGCAAAAGCGATTCTCACTAGAAGGCGCCGAAAGCGTCATCCCGATGATGGATGCGGCGATCGACCAATGCGCCGAACATGGCCTGGACGAAGTGGTCATCGGGATGCCGCACCGTGGCCGGCTCAACGTGTTGGCCAACATCGTCGGCAAGCCATACTCACAAATATTCACCGAGTTCGAGGGCAATCTAAACCCGACACTGACACACGGCTCCGGCGATGTCAAATACCATCTCGGTGCTACCGGTTTGTATCTGCAAATGTTTGGCGACAACGACATTCAGGTATCGCTGACCGCCAACCCGTCACACCTAGAAGCCGTAGACCCAGTGCTCGAAGGTCTCGTCCGAGCCAAGCAAGACCTGCTCAGCAAGGATGTCGGCGACAACCAAGATGAAGTGTTTTCGGTGGTGCCGATGATGCTGCACGGGGACGCGGCCTTCGCCGGCCAAGGAGTCGTGGCCGAGACGCTAAACCTAGCGAATCTGCCCGGTTACCGTGTCGGCGGCACCATTCATATCGTAGTCAACAACCAGATCGGCTTCACTACCGCACCAGAATACTCCAGGTCCAGCGAATACTGCACGGATGTCGCCAAGATGGTCGGCGCGCCAATCTTCCACGTCAATGGCGACGACCCGGAAGCCTGCGTGTGGGTAGCCAAACTGGCGGTGGACTTCCGGCAAAGGTTTAAGAAAGACGTCATCATCGACATGCTGTGCTACCGCCGGCGCGGGCATAACGAGGGCGACGATCCGTCGATGACCAACCCGTACATGTATGACGTTGTCGATACCAAGCGCGGCGCCCGTAAGAGCTACACCGAAGCCTTGATCGGCCGTGGCGACATTTCGATGAAGGAAGCCGAGGACGCGCTGCGCGACTACCAGGGTCAGCTGGAGCGAGTGTTCAACGAGGTCCGCGACCTGGAGAAATACGGCGCGCAGCCCAGTGAGTCGGTGGAGTCCAACCAGATGATCCCCGCGGGGCTGTCCACCGCGGTGGACAAAGCGCTGCTGGCCCGCATTGGCGATGCATTCCTGGCAGTACCAGAGGGTTTCACCGTGCACCCGCGAGTACAGCCGGTGCTCGAGAAGCGCCGGGAGATGGCCTACGAAGGCAAGATCGACTGGGCTTTCGCCGAGTTACTGGCTCTAGGATCGCTGGTGGCTGAAGGCAAGCTAGTGCGTCTATCGGGCCAAGACACCAAGCGCGGCGCCTTCTCCCAACGGCATTCAGTGATCATTGACCGCCACACCGGCGAGGAATTCACTCCGTTGCAGCTGCTGGCCCGCAACCCTGACGGCAGCCTGACCGGTGGCAAGTTCTTGGTCTACGACTCGCCGCTGTCGGAGTACGCCGCTGTTGGTTTCGAATATGGCTACACGGTGGGCAACCCGGATGCCGTGGTGCTGTGGGAGGCGCAGTTCGGCGACTTCGTCAACGGTGCACAGTCAATCATTGATGAATTCATCAGTTCCGGTGAGGCTAAGTGGGGACAATTATCGACGGTGGTACTGCTACTGCCGCACGGGCACGAGGGGCAGGGCCCCGACCACACCTCTGGTCGCATCGAACGCTTCCTGCAGTTGTGGGCGGAGGGCTCGATGACCATTGCGGTGCCGTCGACTCCGTCAAACTACTTCCACTTGTTGCGCCGGCACGCTCTCGACGGTATTAAACGTCCGCTCATCGTGTTTACGCCCAAGTCGATGTTGCGCAACAAGGCCGCAGTCAGCGACATCAAGGACTTCACCGAGATCAAGTTCCGCTCAGTGTTGGAAGAACCCACCTACGAGGACGGTGTGGGCGACCGCAGCAAAGTCACTCGAATCTTGCTGACGAGCGGCAAACTTTACTATGAGCTAGCCGCCCGCAAAGCCAAGGACAATCGGGACGATGTCGCGATCGTGCGCCTAGAGCAGCTTGCCCCGCTGCCGAAACGTCGACTGCGCGAAATTATCGAACGCTACGCCGGCGTCCAAGAGTTTTTCTGGGTACAGGAGGAGCCGGCCAACCAAGGCACGTGGCCGTCGGTAGGCCTGATCTTGCCTGAGCTGCTGCCTGACTTACTCTGCGGCATCAAGCGCATTTCACGCCGGGCGATGTCGGCCCCATCATCAGGTTCGTCGAAGGTGCATGCTGTCGAGCAACAGGAGATCCTCGACATAGCATTCAGTGAGAGACGCTGCTAATGCAGGGGTTCACTGGCAAGGTCGCCGTTATCACCGGCGCTGGTTCAGGTATCGGACAAGCCTTGGCTATCGAACTGGCCCGTTCGGATGCCAAGCTGGCGATCAGCGATGTCGACACCGAAGGGCTCGCGCAAACCGAAGAACAGCTGAAAGCGATCGGCGCGTCGGTCAAGACCGACCGACTCGACGTGACCGAACGCGACGCGTTCTTGGCTTATGCCGACGCGGTCAACGAGCACTTCGGCAAAGTGAACCAGATCTACAACAACGCCGGCATTGCATTCACCGGAGATATCGAGGTCAGCCAGTTCAAGGACATCGAGCGGGTGATAGACGTCGATTATTGGGGTGTGGTGAACGGTACTAAGGCGTTTCTTCCATATTTGATTGCCTCTGGAGATGGCCATATTATCAACGTCTCGAGCGTGTTCGGCTTGTTCTCGGTACCGGGGCAGGCAGCGTACAACTCAGCTAAGTTCGCTGTCCGCGGCTTCACCGAAGCGCTGCGCGAAGAGATGGCGCTGGCCGGCCATCCGGTGAAAGTGACCATTGTGTACCCGGGCGGCATCAAAACCGCGATCGCCCGCAACGCCACCGCCGCCGAAGGAGTCGACGTGAGCAAGATGGCCAGCCGGTTCGACACGCGGGTGGCCCACACCAGCCCGCAGCGCGCTGCCCGGATCATCCTCAAAGCAGTGCACAAAAAGAAGGCACAAGTACTGGTCGGCCCGGACGCCAAGATATTGAACATAGTGGCCCGTTTGGGAGGATCTAAATATCAACGGCTGTTCGCGCAAATGGCGAGCCGGCTTATCCCCCATTAACACCAAAGCTGATGTTGCCGCTGGCACCGCCAACGTCAGTCGTTACCACCCGGGACGCACGCATCCTGGTGACGATGCTTGCAGCGCTCGCTAAGGTGTGCAAGTGTACGGCCCACACTGCGTGTCGCTTGTACGGACACTCGCTCTCGCGGCAACTAATGGCCTAGTGGGTGTTCTGCCAACCACCCGTCGGCGACCACCTGCGGATCCGCGCCGTGTGCTACCTGGCGGCGCATCTCAGTCAGGGCGGCGGTGTCCAGCACACCAGCCACCTCGTTAACGGCCAGTAGTTGTCGATCCGTTAGCATGTTACGCCGATAGAGCGGCACCACGTTCTCAGCCTGGATCAGCGCGGCTTTGCCGTCGGCGAGCATAATCAGGTCGGCGGGGAGATCGGGGTTGGCGGTGGTGGTCCAGCCCACAGTCAACTGGCCGGCCAACAACTTACCGAACATCGTTGGATAATCAGGAAATTCACGCGCGGCGGGCAACCGGCACGAACCCACCGCCGCGGGGGTGTGGGCGCCAGCAACGATCCCGACGACCAGCCCGTTGCAGTGATGGGGTACTAGGCTCAACTCACTGCCACCCCAGGCCTTCGCGGTGCCCGAAGTCACGACCAGCGAAGGCTTGTCTTCGGCGGCAACGGTGTAGTCGCCAGCGGCGATACCCTCAGGCAGTGCGGAGACCATCGCGCGGTAGACCCAAGCGTCGGAAAGTACCGTTGTACCCGGCTGCAAAATCTGTAACACGTTGCCGGTAAATTCAGGGACGACAGTGAATCTGCCCGAATCCAAAGTCGCTATCGGGTCAGCGCTAACTTCACCTCGCGCACCGAAGCCGTATGACCGTAACGCCGCGACATAGATGGCGGCAAGCAGGGTAGACTCCAAATCGGGCTTAGATCCGACAACCAACTCCGGTTGACGATCACCGGTGTCGGCCGAGCAACCGCCCGCAACAAACGCCCCAGCGAGCAGCAACGCCGACAGTCTACCGACCCTCACTCCGCGGAATCTGACGCTTTTGATGCCAAGGCGACCGCTTTGGCAACCACTACCCCAACACGCAGCTCAGGACGATCCGGTCGCGGGCGAGGTCGTCGCTGGTGACACTGAAGATCACTTCGGCCGTGGCCATCATCATCTTTTCGGTGATCCGATGCGCTCCGACATTCAGCGAGCCAGGAAAAGCGAGCACGTCGTTGATCTGGTTGCAGAAATTGCTGCGTCCGGTGACCATCACCGCTACATACATGGCGACAATGTCGGAAGTATATCTCCCGGTCCGAATTTGACAGCGCGAACACAACCTCACTGGGCGTCATCGTGGCGATCAATTCTTCACCGATCAGGCCCGCTGACACCCCGAGGAACACGTCCACGCCGACGAGCGTCTCGGCCATGCTGCCGGTGAGACCGCCGAGGTTGGCGCGTCGCACCAAGTTGACCTTGACGCAATTCATGTCATCACGCCTAGTATACAGAATGTCACGCGAATCAAGCACAATGATATCCGAAACGCTCGATGCTAGAAGGAGATTCATGCACATGACACCCGCAGCACCGACGCAGGACACCATCACCTGCAGCGCAGACATATCGCGCCCCAGTAACTTGGTCACACCCATCAAGGCGGTCTGCACGACGATCGCCGTGCCATGCTGGTCGTCGTACATCACCGAGTAGTCTAGCGCCTTGACAACCCACCGTTCGGTTTCGAAGCAGCGCGGTGCGAAGATGTCCTCAAGGTTTACGGCACCTAACATTAGACGCAGCCGTGCCAGGATTTCGACGATCTCGTCGGGATTCTTGGTGTCCAGGACGGTCAGGATCGCGCTAAGCCCGCCACATGCCCTGAACAGGGCGCACTTGCTTCCCATCGCCGACAGTGAAGCCACAGATCCGATGTCACCAAGACCAAGTACGATACTGCTATCGCTGACGACGGCCACCAGCCGACTCGCCCAAGTGCAGCGGGTGGCTCGGGTGCGATCGGCGGCGATCGCACCACTGACCTGCGCTATGCCTGAGGGGTAGGCGATTAACAACGTGCGTTGGCTGTCTAGCGGGTTTTTTGGTGCTACAGCTAGCCTTCCCGCCTAGGTGAGCCTGAAAGACCTCGCCGTCGATAACGATCTGCGGCAGCAAGTCGATTTTTGGCACGGGGTCGAGAGTACTGCAGACTTGGAACCACCTAGTCTGGCGCCAACAGCCGGCACGATCACCAACGAGACTGATATACTTCCCAAGCGGGGGGCTGTACCACAATAGCCACTAGTCGTGCAAGGGGTTAATCCATCTGAGGCCGGTAAATTGGGTAAAGTCGGTGTCATTGGAATGGATCTCAGCGCAACATTCGATGCCGTACGCGGCCAATTGCACGCCGGTGATCAGTTTTCCGGCTGTACTTAGCATCTCGAGCACACCCAACGCGATGTCCAGATGGCGCGACCCAGTGGTAAGTAGGTCCACGTTCGACTGGGAAAGCCATATAGTGCACATGGGCGATCGCGTCCACGGTGGACAACGGCGCGGCAAGCACTGGTGGCGCAATCCATAAGAATCCGAATAACGCCGGATGGGTCAACCCGACTCGAGTAGGGCTGTTGACAGTATCTTCCCACCACGCATGCGCGCGCTGATGCTGCGGGAACCCAGTTATGACCGCGTAAAGCAGCAGATTAACGTCAGGGATGATCACAGTTGCGCGCGATGTCCAGGATCCCCTCATCCTCCAGCTCGTCGACCAACCAGTTGAAGCCAGCAAGATCAAATACAAGCCGCACTGTAGCCTCATGCCGCTTCAGTCAATACAGCTGCTGACGTGCCATCTGCTGCGCCAATGCACTCCGCAACGCGTCATTGATGACGTGCTTCATGGTACAGCGTTCGCGATGAATCGCCTCTTCGACCAGACAGAAGACATCATCGTCTAACGTCAAGGTAGTGCGCACGGCAGTCATCACGATATCTGCATAAGCGTGCTTCAAGACGGCGCGACTACACGGACGGTTAAATCAAGCCGAGTTGCTTGACCGCGTTGCGCTCGTCGACCAGCTCGGCGGTCGATTTGTCGATGCGGCTGCGGGAGAAGTCGTCGATCTCTAAACCACTGACGATCGTCCAGTCGCCGTCCTTGGTAGTGGCCGGAAACGAAGAAATCAAGCCCTCCGGCACACCGTACGAACCATCGGATACCACCGCCATCGATACCCAGTTGCCTTCGGAGGTGCCCAGCAGCCAGTCTCGGGCGGCATCGATGGTCGCCGAAGCAGCCGAAGCGGCCGACGACGCGCCGCGTGCATCGATGATCGCCGCGCCACGCTTGGCGACCGTCGGTATGAAGTAATCCTCAATCCAGGCCTGATCGCCCACGACCTCGGCGGCGTTCTTGCCGCCAATCTCAGCATGGAAAACATCAGGGTACTGGGTAGCCGAGTGGTTGCCCCAGATCGTCATCTTCGCGATGTCGGTGACCGCGGCGCCGGTCTTAGTGGCTAGCTGCGAGATCGCCCGGTTGTGGTCAAGACGGGTGAGCGCTGAAAACCGCTCGCGGGAGATGTCGGGCGCACTGGTCATCGCAATCAGCGCGTTGGTGTTGGCCGGGTTGCCTGTCACACCGACGCGGATGTCGGCGGCGGCGACTGCGTTGAGAGCCTTGCCCTGCGCGGTGAAGATCGCACCGTTGGCCTCCAACAGGTCGCCGCGCTCCATGCCCGGTCCACGTGGACGAGCCCCGACAAGCAGGGCCAGGTTGACACCGTCAAAGACCTTGTGCGGATCCGCGCCAATCTCGACACCCGCCAACAGTGGGAATGCGCAGTCGTCGAGTTCCATCACGACACCCTCAAGCGCCTTGAGTGCGGGCTCAATCTCGAGCAGACGCAGTTCGATTGAGCGGTCAGGCCCCAGCAGTGAACCACTTACCAAGCGGAACAGCAAGCTATAGCCGATCTGCCCGGCAGCGCCGGTGACAGCAACCTTGAAGGGACTTGCACTCACTTCGGTTACTCCTTGATTGGAGAAGATCGGTATTGTGAGTTTCACTCTCGGATGAAACTAGGTCGAAACTAGCGCACCTCTGCCGGCCCAAGATTTTCGGTCCAGCAGTGCTAGTGTCCTCGAGCACTAGTCTGGCAAATCGTCGGTCCTCCGCTGTTCTGCCAGGATGCGTACCATAAAGCACCGCTGAATAACACCTGCGCTGCGATGGGAGGTTGAGATGTTCCCGGGGTTTAACGCGTTGCCTGAAGCGCTAAGACCGGTCGCGAAGCCCCGACCACACGCGCCCCACGTACATCCGATTTTCCTCCCACCCACCGAACCCTTAGTAGACTGCGGTGTATATGTCGGAAGTAATCGGCTGCCCGGCAAATACACGACGTACGCCGCCGCACTGAGCAAGGTGCGCGAGATCGAACTAATGGGACACGAGGGATTCGTCTGGGTCGGATTACACGAACCTGACGCAAGCCACATGCAAAACGTCGCCGACGTTTTCGGCCTGCACCCATTGGCAGTCGAGGACGCCGTGCATGCCCATCAGCGGCCCAAGTTGGAGCGCTACGACAACACGTTGTTTCTGGTCCTGAAGACTGTCAATTATGTCCCACACGAATCGGTGGTGCTGGCCCGCCAGATCGTCGAAACCGGCGAGGTGATGATATTCGTCGGCAAAAATTTCGTTGTCACGGTCCGCCACGGCGAGCATGGTGCGCTGTCCGAGGTGCGTAAGCGGATGGATTCCGACCCCGAGCATCTGCGGCTGGGCCCGTACGCGATCATGCATGCCATCTCCGACTACGTGGTGGACCACTACTTGGCTGTGACCAATCTGATGGAAGACGATATTGACGCCATCGAGGAAGTGGCATTTACCCCCGGCCGCAGGCTAAACGTCGAGCCGATTTACCTACTCAAGCGCGAGGTCGTCGAACTTCGCCGCTGTGTTGCTCCGCTCTCCTCCGCATTTCAGCGAATGCAAACGGATAACAAAGACTTGATCTCCAAGGAATTGCGTCGTTACCTGCGTGATGTCGCTGACCACCAGACCGAGGCTGCCGACCAGATCGCCAGCTACGACGACATGCTCAATTCACTAGTACAGGCTGCAGTGGCCCGCGTCGGGATGCAGCAGAGCAACGATATGCGCAAGATGGCAGCCTGGGCTGGTATCGTGGCGGTGCCCACCATGGTCGCCGCCATCTACGGCATGAACTTCCGTTTCATGCCCGAGCTGAACTGGACGTGGAGTTACCCGGCGGCGATGGCCGGAATGACCATTGTCTGCCTGGTACTTTACTGGCAATTCCGAAACAGGAACTGGCTTTAACCCGGTAGACGATGCGTGCGACAGCTATGTTCCGTCAGTGATTTTGTACGGCAAGGCGATTCGGACTCAGCACGTCGAAGCTGCCACTATACACCATATCTGCCGCATGGCGTCGGCACCATTGAGCGACACCCAGGCCGCTCGAGTAACTGTCATAGGAGTCGCTGGACAGAAAGCGTACTGGATCTCGAAGGGGCGCTAGCGGTAGGTTAATGCTATCACTGCGACCCAACAGCACCGCAATGAACGACAACCGCCCCAATAGTCGCACCCACAGCGGCGACCTAAGGTCGATCAACGCGTCCTCGACTAGCACCGCCAGGCTGTGCGCTAGCCCGGTTACCGGCCCGGGACCGCGCAGTCACAGCACGTGAGCCGTTCAACTGGTTAGCAAGAATCTCGATCGGATCAATCATCGAATAACTCGAGTACCACAACTACACATAATACAACAATCCGTTTACCCCAGAACAGAATCGCAGCATCTCGATGAATTCGGTACCCAGTAACGTCACGTTCGCAGAATTGGTCTCGGCGGGTATGCCTGGGGAACCTGCCTGCGCGAACTTGCAGCACAGGTATGCACATACTTGGGCCAGAGTATTTGTCACCGCGCATCAATCAGTGCAGGAAAGGTTAGATTCACTCCAGAGTCAGCATCGAAAACGGTAATTTTCGTTGTGTCGAAAGCTAACTCGATCGATTCTCCGACAACAACTTTTGACCCAGCAGGAACTCTTGCCACAAAATGATTTTCACTTGCTTCCGACTCAGCCGCTAGCGCGTCCAACTGAGCTGAATGCAGATCACAACCAGTGGTGGTGAAGTAAACGTATTTGTCTGCTCCCAGCGATTCAACCAAGTCAACCTTCGCCTCGAACGTCAACGCCGTGCCGCGTTGGTGTACATCGATCAACTTGGCGTCGGCCAGATGCTCGGGTCGCACCCCGACAATAACCCTGTCCGGCATTGGGTGCTGCCCGATCACCGTCTGGGCTTCCCGCAATAAAGCCAGCTCGCCGAAGGGTAAGGTCAGTCCGTTCGGCGTCAATGTGGCGGGGAAGAAATTCATCGCTGGCGAACCCATAAACCCCGCGACGAAGAGGTTAGCCGGACATTTATAAAGCTCGTCGGGTGTCCCAATCTGCTGTACGACACCGGAGTGCATGACCACCACGCGATCTCCTAGCGTCATGGCCTCGGTCTGGTCGTGGGTGACATAGACGGTGGTGGTACCCAGCCTGCGTTGCAGTCGGGCGATCTCGCCACGCATCTGCACCCGCAGTTTGACATCCAAATTGGACAACGGCTCGTCCATCAAGAATGCTTTGGGATGGCGAACGACCGCCCTGCCCATCGCGACCCGCTGCCGCTGCCCGCCAGATAACTGCGCGGGCTTACGGTCCAGAAGATCGGTCAGATCAAGGATTCTGGCTGTCTCGGAAACCTTTTGCGCGATCTGTACTTTCTTCATCTTGGCCAGCGTCAGCGGGAACGCGATATTCTGCCGCACAGTCATATGTGGGTAAAGCGCGTAAGACTGGAACACCATCGCGATATCACGGTCCTTGGGCGCCTTCTCGTTCACCCGTTCACCACCGATACGTAACTCACCTGACGATATATCCTCAAGTCCAGCAATCATATTCAAAATCGTGGTCTTTCCGCAGCCGGAAGGCCCGACCAGGATAAGGAATTCTCCGTCGGCGATGGTGATGGACAGGTCGCGTACCGCCGTCGCGCCGTTGGAGTAATTCTTGTTGACATGCTCCAGTACAATCTCAGCCATCGAGTTATCCCTTCACAGCACCAGAAGTCAACCCGGCAACAATTTGTCGCTGGAAAATTAGAACAAAAACGACGATCGGGACCGTAATCACAATTGCCCCGGCCGCGATCGAACCAGCCGGCTCCTCGAACTGCGAACTACCGGTGAAGTTCGCGATGGCAACCGGGGCAGTAATCGCCGCCTTGGTGGCGGTCAACGAAAGCGCGAGCAACAAGTCGTTCCACGCAAAGATGAACACCAGGATCGCCGTAGTGACCAAGCCCGGTACCGCCAGCGGGACGATCACTTTAAGGAAAACCTGACCCGGCGTAGCGCCGTCTACCTTGGCTGCCTTCTCTAGATCCCATGGGATTTTGGCGAAGAATGCCGACAAGGTATAGATGGCAAGCGGCAACGCGAAAGTGATATAGGGCAGGATCAGCCCCGCCCATGTGTCGAACAGACCGGTCTGGCGTTCGACATTGAACAACGGCGTCACCAGCGAGATCACCGGAAACATGGTGATCAGCAGGGTAGCACCAACAAGTAGACGCTTGCCGGGGAAAGCCAACCGGGCAATCGCGTAGGCCGCCATAGCGCCGAGCACCACTGCTATCATTGTGGTAGTCAATCCGATTCCGATGGAGTTAATCAGCGCTGAGCTGAAAAAATCGCCCCGAAAAATGCCACGGTAGTTGTCTAAAGTCACTGACGACGGAATCAGCTTGCCGTCCTTGACCGTTGACGTCGGTTTGAGTGACAGGGACAGAATCCACAGTACCGGTAGTAGCGCATAGCCCACCACGACGGTGTCGATGATGACCCACATCGTGGCCCGCTTCGTGTCCACCAGCTTAGCAGCCATCGCGTTCATCTCCGGACGCCGTGGCACCGAACACCTTGATGAAAATTACCGCAATGAAGACGGCGCAGCCGAAAATCAGCACGCTGATCGCCGAGCCAAGCCCCATGTTGAATCCTTTAAACAGGTTGTCGTAACCTAGGATCGACACCGAGGCGGTATTGTTGGCACCTTGGGTCAACACATAGATGTTGTCAAAAATACGGAACGCGTCCAGTGTCCGGAATAACAGCGCCACCACGACCGCTGGCTTAATGATCGGCAAGGTGATCTTCGTTAGCCGCCGCCACACGCCGGCGCCATCCATCTGCGCAGCTTTGAGCAAATCCTCGGGAACCAATGCCAACCCAGCCAGCAACAGCAACGACATGAACGGTGCGGTCTTCCAGACCTCCGCGATGATCACGATGCCCAACGACGGGATTTGCTCGGCCAGTGGCGCACTACCTTGCGGCAGCAGGTTCGCCAAATATCCGGTGCCCGGCGTCCAAGCGTAATACCAACTGTACGAAGCGACCACCGTGACAATGCCGTACGGGATGAGCACCGTCATGCGCACCAAGCTCTTGCCGAGGGGAGTGTGGTGCATCACCAGCGCCAGCGTCAGACCCAGAATGAATTCGATCGACACTGAAACCACAGTGACCGCCAACGTCACCGCCAGCGCCGTCCACCAGTATAGGTCGGTCAAGATCGTTTGGTAGTTGCTTAGACCGATGAACGCGGTATCGTTCGGGGTCGCCAGGTTGGCACGTTGCAGACTCAGCCAGACCGCATATCCGATCGGATAGACCGTCACCGCCAGCATCAACATCGCCGCGGGCGCGACCAGAAGGAACGCCAACCGTTGTTCTGGTTGCACACTCCTGACGCGCACGTGCCACGATTTACCGGCCACCACTGTCACAGCCGCCGCTTCCCCTGCAAGCAGGCGGTCACGGCAACAATCCCTTCCCGTCGATGGCCTTTTGCACCTGCACGGCGAGCTTGTCGGCCATAGGCTCTGGGTCAATGTCGTTGATAGGACTCAGTGCGGCCGACAGCCGGATCGACACCGCCTGATAGGCTGGCGTCACCGGCCGCACTGCGGCATCGGTAAGCTGTTGTCGAATGATAGTATACATTGGGTATTTGGCTTGGAATTTCGGGTCGGAGTACAGCGAGGCCCGTACCGCCGGCAGACCCCCTTCAATCGAAAGATACTGCTGGTTTTGCACACTGCGCAGACATCTGACGACTTCAAACGCTTCGGCTTTATGACGGCTGGTGCTGGCCACCGCCAGATTCAACCCGCCGATCGTCACCTTGGCCGGTTCGTTGCGCAACACACCAGGATACGGCGCGAAACCAAACACTTTCCGAGCGGCCTGATACGCGATGTGAAACTGCTCGTCGTTAGGCACGAATGTCCCGATGTTGTTGATGCTGCCGGCCAACTCGAAGACCCGATTAAGCGGTAAAAAGGCCACCCCGCCCTTCACCGCGTTCTCCATCATCGATGCCAGCACAAACGGCCAGTTAACTTCCAGCGCGGCCTTACCCTGCTCAACCGCCAATCGTGCGGCGCCTTCGTCGGTTCGAGTGATCGACGGGTCCACGCCGGGCGCGGTGGCCACCGACTTGAGGATCCGTAACGCCCGGACAGTGGCGGCCCGATGCTCCGGTGTGTCCGTCAAAGTGACACGGCTACCATCTTCGGACAGCACTTGACCACCCGCACTGACGAGCAAGGTATTAAACCATACCACAAGCCCCTCGCCCTGATTAGCCTGCACGGCGATCCAGCTAGGCTCGCCGGCCGCATACAACCGGACCGCCTCAGCCACCATATCATTCCAGTCACCTGGCGGTTGGTCCACCAAATCTGCTCGGTACCAAAGCAACTGGGTGTTGGTAGTAAAAGGCTCGGCATACAGCTTCTGCTTCCAAGTGGCCGTCGCGAGTGGGCCCGGGAGAGTGTCAACGATCGCGTCAGCCTCAGCCAGTCTTGTCGGGTCTGCAGATAGCGGCAGTGTCCATCCTGCCTCAGCGAACTCCGCGGTCCACACTATATCCATCGCCATCACGTCCAGGGTGTGGTCATTACCGGTCAACCTCCGAGCCAGTTGCAATCGCTGCTCGTCTGGCGACCTCGGCAGACTCACATGCCGAATAACAAACCGGCCGTCAAACTGTTCAGTGCAACGCCGGGCAACCTCGGTAAATGTCGCGTCGTCATTAGCGGGCGTGTAGAAGCTGATCACCAGCTGGTTACCGCCGGCCCCACAGGCCGACACCATCAACGCAAGAGTCAAAGCTGTGAGCACGACCGCGCCCACTTGGCGGACATGCCAACTCACCGCCACCTGCGCCTCCCGTCCGGGCGTCAGATCACCAGACGCGCCAGCAAATCACGCGCCTTCTCCGCATTTTGCGGATCGCAGAGTACATCGTAACGACCAGCCACTAGTTGCAAAGTCGAGCTGAAATCCCTTGTGCCGCGGACCATTGCGTAGGGAAGCGCAGAGGTGATCAACACAAAGAACACGCCGGCAACCAAGCCAGTGGCCAGCGCCATCCACGGATTAGGACTAAAGAAACCCAGAATCAATCCAATGAACAGACCGAGCCAAGCACCGCTAAGTAGGCCACCGCCCAACACCTTGGCCCATGTCAGCCGACCAGTGACCCGTTCCGCCTGCATTAGGTCGACACCAACAATAGTCACCTGCTGAACCGGGAATTGCTGTTCAGATAGGTAGTCGACGGCACGCTGCGCTTCGGCGTAGGTCGGATACGACCCGACCGGCCAACCTTTGGGCGGGGTCGGTAACCTGGGCATGCCACGGCCACCCGCGCCCATCGCTCCAGAAACCCGTCCAGGCTGGAAAAGGCTAGTCATCGATGCGCATCTCCTCCACTCCACCCTCTATTCTGAACCATCGTGTCATCCGAGAGCTTCCACACTATCCAAAGAAGCCTGCAGACAACCTCTAAGCAAGACGTGACATCCCTACGTTTTCAGCGTCAGATCCCCCGACGCGGGGAGTGCAGCGATGGATCCGGTGCCCGCCCGGCACCGCGCTGTCTGGCCAGCCTATCGAATCATTGGCTGCCACCTTCGATTTGCAACCGCAGCTCCCAGCAGCGCATAGGCTAGGTTTAATAGCATGACAGATCCCGGCGGCACCTTCGGCGAGGATGCCCACCACGATGGGGCTAATCCGCCAGCCGGTTCGGAGACCCCGCAACAGCAGGCTGGGGACACTCTCTGGAATCCGCCAGCACAATCGCAGGCAGCCGATTACCCATCCACGGTGTATCCGCCACCCACTGTTACTCCCGGCTATCCGCCGGATCTTCCGGTCGACTATCCAGAACCCATGGCACCCACCCAGCCTGAATACAGACAGCCGCCAGGCTACGACGGACCACCCTACCCTCCGCCACAACTTGGCACACCTGCGGTCGACCAAGGACCACCTTGGCATTCGGGCAACTATACAGGCGCCTATCCGCGAGACGACTACCCGCCAGACTATCTGGAGAGCTATGGTGCAACACAGCCAGGAATGAACGTTATGGCGATCGCCTCGCTGATCTCCTCGTTCACCGGGTTGGTGTGCTGCATCGGCTCAATCGTGGCCATCGTGCTTGGTGCCGTCGCCCTCGATCAGATCAAGCGGACACGCCAAGAAGGTTACGGTTTAGCCATCGCCAGCATAGTGATTGGGATCGCAACTCTGCTGGTGAGTTTGATCGTCGCGATATTCGCGCTGCATTCGCATTAGAGCCTGCATTGCGGCCACGCCGATGCCGGGCAGCTGCCCATCCGGGACGCGGCTGCTTACGCTTTTCAGCATGGGATCGGTCAATAAAGTGTATGTGGCGCGACTCTCGCGGATGTTGGTGTTGGGCCCACTCGGCGAGTCCTTCGGGCGCGTCCGTGATGTCGTAATCAGCATCAGCATCGTCCGCCAGCAACCGCGAATCCTGGGGTTGGTCGTCGATTTGGCGACGCGCCGCAGCATTTTCATCCCGATTCTGCGGGTCGCCGCGATCGAGCCGGACGCAGTGACACTGGCCACCAGCAACGTGTCGCTGCACCACTTCGAACAGCGACCGGGCGAGGTGCTGGCACTCGGTCAAGTGCTCGACACCCCGGTTAGGGTTAACGATCTCGCACTGCCCGAGTTGGCCGGCGTTGACGTCGTGATCACCGACCTAGGTATCGAACAAACCCGAACGCGCGACTGGATGGTCACCAAAATCGCTGTCCGTGCCCAGCGACGGCTGGGACGACGCGGCCCCGTGCACATCGTGGACTGGCAATACGTCCAGGGCTTGACGCCCTCGGCGTTAGCGATGCCGAGTAAAGGAGTTGCGCAACTGCTGGACCAGTTTGACGGACGTAAGGCGGTCGATGTGGCCGACGCCATCCGCGAACTTCCGCGCGCACGACGCTACGAGGTGCTCAAAGCACTCCGCGACGAACGGCTCGCCGACATTCTTCAGGAACTTCCCGAACTGTATCAGGCCGATGTATTGTCACAATTAGGCACTGAACGCGCCGCCGATGTGCTCGAGGCCATGGATCCCGATGATGCCGCCGACCTGCTTGGTGTGCTGAGTCCGACTGATGCCGAGTTACTGCTGACCAGGATGGACCCTGGGGATTCTGGTGCGGTGCGACGGCTACTGACGTACCCACCAGATACCGCGGGTGGTTTGATGACCTCCGATCCAGTGGTGTTGACGCCGGACACCGGGGTTGCCGAGGCACTGGCCCGGGTCCGCGATTCCGACCTCACCGCCGCACTGTCGTCAATGGTGTTCGTGACCCGGCCGCCCACAGCCACGCCTACCGGTCCCTACCTAGGCTGCGTATACCTTCAGCGGCTGCTCCGCGAAGCGCCAGCCGAGCTGGTCGGTGGAATCATCGACACTGCCCTAGCCACGCTGACACCGGAGACTCCCTTGGCCGCGGTGACCCGGTACCTGGCCGCCTACAACCTGGTATGCGGGCCAGTGCTCGACGACCAAAACCACCTCTTGGGAGCGGTTACCGTGGACGACCTGCTCGACCATCTGCTACCGCCTAACTGGCGTGTAGATGTACCGGAGCTCTCAGGATACGGAAGCGCCGGCGTGCCCGGAGGGTCGTGATGAGGAAGTCGCCCGCACCACGACGGCTCTACACCCCACGGACATCACGCAGGTTGACGCCGAGCTGGGACGCCGAGACCGTCGGGCACATCACCGAGTCAATCGCGCGTTTTTTCGGCACTGGTCGCTATCTGCTGCTGCAGACGATCGTGGTGTTGGTGTGGGTCGCGCTGAATCTGTTTGCACTGAAATGGCGCTGGGACCCGTACCCTTTCATTCTGCTCAACCTGGCTTTCTCTACCCAGGCCGCCTACGCGGCACCGCTTATTCTTCTGGCCCAGAACCGTCAAGAAAACCGAGATCGAGTCGCACTCGAAGAAGATCGTCGTCGCGCTGCGCAAACTAAGGCCGACACCGAGTATTTGGCCCGTGAACTGGCTGCCTTGCGGCTGGCTATCGGCGAGGTCGCGACGCGTGAATACCTGCGCCACGAACTAGACGACTTGCGCACCCTGCTGGCTAACCTGCAGCCGAACAACTCGCGCAGAGAGCCGGCCCAGACCGGTGACAGTGTAGATTGGCACGCGAAGAAATCCAAATGACAACCTGGCCACCATTACGCCACTCTGACCACAATAATTAAATTAAGTCAATAATTAAATTTAAAGTGGTGAGGCTAGTTCACTAGGATGAGGATAAGGAACCGCTTGGACAAGCGTAGTTTCCCGACAGACTCACAACTGAGGATGGTCGAGTGCGTATAGGGAGACGCTAGGGTGCACACCTGGCCCTAGCAACGGTGCGGGCGCGGTCGAGCAACACGGGCATCCGCGTTTAGTATCGCCGTGATCATCCCCTCGTGTTCGCCGGTGCGGTCGGGAGCACGGCCCCCACTTTTCACGGAAAGATTCCCACCGCTGAGCACCACGATCACTCCAGTGGCTGCGGTTTCCCTTTTCAGCAGTGGTCTATTCGGTGAGCTGTCCGGTCCGCGTGTCATCGCCGTCGCGCGCCCGCTGATCGGCTTCCACGTCGCCACGGCTGCGGTACTCGCTCCGCCGCCACTCATGATCGTGAACACACGTGGCACGCTTGGCATTCCTAACTATCGCGCTGTCGCCTACAGCGCTGCCGAACAGAAGATGGCTGTCGCTTCCCCAGACTGCAGCATCAGCTGGAACCTGCTGACCGGGATCGGGCCCGTCGAACCGGGCCACGCAGGCGGCAGTGCCGTTGATGCATGCGGCACTGCACTCCACCAGATCTACGGACCTGCTCCGAACGGTACGCTGCCCGACAACGAAATCATCATTCCGAGCGGGGTTGGCAATCACATCACCTATGCCCGCACGATAGGACCAATGCAGTTCTTGTCAGACACCTGAACACGATAAGCCTCCGACAGCAAATGCCACAGCATCGGGGGCAGCGCCGCTTCACAGAATCTATTGGACTCCACACTGGCCGCTTCCCGGTACTTACACAGCGGCGCGTTTAACCTGCGTTACCCGTCGGGGGTTTTAATCGCGACCTTACGCTACAATTACGCAGCAGCATATGCGCTGAACGTGCTGGGCCGGGCCGCGACCTATGCCACTGGCGTAATCCCGGTGGATTCTGCCACCGATTACCAAGCCGGTGCCGCCACTCGACGACGTACACCTCGAACGCCCGGAAGAAATTGAGCCTGGGCTACTGGTAAACGTCCACGGCTTGCCGATTAACGATCCAATGGCGCAGATGCCGCTGATCGACCTCAGCTCATTGCAGCCAGTGGCGACACAGCCTGGCTGTACCCTGATCTGTATCAGCTCGGCGCCCGCTCCAGCTGGCTGACCCACGCGACGGGCCGAGCAGACCTCGAGCAGCCTACACTCGGCAGTGATGTCTGGAACTGATCAATACGCTGCCGACCTGAGCACAGCGGTACGCACCGCACTGGCAAAGGTGATCGACCCCGAACTGCGGCGCCCCATCACTGAACTTGGGATGGTCAAAAGTATTGACATCAAGCCGGATGGCAGCGTGCAGGTAGGGATTTACCTCACCACCGCCGGTTGCCCGAAGAAGTCCGAAATCAGCGAGCGCGTCACCAAGGCGATTGCTGACATTCCTGGCACCACGGCAGTGCAGATTGATCTAGACGTGATGAGCGACAAGCAACGCATCGAGCTGCGCAAGCAGTTGCGCGGTGATGCCCGTGAATCGGTGATCCCGTTCGCCCAGCCTAGCTCGCTAACCCAAGTGTATGCGGTCGCATCTGGCAAAGGAGGAGTCGGAAAGTCCACTATAACCGTCAACTTGGCCGCGGCAATGGCCGCCCGTGGCCTGTCAGTCGGCGTGCTCGACGCCGACATCCACGGTCACTCCATCCCCCGCATGATGGGCAGCAGCAAACGACCCACCCAGGTTGAGTCTATGATCCTGCCACCCATTGCCCATGAGGTAAAGGTCATCTCGATTGCCCAGTTCACCGAGGGCAACACGCCGGTGGTATGGCGCGGGCCAATGCTGCACCAGGCATTGCAGCAGTTCTTGGCCGACGTGTATTGGGGTGATCTGGACGTGCTGCTGCTCGACCTGCCACCTGGTACTGGCGACATCGCCATCTCGGTGGCTCAGTTGATCCCAAACGCCGAGATTCTCGTGGTGACCACGCCACAGCTGGCCGCGGCCGAGGTCGCCGAACGGGCCGGCAGCATTGCCCTGCAGACCCGTCAACGCATTGTCGGTGTGGTGGAGAACATGTCGTGGCTTATGCTGCCCGACGGCTCAAAGCTGCAGGTATTCGGCGAGGGCGGCGGCCAGCAGGTAGCTGATCGGCTCTCACGTGCGGTCGGCGCCGACGTGCCGCTGCTGGGTCAGATCCCACTAGACCCCACATTGGTGGCCGCCGGTGATTCGGGTGTACCTATCGTGTTGAGCACCTCTGACTCGCTGGTCAGCAAGGAACTGCTCCGCATCGCTGACGAATTCTCGTCGCGGCGGCGCAGACTGACAGAGGTGTCGCTGGGGCTTGACCCGTCGCGGCGCTAAGTCGCGTCAGTGTCGAACGGCGCCGGACCATGTTGCTGTACCGGCTGCGTCGACTTCTGCCGCGGCGAAACTTCGATCGGCCAGCCAACGGAGTTTCCCGTAAACAGGGAGTTATCGCCGTCGAAGAGGTGCTTGGTGAGCGCCGCACGCGGTGTCATACCCCGCAGCTTCTGTAGCTCCCTGAATTGGCCACGCAGGTCGTCGAACTCGGGGCCGATGTCTTCGCGTAGCTGGTTGGTCACACCGCTGAGATAATCGCGTACCTGTCGCAGAGCGCCCGACGTCCAACGGATGGCTCCGGGAAGCCGTTCCGGGCCAAGCACCACCAACCCGACCACCACAAGGACGAGCATTTCCCCCCAGCCGATGTTGGTGAACACCTAGCTGACATCGGGGTCGGGCTTCACCATCAACGTAACGTGCCGACCGCCGCGGACCACCTCGATCGGGGTGTCCTGTCCAATGGTCAGCTGCCGCACGGCGACGACGAACTCATCGGCGTCGGCAACCTCCCGGTTGCCAACCTTAACTATGACGTCGTTTTCCAGGATTTCGCCCTTTTGCGCGGGACTTCCTGTCTTCACATTGGCCACCTGGGCGCCGGACGCGATCGCGTTGCTCACTGACCGGGTGCTGACCCCCAGCGTCGGGTGCACGATCTTGCCATACTTGATAAGGGCTTGCGCAACCGACTTCATCTCGTTGACCGGGATCGCGAAGCCCAGCCCGCTGGCGCTGTCCGACAGTGACTTGCCGGCAGTGTTGATGCCGATCACCTGGGAATTCATATCAATCAGCGGGCCACCAGAGTTGCCGTGGTTGATTGAAGCGTCGGTCTGGACAGCGTCTATAACGGTGTGGGTATCAGATCCCTCTCCCGACAATGGGACGGGCCGGTGCAGTGCACTGATGATGCCGTGGGTCACCGTGCTGCGCAGCCCCAGCGGCGCACCTGCCGCGAGGACCTCATCACCAACTCGCACCTCGTCGGAATTACCAAGCCGAGCCACAGTCAGGTTGTCGACGTTGTCGACCTTGAGGACAGCCAGATCTGTCTTGGGGTCGCGGCCCACCAGGTTGGCGGGCACCTCCTTGCCATCGTTGAACACCACGGTCGTCTTGAATTGGCTAGGATTGCTGGCTGCCTCGGAAATCACGTGATTGTTGGTGACAATATAGCCGCGGCCATCGATGATGACACCGGATCCCTGCATTCCCTCCTGGTCATTCTTCGACTCGATCGTCACCACAGAGTCGGCTACTGCCGCCGCCACCTTGGCGAACCGACCGGCCGGTTCTTCAGAATTGTTATTCGTTGCCAGCGTCACTTTCGACGTAGTGAACGCGTCAACGACCTCAGCCGTCTTGCGTCCGATCACACCGCCGATAGCACCAAGCACCAACGCAATCAGGACCAAAATGACCAGAGTGAGGGAAGATACCTTGCCACCAAATAGTACGTCGCGTACGCTAAGCTTGCCACGCTGGCCCAACGCAGTGTGTGGCATCAGCGGAGACACCGCAGGACTCCCCAGAGCGGCCACAGCAGCAGGGTCTCGCCACGGATCATCGGGTTCGTCCAGCTGAGCGCCATCCTTCTCGGCAGCCAGCGCACCTGCATCGATAGGATGGCGCTGCAGCGAATCAACACTCCCGAATGGCCGGCTAAACGCCTCAGCAAGGACGGGGTCAACCGGTTGATCATTGGGCTTGAATTCGGTGCGGTCCCGATACTTCTGTGGGCGAACATCTTCAGCGACAAAAGATCCCCGCAATCCACGGGGGCGACCGAACGCCTGACGTGATGCGGCGTCGACCGACGGCCGGGAGCCAGAGCGCAGCTCTAGGCGATAGCCCGGACTTTGGCCGCTATTGGCGCCTTGGTCGGAGGTCACATTACCCTCTTTTGGATCCTCTATCTGAGTGCTCGAAATAGGACACTGGTGCGGCGCGAGATATCTGAACACCGCGTTACCAGTGTCCACCCTAGTATCCACGGTCCCCGATCCGCCGGTAGACGGCCACGCGCCAGCAATTATCATTTAAAACTCCGGCAAGTGGCCGTCAAGTCAATCAGCACTTACGCTAGTCACGGACTTTGCCATCAAAGAAACGGTCGGATACTGGCCCCTCCGAAATCGGCGACGTATCGTCAAATGAACAGTACGGAATTTCAGCCAGCAATGCGAGTAAGGCGCTCGGAATCCGAATCGGGTGGGAGTCACGCAGCGCTGCACGTGCTCGGCTCTGATCATCTATTTCGGCCGCGCATTGAGTGCACAACGAAAGGTGATGTGCAGCTCGCAAGTGCGCGTTTATCCGCAACTCGCCGTCGACGAACGCCGCGATCGCCTCGACAGATAGATGCTCGGTGGAGCCAAACCGCCGGGTCGCGCCAACCGGCGCGTCGCTCTGGGATGCAAACTGTACAGGGAACCAGGAGAACGCACGCCGGAACACCTGTCCCCGGTCGGCCATCACCAGCCCCTTTCACTGCCACCCATACCTCAAATGTAGCGCAGCGCAGTGCTCAATACCCGCATAGCGCCGACAAAACCCCAGCATTAGTGGATCCCGTTCACGCCCCTCCTGGTGTACCGCAAGGTGATGTTCTTAGGGGCACGTGGAGGTGCTCTGGGACTACGCCGACTTAAACGTACGTAGCGTCAGTATCGGCACCATGTACAGGATGCGCAGTTAGGTAGTCGCGTAGCGCCTGACGTCCGCGGTGGATGCGGCTACGTACGGTGCCCAGCTTCACACCCAAAGTTGCACCAATCTCCTCGTAGGACAAACCTTCGATATCACAAAGCACAACAGCAGCACGAAACTCCGGCGGCAGTGAATCCAGGGCAGCTTGTAAATCAGGTCCCAACCTAGAATCGTGGTAGATCTGCTCCGGACTTGGCTCGTCGGCAGGTACCCGGTCGTAATCATCGGGCAAGGCATCCATGCGGATGCGGGCACGCCGGCGGGCCATGTCGAGGAACAAGTTCGTCGTAATGCGGTGCAGCCAACCTTCAAAGGTTCCTGGCTGGTAGTTCTGGACCGATCGGAACACCCGAATGAAGGTATCCTGCGTCAGATCCTCAGCGTCGTGCTGGTTGCCCGAAAGCCGATAGGCCAGCCGGTACACCCGACCCGCGTGTTGGCGCACCAGTTCATCCCACGACGGCATCGTTGCCTTGTCCCCAGTTGCGTCAAACACCGCAGTGCCTTGCAACGCGTCAAATGACTGTACCCAGTCGTCGCGACTGGATTGGAGATGAGACATGGTGGTTGGGCTCAACAGCGTAGTGATGATCGTATCCTCCAGATTTGCCTCACCCTTAAGGGTAGACAGTTCGTCACCGAGCGCAACACGCAGCTGGCATTGCGTATTCCCGGTCCAGCATTCGCCGCGTTCCATACCGATACCGTCGCCCATCGGCATATGCGCGATATAGGAGCAAACTGAAGTTTGCCTGAAAAACCATATCGTGACCAGCGCTATACAGCCGATATCGACTATGCACACCGCGAATATGACTTTCGTCACTCCAAAGCTTCGGAGCGTGTCGTGGCGGTCACGAGACCACGACCGTAGGTCACTATACTGGACCTAATTGCGCGGCTCCTCATTCGCGCGCCTGCCCGACCACGATACAAACTCGACATACGCTGCAAACATGGATGGTACCGGTAACAGCTCGGTCACTCCCAGCCCGGCGGCCACCAGTCGAGCCGATTCACTCTTCGCACACGCGGAGGGATCGATATCAGAAGACGCCATTCTGGTCGGTGCCCGCGAGCGTTCCGAAGAGATCGGCGCCGGGGCTGTAACACCCGCGGTCGGGGCATTGCTGAGCCTGCTGACCAAGCTCAGCGGTGGCAAGGCTGTCGCCGAGGTGGGTACCGGTGCCGGAGTCAGTGGACTCTGGTTGTTGTCCGGGATGAGCGACGACGGTGTCTTGACCACGATCGATATTGAGCCCGAGTATTTGCGGCTGGCCAAACAGGCACTCTCTGAGGCAGGCATTGGACCGTCTCGCACCCGGCTAATCAACGGCCGCGCCCAAGATGTACTGACCCGGCTCGCTGACGAATCGTACGACCTGGTGTTCATCGACGCCGACCCGATCGACCAACCGGATTACGTCGTCGAGAGCGTGCGACTGCTGCGATCTGGCGGTGTCATCGTGGTGCACCGAGCGGCATTAGGCGGGCGAGCTGGTGATCCCGCGGCGCACGATGTCGAGGTAAGCGCGGTTCGCGAGGCAGCCCGACTCATCGCCGAGGACGAGCGACTCACCCCTGCGCTGGTGCCGCTTGGCGACGGACTACTGACCGCAGTCCGCGAGTAACCAACTTTTACAGATTCCTAATGATGCATCGCATCCTTGACCGAGAACTGAACACACGTTTAGCATCCTGAACATACATTCAGGCGTTCTGAACCACTACCAGTCGGATTCCGCTATGCAGCCATCGAGCTGTTTGGCGAGCACGGTTTTGAAGTCGGTCTGTGCACCATCACCGAAACAGCGTGGGGTAAACACGTCGCTGGTCATCCACTACTTCGGTTCCCAGGACAGCCTTCGCGAAGCGTGCGACGCCTACATCACTGAAGAAGGCCGCAGCGGCAAGTCGGCAGCGATGAAGTCGAGGAACCCGGCGACATGATTTGCGCAAATGGCCAAGATCGAATCCTACGCACCGCTGGTAGCCTACTCGGTGTGCAGCATGCAGCCAGGAGGTAAATTAGCATAATTTTGTGGCACAGTATGATTGGTGGCACTGAAATGCGCCTTTACGAAGGAGTGCGGGTTGGAACGCTTAAGCCGATTCGCGATCCTCGAGCCAGGGAAAGTATCTGGCGATGACAGGCAGTGGCGGCTTCTTCTTGTAGCTGCAGATGCGCGAAAACTCAAAGGACCTACGTGCGGTACTACACGATTATGCACGCGAAATGTTACCGCACTCCCTGGATATCTACATCAACGGCTTGATGGCGGACAACACCATATACAATACATTTCTGGCGGCAGCAACCGAAGAAAACCAAGAAGAGTTTAATGCCAGCTAACAGTTCACAGGCCCTTATCGAAATCCTTTAAACTGACCAAGAATTTCGATGCAGTGCGGGCATAGGATGACCTTGGATCTAACGCTGCATACCAGAGAGGTGCACGACTTCCTCGGATCCAGTGGCGCTGGGAAGTCCACCACCATACGTATCCTGCTGAGCCTGGTGAAGACTGACAGTGGAAGCGCACGGCTACTCGGCGGCAACCTATGAACCGACGCCATCGAATTGCACGGCCAGATCGCTTATTTAACAGGCTATGTCATGCCGTATCCGTCGCTAAACTGCTGGGAAACCATAGATTCACTGGCCCTCATGCATGGCGTCATCGACGAGAGGTGCCGCGCCGAGCTCATCGAGCGCTTCGACCTTGACCTACATAAGTAAGGCATGCGCCTAATATTTATAAGGGCAACCGCTATAAGGGCAACCGGCAAAAAATTTCGCTGATTTCTTCTGCCTCTTCCTTACGAACCTAGCTACTGATTTTGGACTAGCAGAGCAGCAAGCTTGAACCCGTTGATAAAGAACGTGCCTCAGTAGTGCGTTAGTGAAGCGCGCGACCACGGCATGACAGTGCTGTTGTCCAGCTACATCCTGACCGAAACAGAGGTGCTGTACCAACTAATGACCATTATCCGGACCGACAAGACCGTCGAGAGCGGTTCGCTGAACTCGCTGCGACATTTGAGCCACACCTCGATCAAAACCGAAATATATAGACGATCCTAGCGCTATAAGCTGGATCAAGGATGTCGAGGACATCAGCGTCGACGGCAATACACTGAGCGCCCAGATCGACAGCGAAAACCTCGTACAGCTGATTTGGATGTTCGGTTACACCAGTGTGCGCAGCCCGATCAGGAAGCTGCAAAATCTAGAAGAGCCCTTTTCACATTGCCATAACATTTCAGAAAACGGAGACGACACCCAGGGTTCACACAGCGGCAAGAGGGCATCAACGTTATGCACACCGCAACCCTGAATCGATCACCCCATCCGGCGCACACAGCGCCGCCTGTCAACTTGAATTTCTCTGGCACGCTTAGGATGCTGCAATTGTATCTGCGGCGTGATCGAGTCGTGTTGCTCCTGTCGCTATCTTTAGGTCAGCGTGTACATGCGAAACATCTCGAAGATCTACCCGAGTGAGACCATCCGCTCCGGATTCTCGACTACCATCATGGCTAGCACGATCCGGCGCGCCCTCTAAAAGCAGATCTACAACAGCAGCCTTAAGGCAGTGGGTATCTGGCAAGCAGGTATGTTCCAATTGCTAATCACGGTGGCAGTCATCCTTACCATGATCCAGCACATCTGTGCTGACGAGGAGATAGGCCGCACCGAGCTGATCCACTCGACCGCAGTCGGACGGTATGCCAACCTCACCGCAACGTTGATGTTGTCGATCGGGGCATCGATCACCACCGGTGCGATCGAGACGGCGGGTTGGTGGCCGCGATGTCGGCGCGGGACTGATTGCTGAACGTGCCGGCTCCGCTACCGACCGCAACGGTCCTGCGCAGCGCCAACGGGCTGACGTGGCGGCTGGACCGCGGCCCTCCCTGCTCTGGACCGTGGGCTTAAGTCTGTATAGCGTGTGACGATAGGCACACGTAGTGCACGGTATCAGCAACGAGCTCGGTGCCAGCTATCACGGCGCGTGATATCGTCGCCCGCATGGGCAGCACGCCCGCACTGGATCAGTGCTTTCAGCACGATGGTTGGCATGATAGCTGCCACGTTCGCCATCTCGCTCACCCTGCGACTACACCAGGAAAAATTCAGCCTGCGAATTTCTATGATGCTATTCGGCGCAGTTTCCTAAAAGTGTTGGTTGGCAATCCAGTTCAACACTGCGTTGGCTGGATCCACAGCGACAAGCTGACCATCGTGGTCGGCACCGCGGCCATGCAGCTGCTTACCATCCAGTTGTTGGCCTCAGGGACGATCGGACTGTTCGGTCTCGCACCGAAGTTCACACCGGTTACATAGGGAATGTTACTTGTATTCGTCGCAATTGTACTTGATAGGCTCGTTGGACAAATTCCCGTAGTGGGCACCCAACCTCGAACCATGCGCGCACGTTCTTCGGATCTGTGGCGGTGACTTCACCATAGTGCCATTGTTTTAGCTTCTGACGATCTATTCGGTGTTAATATCATTGAAAGACAAAACTTTCCGACGAAGCAATCTGCGTAATTATTTTCGCTTAACAGATCTGCGATCGGGAAGTGGGTAGAATCATGAAGACCGGTGTTCATCTTATCGCACCATCACGTATATGGACTGACCGTGGTGGGTCTGCTCTTATTTTCCGGTCGGCACGTTCAATTATTGGCAGGCATGATTTTTCATCGAGGTATTCACAACCACATTGTTCTCCCCCACCACCTACTTGGCACAGGCGAACTCGACTGCGGTGTGGTAATACATTCGTGTCGGATCACGAGCCGAAGACAGAACCGTGCAAAAGATCGTCATAACCGGGTGCAGTTGTGGAACTGTTCGCGATGATGATTGTGAGCGCATTAGACCATCCGATAGGACGGTCATCGATTTCTACCCAGGTGTCCTTGCTGGGTGATGTGCTGGCAGCCGGTCGAGCTAGAGATCGCCATGGTAGTCATCCAGAACGGCTTACACGGCAGACGTCGTAACCGTGCAAGCACAAGCAGACGGCAATCGATGACAGTGTTGATTGGTTCGCCCAACACCCGATATATATCGGAAACGCGATCATAATGTTCGGCACACCGCTGACGCTCGAATTCTACTGGAGAGCTGCTACTGATCCCTCTAGTATGGCAGTGCTCGTCTTCCGCATCCTCAACGAGAGAAGATGCTTACCCAAGAATTTAAACAGATACCATGAACACACGCAGCGGTACGATATGGGCTGGCACTCTATGCCTGGTAAGTGACCCATTAACTGCCGGAAATACTGGTCAGCCAGATATGTACTAGCGTGTCGACAATTTTCTTATAGGGGATCGATAGCTTTTTTCGACGAATGTCACGCCATAACTCGCTCGGTCATCAGTTGCAGCGCTACAACCAGATCCTCGACAGGAACGGTGTCAAGGGCTGCGCCGCGCTTGCGCTTGGCCTTAATTGCAGCGGTATTGTAGTCGATTAGCTGCTGCATAACCTTGGGCCACAACTGGTACCGCCTCGGGGTTAGCGGCTTTTGGCCATGGCACTAACAATAGCTACCGCTCGGCGGATCCTGCATGCTTCCAAGAATGCCGTGATTGCAGACCGTCAGACCGTGGCGATGCCCGCGAGTAGCTATTCAGCGAGTGCTGTAACCGCCGAGCGTAACTTGACTTTCAGGTTATCGAACAGCGACAGCAACACCTCATTCTTTGACGGAAAATAGAAATAAAAAGTTGAGCACGAGATTCTGGCGCCTTGGGCTAGGTCATCGACGGATAAGTCACATTGCTCTGTGCAGAGCAATCAACCACGGCCATAGCTTACCTGCGCGTCGATAGGTCTCGACAATGATATTGACATGGCTCAACGGCTGGCCTAACCCACGCTAGGCTAGATCTACACACCCTTACTGACCGCGATGACCCCGCCAGCACTGATCGGGAAACGTTCCCGATCCTTTTGGAGATCCACACCAACCATCTCGCCGGGCCCGACCAACAACGTTCTTATCCAAGATCGCAGCACCTACTATCACGCCACAGCTGACCCGAGCAACCGGCATGATGGCACTTCCCTCCACGATCGTGCTGTCGTCGACCACGACATTCGACGACAGCATCAAGTTGCACACCGAGGCTACCGAAATGATGCTCCCCACAACCATCATCGGTTCTTGAACAACGCTGCCATTGACAAACTTCGCAGGCGCGAAGGCTATCCGACTCACCGCAAATCGTGCCAACGTCGCGCCAGTAGGCCCGGTCCCGGTTGGTGATACCAGGCACACCTCATTGCCAGAAACAATCCGGCACTACGGTCATCCCATCGGTCAACAGCCACAAGATGATGTCACCGCCCATGTCGTGATCCGAGTGGTCGTCACCGGCGTCGGGACGAGTCGAATCGACGAGCACTTTGGTGGCAAAGATGTAATTGCCCATTGAGACAAACGTCGTATCAGGGTCGTTCGGTGTCCCAGGCGGCTCGGTGGCCATGATGACTCGAGAATACCTGCCAGAGGTCTAAGGGAAGGCGAGGATACACGTAACCGAACTGGTCGCACAACTGCGCGGTCGATGCATATTACATGGACACACACCGCCCAGACGCTCTGATCGTACAGGGCCATCAGCCCGATCCTAGTTCCACGATGACAACGCGACGTTGTCTACCTCGTCATCGGATCTGATGATGGCCAATGCCGCGTCAGCCAGTCACTGTTGTGTAGCCATGCATACCTGGCATACCGTTCTGGCCGGACATCTAACTACGTTGCTCTATGACATCCCCATTTGCTGACCGCACACTCGCGCTGTAATCGCTGCGGCTGTGGAAAGCTGGATAACTCGGTGGAAGCTCCCAGGCATCGACGCCACTATAGCACACCACGGTGCTGAGTGCTCACGCAAGCGTAGCGGTCAGCTCCAGTATGTGTGACGACATACTACAAATCTATCCCACGCTGGATCTAAACCTGGTACACGTCATCCGGAACGGAATCGACACCGAGATGTGGTATTCGGCCGGACCGACACGTACCGGGCCGGCTTTGGCCGAGCTCGATATCGATCTAAACTGGCCGACCGTGGCGTTCGCCGGACGGATCACCCGACAAAAGGGTATCACTCATCTGGTGGAGCGACCGCGCATTGGCTTAGCCCGGACATGTAGATAATACTGTGTGCCAATGCTCCCAACACCTCGAAGTTAGCCGACGAAATGCGGGCCGCCGTCTACAAACCGGCCCATAATTGCACCGGGGTGCTTTGGATCCGGGAAATGCTTCCCATCAGTAAAGATAAGTGAAGTACTTTCGGCAGCAACAGTCTTTATTTGTCCATCGGTATACGAACCGTTAAGAATCGTGATCCTTAGAGGCAATAGCATACGCATCGGGATAGTAGCCTCCGGCATCGGCGTGATACCTGAAGTAGTCACCGACACAATGAACTACACCACTGGTGCATTACGACCCCACTGACTAACAAAGCATATTAGCAACGGCGGTCAGTGAGTTGGTCGCCAACCCAAGAAAGCTGATCACTACAGCCACACCGGACATCAACGCTGCATCGAGGAATTCCCCCTGAGCTCACGTCACCGAACAGATGCTGTACATTTGCCGGAAAGTCTGTGCATAACCAAGGCTACCTGCCGGATGGGCTTGCTAGCTGGTGACGCCCTTAAGTTCGTCACCAAGCGCGGCGGCTTCGTCGGGTGTCAGCTCGACGACAAGTCGGCCTCCACCCTCTAGTGGTACCCGCATCACAATGCCGCGCCCCTCCTTCGTCGCTTCCAGAGGACCGTCTCCGGTCCTGGGCTTCATCGCCGCCATCGTGCGCTCCCTCCAAATTCGAGCTGATCCGCCTTCGCGGACCTATTCGGCGCCGAGCATGCCCCGTCAGTGGATATCCAGTAGTACCCGACATTGAACTGACAAATCACCCTTCCATTGTTCCCTATTCAAGTCGGCGAGTGCACAAAGACCCGGTTCTCGGGCTTAACCAGGGCTCTGTACCTAGTTGCCCGGCTAGCCTCCTCGCAGCTACGCGGCTGCCGGGTGGCCCCACGACAAGGCCGCCGACGACCCGCTCGGAAAGTTGAAATCACCGAGTTGAGGGTACCCAGCAAGCGCGAATATGGTCATCGACCATCCCGGTCGCCTGCATCAGCGCATAGGCTGTAGTAGGCCCGATGAAACGGAACCCGCGCCGCTTCAATTCATGCGCCATCGCTTTCGATTCCGCACTGGCCGAAGGGACGTCAGATCCATCAGCAGGCCGAGATCGCGGCTGGGGGGCGAATGACCACAGCAATTCGGACAAGTCTGCTGCAGACCCTAGGTCAGCAGCCGCACGAGCATTGGCGATCGTTGCCTCAATCTTGGCACGATTACGCAATATTCCGTCATCGACCAACAGCCGTTGCACATCGGCGTCAGTGTAACAGGCTACCTCCTCGATATCGAACCCGGAGAAGGCGCGCCGGAAATTCTCCCGCTTGAGCAGAACGATCAGCCACGACAGACCACTCTGAAAGACCTCAAGGCTCATCCGCTCGAATAAGGCCACTCCGCCGCTTACCGGGCGACCCCACTCCTGGTCGTGATAGTTGCGATACAGCTGCCAATGAGAACCGGATCGAATGTCCGCCCAGCCACAGCGCACCAGCCCGTCATCGTTTACGCGCATCACTCCTCCTCATCGCTGTGCTTTGCGTCGTCGCCAATGCAGTTCACATAACATCCTGACTGTCGTCCCCGTTGGCGACATTCGAAACATCGGTATCTGCTTTAGTGTCGGCGATGGCCACAAGCTGACCACGTAGCACCTCAATTTCGCGTCCCAGTCGGTCCAGCACCCAATCCACCTCGCTGGGCTTGTACCCACGCAACACCTGGGTGAACTTGACGGCGTCGACATCAGTGCCGGTAACGCCGTGCGCCGGCAGCATCGTCGCCGTCGTTCCGCGAGGCAAGGGCGGCAACTGCTCGCCGCGACCGAACAAAAAGCTGGCCGCACAAAACAGCACAATCGCGACGAGAACCAGCATCACCAAGTACAGCAACACCAACGCCACGTAAACGATACTGCCCTAACGTGGCCGCAACCTGTTCATCGGTGGCCGGTCGGCCAGCGACACCGACCAAGTATGCCGGGTGTAGACGTCACCGCCGGACTCGTCGACAAAGAATTGGGTCAGACCGACGCCGGAGTCGGGTAAACAGCAACGCGATAGCAAGGTCGCAATGATCTGGCGGCTCATTACCCCCAGCTCAGCCAGCGGCCGGTTGCGGTGTGCTCGAACACCAAGGTTGACTTGTGCGATCGCGTCGAGGCCAAGCCAGTCGAAGGTGTCGACCAGCAGGCCGATCTCCACGCCATAACCCGGAGCGAAGGGAAGCGCTGTCAGCAGTTCGCGGGTGGCTGCGTACTCACCGCTCAGGGGCTGTAGCACATAGCCCAACTCCGGCCGCAGCGACGCCAACAATGGCCGGGCCACCAACTCGGTAACTCGGCCGCCACCAGTAGCACGCGCACTGCTGCCCGCATCGCCGCTGTTTAGCGGCCGCCGATAAAAACCTTTGACCAGGTGAATGCCCTCGCCGGTGAGTAGCGGGCCAACCAGCCACGGCACAAACATCGGGTGCGGGTTGATCAAATCAGAATCGACGAACACCACGATGTCGCCGCTGGTAACGGCAAGCGAGCGCCACAATGCCTCACCCTTGCCGGGCCGGGTCGGGACCTCAGGCACAGCTTGTTCACGGCTGATCACTCGGGCGCCGGCACTGATGGCACGGATCTCGGTCTCGTCGGTCGAGCCGGAGTCCAACACGATCAGTTCGTCGACCAACCCCCCACGATCGGAGACCAGCGGTGAGATACTGTCGATCACCGATTCGATGGTTTGTTCCTCGTTGAGGGCCGGCAGCACCACCGAGATCGTCCGCCCGGCCTTGGCTGCCTCCAATTCGTCGATCGTCCAGGCTGGACGGCTCCAGCTGCGGTCCGCGAGCCACGCGTCCCTGGGCTGGGCTGCTAGTGCGCTAGCGGCCAGCTCCGATACCGTCATGCGAGTCCCCTCACCGTGCGCGTCGGCGGGCGCGTCCCCTGGATCGAGGCCACCATCTCCAAAACCCGCCGGGTCGCTCCGACCTCGTGCACCCGAAACATGCGGGCTCCGGCTGCCGCCGCCCACGCAGTAGCCGCCAACGTACCCTCGAGCCGTTCCGTCAAACCCACACCCAAAGTCTCCCCAACGAAGTCCTTATTGCTTAACGACATGAGCACGGGCCACCCGGTCTTAACAAGTTCGTCCACATGACGCAACAACAACAGTCCATGGAATGTGTTCTTGCCAAAGTCATGAGTCGGGTCAACCAACACCGAATCACGGGCCACGCCAGCCGCGACCGCCCGCTCAGCGGCGGCGGTGACCTTGCGAATCACATCGTCCACCACACCACGGGTAGTCGTACCGTAACTGACCCGGAAAGGGCGCGTGCGGGGCAGTGCGCCACCAGTGTGCGAACACACCAGGCCCGCGCCGAACTCGGCGGCGATCTCGGGCATAGCCGGGTCAACACCACCCCAACTGTCGTTGATCAGGTCGGCGCCCGCGGCACAGGCCGGTCTTGCCACCTCTGATCGCCAGGTATCGACGCTGATCAACAGATCTGGATAGGTGCCGCGCAGCCACTCGAGGAATGGCACCAACCGCGCGATCTCGGTGTCTGCATCAACACCCTGGCCAGGCCCTGCTTTAACGCCACCGACGTCGACAACATCGGCGCCCTCGACAACAGCCCGGTGCGCGGCAGCCCGAGCAGCCTCGTCGCTGAAGGTCGCACCCCGGTCATAGAAAGAATCCGGAGTGCGGTTGACGATCGCCATAATCAGCGGTCGATCCGATGCCACCGACCGACCGCACAGCATTGACTGCACCAGTCAATAGTGCCTGGTGCCGGCAGCGCGCCGTTGCAGAGACCATCCGTCACGCGAGTATCCAGTCAGCCGCACACTCGCGTCAGCTTTGCGGTCGTTTACCAGCCGACACTTCGGCGAGGTAGCCATCGTAGTAAGACACGTAGCCGTCAGCGCGGCCGGCCAACACATACAGCGGATCAGCTACGTCGGGGCCATAGCCCTGCTTGCGCAGCTCCACCTTGCGGCTCTTGAATGTGGTGGTGTGCACGATCGATTCCACCACCCGGACGAACAACGGCAGCGCGTAGGCGGGCAGCTGGTCATAAACCGCACGGGCCAAGGAGAGGCCGTCGAACTCGGCGCCTTCACGCAGCTTGATAGCGGCCATCCCGGCGCGGCCGCCGGTACGTGGAACCTCGACCCCGAAAACCGTGCACTCCTCGACGGACTTGTCGGACGCTAACACCGCCTCGACCTGTGTGGTGGCGACGTTCTCACCCTTCCAGCGGAACGTGTCACCAAGCCGGTCGACAAACGCGGCATGTCGCATACCCTGCGGTCTCATCACATCGCCCGAATTGAACCAGCAATCGCCTGCCCGGAAAGCGTCGCGCACCAACTTGGCTTCACTTGACGCTTTGTCGGTGTAGCCATCAAACAGCTGCAGCCAGTTGACGGGGCTGAGTAACAAACCGGGTGCACCGGAAGGCACTCGACGCACCCATCCATTCTCGTCACGCAGCGGAGCACCAGTGTCGAGGTCGTACTCCACATAGGCCAGCGGCATCGGCGAGAACCCGGCCGTCCCGGACACATTAAAGATATTGATAAAAGCGGTGTTGCCTTCGCTGGAAGCATAGAACTCACACACCCGCGCGATGCCGAAACGTGTGGTGAACTCTCTCCAGATCTCCGGTCGCAGCCCATTGCCGGCAATCAAGCGCACCCGGTGCTTGCGGTCGGTCGGCTTGGCCGGCTGGTTAAGCAGATAACGACAAATTTCGCCGATGTAGATGAACGCCGTGGCCTGGCTGGCAATCACCTCTTCCCAGAACCGCGACGCCGAAAACGACTGACCCAAGGCCAATGTAGCGCCCGAATTGACCACCGAGGCCACCGCAACCGTCAACGCGTTGTTATGGTACAATGGCAGACAGCAATACAGCGTATCGGAGCCCTTCAACCGCAAGCCCAGCCCACCGAATGTACTCAGCGCGCGCAGCCACCGGTAGTGGGTCATCACGCTCGCCTTGGGGAGCCCTGTAGTCCCCGAGGTGAAGATGTAGAAGGCGGTATCTTTGGCCCGCACTGCAGACGCCGTAGCCGGGTTAGTGGTGGGAGATGTCGCAGCGAATCGCTCGAGATCTTCAATGGTCAACGGCTCGATTCTGCCCGAGCCACCGCATTCGGTGACGACGCTGACCAGATCGGTCTCGACGATCAGCACCTTGGCGTCGAGCAAGCCCAGGCTGTGCGCCAACACTTCGCCGCGCTGGTTGTAGTTGAGCATGCCGGCGATGGCGCCACACTTGACCACAGCCAGCATCGCCAGCACAGCGTTAGGTGAGTTACGCAGCATAATCGCTACGACGTCATGCGGCCCGACGCCACATGCGGCCAGCACCGCGGCGTACCGGTTGGCTGTCGCATTGGCGTCGCGGTAGCTCACTTGCTGATCCCCAAATCTGAGGAAGGCCCGGTCACCATAACGCGCGGCTCGCTGCTGGAAGATAGTGCCGATCGACTTCTTCGAGTTCGGCCAAACCAACAGCCCGGTCAGCACTCCCTTTATAACCACCGGTATATCGGCAAAAACCCCGGTGACCCCAGCTGCGATATCGGTCAGGTTGACCGTGGTACGCGCGACACTGTCGCGATCGGACACTGCACACCCCCGATTTCTGGTGTCAAGTAAACTCAGGCGGACAGGCAAGCCTCGAGCGCGGCATCCACCTTATCGACTACCACTAGCCGCTCCATTGCTACCGGTGAGACGTAACCACTATCGAGCAATCCGCGCAGCCAGACCCAGAGGCCGTCATAATGCCCCCAGGGATCCAGCATTACGATAGGTTTACTGTGCATACCCAAGTAGCCCGCGGTCCATGCCTCGAACATCTCATCTAAGGTCCCCAGACCGCCCGGCAACACTATGAACGCATCAGCGCGATCGTCCAAGACCTGTTTACGTTCGGCCATCGTCGCAGTAACGATCAACTCGCCAGCATAGGTGTCGGCAATCTCGCGGCGCTGTAGCATTTCCGGGATCACACCGACTGTCCGACCACCGCGTGTCCGTGCCGCGGACGCCACCGCTCCCATCGCTGAAACGCGGCCACCACCCCAGACCAGGATCCAACCGCGCTCAGCAATCGCCTCACCGAGTTTGGCAGCCAGTCCCAGCAACTCTGGGTGCGTCGGTCCAGCCGCACAAAAGACACAAATCGCCCACTCACTGGGTGTACCGTGATTCGGACGCATAATGGCTCAAAGATAGACTAACGCCGTTGAGACCATGACACTAACCACACGGCCATCCGGCCCGCGGGCACACTGCAATTCGGCAGTGTCGGTTCGATAAAACGTCCCTCAACGCGCGGTCGTCCTGGAGCAGCTGAGTGCTGCTCTCAGTGAGGTGTCGCGACCTGGGGTCGAATCGCCCCGCTCCACCACCTCAAGCAGCACCCGCCCCGCATCGTCGCCGAGCGGGGCCCATTGTCCTTGGAATCCATCTTCGCCCGATTAGCCGCTGAACTCTTCATCAGTCGCCACCCGAGCACCGTTATCCGCTGAGTTATCGGCACCCAAGACCGAGCACGCAGTCCCGTTCGGCGCCTTCAGCCACCTGGTGGACATCGCAGCGCCGTGGACCGACGATCTTCTGCAGCGGATCGACATCGACGCATCCAACGACATGACTAAAGTCCTCCTGGCTAGCGGAGATCGACGAATTCGTTGCCGAGTTACCGCCGCCGGCGCGGAAGACGCTAGCTTACCTCGCCGTCGAGGAGCCGCTAACGCTCGCCGAACTAAGCATCCTCGCCAGCGACAATATAGTAAAGCAGGCCGAAGAATGGGGCACGGCAGAAACCCGAAGACACGGCGAACACGCAGATAACCAAATGGTTTACACAGCGCATCCATTGTTCGGTGAACAGGAACGTACCGTGCTTGGCGACGACGCCACACCAAGCTGATCATGCTGCACTCGCGGCATCCGTCAGGCAACCTCAGTGACCAGCTGTGACTCAGAGACCTCACGGTGGGCGAACGACTGGCCCACTCGACGCTGCAACGTTTCAGCGACTCCTCCAACTCTGGCAACGTGACTGGCCGCGGCCAATCCCGCCACGCTGTCGCAACCGGAGCTAGGAGCCTGGACATTGCTGTGGGCTGCCAATCAGTTCTTTATATGCGCGGCAAGCCAGAACTGGCTACCGTGTTCCTGCAGACCATCCGCAATCGGGTTACGGATACTGGCCCGAGCACCACGCTCGACGCGCTGAGCGCCACCTCGACCATGAACGCGGGCAATGTCGATAAGGCCGTCGAAACCACCGGCAATGCGGTTAGGGTCAATCGTCGACCGATTACCGCCGGTAGCCTGTGCGCCCCCAGTGCGCGGCGCGATAAGGCCGCTTCGGCGATGTCGAGCCTATGGCGCATCGCGTGTTAGACGCCGAACATCCCGGGCGACTGCGCTTCACGGTCGGGCTGGGTCCGACGACCGTGCTGTTGATGCCGGGTCAACTCGACATGACGGCCGACCTCGCTCAGCAGTTCACTGACTTAGCTGAACTGCTGTAGCCAGGCCGCATGATCGATAAGATGCTACTGAACCATGTGCTGAAAGTTACCGAAATTCGGTCACGTTGCGGCGCTGCGCGGCCCGGCAGCATCCGCCTTAGAGCGCACCGGCTACTCACGGGGACCGATCTCGCTAATGCTGCTGTCAATGGTGTTGAAACAGCAGGGCGACATACCCGAGTCCGCAAAAGCATTGCGACGCGAAGCAGCCCGACATAGAACGAAGTCAACGTTGTCCGCATCTAAGCCCGGGTTGGCCCACACCTCGACCAACGTCACCGTCCGGCACACGATAGGGGCGATCACGGCGGACCGAGAGGCCGCTCGCGCGACAGAGCGTTCAGGCCAATCGGCGGCGGCTGTTCTACATCCGCGCCGTCGACTCGGTGACCCGGCTGGCCGCCGAAATCGGCTATACTGTAGGCGACATCGTCGTCAACCATGCCCGCGTATTGGCCACGCGTAACCCTGTCGCCCTGACGACTGTGTCCAAGTAGCTGACCGCAATCGGGATGCGCGCCGCGGCCATCAAACGCTGCGGGCAGACTAGACCTTGACGCTGACCGCGTCAGCCGCCGAGATAGCCACGCAACATATCCACGGCGGTGGTGATCTGGGCGACCGGCACGTGTTCGTCGCACCGGTGCGCCAGGTTGGGGTCACCGGGGCCGTAGTTGACCGCCGGGACACCCCGCACAGCGAATCGCGACACATCTGTCCAGCCGTATTTCGCGCGGACCTGCCCGCCGGCGGCCTCGATCAAAGCCTTGGCGGCAGGCTGCGACAGGCCAGGCAGTGCGCCCGCTGCCGCGTCGGTCTGCTCGATATGCACATCGAGCCCATCGAACACGTCATGCACGTGGTGCAGCGCCGCAGCGACCGACCGATCGGGAGCAAAGCGATAATTGACTGTCACCGAGGCCGCATCGGGAATCACGTTTCCGGCCACACCACCGTCGACACGCACAGCTGATAAGCCCTCTCGGTAGACACATCCATCGATGTCGACGGTGCGTGCCAGATAGCTTTCCAACCGGTCCAGTACGGCGCCCAGTTTGTGGATTGCGTTGTCACCCAACCAAGAACGTGCGGAATGCGCACGCGTTCCAGCCGCGCCGATCACGACGCGCAGTGTCCCCTGGCAGCCGGCCTCAATATAGCCGCCGGTGGGTTCGCCCAGAATAACCACGTCAGCGGCGAGCCACTCGGGCAACTCTCGCTCGATGCGACCCAAACCATTTGCTGCCGAATCGATTTCCTCACAGTCGTAGAACACCAATGTCAGGTCATGCGTCGGCTCGGCTATGGTAGCCGCCAAATGCAAGAAAACCGCATCACCGGATTTCATGTCCACGGTGCCGCAACCGTGCAGCACGTCCTTCTCGCGACAGCTGGGCAGGTTTCCGGCTGCTGGAACAGTGTCTAGGTGCCCGGCGAGCAGCACCCGCGACGGCCGGTGCAACGAGGTACGCGCCAACACGGCGTTGCCGTTACGAACGATCTCAAAACCGGAAGTCTGGGCCCGCAGCGCGGTCTCTACCTCGTCGGCGAGTCGTGCCTCGGACCGCGACTCGCTGGGAATGTCTACCAACGTCGCAGTCAGTTCAATTGGGTCCCCACACAAGTCCAGCACGCATTTCAGGGTACTAGTGACGCCCTGGATGCTGAGCAAGTACCCTGACCGCCGTGACTGTAGCTGCAGGTGGAGTTGGCATCGGGCTGGCGACGCTGGCCTCCGACGGATCGATCCTCAACACCTGGTTTCCCGCACCGGAACTGACTAAGTCGGGCACCAGCGCCACCTCACGATTGACGGTGTCCGACGTTCCCCCTGAGCTTGCTGCACTGATCGGCCGCGATGACGACCGCGGCACCGAGACCATCGCGGTCCGCACGGTCATCGGCTCATTGGACGAAATCGCCGCCGACGCTTACGACGCTTACCTGCGGTTACATTTGCTTTCACACCGGCTGGTGGCACCGCACGGACTTAACACCGATGGCTTGTTCGGGGTATTGACCAATGTGGTGTGGACCAATCGGGGACCCTGCGCAATCGATGGTTTCGAAGTCGTCCGGGCACAGCTGTGTCGCCACGGACCAGTCACCGTCTATGGCATCGACAAATTCCCCCGGATGGTTGACTATGTCGTCCCTACCGGGGTGCGTATCGCCGACGCCAACCGAGTGCGTCTAGGCGCCCACCTCGCACCGGGCACCACCGTGATGCACGAGGGTTTCGTCAACTACAATGCCGGGACTTTGGGTGCGTCGATGGTGGAGGGCCGCATCTCAGCGGGCGTGGTGGTAGGCGATGGCTCCGACGTCGGCGGCGGAGCGTCAATCATGGGCACCCTGTCCGGCGGTGGCACGCAGGTCATTTCGATAGGCAAGCGGTGTCTTCTCGGCGCCAACTCAGGGCTGGGTATCTCACTAGGCGACGACTGCGTCGTTGAAGCTGGCTTATATATCACTGCCGGCACCAAGGTCAATACTCCGTACGGCAAATCGGTTAAGGCTCGTGAGCTGTCTGGCGGCAGTAACCTGCTGTTCCGACGCAATTCGATGACAGGGGCGGTCGAGGTGGTCGCCCGTGACGGCCAAGGCAGCACACTCAACGAGGACCTGCATACTAACTAACGGCCGAGCCCCACCGGTAAATACCACCGCAAGGCCACCGGGATCGAAGTATATTGCGTATCTGTGACTTTGACCCAAGTGCCCTATCTGGCGGCCCCGGTACTAGGCATCACGAAAGCGCGCAGCGGGGTCCGCAACGCACTGCTGACCCCGCCACCGACCGCGCTGTGGACCATCTGCCTTGTTGGCAGACCTCCATTAGCTGGGCTGACCCGCTTTGGGTCACGCCAACCAGACCAGTTACCGGCATGCTGCAAACCGCCGGGGCAATCGCTTAGTTGGCCCCAGAACAACTTTGCAGCACTGCCAAAGAGCTGACCGACATAGCCCGACCCAAGCCCATAGACAGATCCGGACCACCCACACCTGCCGCCTGACCCAATGCCTGCCTCAGCGCGTCAGCTTCATCACAGACTGCTAGCGATCGTATCGTTAACAATTTCCCCAACCACGAGAAGGACACCCACCAACATCGAGTTTGCTGTGTCGGCCATGGAAAGCACTGAATCGACCACGTCACAATATGTCGACTAAAGCTATTGGCAGCACTTTGCTCCTCCCCTGCAATAGATTCGGACCTGCGCCTATCTGCCGCAGCGGTGCCGGTAGCCTACTTGCTCAGGCCAATCTCGTGGACGATCTCCGACAGCGCTTCACATGGCGTTGCCGCCATCGCGGCCGCCGTAGCATTCTCGTAATCATACATCTTGGCAGCGTCCTGGCCCCACATCTCACTGTAGGCCGCATCGACGTCGGCCATCAGTGGGACGTTTTCCGAACGATGTTGGTCTTGGCCAACACCCGGGACAGGGCGTGGTTCGCCTCAACATCCTGCGGCGGCACCGTCATCTTAAATGCCGTCGCATATGCGCTCGCCGCGGTCGTAATCTAAGATGCCGGTTTGCTTAGCCTGCGCAGTGGTGGAGTCTTAGCCACCGCCACATACCTCATGATCGCGGGAGCCATCGACACCGACGACAGACTCAAGCACAACCCCACGATCAGCTCGGAGATGACTGAATCTAAGGACGCCACCAAGTACAGATCAGCCACGAGGCTCCTCCAGGCTGTCGTGGCGATCAAATATTGCACCCGAATACATATTCTCGCCTAGTCAATCTCTGTGGTACAGCCCCAAAACTCATCAAATTTATCTTCTATGCTTGTCCTATCGAACAGACCGGCAGGCATTACCACGCAGATCCCCCAGGTAAACCTTGATTGGACTATAGGCCAGGTAACGTGTAGCAGCTGAGACGTCCTGTCTTCAGTACCGTCAAAGGCTGCCCGGTGTCGACTTTGGTAGGAGCGGCGCTGAGGTGACTCTAGGTTAGGCCCAACTGGAACCGACAGAGCGGTCCGTGTCAGCCATGTTGTTACCGGCAGCTTGCACCTTTCGGCCGTGAGCGTTGGCCTGCTCATAAATCATCTGAAAGTTGCGACCCAAATCACTGACGAACTGCTCACATGCCACCGAACCCTGTCCACCCCAAAAGTCAGCGGCATCACGCACACTCGCCAAGATGGCCTGGTGCGTGGCCTCCAACGATGCCGCTTGTACGCGGATCGTTGCACCATGCGCATCAATATCCCCGAACTGGTAGTTAATACTGGGCATAAACTATCGTCCTCCTGAATTAGTAAAGTAAATGAGAAAGTAGTGGGACAGCAGCGGTTTTCGGAGCTAGCTACCCTGCAGGATCTGCTGAGAAGTCTGCTCTTGCTGCTCATAGCGGGTGGCAGCAGCACCCAACCCATCACGAACCTCGTGCAGCATGGTCACGATGTTGCGAAACGCCTGATTCATCTGCCCCATGACGTCAAAGGACGTCGCCTGAGCCGCCCCACTCCAGCCCGCACCCGCGATGTTCAGCGTCGACGCCCACATCTTGTGAGACTCGTCCTCCACGGTCTGAGCATGCACTTCAAAACGGCGCGCCATATCCCGCATCGACTGCGGATCGGTCATAAAACGTGCTGTCATTATTTGCTGTCTCTTTCGATTGGTTTCGTTGCCTTGCAAGTGAAACAACCCGAGCCGCAGCGGTTACCCGCCCGCCAGGTTGCGTGGCATCGTAAACGGACGCGGTGGCAGACGCAGCGCACTGCTGACGCCAACACCGCCCCCGCCAGATGCCATAGGTGCCATTGGCAGCTCACCCATCATCTGCCCCGACTCGCCTTCGGCTGTGGCGACTATGCTGGTCAGCGGCAATCCGCGCACTTGCGTGATGCTCTGGTTGGCCACGGCCCATGTTTCCGGCACCCGCAACGAGCCGACCGACGTCGCCCGGCCCAAATTGGCAGTTATCTGACCACCCAAGCCTGGATTCAGAGGGCTGCGACCCACCAACTCGACAGCGCTCTCCATCGCCTTGGCCGCATCTTTTGCTGCCTTGGCCGCTGTCGGCATGAAGCCCTTCATCATCGAACCCATGGTGTTAGTTTGCGACACAGCCTGGCCAAGCATCGAAACACCGTTGTTGGTCATGCCGACGAGGTTGCTCATGGACGACAAGTGCTTTGTACCGCCTTCCCACAATGACTTCGCCGCCGACGAGGGTCTAGGAAGAGCTTGTGGGGTGACAACTCCCACTTGCTCGTTCAGCTGTGGCGTCCCCAGCTTGGAAGTGACGTTCATTCCCTGACTGGCCACCTGATTGAGCGCGACTTGGCTGAATGCCTGCTCAGCCGCGCAGGCCTCTTGGGTTAGCCCGAACTCGCTAACCATCTCCGGTGCCGGCATAAATGGGATCGTCGCCACCACCGCCTCTAGCACGCCAGCCTGATAGCCTGCCATCGCTGTCGCGTCTTGGATCCACATTTCACCGTATTCCGCCTCCTTCTCCGCGATCGCGAGGGAGTTTTGCCCGAAAATGTTAGTCACGGTCAGTGTCAACCACTCTGCGCGGTTCGTGAACACCGTCAACGGTGGCACTGTCGTCAGGTAAGCTGCTTCGTAGGCATTCGCCGCTGCCGTGACCTGGTTCGCGGTTCGCTCAGCTGATTCAGCGTTCATGTTCAGCCATCCCACATATGGTGTGACCCGTTCTAACAACGTCGTCGCCGACGGACCCATAAACGTTGCCAGCAACGTATCGATCGCTGACTCCAACCCCTGCGCCGCCGCAGTCAACTCTTTGGCCAGACCAGTCCATGCCGTGGCGGCGGCCAATATCGGACCTGAGCCCGCGCCGAGATACATCCGGGTGGAGTTGGTCTCAGGCGGCAACGCTGCGAAATCGAACATCTCGTTGCTCCCTATTTACTCGCTGCTATCTACTCGCGTGCAGCTGGTGACATTCGTTACCATGTCCTCCTAGTTGCCGATCTCGGTGGGCGCAGACGCCAACGAGTCCGTCAGTAGCATCTGGACTAGCTTCTGATGAATGGCCGCACCCCGGGTGGCGTGTGCGGGATATTGCTGCCCGTGGTTACTGAAGAACTTGGGCCAGCAATGCTGACGCGTCATTTCATTGGCGTCCAGGGGAGCAGTTTCGTTGGTCGCCGAAACTGCTACGGCACTGCTTGCCACCGTGGCAGCACCGAGGCTCTGCAGGACATCAGCTTCCGTGGTCAGTGCTACATGGTTGTGCTGTCCCAAAAAAGACATACAAATGCCTCCTCGAAGAACTCAAGTCACTTACCAGAGGAGCGATCAAGTACCGCAAATTGATCTGACTCCTTGCGTAACTCGGCACCCACTGCGTCGGTGGTGCGAACTGGCCTCAATGATCACCGTTACGCAACGCTGGCAACAGGTTAAAATCACCCGAATTACCGCAGCGTAAGGTGCAAAGTGCACTCGTAGGCCCAGCCAAAGCGCCATTCTATCTGAACAAATAAACGCGAGGTAAACACCATACGAACCGTCATCGGTGTAATCGTCAGGTGTACGCGTTCGCCCGGGTGCAATAGATGCACTGCCCGTAGCGGACTTGAGCGATGCTATTTTATATTTAAAATGATTATCGTTGTCGATATCAGTGACAACATCAGCGTTGTGGCGGCTCACTGGTTCGCCGGCGCGGCGAAAATGTTGTGGTGGTTCGGTCGGTAAGTAAGGCCGCCGCAGTGGCCACGGAATTGGGTGCCGACTATTTCTTGGTTGACTTTGCCGAGATGCACCGGATGTAGTCCTTGGCGGAGGAGAGTATCCGCATCGACGTCTTGACCGACAATGTCGGCGGTAGGTCATACAAGTCCACAAGATGGCCGACGGCAACGAGAAAGCCTAACTAGGTCAACTGTTTAGCACCGTTTCTGTCTGCAATACAGTTGATTACCGTGACATAGCTTTCATCGCCTGGTCGTCGGACTTGTGGCTAGCGGTGTTCGTCCACGCCGATAGTGGTTTTTTGGTTTTAGTTGGGTTCTTAGCTTGAGGTCTGGGTTGTGGCCTATTGTTTGCGGGTGTAGGGGGATCTGTATCCGTGCATGTTGTTGAACCCGCAGCCGACGTTTTTGACCTGCTTGGTCAGGTTGTTGTAGCCCGCGGTTTGTGAGTTGGTAATGCCAGTGGTGGTGAAACGGGTTGATCTTGGATCACCAAGTGTTGACGGTGCCAGCCCGGATGATCAGTTCTGGGGTGTTGGAGTCAAGGCGCCACGTCAGGAAGCGGTGCAGGCGATGTCTTGTCAGATGCGGTTCCTCGCCAAGCCGCACGATAGACGATAAGGTGTACGGTTATTTTTTGGCGATCCACGTCTAGAGGATCTCGGACGCTGGGATCCTCTAGACGTGGATCTAGTTCCATATCTTGATAAAGCGCTTGTTGGATAGTCGTTCTCGTAGAGTTGAGTAAGCGTCACTGATTGACCCACTCGGGATCAAGCTTGTCGCCGCGGCGATCCCGCAGCTCCCAGGTGACCTGGCGGAGTACTTTGGTCAGTGCATCGTTAGCGAGCGTGTCCTGATGGCCGACAACAAGCGTGGCACCCGGCAGCACGGCGTGGATCGCCGACGTGTAGCCCGCGGCCGGATCGATGGCTAAGGATTTGATGCCATTGCAAAACTAGGAACCACGTTGGGCAAACTAGTCGATGTCCGGGTTTCGCGGTGCGGCCCTACAACCTGTCCCAACAGGTCCTGATTGCCGGCCAGGTCCACAAAACCGGTTCAATCCACACGGCGCCCGTTGCAGCACAACGCTACCAGTAACCTCGCGTGCACCGCGATCAGGTCTTGCGCTACCACGCCAGGATTAGCTCTGTACCGTAGAGAATAGAAAGATCTATCGGTGAACTGCTCACATATTCCTTGGCCGGACGTGAAGACCATTCCATATCCTGGACACCCTGGCGCTGACGGCTCATTGTCACGGTGTTAGACACGCTCCACCCATAACTCCTGGCAGCCTAAACAACAATGTCATCACCCCGGTCACAACCCTTAGCTCCCTTCATCAGCTGAACACTTAGCAACACCTAGACCTCCAAAAGCCAAGGGCCCCTCACCCCATAAGACACGCCGACCAACATCAAAACACCCCTACCCAGTCAAGTAGCAAAAACGGTGTGATCTGGTAACCACGTATACTGGCTCTGCCACAGCTTTCCAGCTGACCCGGCGACACTAAGGTTCTCCGACGTCAGGGTCCAGTTGAACTGGAACAGCGGTTGGATAATGGGTTCAATCAACGGCGGCCCACCATTGAAGCCGTCAGGATCAATAGTGGCACTCATCAAGTACAGTCGGTTAGCCGTGATCCCGTCTAAAAGCGAGCAAAAGTAGTGTTTGCGGATCGCCAACGTGTCGACCAATAAGCAGCAGACCAGGAAAGTCCTGGCGCGTATAGTACACTTAATTATTATCAGCATATCGCCCCGAAACGGACTATTCCTAACCTACACCGGACGATCCACCCGTGGTCAAGGGCATTGGCGTACTCACTGTCAAGCAGGGAGCTCGGGTGGTGCCGCAACAGAACGAGATGGTAATGCCATTGGAGTGCAGCGCTTTGGCCACTGGGTTCCAGCCCTTTTTCTGAAATACCGACAACGGTGTGTTGAGCCCGTTGACGCTAGAGAGTGTCCTGAAGTAGTGATCGAACAACCTGTTCTCCTGCATCAACAACGCGAAGTGTTCATGTCGGTCAAATAATCGGAACACGGTCCTGCGTCATAAGCCTTTTCGATCACCAGACCCGCCAGCAACATCCGAGCCCTCGCGCTGGCGGCGGTGGCGATCTTTGCCAGAAACTCTCGACAGGACATTCCGTCAATTGGATTGCCACCCAATGCCCGCCCTTCCGCGAAGACCTTGTCATCAAATTCCCGATCATGGTATAGGCACGTCACCGATCAACCAGGAAACTCCGATCGGCTTGTCCTACGGGGGACTTAGACGTCCGCCAGCGGACACGGACACACAAGTGTTGGTGCGCACGGTTTACTTTGCAGCATTCATCACCACCTTGTCTTCGGGAGCGCGACGAGAATTCTGCTTGCTAGCCAACCGACAGCGCCCACAAACCGCCGGGATAGTCCACACCAGAGTCTATGAGAGTGTCTGTACAGCAACAATTGTGAATGACTTCTGATATGCCATCGCAGCGCGGGAAAGCCCACTTCGGCGAATAGCTCCATAACCATGGTTTCGGCCCCAAACCAACTTACTTTCTCCCGAAGTTCCATGTTCGGTCTTCGTCGAAACACGGGCAAATCGGGTTGTCTTCTAGGTGCCGCGGGAAGATCAAAGCCCTAATTGCTCCTCGTTGCGCCGATATCTCGAGACACCCCCAGCCGGTTCTTGGCTTGCTGAAGCGCTTTTAACGACGTTAGAAAACTTGTTACTGCAAGCTATACTCGCCCCGAAGGCACACCTTCGCTGCTCCAGTGATTCACATCAGCACGCGAGACCTAGTACGGCTGTGAACTAGCACCGCGGGTGCGGGTGCACGGCTCTCTGCACATTGTCCGTCAATGACAGATGGCTAGGTCGCGCCGAACCCTACATCCAAATCGGTGTAGACCATATTACCGTAGGTAATTACAGCTTAACTGGATACCGCCATACCAGACTCCAGTGCGGGGCACCATACTAGGCCACAACCGCATCACATGCAAACTCGCGCCACCGTGACCCATCATCACCCAGTATTCCCTCGCCGCCACTCATACCCATCGATATCGGCATGGCGTCACCGGCAGGAACCCCGGTCATCGCCACAGCGTTTGACATCGCCCCCAACCCCGGCAACGCTGCCACCGCCGACTGTACCTGCGTGGTCCAACCGCTCCAGGCCACTGATCCTGCCACTAACACGCCCGAAACCTCCTGCGACATAACCCCGTCAACCCCGTCAGATTCAGCGGCAGTGCACTAAAATGGCATCAGTATCGGCACAACCGACGTTGCCCCTAGGTAATTAGGCCGCCATGGCGGCCACATCCTGAACCTATATCTCCACATATGGAAACTCCGTGGTCGCGATCGCTGGAGCATTAATACCGAAGATGTTCGCCGCCAACAAAGACAATAACGTCATCCGACTCACAGTCACCTCCACCACCGGCGACACCGTAGCAGCCAACGCCGTCACTGCCGCTCGAGCCTGACTAGCCTCCAACTCCGCCTGTCCAGCCGCCGCGCTCAACCACCCTACTTACAGCGCGGCTGCCGCCATCGACACCGATGCCGGACCCGCCCACTCGCCAACCCCGCAATCCTCGCGGAAGACTGACGATGCCGACGCCTGCAAATCCAATACCAGCCTATACCAGGCCGTCGCTGCCACAAATAACGACCACAAACCCACATCAGAAAATATTCTCGTAGAGTTAATCTCGAATGTAAAACACGAAAAGTCCAGAATCATAACAACTTCAATCCAGCAAATCGTACCAGTCTACCCAACAATCACTCATCCAAAAATTACCCACTTCTATCACTGGATCACAGGACAATCCTCTGCTACAATTCCAGATTTTACCAAGCCCTTTCCACCACCCCGACAACATTATTTAGCAATTGTATCACCACTCCGACTGACCTAAGAGAACTCTCGAGAAACCGCTACGTAAGGCGGCACGTCATTAGACAACGACAACGGATTTTGACGGTGAAGAATAGGTGAAGAATACAAATGATGAACGGCAATAAGTTTCGTGGAACTGAGCTTGAAAAGAGACGACCACCTTACGGTCAGTGGCGTATCATGCGACGTGTCGGATCGATGCTTCAACAAATTGCTTAAAATAATTCTAAAACGAACTCAAATCGAATGATTTCCCGAGCAGCTGTACCTCCTACAATGGGTATTCCCATCCACCCGACCCGCGTTACCACCGGCGACCCCCACCCCGCATTTTCAATGTCTCTGACCACCAGCCGGCAAGCACCGTCGCACATCCTAGAAACCCCGCGCCAGCTCTGGACTCAGTCACCTTGCGCGGGCCGGCAACTGGCCCCAACCCGACAAGCGAACGGCAACCATATCGACTCAGAGCCCAGTAAGCGGTACACCGGCGCTGCGATATCAAGCAACAACCAAAAGTAATTAACGAACAACTTCGTCAACACTGGTGCCATTCGCCGCTTCGTGGGATATCACCTACTGGTAGGGACTTGACACGCTCCAACGACCTGGAGGCAGCTCCTAGCTGCCCTTGAGCCGCACTGCAAGGTAATCAGCAACGTTGGTCATCGCGACCCGCTCCTGCGTCATGGCGTCACGCTCGCGTACGGTAACGGCGTTATCGTCAAGTGATTCGAAGTCCACTGTCACGCAAAACGGTGTACCAACCTCATCCTGACGCCGGTAGCGTCGCCCAATAGCGCCGGCATCGTCAAATTCGATATTCCAACATTTGCGCAACTCCGCGACCAAATCACGGGCTTTGGGGCTCAAATCGGCGTGCCGAGATAACGGCAGCACAGCGGCCTTGATCGGCGCCAACCGCGGATCCAGTCGAAGTAGCGCACGTTTATCCATCCCGCCCTTAGTATTTGGGGCTTCATCCTCGGTGTAAGCGTCAATCAAGAACGCCATGAACGATCGATTCAGACCGGCTGCCGGTTCGATAACGTACGGCGTGTACCGAATATCGTTGACCTGATCGTAAAACGACAGATCAACCCCGGAATACTTTGCGTGCGTTGACAAGTCAAAATCAGTTCGGTTAGCAACACCTTCCAATTCGCCCCAACGGCTACCGACAAAGCCGAACTTGTATTCAATGTCGACGGTACGGTCAGAATAGTGCGACAACTTGTCCTTCGGATGTTCGAACAGCCGTAGGTTCTGCGGATGAATACCGAGTTCGACATACCACTGCATCCGTGTATCGATCCAATATTGGTGCCAGTCTCTCGCGGTCGATGGCTCCACGAAAAACTCCATCTCCATCTGTTCAAACTCGCGAGTACGAAAGATGAAGTTGCCCGGGGTGATCTCGTTGCGAAAACTCTTACCAATTTGCCCAATACCGAACGGTGGCTTGCGACGGACAGTCGTCACTACATTTACAAAGTTGATGAAGATGCCCTGCGCTGTCTCAGGTCGCAGGTAGTGCAATCCTTCCTCAGTCTCGATCGGCCCGAGATAAGTCTTAAGCATCATGTTGAACTCGCGCGGGTCCGTCCACTGGCCAGGCTCACCGGTGTCCGGATCGCGAATATCGGCCAAGCCGTTGGGCGGCGGCTGCCCATGTTTAGCTTCGTAGGCCTCGATCAGATGATCAGCGCGGTAACGCTTGTGAGTGATCAACGACTCAACCAGTGGATCGTGGAAGACCTCGACATGGCCAGACGCCACCCATACCTGCCGCGGCAGGATGATCGACGAATCGATTCCTACAACATCGTCCCGGCTGGTTACCACTGAGCGCCACCATTGGCGTTTAATGTTTTCCTTGAACTCTACCCCTAGCGGACCGTAATCCCACGCCGATTTTATGCCGCCGTAAATCTCGCCCGCAGGATAAACAAAACCGCGCCGCTTAGCCAGGTTAACCACAGTATCGATGACGGATGCCACGAGACAGGGCACTCCTTCTTTGATCAGGACGGTCGCACAGCGGCGAACCGCGTGCACAAAGCATTCAGTCATGGTAACGATCGCTGCCACCGTTTTTGACATGCGTCATCATGCATGTGACAGTGGAATTACTCTAACGGACTCAATACCAGGCACTGCTCGAAGGTGATGACCTGAATTATGGTGACGTCCCCGTCAACATCGACCACCGCTGACCGCCCACCCGCGATCGTGACCGCCAACTTAAGCTCAGGTTTAGTTGGGGGTCACAAGCACGACGCTGATGGGATTTCGAGGCTAGCAGACTACCCCGCGCCTCCATCCCGGGAAATTTTGGACGCAGCCGGGGAGTTGCTACGCGCGCTGGCCGCACCCGTGCGGATCGCCATCGTACTGCAACTGCGTGAATCTCAGCGGTGTGTCCACGAACTGGTCGATGCACTAGACGTACCACAGCCACTAGTTAGTCAACACCTGAAAATCCTCAAGGCGGCGAGGATAGTCGCCGGAGAGCGGTCCGGCCGCGAGGTGCTTTACCGACTTGCCGACCACCACCTGGCACACATCGTCGTTGATGCTGTCACCCATGCTGGCGAGGATACGCTGTGACCCACGCCAACGATGACGCAATGGAGACGCAGCCCGCTGACAAAGGACGAAGCGGTGAGGGGGGGCGGCACACATGATGACTGGAGCCAGCGTCCGCTCTACCCGACAACGCACAGCAATATCGACACTGTTGGAGACGCTCGAGGACTTCCGCTCAGCCCAGGAACTGCATGACGAGCTGCGCCGTCGAGGCGAGACTATCGGCTTGACCACCGTCTACCGGACCTTGCAATCGATGGCAGCGGCGGGAGCAGTCGACACGTTGCGCACCGATACCGGCGAATCGGTCTATCGCAGGTGTTCTGAACACCATCACCACCATCTGGTGTGCCGAGGCTGCGGTTCTACCATCGAGGTTGGCGATCACGAAGTCGAGGCATGGGCGGCCGAAATGGCCGCCAAACATGGATTCTCTGACGTCAGCCACACCATCGAAATCTTCGGCACCTGCTCAGAGTGCCTGTCTTGAAACTGCTTCAAGGCGCCCCCCGTACAGCTCGGCTCACGACGTTAATGCACGGCGTATCTGGACACCCGTATCCAGTACCAGCAGGATCAATATGCGCAACGCATCATCAGTCAAACCGGCACCCGGAAAGTTGTATCGCAGCATCACGTCCGCAGTTTTGAGCCCAGGTTTTCCGGAGTTACGCTGCGCGACCTGCTCGCTGACCTTCTCCACCAGGATCACCGTGCCGAGATTAGTGTCGCGCGCATACTGTGCCACCCGATCGCCGATCTTCTTGGTTAGCGGCAAATCCCACGCCAATATCTGAGTAAGTGACACCAAGTCGAGGTCGGAAACGATATTGACCACCCGCAATGATGCGAACGTATCGTCGATGCGCACCGTGAGCGCGCCGTCAGGTTCCGCTTCAGCGGGTAACACGCCGCGCAGGACCAATGAGAGTCGCTCATGTAAAGAGGTCACTATGCGCTCCCAAAGCGTCGATTGCGTGACGCGTATTCCTCGCACGCCGCCCACAACTCACGGCGGTCGTAGTCGGGCCACAACTTGTCTTGAAAGATGTATTCGGCATACGCCGCCTGCCACAGCAGGAAATTGCTAGACCTTTGCTCCCCCGAGGTCCGCAGAAACAGGTCGACATCGGGTATATCGGGTAGATGCAAGTTCCGGGCCACCGTGGACTCGGTGATCCGCTCCGGATTGAGCCGGCCCATAGCTGCCAGACGAGCAATTTTTCTTGCAGATTCTGCGATTTCGGTGCGGCCACCGTAGTTGACGCAGTAGTTGACTGTGATGACGTCGTTATTCACCGTCATCTGCTCCGCGATCTCGAGTTCTTTGAGAACACTGCGCCACAACCGAGGTCGTGAACCCAACCAGCGGATCCGGACACCCATCGCGTTGAGGTTGTCCCGACGGCGACGCACCATGTCTCGGTTAAAACCCATCAAGAAGCGAACTTCCTCGGGAGAACGCTTCCAGTTTTCAGTGGAAAAAGCGTAGACGCTGAGCCACTTGATCCCGAGTTCAATAGCGCCACAGACGACGTCAATGACAACCGCCTCGCCCATTTTGTGGCCTTCGGTGCGGTGCAGTCCACGTTGGTTGGCCCAACGACCATTGCCGTCCATCACGATGGCGACATGAGTCGGCAATTGAGCAGCCGGGATTCGTGGAGCGACGGCTTTCGACGTGTGCTGCGGTGGTCGACTAGGCCCTCCGTCGGGTGATGACGGCAACGCCGGAAAGACAACCGGCCATATCGATTTGTCGGGAAAGGTCGGGTAGTCATCGGACGCGGCGGGCAGCTGCGGAAAATCTGTGGACTTCAGCTTGCGCTCATTCCTAACCACAGGGCATATCCTGCCTCACCAACGCTGTGCGCAGCTCAGCGATGGACCGATCACCCTGGCACGTCCGCTCCACCAGCGGTAACGTTTTCAGCTGCCGTTCCAGATGCCACTGCAGGTGTGCGGCCACCAATCCGCTGACGTAGCTGCGGTGGGACTGCGGCGCCTGCCGCGCGGCTTCCCAATCGCCATCATGCAGCGCAGACATCAATTCCAGCACAGCCAGCGGCGGTGTAGTCGAACCGGCCGGACGGCAGTGCACACATACACTACCCCCAGCAGCAATGTGAAACGCCCGATGCGGACCGGGCGTGGCACAGCGGGCGCACTCAGTCAGCGCTGGAGCCCATCCGGCGATCCGCATGGCACGCAGTAGATAGGCATCCAGCACCAAGTCGCGAGGCCGGCTTCCGTCAGCCACCGCACGCAGCGCGCCCACCGTAAGCCGATGCAGAGCCGGGGCAGGTGCCCGTTCTTCACCAGCAAGACGTTCGGCAGTTTCCAGTATCACGCACCCACAAGTGTACCGACCGTAGTCGCTGACGATGTCGGTGACGAACGCGTCAATCGAAACGACCTGAGTAACAATATCGAGGTTGCGGCCAGGGTGTAGTTGCGCGTCGATATGCGCGAACGGCTCGAGTCGGGCGCCGAATTTACTACGCGTGCGACGCACACCTTTGGCCACCGCACGCACCAACCCGTGATCGCGGGTCAGCAAAGTGACGATCCGGTCGGCTTCGCCGAGCTTGTGCTGACGTAGCACTACCGCCCGGTCCCGATATAGCCGCATCACAACAGTTTTGCACCCCACCGCAACATAGTCGGTATCCGCGCCGATAGTCTCGTAACCCGTGGTTGGCGCTTCTGGGTCCGCTTCTGGGGCCATCTCGGCATCCGGCGACCAGCGCCTGCCCACACTAACTGACTTGCTTTACCAACTGGCCACACACTCAGTGACTGCCCGAGAATTGGTGCAACGTTCTCTGCAGGCCATCGAGGCCAGCCAGCCCACGTTGAACGCTTTCCGTGTGGTGCTCACCCAGTCCGCGCTGTCTGACGCGGCAACCGCAGACCGGCGACGGGCTGACGGCGACACGGCGCCGTTGCTCGGCATCCCGATCGCGATCAAGGATGACGTTGACGTGGCAGGAGTGCCAACCGCCTTTGGCACCGAAGGGCATGTGCGATCCGCCGCCCATGACGCCGAGGTCGTTCGCCGCCTAAAGGCGGCCGGTGCGGTCATCGTCGGCAAAACCAACACCTGTGAACTGGGCCAATGGCCATTCACCAGCGGGCCCGGATTCGGGCATACCCGTAATCCCTGGTCGCGTCAGCACACGCCAGGAGGGTCGTCTGGCGGTAGCGCGGCCGCGGTGGCCGCAGGCCTGGTAACCGCCGCCATCGGCTCCGATGGCGGCGGTAGCATCCGCATCCCCGCAGCATGGACACACCTAGTAGGCATCAAACCGCAACGCGGGCGTATCTCTACCTGGCCGTTACCGGAAGCGTTCAACGGCATCACGGTCAATGGGGTGCTAGCCCGCACGGTGGCTGATGCGGCATTGGTGCTCGACGCGGCGTCCGGCAACGTCGAGGGTGACCGACACCAACCCCGCCCGGTGACGGTATCCGACTATCTCGGCATCGCGCCTGGTCCACTCAACATCGCGCTGTCCACCCGATTCCCGTTCACAGGGTTTCGGGCCAAGTTACATCCAGAAATCTTGGCTGCTACGCAAATGATGGCCAAGCAACTCGAACTGCTTGGCCACACCGTAGTAACCGGCAACCCGGACTACGGCCTGCGGCTGTCGTGGAACTTTCTCGCCCGGTCCACCTCCGGTCTGGTGGACTGGCAGGAAAGGCTGGGCGATGACGTCTCCCTGGACCGCCGCACCGTTGCCAATCTGCGCACGGGTCATGTGCTCGGGGAGGCGATTCTGCGTAACGCGCGCCACCACGAAGCCGCCGACCAGCGTCGCGTCGGTTCGATCTTCGACATCGTCGACGTCATCCTGGCGCCGACCACCGCGCAGCCACCACCATTGGCACACACTTTCGACCGATTGGGCTCCTTTCGCACTGATCGCGCCATGATCGCCGCGTGCCCAGTGACGTGGCCGTGGAACGTGCTGGGTTGGCCGTCGATCAACGTGCCGGCAGGTTTCACCGCCGAGGGGTTGCCAATCGGTGTACAGCTAATGGGACCAGCAAACAGCGAAGGCATACTGATCTCGCTGGCCGCCGAACTGGAAGCTGTTTGTGGCTGGGCAACCAAGCAACCGAAGGTATGGTGGAACACTGTCACACCGCCGAACTCTGTGGACGATTGAACTCGTCAAAAACCTAGTCGGTCAAGCTGTTTGGAGTTACATTGCCAATTCTTGGCGACCTTGACATGCAAGTCGAGATAGATCTTGGTCCCCAACAACTTCTCGATCTGGCCACGTGCCGCGGTACCCACTTCCCGCAACCGGGCGCCGCTCTTGCCGATGACGATTCCTTTCTGACTAGGACGCTCGACATAAAGCGCAGCGTACACGTCAATCAAGTCGTCACGCCCTGCTCTCGGGCGGACCTCGTCGATCACCACAGCCAACGAATGTGGCAGCTCGTCATGCACTCCTTCCAACGCGGCCTCGCGAATCAACTCTGCCATCAGAAGCTCTTCCGGCTCGTCGGTCAGTTCACCGTCGGGGTAATACGCCGGACCCGGCGGCAAAGCCGCAGCCAGCACATCGACCAGCACGTCGACCTGTTCATCCGTCACAGCCGACACCGGAACAATTTCGACTGAGTCGAAGACGAGGTCGCTGACAGCGACCAGCTGTGCAGACAGCCGGTCTTTGGGGACTTTGTCGAGCTTAGTAACGATAACGACGAGCGTCGTTTTCGGGGCAGTCGACCGGATCTGATCTACAATCCATCGATCTCCCGGACCGATTGCCTCGTCAGCCGGGATGCACAGCCCGATGACATCTACTTCGGTATAGGTGTCATGCACCAAGTCGTTGAGTCGCTTACCCAGCAGCGTACGCGGCCGATGCAGACCGGGAGTGTCGACCAGAACAATCTGGAAGTTGCCCTCCCTATGCACGATCCCACGAACGGTATGCCGCGTGGTCTGCGGCTTCATCGAAGTGATCGCTACCTTGGCGCCAACCAACGCGTTGATCAGCGTCGATTTGCCGGTATTCGGTCGGCCGATCAAACATACGAAGCCCGAACGGAATTCGGCCATGTCAGGTTACCGCCGAATTTCGCACCAAGTGCACAGTCTTCGTCATAACAGATTCCCGGCTCTATCAGTCAGTATTACCACTGCTGCTGGAGCCAGTTCATGCACCGTAGCGATACCGAGATGGTCCACGGACCCGGCCATCAGCACGGCGACCTCCAACCTACTCACCCCACTGGACGCGGCGACGACCGCCGCCTGCAGGCCGGTCAGCTCGAGCGTTAACAAGGTCACCGGCACAGAGGCATATACGTGCGGCCGTCGACGTTACGGACCGTAGCACCGCTGCCAGGGGTCACCAACTTGATATCCTTAGCATTCAGTGACTCAGCCAGCCAACCGCCGTTGGCACCATCGGAACCGTCAGATTTGGCCCGGCTCAGCAGCACGGTGCCGATCTGCACTTGTCCCCAAAGATCGGGGTCATTCTCAGCGCGCAGCCGCAAACCATGTGACACCACTTCAGCGCCAGGCAACGGGATACGGCCCAGGTTCAGAGCCAGCAAACCTCCCACCACATTAGCATTGAGACCATCGTCAAATTCCATGCCGTATAACTCACTAACGTCTTCGATCGACAGTCGCGCTGAAACCCGAAAACTCTTGTAGCCCAAATCTTCTACTGAACCTATTTCAGCGTTGTCATACCCGTCAGCGATATTGCCGACAATTTCTTCTAGCACGTCTTCGATACTGATCAAGCCAGCTATCGCACCGTACTCGTCGGCCAACAGTACCATGGGATTGCAGTCACACTGCATTTCGCGCAGCAACATATCCAACCGGCTTGGAGTCCGGAACAAAAACTGTTGGACGCATCACCTGTGCCACAGTCGTGGTCTGGCCGTGATCCGGCGAAAAGAACACATAATGTGCAAGGTCTTTCACGTACACCACCCCAATGATATCGCCTCCAGAATACGTGAATAACCGATAAGTACAGCCAAAGTTGTCGCTTGAGCGGCCGACTTGTAACTTCCAATCGAGTTCATCTCAGTGCATCACACCATCACCTCACGGACTGGGGTGTTACCAAGTCCGACGACTGATTCGATCGTCCGGCGTTCGTCGGCGGCAACCACGCCACGCTGCTGCACCAGATCGACGACTTTGCGGAACTCAACTTTGGACGCAAACGGCTCGTCTCGCAGGACGCGAACCAGGGTCAACGCATTGCCGACAACCGCCAGCAACCGAACGATCGGCATCAACAGTCATGAGATCGCCTGCGACGGAAAGGCTGTCGCCAATGAAATAGAATATGCGTTCTGGCGAGACAGTATGCGTGTGTCAACGTCGACAACCACGAAGCTGACCACCACCGCGATTGTCGCGGAGCCGAACAAAACTCAGCCCAAGCCGAGAGTGCCGTAAAGGAGCACCACTAGCAGTATGATCGCTGTAATTTCACATGCGATCCACAGCAGTACTGCCAGATTTATGTAGCGTGACCGACCGGCCGTCACCTTGAACAGCCTGCCCCTAATTTTAGGCAGCTCGTCGCGAACTAGCCCCTGCACCCGGGTCAGCTACACAGTAGCTGATAGCAGCGTCGATCGCAGCGAAGAGCCTACCCAATCCAATCAACACGATCACGCCGAGTAATTGATTTAGACCGGTCACAAGTGATCGAAATACCTTGACTTGTCTAGCAGTCGACAGTCCTTTTCGTTCTGACGATCGTACTGATAGGCCTGGACCTGTTCGGCTACCCACTCTTCCAGTAACCGGTCCTGCAAGGCGAACATTTCCTTCTTCTCGTCTGGCTCACCGTGGTCGTAGCCGAGCAAGTGAAGCACACCGTGAATTGTCAGAAGCGCCAACTCATGTCCGAGGCTGTGGCCCGCTGCAGCCGCCTGCTGCACGGCGAACTCTGGGCACAGCGCAATGTCACCCAACATGAAGAGCCCTGGTTCAGGGGCGTCGGGTCGACCACCCGGCTCGAGTTCGTCCATAGGAAAGCTCATGACGTCCGTCGGCCCAGGTAGATCCATCCAGCGCATATGTAGATCGGCCATCGCCGCGGTGTCCAGTAGCACCATCGACAGCTCCGCGCCTGGGTTGACGTCCATTTTGACGATGACAAACCGCGCGACGCTGATCAGTTCTGCTTCGGAGACGTCGATACCTGACTCGTTAGATATTTCAATACTCATAAAACACTCATACGACTGTTCACACCACCATCATCGACGACTGCGAACGCCCGCCAAGCCGCCCGATTCATCCTCAAGTCTGGCTCCTTGTATTTGGCATAGGCTTCGACGCCCTCTGACGCCAACCAGTAACGCACCACGTCCAAACTGGCCAGCCCCGCGACATGAATGTCGTCAATATTTTCCAGGATATCGACTGCCGCACGCAAACCCAACCCAGCATCGCCCGGCAGATCAACCTGAGTGACATTCCCGGTGACAACGACTTTCAATCCAAAACCCAGTCGGATGAGGAACATCTTCATCTGCTCGGCGGCGGTAGAATCGCGTATCGCCCGGACGATGAACGCATCGTTAAGTGTGCGACCCCGCATATGCTTTAGCAATGCCATCTTGATAACGTCGGCAGACATCAGCTCCGGGATCAGCTCGGAGTCCATCATGTCGTACAGCGGATACAGATAAAAGTCTGTCTTCTCACTCAGGCTTCCTGAGAAAAAGCCAAGGAAATCAACGGCTTCCACTACCAGCCAAGTCAAAATGATCCAGGCCATCTGCTTGGTCCGCAATGCATTGACCGCCTTGACCATACACCAGCCAGAGCGGCAATCTCCTTCTACAAACGACTCACAACACCACCCGCTTTACCGACGGACTCACGGCTACCAGAACATCCACACAGTAGATCAACTCACACAACCCATCGACCCACACCACAACCCACACCACAACCCACACCACCACACCCCACATAAAACAAAACCACACAACACTCAACAAGAAGATGCATTCGGTCACATTGAGTTCTTTGATCCAAGCCAACCGGTTTTGATGGTCTGCAATCGCCAACTCGCATGCAACTGCATGAGTTTTCCTATCCTGGTGCATCTCACCTTCCTGATACTAGGAGCGCTGAATCACGACAGCCAACGTTCCTGCACGAGTTCTGTGACACAGCGGAAGCCCATCTTGGGGTAGTCCGCAAGAAATTGTTGAATCTGTACAAGCTCGAGCACAGTATCTCTGGGTTAACAAGACGGCGGACGTGATCTGCCGCGGTGGATCTGGCGCTGACTGAGTGGTGCTCAAAGACCTCTTCAAATCGGCGGAACCGTAGCCGGTTTGACTGGCTGGATCGTGGCATAAGACAACCCGCCATGTTGAGCCACTTGACGGTTAAGTATCCGTTGGGTTGTGCCTCGGATGCCATTGTGATCTTACTTTAACTCTAGGCAATAACTTGCAATAGCGTCGATATTGGAATTTGTTGCACGCCAATGATACAAATCAGCGGCAGCGATCCCAGATAGGCGTTGCCGTCGCATACGAAGTGGCTGTGACCTGCTGTAGAGGAGACAGAAGCGTGCATACCGTCAAGAACATCCACCCGTTAATATGGTTGATCCAGTTGCTTTTTCGCGTTTCTATATACCTGTATCGAATGGGGCTCGGTCCGATATTCGGACGACACTTGCTTCTTCTTCGTCCTGCCAGGCGAGTATTGAGGATACAACGTTAACAGATCCTGGCAGTTGTCGAACATGATCCAACCGATAACAGTTTTATTGTCACGTCGGGATGGGGACCGACCGCTGCATGGTACCGCAACGTCGTCTACATGCCCTAGGCCACGATTCAAGTTGATAGGCATACCATACCTATAACAGCGGCGCAGCTGATCGAGGACAAAAACGTGGAAACCTTTGCCAGAACACCACAGTTCCGTGAAATATCTGCTCCCCTCGTATTCGGCTTCTCAGTCAATGGCGCCGAGGCCGACTCCCAAGCAATGGGATGGCACCTGTCATTCATCCGAGTTGACTAGAGGCGCTCTTGGACCCCCGTGGCCAAACGAGTTTCGTCAACTTTCCCTGACACGACTTCAGGGGCTACCTTTATTGCCATACATGGTGGGCCGATGCCCGAGTGTTTTGGCTACCTCGACGATCGTGGTATCAACGACGTCGGCCCACTCAAGCGTCCGGGAACGGTGTGGGCAAGCACTCGTCAATGATCCGCGTCTCGGCATGCTAGTTAGCAACGAATTCACCGTGCCTGTTTTGAGTGTAGATCTCGGCGGATTAGCCACACTTGCGTGATTTTCTGGCCAGCACCTTGATAGCCTCGTCGTCGGAGAGCTGTCTCGCCTGTTTACCCGAGAATTCCTCGTTTTGGATCTTTGCCAGCAGCATGCGGAGAGTCACGGTTCGCAACTTGATCCTGGGTCCTCATCGCTCCGGTCAAATCTTCCCGGAGCTAAGACTTTAGTTCCTCCATCTTCTAGAAGCTAATCACCACAGCACTTACGTTACTGTCCAACGTTTAACAGACGTTTAGAAAAACACCGACCGCCGATCCTATGGAACCATTACGAACGACCACGGCGGCTACCCACAGTAAGCACGCCTCCCCCTGACGATCCGGTGAGCTCATCACCTGGGTTCCGCCGGCCAACTATCCCTGCCGGGATACACCACGCCACCCAGTTACGGTGGTTCGTTTGGCTATAGCTCAGCATCGGGATACAGAGCACCGCTCGACTATGGGCCGCCGTTCGAGTTTTCCGTACGGTCCGCTACCACTGGTCCCGGCAGTGGCCAAACCCGGGATTATCCCGCTGCAGCCGTTGACCCTGAACAATATCTTTAACGACGTGGTCGACGTGCTGTTCGCACCCGTGCCGATTGCACTAGAGAGACTTCCAGTCACCGCTGTGATCACCAGATCCTTTACACTGGCTCGTAATAACCTCTGGCGAGTACTCGGCATCCAACTGCTAGCATTCCTCGTGGAGATTGTTGTTGCCGACACTGTCACAGTACCATTCGCAATCGCAGAAAACATGCTACTGACCCAGGACAACAGCGACCAGTATCCTGCTCCTGTACACCACAATTACGTCCATCGAGTCGGCGATCGATCAAATCATTACCACGCCATTCAATGCCGGATGCATCGTACTGCTCTACACCGATCGACGAATGCGCGCCGAAGTATTCGGCCTGGTGCTGAAGACCGATGCCGCCGGCGGACACTACGAGGTCGTATCCACCGACAACCTCTGGCTAACCTGACCTGGCCCTAGTAAGAACTGAGCGAGAATCAGCTGACTAGTTCCTTCCATCGACATCGACCGCGATAACGCACACCAGGACGCACAGAACGAGCTCTCCAAACCTATTTACAGCAAAGCTTTTGCAACACAACAATTCATCGAATGGATCAACAAACTATTGCACCGTCTGCTAGAGAAAACGTCTTCGATCCCGAGCTGGTGGTTCACCACCACGGTGCTGCTCAATTCTGTTGGTTGTCATGGCGATAGTCACCATCCACGTCGTGCGGCGCGCCATGCGAACCAATCGAGGTAATGACAGCTTATTATTCGACGCCGCTCAACTCACAGCGGACCAACATCAGAAGACCACTAAAAAGCTAAACGACGGAGAGAAATCAAGAAACACCTGTTACGCGCTGTAGTACGCCAGCTCGAGGAGGACGGCGTGCTCAATCTAGCCCCCGGCCGCACCACTAACGAGCTAGCACACGACGCTGGTAACGTCTTTGACGTACTTTACAAACTAATGAGCATAAACTGCAAAGATATTCCTATGGCTACTAACCAGGAACTCAGGACGCCTACCGAATGATCACCGACCTCGACGACCACCTGTAGTCGCGACCATCAGCCATACCGTTGACGGTTGAACAGCCCACCGCGTTCGACTCATGAGCGCAGATCCAGTGAGGACAGTCAATGCGGTGGCATGTACCGAATACGCAACTACCACCTGACGATGGCGATCATGGTGCTAGGTAGTACTAACACTAGTCGTGCTCGCAATGCTGGCTGCGTTCAGCGCTTATCTTGCCGGTACCATGGCCCGGGCTGTGGATGTAGCCCGTGTTTACTGGCTCCGGCGGTGCCCACGAGCTAGCAACACTGCTACACAACAACGGTGTCGAGGTCATCGGAACCGACATCATCGATGACGTCTAAAAGGCAGCTCGCCGCGACGCATTAATACTTACTGGCGACTCAGAGCCAATACCTGATCGACAGTGCAATATTGAATCTGCTGGCGACGGCCACGGCGATTTCCTGTTGGTGGATCCAATGGCGCGAACCCACGAGAGTGCCTGGACTCGAAGCGGCGCATCAAACTTGCGACAGCAACTCGAATTGCAGATTACAGGAATCTAATCGGGTCTAATCAGCCCGATTCGGGCCAAGCGACATCTACGAAGCAGACAGCGGCCTGGCGGCAATCAACTGTGATGATAGGGCGCTGCTCTAGTATAGCGACACCGCATGAACCATCATGGTGTTCCGTAGCACCGACTTCATGACCAATGATGGCCTGTTGGAGGTCAACAATGCCACATAGCGCTAGCGATGAATCCTGCTGGAGGTCGACTCCATCTAATTTGGTACGCACCTCACCGGGTTTAAAGTGAAATATGTCTAGCCGACATCGACTGACGATCCAATTTCATAGAATGTGATCTGGATCGTCTGACCGCTGTGGACCGTCTTGCTGCTGGCCCTGTGGAAGGGCTGGGGACTGGTCCACCGGCAGCCGAAAAGTTGCCTATCGTCGTATGTGCGTCGAAAACGGTGGAAGGCTACAGGCGTCTGTACCGATCCCGCAGAGCTCGCCAGCGCGTCAGTGCTAGCAGCAACGGTACCCCGGTGCACCGGGACCCATTCGGAATATGCTTGTTACCACCTATTCAGCCTGCCACTGGCCAGCGATACTGGCCTACTACAACTCGCCTGTACACTCGACGAACTCGAAAGACAGGTCATCTACTCATGACACAGTCAGATTCTACCCAGAACCCTGGTACTGAATTGTCTGGCCTCCTCAGAATCTGCGCGTGATGCACTGCTGACGTTACGCGCCGAGATCGCCAAAGCTGTCGTTGGACAGGACTAGGTCATCAGCGATGTGGTTATCACACCACTGTGTAGTAGGTGCGTACTGCTCGAAGGTGTTCCGGGAATGGCGAAGACGTTGTTGGTGCGCGCTGGCTGCCGCATTGCAGCTGGAGTCCAAGCGGGTTCAGTTCCCCCTGACCTAATGCCCGGTGATGTCACTGGTTCGCTGGTCCATGACGCGCGCACTGCCGCTTTCGTATTCCGCTTGAGTCCAGTGTTCACTAAATCTCTTATTGACCGATGAGATCAACCAAACCTACCCGGAACAAAGGCTGCACTGCTTGAGGCGATGAAAGAGCGTCAAGGGCAGCGTGGACAGCGAACCCAAGGCGCTTCCCGACCCATTCATCTCGCCGTCGCGACACAGAACCTAATCAAATAGGAGGGAACTTAATCAATTGCTCGAAGCCTAACTCGACCGTTTTCTGGTCAAACTGAGCGTGTCCTTGCTGTCGAGCAACATCGAGAACGATATTCTTGACTAGCCACTTACACGTTTTCGATCCTTGCAATCTGTCCGCGATCAAACCGCTAGCCGCGCTAGCAACCGACCACGAAACGGTACACCAGGAACTGGCCACCGACGAAATGCTAGGTTACATTGGCGACATCGTCACTGCCACTCAATCCTCCTCCATGCTGCACCTGAGCACGTCGCCACACAGAGCGATGGCGCTGCTAGCCACTGTCCGGCCGTGGTCATAGTTGTTTGACCGCAACTACGTCACTCTTGACGACATGAAAGCCATGGCCCAATCCAACGTTGAGACACCGGATGGTACTATGACCGGAGACCGAGCTTGAAAGCGCCACACCCGAGAGCATAACTCCAAAGCATATTAACGCTCAGTTCTATTACTCTACTAGTGATCCTAACCGAGCTTACCGGCTTAGTAACGTTGCCCTTTGTCCTACCGACCACGGTGTCGCTTTGGCCAGTAAAGGCTTTCCTGGCATTGCTGATGCTGCTATTGACCACCTTAGCTATCGATGTCACGTTAGCGACCAACACCCACTAGCTGCGATATACTCAATCTCATCAGACTACTCTCCTCGACTCATCCAGCTGCTCGTAGTGGACTTGTTGATTCACAATGACAGTTGTAGCCGGTTCCGCGGTCAGGTCCGCGATGCTTGGCCGCCCAGCGCACACACTGAACCGCGCACCCATGCCGTCGACATCGTTATCGGGCAGCGCCAACATGCGACACCGTACCGCGACCAATCCATCGCAGCTACCAGAACGCGGCCATGGTAACCACCCGATCGATTGGCCCACTAGAGTTGGCGTGCCGACAGAATTTCCAGCGGGTGCTCGGTGTCATCTGAATGTTGTCGTCGTTTCTGTCTCGCAAACACTTACCGTCACGGCTTGCCAAGCTACGTAAGTTATGTCGTCGGTGATGACGTGCGTTCGATCAACTGTCGCGCAACTGCACGTCGTGCTGACGTCATGGTGCGCACGTGGAGGCCCGAACACGACCGGCAGGTGGTGGGTCGGTTCAGCGTCAATCCAACCTCTGCTGATCTGGTAAGTTAGCCATGACTGGACTGGTTGATAGACGCCTCACTGCTGCTGGCAGCGCTGGTGTCGCGCACCGAACTTTTTGCCCAGCTTGTTGATGTAATGTACCGATTACAACTTAACTATTCTTGAATCTTACTGATAAGCAATGGTTTCCGATATTTTTCTGTTCACACGGTGGCGATCATTGGTGTTGTTGATCGATCGCAACGCAACAGCTCTAGACGAGGGCCTGTCGCTGATCTTGCCGCAGATATCAGCCAAACATCAGGTAATGAGCGCCGCCGTCACAGACCCATGCGTCGACCAAATCACCTCAGGGTGGTCTCTAGACAACCACAGTGTGCAATACTGCAGTGGCTGAACGAGCACACAATGACCAGCGTTCCATAACGTCGCTATTGCGCCATAACGGGATGACCGTCGTTGACGTGACACCCGCAGAACCCGATCCCGTGCTCACTGACCGTGATATGGCGATGAAAAATATTGGACAACTTGAGCTTTCAGTATTGATATCGGAATCGACCCCGTCGCTGCCCGCAACATAACACGGATACAATTGCGGGACTAGGGCATGGAGCTGATCCGTCCCCGCCGGTTCACTAAATCAGCCGACCAAGACCACGGCGAAACCAGCGATGGACACCGAGGTGACGCCCACAGCTCGTTCAAACCGTGTATTATCGAAAAACGTCGACTTGGCGAAACCACGTCAATGACATCGTATTATCTTTAAATCAAAAAAAGCTAACAGTGCACAAGCGACCACCAACAACTAGCGTCGTTACGCTGGGCTCCTGTAAGACGGGCAACAGCGCCAATCCTGAAGACGCGGCTTATGACCGTGCCTCAACTGGTGAGAATCGCGTCAGGAACTTTATCGAAATCACCATTCTCACAAAATTTCTCGGTACGACAGTCTAAATACCCAATATACGACAAAAATTCCACTTCGGGGATAATTCCGATTCCCACTCGAGCAAATATCAGCAAGAATGACGATGTCACCAACACCTCAATTAGCACGGAGGTCGACAGCACGCCTACTAATCCCACCGCAACCTAGACAACACCTAATCCTTGTTCGGCAAGCACTTGTTCACACAAACGGTCATCGGTCGACATCACCAACCACCCCAGGCACATCACGGTTGTCGCCGTCAAAAACACCACTGTCAGCTCCAGCAGCACATGCAGCATAAGCAGAGCCTGCAGATAAAAGCCTCCGCTGACCTAGGACATCGGACCTGCGATCAGTCCTAGGGGTTGGCGGCGTTTTGGAAGAGCACAAACAGGATCGGTATGCAGAGCACGATGGAAAACGCTATGCACTGCGTCGCCACCCAGGAGTTGTTCGCCCGCACGCTGAAGGTGAACGACAAAGCTGGGTGCACATTACAATTAAGAAGCGACATCGCGATTCACCAATTCGCCAATTTCACTTGGTGTTCCGACGGCTAACTGTACTTTGGGATCGGTTGCTATCCAAAAAACAATAGCCAGCACTACGCTTGAATAACGCAGCTCCTGTCCCAGCCTCACCGCCATGTTCAGTAGGCGACTACGAGAAAGATACAGTCCAAAACCGGATCAAGGTACCACTGGACGGCGCATGCGCGGCCGTCACCACGGCACAAGCGTACGCGATCAGGCTCGAGAGCCAGCCAATCGGCAGTGTATCCGACCCGATCGTGCTGGCCTACCGTAACATCGACAGATGTGTAGACACCTGCTGGTAAAGTTCGACCAGTTCGTCAACTGTAGCGCCAGTCACCGACCAACGTTATCTTTAATTCATTGTTCGAGCCGGCCCCACATCCCGCGATAGGTCGGCACGAATGCGTCGACATTCACTCTGCTCGGATTAAAATCGCAAGTTCAGCAAATACTGAGTCTAGTGGGTTGACATCAGCCTGTACCGTTCGAGAATATGTCAGAAGTGGTAGCCGGGTACGCTATGGTGCTTGACGGTCAGGTCACCCAGTTGCCAGTGCGGCCTGTGAAGCACGCTGATCAATATCACACTGATATTCGCCGGTTACGTGCTCACTGCAAGACATCGCCGCGAGCTGATGCGGCTTCGTCCAACTCCGGTCAGCCCGCCACTGTGGTCACCGACAGTGCCTCAGTATCTCGTCCCTCTCGGATTCTCTGGGCCGCTCTCGGCGGTACCTGGTTCCTGACCGCAGCAAACGCCGTAGTCAAACAGAGATGGATTCTCGTCTCCAACGCTAATGTGCAGCAGCAGCCGCGAGTATGGCGACGTCGCCGACTAGCAACGCCCATCCGCCCAATGGAGACAACGATACCGGCGGAGCGAGTCGCAGAGAAAACAGGATACCGACAACACCGTCACCAGAGATGTAGTGTAGAATCATGCGCCAAAGTCAATAAAACATCTACAGTAGCGACCCCGACACCGTCGTGAGCGCCAGCCCCCACTTGACCCAGAATCGCATGCTTCAGCGACGGTTGCCCTACGTCGATTCCGGCTGCACTCTCGGTGCCGCATTCAATATTCAATCGTCAAGTTGTCATTCTTCCCGTTCATCACACGGTGCTACTCGCATGCAGCTGCATGCAAACAAGACTACCACCGAAAGCGTTGCATCATATTATCCAGTCAATATATCACGATATATCAAGAGCGTGGTGGATGCTCCGCAAACACAAATCACCATGAATATGAACAACACGTTTGCTTCTCCTACCAAAGACCTCCGTAACCGAGCCAAGCCTCGGATTCGATTTCAGCTTTGGCGCGAGCGATCCACACGACAGCCGGCGCGGTGACGCGCGAGCGGCCATTCTGGTGTTGCCCACCGAGCGGCCAATGCAGGGCTACGAGATGCTCCAGCAGATTGCCGAACTCAGCAACGGAATATGGCGAACTAGCCTTGGTTCAGTGTACCCGAAGCTACAACTGCTCGCCGACGAAGGATTGATCGCAGCAGATGGAATCGACGGCAGCAAGAAGCTTTTCGAGCCGACCGACGATGGTCGGGCCACGGCCGAGAAGGCCACGACCCCGCCATGGGACCAGATCGCTCCAGGCACCGATTCTAGACACATCAGCCTGCGAACAGCAATGGGCCAGCAGTTCGGTGCGATCAAGCAATTTACACACACCGCCAGCGTTGACCAGCAGCAGCGCATCGTGGAAATCATCAACAACACACGACGCGATATCTACGACATCTTCGGCGAGGATTGACCTGTCCTGCGAGCTCACATGAACTGCTGGCCAGAACGACGTGTCATTGTGCAAACGCGCACCCTCGCGTCACTCGGCGAGCTAGGTAGTGAACGCTCCAACGAGTGTTGATATAGTCCTGCACCTATACGGTCGAACGAACCAGATGCTTCACCCGTAACGACACCGGACCGGAAGGGCCGGAAGTGAGGCATCTAACCGAGACCTACTTCCTGTCGGCAGAGGATGAGCCTGTTAGCAGTCACTGCGTCAGGACATATCGATCCAATCCAGCGTCCGCTGCACGGCTTTACACCAGCCCGCATACCCCGCGGCACGCTTGTCATCGTCCCACGTCGGCGTCCAACGCTTATCCTCTTGCCAATTGGCCCGTAGGTCTGACAGGCCGGCCCAAAAACCGACCGCTAGGCCCGCCGCATAGGCTGCACCCAGCGCAGTGGTCTCAGCAACTACCGGGCGTACTACATCCACGCCCAGCACGTCGGCCTGAATCTGCATGCACAAGTCGTTGCCTGTTATACCGCCGTCGACCTTCAAGATCTCAAGGCGCACACCGGAATCTGCTGCCATCGCGTCCACCACATCCTTACTTTGATAGCAGATCGCTTCCAACGTTGCTCGAGCTAGATGTGCGTTGGTGTTGAACCGTGATAGCCCTACGATTGCACCTCTTGCATCGGATCGCCAATACGGAGCGAACAACCCGGAGAATGCCGGCACAAAGTACACCCCGCCATTGTCAGCGACCTGACGGGCCAGTGATTCGCTTTGCTCAGCGCCACTAATGATGCTCAGCTGATCACGTAACCACTGCACCGCTGAGCCAGTCACAGCGATTGAACCCTCAAGCGCGTAAACCGGTTTGGCATCCCCGAACTTATAGCAGACGGTGGTCAGCAAGCCATTGTTGGATCTCACGATCGTCTCGCCAGTATTAAGCAGCAAAAAATTTCCGGTTCCGTAGGTGTTTTTCGCCTCCCCCGCGTTCAGACACACTTGACCGACCATCGCAGCATGCTGATCGCCCAAAACCCCGGTTATCAGCACTTCGCCACCGACGGGTCCATCGGCTAACGTGACACCGTAAGGCTGCAGAGACGACGACGATGCAATCACCGGCAGCATCACCCGAGGGATGGAGAAGAACGACAAAAGCTCGTCATCCCAATCCAGAGTCTCCAAGTCCATCAGCATGGTCCGGCTGGCGTTCGTCACGTCAGTGAAGTGCACGCCTCCACGCGGACCACCGGTCAGATTCCACAACAGCCAGGTATCAGAGGTGCCAAAAAGCGCGTCACCGTTTTCAGCGGCAACGCGCACCCCGTCGACGTTCTCTAAGATCCATTGCAACTTGCCGCCGGAGAAATAGGTAGCCGGCGGCAGGCCGGCCTTGTGGCGGATCTCCTCTCCGCGACCGTCTCGGTCCAGCATGGCCATGATACGGTCGGTGCGAGTATCTTGCCAAACGACCGCGTTGCAATACGGCAACCCGGTATTCCGATTCCACACCATCGTCGTCTCGCGCTGATTTGTAATGCCAAGCGCTGCAATATCTTTCGATGATAACTTAGCGGTGTTGAGCACCGACATCAGCCCTGACTCGGCATGCTCCCATATCTCAACAGGATTGTGCTCGACCCAGCCGGCACGGGGCAATATCTGCTTGTGCTCAAGCTGGTGGTGGGCCACTTCAGCACCGTTGTGATCGAAGATCATGCAGCGGGTGCTGGTAGTGCCTTGATCGATGGCTACTATGAATTCAGCGAACTCGACCAACTGCACTCCTCCGACATAAACTGTGATACTTCATGTAATCATTTATGATGGTCTATCGGTCGATTAATCAATTAGGTAACCGAAACACTTACGTTACCGCCGGTGGACCTGTTGCATCGGCGGTGTGGGTGAAGAGGTCAAGTACACCAAGTATAACCGCACGCATCAGCGATAGTACCACCACAAAATGGGGTGGTACTTGAACGTCTTCGACACGACGCTTGCGCAGTGCCAATTCAACGCCGACCAAGCGCTCACTGAAGTATAGGTTGGATACAACCTTGTTGACACTAAACTAACTACCAGCCCGCCAGGTCGAATAAATACATGCCAGGATGCCACCGCCGATCCCACTTACCAAAGCGAATTAGACGCTTAAAAATCAGACTCAACGTTCTACCCTGGTCACTTCCCAGGCACACTAGTCTGGATGGCCGAAGTGCACGCCAGCCTCAACAAGGTTGAAACCAAGACCAACTTCGACAAGTCCCATATAGTCATGGTCGGCATTTTGTCCACGCTGATGCCAGAGCATCCGATCGAAGACCGGATGAACGACTCGGCGCGGTATGCGGCCTTCAACGAGTCGACCTTCCGCTCCCGCGGCGAGAACATCCACATCAACATTGCCGGCCCAGAGTAACTGACCTAGCACACCACCGCTATAGCACATGAATATTCTTGAACTAGAAAATAATTGAATTTAGAGCTAGTTCCGATGGATTTCGCTGTCAACTGAAACGCGGCTCAGGTTCTGGCCGGCCCGCAGCTGGCATTGGACGCAACCTCTCCCTACTTTTTCACTTACCAACTGTAGGAAGAAACCCGCATCGAACTACTCACGCAGTACATCTACACCCGACACGAACAACTCAAGCCCTAAGGTGTACTACCGCGAGTATTAGTTCGGCGAACAATGGATCACCTTGCTACTACGGCGCGCTACGCAGCATACTAGAAGAGTCTAGTTAACACCCCGAGTAAGGATTATCTACACTGCGGCACAAGAAAATTATTGTGATTCTGCACGAAACAGCATGAAAAACTAGCTGCATTGGCCTATGTTGCGCGGAGCTACAACACAGAAATTGGTGTTGGATACCTTGCTGCCGATGGCCTGCGGAAGAGTACTGTAGGGGAGTATAGATGCCAAGGTATGCGACCGATTCCTTAACGTCATCTAGGGTCGCGCCGGGGCCGGTAGCAGCGCGTACGTTGAGGACTATCTCATCTGAAGTAATGGCCTGATACATTGTCTACTATGAACAGAGTCAATTCGAGGGCACACTGCCGTAGAGTATTCGGTGAGCCGCAGACGGAGTTGGCTGCGCTGATGGCGTCAGGCAATTTCCGCAGTGACGTGTTGGACACCGGCTACGGGTTTACCGAACTGTAGTTGGCACTGACTGACGACGGTCACGCCGCGGTCGGCATCGATCTCACACCTATCACCGTCGCGGCGGCAAACAGGGCAGCTCAAGAACGTGAGTTGGCTACTGCCAGCTTCATATAGATCGATATTACTTCGTTGACCGGCTATGACGGGCAGTTCAATACGGTGTTCGACCGCACTCTGTTTCACTCGTGGTCGGTATCAGGATCGCGGTGGATACCTTGAGTTTGGTGCACCGCGCGGCGACTCCGGGCGCCAGTTAGTACGTACGTGCTGATGTTAGCCAAAGGCGCCTTTCCCGCCGAGCGGGAAACAGGGCCCAATGAAGTCGACGGGGCCGAATTACGCGTCGCAATGAGCAAGTACTAGGAGATCGACGAGATTTGGCCCTCCGATATTCACGCCAACATGCCGCAGATCTCCGGGGCTCTGTTCGAATTTCTGTCGTATGACCGCTACGAACAGAGCCGGATTAAGTTTCCCACATACCTGTTGACAGTGCATAAAGTGTAGCTGGGATATGCTCTCGGGCACTGGTGCTAAATCCGCTGGTGTTTCCCACCACCATTACCTCACCAGCCCAGCGTTTTTCCGCGGTATTAAGCGGCATTAAATAGCCGTGGTTGCGCTCTCCAAGTCTTCGGCGAAGAGAACTAAGTCGTTGGCCGTGGTACCCGCGTACGAAAAAATCCGCAACACCGGTTGCCCTAAGTTACAGAGACGCTCGCTCCACTGAAGCGTAGGTGGTCAAAATCCGCCGTTCAGCGAGCAGCCATGTCAGTACCTCCTACGGATAGACACCCTCGTCTGAGTCCAGATTGGTGATTGCGCTCGACTCGCCGACCTCCTCAACCACCCGCTACCCACGTACATTCCGGCTGATGCTGCCCAGTACGTCCAGATGTGCTCACACGCTCGCTGGTTCACATGCCAAATATTCACCAGATGCTACAAAAACCTAATATCGCAGCAATATTAATCTAACATAGTTCGAAATTGCTGGGCCGCAGCTAAATTCGTCTACACTGACTCCAGGTCCGTTAGTTGCGGATACAATTGCTGCATCAACCCAGGATGCATTGCAAGGAATGCCCATACCGCGCGGCCTTGTGATCTGCTTGCGCAACTACGCGTAAGTCATATCTGCACCTATCGCGCAGTTCACCTGATCCAGCGCTTGAGCGACGTCTGTGACCAAGCAGTAACCTTGACTCGTCGCAGAATTGGGCTATCAGCGATAGCGGTTTCACGACGTCGCTGTGGTTGGCCGCAGCGGTTAGATGGGTTAGATCAGACGGGTCTGCGGCCAAGGCGAAAGCCGCGTCGTCAAGAGTCAACCTACCGTCGACGGGGGTGGTCAGCGGTTGGCAAACGAATCCATGCAAAACCATAACGGCCAGGCTGAGACCTCACAACAGGCTTTCTCCGGACCACATTACCGCGATTAAAATCGTAAGGAACTCCGCGCATGGTTCGGGTGTGAGGTTGTCGATCGCCGACCCTCAGAACACAAACCAACGCCGCCCAGCAGCGGAAATCTTGGCTATATGTTCCTCGAACTCACCGCAGAAGGCTTTGATCTCGACACCTGAGTACTCGTGTTGAATAGCGGTTGCGGTCACCGACAGCATGCTGGCATCGACGTCAAACAGTACGAATCTATGCAGTGACCCATGGTCGCGCAGCGCGCCTAATAACAGCTTGGTCTTCTCCGACGTCCCACTGCCCAGTTCCACCAAGATGTCGACTTCTACGCGTGCCGGGTAGTACTTAGGCAACCACGTGATCTGGTTGAATAGACCGCTGTCCGCTGACATCGTAAACAAATTAGGCGGAAACGACTTCGGAATCTTATGCAGGGTATCTAAACACATTGCAATGCAACTCGTGATACTATGTACATTAGTAGCGAAGTGGTTCGCTAGCGGCAGTATCATCAAGATCCTTTCGGGTACTCCAGGGAAATCTAATGGGGATACTTTGGGCGGCAACCTCGACCAGACGGCGGCTCAGCACATCCTCCCAGCCATAGACGTCGTCAAGCGGTTTACTGGCTAGCACCACACCGTAGTAGCCGTGCAGAGTAAACAGCGTATAGGGCTAAACAGTGACCAAATAACCGAGAGCCATTGACAAGCAACATATTCAGTCGAGCATTTAGCTCGGCGAATGCGATCTACACGATAGTCTCTCCCAGCACGTCGCGCCCACGTACAAACATGTTGACCACGAGTATCGTGCTTTAACAAACTAATTAGATGGACAAGCCCGGAAGCAACACAGCACGATAAACAACACCGTTGTGCGACTATAACCAATAGTCGTCACTTAACACCGCGGTTGCGCTGGCTTCAATCGGCATGCCGACAGTCGTCTAGCGCACCGTGGCCACCACTCAATAGCTGCGCAGCGCAGACACTATCAAGTCAAACGACCCATCGGGACCCACGGTGACGCCGGGCTGCTTCAGCGCTATGGCACCCTGCCTGCCACAACGTGATCGGAAAACCCGACACCCCAACCCGTCGGCGTTCATCAGCCCGTGCTTTTGCCGATGCGGAGCATAGGACTACACCCGAAGACTGTGCGGCAGGTCAAGCACCAACAAGGACACTGTTACCTCTACTCTCAGTTACCCCAAGTGACGGCACCTCAAACATCCCGCGCAAACCGGAGACCGCAGAAGATCTGGCGGCGAACCGAGTGATCCCAGTTGCGGAAGCTAGGCCGCAGGATGGCAGGTTCCACGGCCCAGGACCCACTCCGCAACACACGATAGTCACCGTCGAAAAACGGCTGGTAATAGCACTCACTAAATCATGGGAACAAACCCCGGCCAGGGTCACAGCGGTGAGCTAACCCACTCCCAAACATCGCCCAGCATCTACTACGGCCCCATAGGCTGACATTCCGGCCGGGTAGGCGCCGGACTCAGCGCACTTCCACCCAGGTTGGCGTGGGCTTCCGTCGGTTACTTGACTCTCCAAGGGATAGCGACGCTGGGTGTTCGTTGCCAGATCCCAGGCACAAGCCTTCTCCCACTCCATCTCAATGGACAACCGTGCGCCAGCCCAGGCTACGTAGGTCTCAGCTTCAAAGTATGGAGACACGTTGCACCGGTTCATCAACCGGAATGTCTTCGACACGGCCAAACCGAATGCGGGTGTACCCGTCGGGGACGCCAGTAATTGCGGCGCGGTCAGACCCGTACACTGGTAGTGCTGCCAGCTACGAGTTAGCTACCATCGTGAGTCGGTGTAGCCGTCGTCATCGACGAAGTGTTGCCATTCGCCATTAATTGATAACAGGACATTGGCCAATCCGGAACGCCAGTACTTTTGACGACGTGAACGGGACACTGATTACTCTCTGCCGGCACCAACACCCATAACAAACGAGTCTACCGGACACGAACACCGACCCGGCGCACAGATTCACTGCCTGAAACTTTCGTCGCGTTGGCTTTTAAATATTGTACCACCGCTCCGAACACGAAGGCCACTTGGTCGTCCGCAGGGTCATCAGATAAGGCATCACAGGCATCCAACGCAGCAGACCACACGGTGCCGGCAATCGGACCGCGCCCGCTCCGGAGACAGCAGCGATACTTCGACACGACTACCATGGGAATGCTTGAATGGTGTCGTGGAGGCCCTCGACAGCCGACGGCACTATCCTGAACTGATTCAGATCACCACATCGCAGCAACCACCGCTCCTCCTGCTAACCGAGATGTGCGCCATGTCCCACACCAGTAGGCTCATCAACGGGTTACACTGCCAGCAAAATTCGGCATCGCCAAAATTAACTAGCCGCCATGTCGGCATCGGTTCGGGCTAAATGCGACCGGGTCGTCAACCGCGCAGCCTCGGCAACCGTAGTTGCGATGCCGTTGCCTGATTATCTAGCCGGAAAAGTCGTCCCTGGGACAGCCGCCTTGGCTAGACTCTGCCGATCAGTCGCTCCATCACATCGCTGGACTGCGCCGGTGCGGTTTGCGGCAGCGACGGCCACACACCGGTTAGCCGCCGTGTACAACCACTGGTCACGCAGACCGACCCGGGCCGGGGTGGCCACCGATTCAGCAACGAGGTCAGCGGCGACCGTGTCGTCGAACAGATCAACCAGTGTGAACATCAGACCAGCAGGCATCCGGCGTGTTATCGAGGTAGTGAATTTCCAGCAACTGCCATGGCCGGACCGGTGGGAACAAGATAGTCAGGTGCTAGTCCAGATCTGCGAGGTCAGACGGCTATCGTCGACCGTACGTCCAGTCGGCGAAAACCACATAGTTGTGTGACCGCTGTAAGATCCCAACCTTCCAGGTTGTGTGCCAGCATCACCGGCGCCTTAAGAGCTATAGCGCGCCCAGTCGGTGTAGGAGTCGTCGCCATTGACCCTAAAGTGCGCCCGCAGCGTGCGGAATCTATCTAGCCCCACACCCGCTGCTGAATGGAGGCCCGGCCAGAGAATTCCCCACTGAGTATCAAGGAGTTGGCGGCAATCGCGATCACAGTGAGCACCAGCCCGTGCACCAACCACACCCACACAGCCCATCAGGCTGGTGGCCTGGCGTCCACGTTGACCTATACAGATCTGAGTCTGCGTGCCGCCCTGGTAGGTCACAGCGTGTCGAGACGCTAGGACGGTCTGCCAGCTGCCACACACGAGCTCGGCTGTTACCAACCGCGAGTCCTGTATGTGGCTCCAGGGCTTTGGTCGTGGTCACCATCAAGTAGTTGCGCTGGTTGATCTGCACCACGCAAACAGTAAAATGCAAACCTCCCCGAGACGCGAGGTCGACCGGCAACAACTTATTGACATCAATGTAATGCACCCCGGTCAGGTCATCGACCGACGCAGTGTCCACGTGCAGCGCGACTGGTTAGTACTGGCGGCCGAACCCGACTCCTTAATTGGCAAAGCTGTCACCGCAATCCTGCAAAAACTCGGTGGGGAACTCGATGAACTCGCACAGGTCTGTAGCGCTGATGCCGTAGTCACCAGTGCGGGTTCCGGTACCCGCTGTCGGACCGAGCCGCAGCACTTTACCGTTGCATCAGCGGTTGCAGAATTGGCTCTGAGGACAGCGCGAGTGGATTGGCGTGCGCTTCCCAAGAAGCAACCCGAAACGCCTATACGACACACAAACACAACGCGGGGTATAACGAGCACCGCGCGGCCCGGGTGGAAATCACCCATGGATTCTATAGTTGCGTGGCTAGTAATTCAGCGATCTGGATCGTGTTGAGCGCCGCACCTTTGCGCAGGTTGTCGCCAGAAACGAACAGTGCCAGGCCACGCCCGTCAGGGATCCCAGGGTCGCGCCGGATGCGGCCAACCAGTGATTCATCGACGCCGGCAGCAGCTAGCGGCGTTGGCACATCGACCAGCTTCACACCCAAAGCGCCATCCAACAGATCACGGGCTCGTTGCGGCGACAACGGCCGGGCGAATTCGGCGTTGATCGACAGCGAGTGCCCAGTAAACACCGGAACCCGCACACAGGTACCACTGACCAACAGGTCGGGAATGCCCAGGATCTTGCGACTCTCAAAGCGCAACTTCTGGTCCTCGTCCGTTTCGCCTGAGCCGTCGTCCACCAGTGATCCGGCCAGCGGCACCACATTGAAGGCAATCGGCGCAACATACTTGCTGGGCGCGGGGAATTGCACGGCACCACCGTCGTGTACCAGCTGTTCGGCAACGTCGATGACCGCACGCGCCTGAGCGGCCAACTCGGTCACCCCGGTCACGCCACTGCCGGAGACCGCTTGATACGACGAAACCACCATCCGCATCAGCTGAGCTTCGTCGTGCAGCACCTTGAGCACCGGCATCGCGGTCATGGTGGTACAGTTTGGGTTGGCGATGATACCCTTAGGACGATGGTGCGCATCCCTATCAAAGTTAACTTCGGAGACCACTAGCGGCACTTGCTCGTCCTTGCGCCATGCCGACGAGTTGTCGATCACCGTCGCTCCGGCAGCGGCGAAACGCGGCGCCTGCACTCGCGACATCGTTGCGCCGGCGGAAAACAACGCAATGTCTAGACCGGTGAGGTCGGCCGTTTCGGCGTCTTCCACCTCGATTTCCTGGCCGCGGAAGGCTAACGTACGGCCCTGCGACCGAGCCGAAGCAAAAAAACGCACGGATTCGGCCGGGAAATCACGCTGGTCAAGCAGCGTACGCATCACCTCGCCGACTTGGCCGGTGGCACCCACCACCCCGATCGACAGACCTTTGGTACCCATTACCGTCCTGTCCCCGCGTACACGGTAGCCTCGTCCTCGCCGCCGAGTCCAAACGCCTCATGTAACGCCACGACGGCCTTGTCTAGTTCAGTGTCACGGCACAGCACCGAGATCCGGATTTCCGAAGTGGAGATGAGCTCAATATTGACACCAACCGCAGCCAGCGCCTCGCAGAAAGTCGCCGTGACCCCAGGGTGGCTGCGCATGCCGGCCCCGATCAGCGACACCTTGCCGATGCGGTCGTCGTAGAGCAGTTGGGTGAAGCCGATCTCGTCTTTAAGCGAGTCCAGTTTTGCCACCGCGGTGGGCCCGCTGTTACGGGAGCAGGTGAAGGTGATGTCGGTCTTGCCGTCTTCGACCTTAGAAACATTCTGTAACACCATATCGATGTTCACGTCAGCATCGGCGACGGCACGGAAGACCTTGGCCGCATAGCCTGGAATGTCAGGTATCCCGACGATAGTCACCTTGGCTTCGCTGCGGTCGTGCGCGACTCCGGTCAATATGGGGTCTTCCATAGGTATGTCCTTGATTGATCCTACGACGACGGTGCCCGGTTTATCTGCATACGAAGACCGGACGTGCACCGGAATATTGTGGCGACGTGCGTATTCTACGCAGCGCAGCATCAACACCTTGGCGCCGCAAGCCGCCATCTCGAGCATCTCCTCGAAGGTCGCAGTGTCGAGCTTGCGGGCGTTGTGCACGATCCGCGGATCGGCGCTAAAGATGCCGTCCACATCGGTGTAGATCTCACAGACGTCGGCACCTAATGCCGCGGCCATGGCGATTGCGGTGGTGTCCGAGCCGCCGCGGCCCAGCGTAGTGACATCGCGGGTGTCTTGGCTCACGCCCTGGAATCCGGCGACCAATACGATCTGCCCTTCGTCGAGCGCAGACTGCAGCCGGGTCGGTGTGACATCGATTATCTTGGCGTTGCCGTGGGTGCCAGTGGTGATAACACCAGCTTGCGAACCGGTGAACGAACGAGCCTGAGCGCCGAATGATTCAATCGCCATGGCCACCAGCGCGTTGGAGATACGCTCCCCCGCGGTTAACAGCATGTCCAGCTCGCGGGCTGGCGGAACCGGGCATACCTTCTGCGCCAGGTGTAGCAGGTCATCAGTAGTATCACCCATCGCGGAAACCACCACAACGATGTCGTTGCCCTGCTTTTTGGTCTCGACTATGCGTTTGGCAACGCGACGAATCCGATCGGCGTCGGCCACCGAGGATCCGCCGTACTTCTGCACGACGAGCGCCACTGTTGCACTGCCTTTCTGGGGACACCGCTGGCTAGTCTGGTCCAGAACAGAATACGTGGGGCAGGCACTATGACGATGTGCACTGCATGTCAGGCACTTGGCGCTCGTCAGCAATTCGCAGCCGGTGCGTCCGACATTATCATGCAGCACACTGGTGGTATCAACGAGATTTGCCGGCTGAATCTATAAAATTTTTAAACTTTATCATCTACTTTAGTTAACACGCTATCAGATATACATTATCGGAAACCAAATAGATTCTCCAGTTACCGGAATATTTCACGGATTTCTGACGGCTGGAATCACCAGGTTTTACCGGGGGCGACACAGTGGCGTTTGTAATCACGGCGCCGTAACTGGTACTGACAGCCGCATAAGATTTGCAGGAAGGCAGTTCGTCGGTGGGTGCGGCCAACGCGGCAGCCGTGTCAACGACGATAGTAGTACTCACCAACGGTGCTGATGAAATCTTGGCGACCATCGCGGCACTCTTTTCCGAAAACGCCCAAGACCATCAAATGGCAAGCGCATATGCGACCACGTTTTACGAGCAGTTTGTGCAAGCCTTGAACTCCGCTGCTGGCCGTTACACAACCAGCGAGGCAGCGAACGTAACGCCTCTGCAAAAAGTGCTTAACGCGATAAACGCACCCATCGAAGCGGTATTGGAGCACCCGCTTAATCGCTAACGGCGGCGCCGCGGGGGGTAATGGCGGCACCGGCGGGCGACTGTTACATTCAAATTGAGTCAATCAGGTACCTATGGCTGAAAACTGGTGCACAGACCGAAACGCAGACTGCGGTTTTGGCGGCAAGACCGATCGCGGTAGAGTTCAGATTGTGCAGTGGAGGCTCCTCCTCGAACGCCGCGACGGGGTCTGATCCAGACCGGCTGCCTGTCGCGGAATTTTGCGATGCGCCGGTCTAGGTTCTTTCTGGTATACTCGGAGCAACTATCGTGACTTCTAACCCCGACGTCTATACGTCAGTTCACAACATCGTCAAACCCGCGGGCCCGCCCAGTCCCGGCCAACCTCTGTGGAATCCCCAGCGGGCTACGTCAATGCCGATCAACCGGTACCGACCGTTCGCCGAGGAAGTCGAACCCATCCGGCTGGTTGACCGCACTTGGCCCGACCGCGTCATTGATCGCGCACCTCTGTGGTGCGCGGTGGACCTGCGGGATGGCAACCAGGCGCTGATCGACCCAATGAGCCCAGCCCGCAAGCGCCGCATGTTCGATCTGCTGGTCCGCATGGGCTACAAGGAAATCGAAGTCGGGTTTCCGTCGGCCAGTCAGACTGACTTTGACTTCGTCCGCGAGATCATCACCAGCGGCGCCATCCCAGACGACGTCACCATTCAGGTGCTGACCCAATGCCGACCGGAACTGATTGAGCTCACCTTCGAAGCTTGTGAGGGTGCGTCACAGGTGATAGTGCACTTCTACAACTCAACGTCAATTCTGCAGCGCCGAGTGGTTTTTCGCTCCGACCGCGCCACCGTACAAACCATCGCGACCGACGGTGCTCATAAGTGTGTCGAGGAGGCTGCCAAGTACCCGGGCACGCATTGGCGGTTCGAGTATTCACCGGAGTCCTATACCGGTACCGAGTTAGAATACGCCAAACAGGTGTGCGACGCCGTCAGTGAAGTCATTCAACCGACGCCGCAAAACCCGATCATCTTCAACCTACCTGCCACTGTGGAGATGGCCACCCCCAATATCTACGCTGACTCGATCGAGTGGATGAACCGCAATCTGGCCAACCGAGACTCTGCCATCTTGAGCCTGCATCCACACAACGACCGCGGAACCGCTGTCGCCGCAGCCGAACTAGGCTTTTCTGCCGGTGCCGACCGGATCGAGGGCTGTCTGTTCGGTAACGGAGAACGCACCGGCAACGTGTGCCTGGTAACACTGGGGCTGAACCTGTTTTCCCGCGGCGTGGACCCCCAGATCGACTTCTCCAACATCGACGAGATCCGACGAATAGCAGAATACTGCAACCAGTTACAGGTACACGAACGCCACCCCTATGGGGGAGATTTAGTCTACACCGCGTTCTCTGGCAGCCATCAGGATGCCATCAACAAAGGCCTGGACCAGATGAGGATCGATGCAGATACGGCCGACTCGAACGTAGACGACATCCTGTGGCAGGTACCGTACCTGGCGATTGACCCGCGCGACGTTGGCCGCACCTACGAGGCGGTGATCCGGGTCAACTCGCAGTCCGGCAAAGGTGGGGTAGCTTACATCATGAAAGCCGACTACAGCCTGGCACTGCCGCGACGGTTGCAGATCGAGTTCTCACAGGTGATCCAGAAAATTAGTGAGGGAGAAGGGGGTGAGATCACCCCCAAGGAAATGTGGGACGCGTTCTTCGAAGAGTACCTAACGCCAGTGTGGCCACTGGAGCGCATGAAGCAGCATGTCGATGCCACCGACGAGGACGACGGCACCACTAGCATCACTGCCACCGTCAAAATCAACGGAGAAGAGACCGAGATCAGCGGGGTGGGCAACGGCCAACTGGCCGCGTTTATCGATGCGCTGAACCATGTCGGCTTCCCCGTGGTTGTCCTGGATTATTCCGAGCACGCGATGAGTTCCGGCGACGACGCACAGGCCGCCGCGTACGTCGAAGCGTCGGTGCATGGGCGGACAGCGTGGGGCGTGGGCATTGCCCCGTCGATCACCACCGCAGCGCTGCGTGCCGTCGTCTCAGCGGTCAACCGAGCTGTGCGCGGGTAGAATACAGCCGTAGAAGTCCCGCAACCAACACAAAAACAGATATTTAGCGAAACCTGGAAAGTCCATTCCTTAATCTCGGCTGTCGGCACGCCAGTTGTCTGGCTACCTCGCAGAGCAAATCAGTGCCGCCAACGCGGCAGCTGCAGTCACGGCGACTCGGCTACTGTGGGCTAGCACTTACGAGATTCGGCGGCCACCACGGCACTGCTTTCCACGACACAACAAGAGCTTATCAAGAAATCAGAACTCAACTGACGACATTTCAGCAGCAGTTCGTACAGTTGTTGAACGATGGCACGAGTTTTTATCTGCAGACCGACGTGGCCAACCCTAAGCTACAGCTGCTTAACACACTAAACACACCAACCGAGGCGATATTCGAACGTCCCCCTGATGGCAACGACGCCTCTCTCCCAAGACTTCACTTTGTCATTGACATGACTAGCACATCCGCGCTAGCCAGTCTGTTCGGCCACAGGCAACATCAGACATGGGCGGTCACAACAAGCTGACCTGGGTCACCCACCTCTCAAAACAACGTGAACTGCTCGTCGGTCGCCGCGGTGTCGGCAAATTCGTCCATGCTGGTGCCGCCGACGACGACGCGAACGCAGTCCATAAATTGCGCGTCAGAAACCACTGGCACACCCAATTGCCTAGCCAGATAACCCTTGCCCTGCGTAGGGGCAGCTTCGTTGCAAACCACCAGCGACGTTTCGCGGTCGACGGCCTCGCTGTAGGCCAGTCCGGCGTGCAGGATTCGCTCGACGAGCTCCTCGTGGGTGCGTGCCAACTCTGCCGCCAAGGCTACCCGCATGCCCTGGACCAGTGGCCTGCCGCGGACATATAGCCCCGGGTTGAGATACGGGCACGGCATGCGGGCAGCTAGCGCCTTCAACGGTCGCAGCTCGTCGTGGGTCACCCGGCCGTTGGGCCAGCGGTGTCTGGTGACCGGACGCACTGGAAGCCACACATCGAGTTGGCGCGCTCGCTTGAGCTCCGCCGCCAGCACCCTAGTCAAAACCATTGCATCGTCGAAAGCGTCATGCGGCCGTTCCTGGGGCACGCCCCAGTGCGCTGCGAGCGTCTCCAAACGGAGATTATCGATCCCCAGACCAAGCCGCCGGGCCAGCTCAACCGTGCACATGACGCTGTCGACGGGAAGTTCAGCTTCGGCAATCTCGGCCTCCGCGACAAGAAAAGCGTAGTCAAACGCAACATTGTGCGCCACCAGCGTACGGCCACGGAGCACCTCGGCTACATCACCAACAATATCGGCGAATTGCGGCTGGTCTTCGAGACTAGCTGCTGTAAGGCCATGCACGTAGGTCGGGCCCGGGTCCACCCCGGGATTGAGCAGGCTGACCAACGACCGCTCCACGCAGCCGTCAGCATCGAGGCCAAGTGCGGCCAGGCTGATGATCCGGGCTTGACCCGGACGAAAACCTGAGGTCTCGACGTCAATGACGGCCCAACCCACATCCGGCTCGCTGGCTGGCCGACCCCAAAACGTCGGATTCATAAATTTCAGGATTGCATGTAGAACGTACATCATCGGTGTCGCTGCACGTCGTGTCGGCCTTCAATTTAATGAGGGCGACCTGCTGCACCCGGCGCAAGCGACCAAGCTTGCGATCGCCCTAAACTGCGCGGGTGGTTACCGCCCGCGCACGTCTCGCCCTGGCCGCCGGGGCAGGCGCACGGTGGGCGTCGCAGATTACTGGCCATGGAGCTGGGGCGATGATCGGCGGCTTGGTAGCGATGACCTTGGATCGCTCAATTCTCGGCCAACTCGGAGCCGGCCGGCGCACCGTCATCGTCACCGGCACCAACGGCAAGTCAACGACAACTCGGATGACCGCGGCCGCACTGGGCACGTTAGGAACCGTAGCCACCAATGCTGAAGGCGCAAATATGGACGCCGGCCTGGTATCCGCGCTGGCCGTGAACCGTGGCGCTGAGCTAGCAGTCCTTGAGGTCGATGAGATGCATGTGCCGCACGTCGCCGATGCCCTCATGCCTCACGTCGTCGTCCTGCTTAACCTGTCGCGCGATCAGTTGGACCGAGTCGGCGAGATCAACGTGATCGAACGCACACTGCGCGCCGGCCTGGCCCGGCATCCGACAGCAGTCATCATCGCCAATTGCGACGACGTACTGATGACCTCAGCCGCCTACGACAGTCCGAACGTGGTATGGGTGGCCGCGGGCGGCACATGGTCGAACGACTCGGCCAGCTGCCCCCGCAGCGACGAGGTCATCGTCCGCGACAACGGGCACTGGTATTCCACCGGCGCCGATTTCAAGCGACCCAACCCTCACTGGTGGTTTGACGACAATACCCTGTATGGGCCCGACGGTCTGGTACTGCCGATGCAGCTGACACTGCCCGGCTCGGTTAATCGCGGCAACGCCGCTCAAGCGGTGGCCGCCGCCGCTACGCTGGGTGCCGACGTTGCGGCAGCCATGATATCCATCTGCGCTATCGATTCAGTCGCCGGACGGTACCAGAGCGTGCGAATCGGCGAACACACCGCCAGGATCTTGCTAGCCAAGAATCCGGCGAGCTGGCAAGAAGCGCTGTCAATGGTGGACACGCACGCTGCCGGGGTAGTTATCTCGGTTAACGGTCAGGTACCTGACGGCAAGGATCTATCGTGGTTATGGGATGTGCGCTTCGAACACTTCGAAAAGATCACTGTAGTGGCCGCCGGCGAACGGGGCACCGATCTGGCGGTGCGCCTGGGATATGCAGGCGTGGCACACACTTTGGTTCACGACACTGTAACCGCGATCGCCTCCTGCCCACCCGGGCCAGTAGAGGTCGTCGCCAATTATACCGCGTTCCTTCAGCTGCAACGCAGTTTAGCGCGCCATGGCTGACTCAGTGGTGCGGATAGGGTTGGTGTTGCCCGACATCATGGGTACCTACGGCGACGGGGGTAATGCTGTGGTGCTACGCCAGCGGTTGTCGTTGAGAGGCATCACCGCCGAGATTGTCGAGCTTATGCTCACTGATCCAGTGCCCGAATTGCTGGACCTGTACACGCTGGGCGGCGCGGAGGACTACGCGCAGCGGCTAGCCACGAAACACCTAATCAAGCATCCAGGTCTGCAGCGAGCCGCGGCTCGCGGCGCACCGGTGCTGGCAATTTGCGCGGCGATGCAGGTGCTCGGCCAATGGTATGAGACGTCGTCAGGAGAACGAGTCGACGGCGTGGGCTTGCTGGATGTGACCACCTCACCGCAAGATGCACGTACCATTGGCGAACTGATCAGCAAACCGTTGCTGGTCGGCTTGAGCCAACCACTGACCGGCTTCGAAAACCACCGCGGTGGCACCGTGCTGGGCCCCGCGGCTACGCCACTGGGCGCGGTGGTCAAGGGTGCGGGTAACCGAATCGGTGACGGCCTTGACGGCGTCATTCAGGGCAGCGTGGTGGCGACTTACATGCACGGACCGTGCCTGGCCCGTAATCCCCAGCTTGCCGACCTGCTGCTGCGTCAGGTGGTGGGCGAGCTGGCGCCACTCGAGTTGCCCGAGGTGGAGTTGCTGCGCCGCGAGCGATTGGCGGCGCGGTAGACCTTCCGGCGCGGCACACCAGCGACAAATTTGCCGACGCCGGATTTGATAGCACGTACGTTATCGAAGCTGGCAGTCGCCTATCTCTCCAGATAATTCTACTTCAAGGCTTAAGACTGAAGTCAGACCATCGCTCGCCGTCCGGTCAGTGCACGACCGAGCGTCAGCTCGTCGGCGAACTCCAGGTCGCCGCCCATCGGCAGCCCGGACGCGAGCCGCGTCACGTTCAGGCCCGGAATATCACGCAGCATGCGAACCAGATAAGTAGCAGTTGCCTCACCCTCGGTATTGGGGTCGGTGGCGATGATTACCTCGGTGATGTCCACATCGTCGATACGCTCACCGATCCGGCTCAGAAGCTCGCGGATACGCAGCTGATCGGGACCAATTCCGGAGAGCGGATCAAGCGCACCACCCAACACATGATAACGTCCGCGGAATTCGCGAGTACGCTCCACGGCCTGGACATCTTTCGGCTCCTCGACAACGCACACCACAGATGCATCTCTACGGGTATCAGAACAAATTCTACATCGCTCGTCGTCGGAGACAGTGCCGCACACTGCACAGAACCGCACGCCATCGCGAACCTTCGCCAACACGGCGGTCAACCGGTCGATATCTTGCGGTTCAACCGATAACAGGTGGAAAGCGATGCGCTGCGCGCTTTTAGGCCCGATACCAGGCAGCTTGCCAAGCTCGTCAATCAGATCCTGGACCGGCCCCTCAAACATGTCGGTGCAAGTCAGGTTCCCGGCATGTAAGTCGGTGGGGTTGGCGGAGGTGTTGGACGCATAGCACCGGTCAGCGCGCCCAAGCGCTCCTGAGCCAGTTTGGTGACTTGCTTGGAAGCATCAGCCATCGCACTCACGATCAAGTCCTGTAAAATCTCAATGTCGCCGGGGTCGACAACCTTGGGATCGATGGCGACACTGACTACTTCCCCACTACCTTTGACGACGACCTTGACCAAGCCCCCACCGGCCTGACCATGTACCTGCGCGTTCGCGAGTTGTTGTTGGGTGTCCAATAACTTCTGCTGCATCTGCTGCGCCTGAGCGAGTAGCGCCGAGATATCGCCTCCGGGTTGCACGACAGTTCCCTCGCATCTTGGTCTCGAGTTGGTTTCGCCTGCGGAGATAAGGCGATTCGAAATCCCAGCCTAGACCGCACCACGCTATCGTTGCGCCGTGAACGCACGACTTAGCTTCCGTGTTGGGTTTCGAATAATTGTGAGTTTATTCGTCGCGGCCTCGACGGCAATCATCCCAACCGCGGCGGCTTATCCTTACAATCCCGCTAACCCGCCCACTATCACTGGCATGGCGGTGTTCATCGACCCCGGCCACAACGGTTCCAATGACGCATCCATCAGCCGCCAAGTGCCCACCGGTCGTGGCGGCACCAAAGACTGTCAGACCAGTGGCACGTCGACTAACACTGGCTATCAAGAGCACACCTTCACCTGGGACACCGCGCTGCTGGTACGCGCCGCATTGAATGCCTTGGGGGTACAGACCACTCTATCACGCGACAACGACACGGCGCTGGGCCCCTGCGTCGACGCGCGCGCCAACATGGCCAATGCATTTCACCCCAATGCGATCGTAAGCCTGCACGGCGACGGCGGCCCGGCTTCTGGTCGGGGCTTTCACATCAACTACTCTGCACCACCGCTCAACCCGATGCAGGCTGGGCCGTCGGTGAAGTTCGCCCGGATCATGCGCGACCAGTTACAAGCATCGGGCATTCCGCCGGCAAACTACATCGGCCAAAGTGGTCTGTATGGGCGTTCAGATCTGGCCGGCCTGAATCTGTCGCAGTATCCGTCGATACTGATTGAGTTAGGCAACATGAAGAATCCAGCCGACTCGACGTTGATGAAGTCACCCGAAGGCAGACAAAAATACGCCGGCGCTGTAGTTCGCGGCGTCACGAGCTTCCTTGCCACCCAAGACCAGGCACGCTGAACTCCCCCGCTGAGACTAACATTCTAACGCGTTCTTCAGGTTAGCCAAAACCTCAGCCTGGATCTTCTTCAGTGCCAGCGGCGCAAAGGTCTTTTCACAAAAGCCTTTGACACCGCCCACACCAGTCCAGGCCGTTTTCATCGTCACGCTGGATCCTGACCCCGTAGGAGCCACCGTCCAGCTAATGACCATCGACGAATTGGCGTCCTTCTCGATGACGGTGTGGCCAGCGACATCAACGTTAACCTGCACATCGCGAACGCGTGACTTAGTGGCATACAACTTCCACTTCGCAACAGTACCCGACCCTTGGCCACCCCGCACCACCTGATACTCACTATACTGCGAAGACAGGATCTTCGGGCGTATCTTCTGGTAGTCCGCCACCGAAGCAAGTGTGACCGCGGGGTCTACATTGATCAAGATCGTGTTAGCTGCGCTTACCTGTCCCATCAGGCGCGACTCCATCCATCGTGATTACGGCGTCCCGCACTCGACTACAGGGGCCGATACAAGGACTGTGGTCGTAGACTAGAGTATGTGTGGTGCCTGTCCAAGCATCTGCACTGGCTGTCTATAAATCTGGTGTCGAGCGGTTGTTGGCGAGCTATCAATCTATCCCTGCCAAGTCGCCCGTCCGACTCGCTAAGCCCACCTCAAACCTGTTCCGCACCCGTGCTAAACGTGATGCACCTGGCCTGGATGCGTCGGGGCTGACAGGTGTCATTAGTATCGACACCGAAGCCCACACCGCCGACGTTGCCGGCATGTGCACCTACGAGGACCTAGTAGCTGCTACCTTGCCTTACGGCCTTTCACCACTGGTGGTTCCACAACTGAAGACCATCACCGTCGGCGGTGCGGTTACCGGGTTGGGCATCGAATCGTCCTCTTTTCGCAATGGCCTACCACACGAATCGGTGTTGGAAATGGATATCCTCACCGGCACGGGCGAATTGCTCACCGTATCTGCAGACCAGCACTGTGACCTATACCGCGCCTTCCCCAATTCTTACGGGACGTTGGGATATTCAACCCGGCTTCGGATCACGCTAGACCCTGTCGCACCCTTTGTGGCACTGCGACACATCCGGTTTCACTCGTTGACTGAGATGGTTGCGGCAATGGAACGCATCATCGACACCGGCGGACGAGACGGCGTCCCAGCCGATTATCTCGACGGTGTGGTGTTCAGTGCTGACGAGAGTTACCTATGCATCGGTAAGCGGACCACAACCCCGGGACCGGTCAGCGACTACACCGGACAACACATCTACTACCAATCGATCCAGCATGATAGCGATGTAAAAGAAGACCGGTTGACAATCCACGACTACGTGTGGCGCTGGGACACCGACTGGTTTTGGTGCTCCCGCGCGTTTGGCGCCCAAAACCGGCAATTGCGGCGCTGGTGGCCGCGCCGCTTCCGGCGCAGTAGCGTTTACTGGAAGCTGTTTACTGTCGACCAACGCTTGGGCATCGCTGACCGAATCGAGGCACGCAATGGCCGTCCACCCCGCGAACGAGTAGTGCAAGACATTGAGGTACCGATTGAACGGACTTGCGAGTTCTTGGAGTGGTTCCTAGACAGCGTTCCCATTGCTCCAATCTGGTTGTGCCCGCTGCGACTTCGTGATCACAACAGTTGGCCGCTATATCCGATCCAACCGAACCGCAGCTACGTCAATATTGGGTTCTGGTCTTCGGTGCCGGCTGGCGCCACCAAGGGCATGACCAACCGCATGATCGAAGCCAAGGTCAGTGCACTCGATGGGCACAAGTCGTTGTATTCCGACTCCTTTTATACCCGCGACGAGTTTAACGAGCTTTACGGCTCGGAGTCCTACAACACCGTGAAAAAGATATACGATCCCGACTCACGTCTCCTCGACCTTTATGCGAAGGCGGTGCAACGACAATGACCACAACCAGATCTCCCGAGCGTTTCGCCCAGATTTCCGGCGGCAAACTGACCATGGCCGAAGTTCTGGCGATCTTGACAACAACTGGGCAACATCCGCTGAAGTTCACCGCGTATGACGGCAGTACAACAGGCCACGACGATGCCGAAATGGGTCTAGATTTATGCACCCCCCGCGGCGCCACCTACTTAGCCACAGCTCCAGGTGAGCTCGGTATTGCGCGTGCGTATGTAGCTGGTGACTTGCAAGCCCGTGGTGTCCATCCCGGTGATCCTTACGCGCTGCTCAAAACACTGACCGACAGAGTCCAATTCAAACGGCCGTCATTGCGCGTACTAGCCAGTGTTGTCCGCTCACTAGGTGTTGAGCATTTGCTACCGATCGCACCACCGCCACAGGAGACACCGCCCCGGTGGCGCCGAATCGCCGACGGCCTGCTGCACAGCAAGGCTCGTGACGCCGAGGCCATCCACCACCATTACGACGTCTCCAACACGTTCTACACGTGGGTGCTCGGACCCTCAATGACCTACACCTGTGCGGTCTACCCAAACGCCGAGGCAACGTTAGAAGAGGCTCAGGAGAACAAATACCGGCTGATTTTCGAAAAACTGCAGCTACAGCCCGGCGATCGGCTGCTCGATGTCGGCTGCGGCTGGGGCGGCATGGTCCGCTACGCCGCTCGGCGCGGGGTCCGGGTCATCGGCGTGACACTGTCGGCCGAGCAAGCGAGATGGGCGCAAAAAGCGATAAACGACGAAGGGTTGGCGGAGCTGGCACAAGTACGGCATTCCGACTATCGCAACGTATGCGAGACGGAGTTCAATGCCGTGTCGTCGATCGGGCTGACTGAGCATATCGGCGTCAAAAATTACCCGGCCTACTTTAACTTCCTAAAGTCAAAGTTATGCACCGGCGGTCTGCTGCTCAATCACTGCATCACCCGCAGCGACAACAAGTCGACCTCTTTGGCCGGAGGATTCACCGACCGCTACGTCTTCCCCGACGGGGAGCTAACCGGCTCGGGACGCATCATCACTGAGATCCAAGACGTCGGTTTGGAAGTGCTGCACGAGGAGAACTTCCGGCATCACTACGCGATGACGCTGCGCGACTGGTGCCGCAATCTCGTCGAGCACTGGGACGACGCGGTTGCCGAAGTCGGCTTACCCATCGCCAAAGTCTGGGGTTTGTATATGGCGGCATCGCGGGTGGCGTTCGAACGAAACAACCTTCAGCTGCATCACATATTGGCGGCGAAGGTCGAGGTGTGGGGTGACAACAGCCTTCCGTCGCGGCCTTGGTGGACGTCTTAGCCGTCGGCCATGTCAGTCAACCATTATCGATACAGTGGGCACCCAGTTCGTTTTGCAACAGTTCGAGCGCAACCTCTTCTGGGTCACTATTGCCGACTTCGGCGAGCATACTTTCCTCTCCTTCTTCGTCCTGCTGAGCGGGATCTCCGTCAGAAACCGACGCTTTCTTTCGAGCGGGTAGCTTGGCCACTCTCTCGCTAGAGAGTGGTGTACCCACAGCAGACACAGGTGCGCCAGCCTCGCATCGCACCCGCCAGTTCACACCCAGCGCGTCTTTGAGTGCTTCGGCAATGACATCTGCGTTGCGCTGTTCAGACAACCGCTTAGCCAGTGGCGCCGATCCGTGGGTCAACACCAAGGTGTTGTCCTCAACCGTGCGGACGGTCGCACCTGCCAACATCACCTCAGTGGTGCGGCTGCGCCTGCGTACCTTCTCGCGCACTGTCGACCACATGGTGCGTACCGCGGCCGCATTGGGTTCACCCGTGACAGGGGTTGGTTCGGCGACGGCTGGCAGCGAAGCCGGTTCGGAAGGTCGAGCATCCAGAGAAGGCTGGAGCGGAGGACTGGACTGGGCAACCTGCACGGGAGGAGTTGGCTGAGACGTGCACGCCGTCCAGACGGCGGGGAGTGACATATCCAGCCGGGTCTCGATTCGCTCGACGCGTTGCAACAGCGCTGACTCGGCGTCCGTGGCCGAGGGCAGCAGCAGTCGCGCGCAGACCACTTCGAGCAGCAAACGTGGCGTCGTCGCACCACGCATCTCTCTCAACCCGGCTTGTACCACCTCAGCGTAGCGGGTCAGCGTAGCGGGTCCGATTCGGACCGCTTGCTCTCGCATCCTGTCCAACACGTCCTCCGGCGCATCCACCACGCCACGGGCTGTCGCATCAGGAACCGCCTGCAGCACGATGAGATCGCGGAATCGCTCTAGCAGATCGGTAGCGAAGCGCCGCGGGTCGTGGCCAGCGTCGATCACCGACTCAACAGCACCGAACAACGCGGCCGCATCTTGAGCCCCAAGTGCATCGACAGCGTCATCGATCAGTCCAACGTCGGTGGCACCTAGCAGCTTCAGCGCCCGCTGGTAAGTCACGTAATTGCTCTCCGCGCCAGCCATCAACTGGTCCAGCACCGACAGCGTATCTCGGGGAGAGCCACCGCCGGCCCGGATGACTAGGGGGTAGACCGCGTCGTCGACAACGACGCCCTCCTGCTCACAGATGCTCCCAATCAACTCCCGCATGGTGCGCGGCGGCAGCAGTCGAAACGGGTAGTGATGGGTACGCGATCGAATCGTCGGCAGCACCTTCTCCGGTTCGGTGGTGGCGAAGATGAAGATCAAGTGGTCGGGCGGTTCCTCAACAATCTTGAGCAGCGCGTTAAAGCCGGCGGTAGTCACCATGTGCGCTTCGTCGACGATGAACACCCGGTACCGTGACTGGGCCGGCGCGTAGAATGCGCGGTCACGTAGCTCACGAGTGTCGTCCACGCCGCCGTGACTGGCGGCGTCGAGCTCCACCACGTCGATGCTGCCGGGCGCGTTGGGCGCCAACGACAAGCATGATTCGCAGACACCACACGGCGCCGCCGTAGGACCGTGCACACAGTTCAGCGACCGCGCCAGAATTCGTGCCGACGAGGTTTTTCCGCAGCCACGCGGCCCGGAAAACAGGTAGGCATGGTTGATTCGGCCGGCTTCCAAAGCGATAGACAACGGCTCGGTGACATGCTCTTGCCCCACCACCTCGGCGAAGGCTGCCGGTCGATACTTGCGGTACAGAGCCACGTCAGCAGGCTACTCAGGCCCGGTTCCGATGCGGACCCCGGAGGGTCCTCTGGGGGCAGGCAATCAAACCAAACCGCTGACTAACGCCCGACCGGTGTCGAGGAGGTTAGTACCGGGTTAAGTAGCAACTCGGAAGCCGCCAGCAATGCGCACGTCGCCAGCCCGTTGACCGCGTTACGGAGATCCGACATCGACAGAGAACTCGGCGCTACCCGGATGTTCTTATCCTCCGGATCTTTTCGGTGCGGGAATGACGCACCCGCCTCGGTAACTAAGATGCCGGCGTCTTTGGCCAGAGCAATAGTCCGACGCGCCGTTCCGGGTAAGACGTCGAGGCTGATGAAGTAGCCGCCTTGAGGCTCGGACCAGGAAGCAATCTTGGAATCGCCAAGCCGCTGTTTCAGGATCTCCAGTGCTAACGCGAATTTCGGCGCCAGTATCTGCTGGTGGCGCAGCATGTGCAGACGGACCCCGTTGGCATCGCCAAAGAAGCGCAGATGCCGCAACTGGTTGACCTTGTCGGGGCCGATCGACTTCTTCTCCGCGTGTTTTAGGTACCAGGCGATGTTGCCCAACGATCCGCCCAGGAAACTGACACCACCACCGGCGAAGGTGATCTTTGAGGTGGATGCAAAGACGTAAGGCCGATGCGGATTGCCGGCTTTAGCGGCAAGCCCCAGCACGTCGACCTGGCGGATGAAGTCATGCGTCAACGTATGCACCGCGTACGCGTTGTCCCAGAACAATCGGAAGTCGGGCGCCGCCGTCCGCATCTGAACGAGCCGACGCACCGTTTCCCAGGAATAGGTAACGCCGGTGGGGTTTCCGAACACCGGTACCGTCCACATCCCCTTTACTGCGGGATCGACGGCGACTAGCTTTTCGACCAGATCGACGTCGGGACCGTCGTGACACATAGGGATCGAAATCATCTCGATGCCCATAGTCTCAGTAATGGCAAAGTGTCGATCATACCCGGGAACCGGGCACAGAAACTTAACGCGCGTTTCGTCTTTCCAGGGACGTACCGAGTCCAAACCGCCGTACAACATCGAGAAGACGACCAGATCGTGCATCAACTCCAGGCTGGAGTTATTGCCTGCGATAAGGTTAGGTGTCGGGATGCCGAGCAGCTCCGCGAATATGGCCCGTAATCCGAGTAGGCCCTGCAGGCCGCCGTAGTTGCGGGTATCTACTTCCTCAGAGTCCCGGTAGTCGTCTCCGGGTAAACGCAACAGCTGGTTGGACAGATCGAGCTGCTCTGCGGACGGCTTGCCGCGAGTCAGATCCAAAGCCAGCTTCATAGCCTGCAGCTCCGCATAATCTTGCTGGTAGCGTACGTTTACGGCTGCAAGCTCGTCAGGGCTGAGGGAATCGAACGACACCAAATGGAATCCTTTCGCCGCCGAACATTGTGTGGCATAAGCAGGTTTTGGGCAAGGCTCGAGCATAATCGCTGGCTGCGGCACCCTCTCCCCCGAGGTATGGGGACCCCGCGCACCCGACAGAGCCCATTGACCCTTGCTGCCTTCCAGCCCTGGGGGAGTTCACAGGATAGACGCCGCACGGGGTCCATCGCGAGTCTACTACCATGGCGATCGCAAGCGCGGCGCAGCGGGTAGCCACGCATCTAACTTGGGTTGGTGCGGTCGGCGGCGGCCCGCCACACACGCGACCCGGCCCAGCGGTTACCATGGCCATGGAGGATTCGCCTAGTGGCCTATGGCGCTCGCCTGGAACGCGAGTAGGGTTGACAGCCCTCGCGGGTTCAAATCCCGCATCCTCCGCACTCGGTCGTCCTTTCAGACACAACCAGCTCTGGAGTTCGGATCGGGTCCGCCTCGGGACTAGCTTGAAGTCACCAGCACAAGGAGAGGTATGGGGCGCAAGGTCGCCACACTGTGGCACGGGTCATTTTCGATTGGCGCCGGCGTCCTCTACTTCTACTTTGCGCTACCCCGCTGGCCGGAGCTGATGGGCGAGACCACGCACACGTTGGGGACGACGCTACGCATCACGGTAGGCGTGATGTTCGGCCTGGCCGCACTGCCAGTGGTGTTCACACTGTTGCATACCCGCAAGACCGAGCTCGGCATCCCGCAACTGGCACTGTCAATCAGGATCTGGTCAATAGTGGCCCACGTGCTGGCCGGGGTATTGATCGTGGGCAACGCAATCGGTGAAATCTGGCTTAGCCTCGATGCCGCTGGACAGTGGTTGTTCGGGATTTACGGAGCCGCTGCGGCCATCGCGGTACTCGGCTCCGCCGCTTTCTACCTATCGTTCGTCGCCGAACTGCCGCCGCCACCACCAAAACCGATCAAGCCAAAGAAAGCCAGCCGACGACGTATTCGCCGTAGGAAAGGTCACAAGGGTGACGGATCTGATGCCGAAGAAGCCGAGGCTAGCGAGCCCACAGAGGTTGCAACGCCAACACAAGCCGAAGAGGTTACCGCGGAGAACCCGCAACCAGCACCCGCATCGGGAAAGCAGGAAGAACCTGACGAGCCCCCGGCCAATAAGGCCGAAGAAACCAACCAACCGCGACGCGGACTGCGTAACCGCCGCCCGATCGGCAAAGTGTCACATCGGCGCAAACATACCCACGGCAGGATCGCGGTCGAGGAATAGCAGTCTAACTAGGCAGTAAGTCGCGATGCCGCGGCAGTTCGACGGAGTTCGCGATGCGTAGACGCGTGTGGTCCGCCTTCCACAGCTGGCGAACCTCGTGGTCAATGCTGCCATCCTCGCAGATCCAGGCCAGAGTAAGCCCACAGTTGGGCTTTCTTACGCCTATAGACATCGACCGAAATCTCGCCGAGTTCTGGCTCTTCGGCGAGATCTTCAGCGATGACGTGATTGGCAAATCCGACCGTGACAGCCTCGAGCCCCTCGATAGGTACGGCCGCCAAGTAGCACTTCCTCGGCGCTGTCTCCGCACACGTAACGCACCACATCGAGTATGGCCGGTGGGAACGGCACTCCGACGCGGACCTCAGATGCCCCGATCTGCGTATCGGAGCTCAACAGGCTACGATCGCACGCACAGGCCATCACACACCCGCCCGAGATAGCGGCACCATTGATTGTGGCCACGTTCTACCGTGGATAACAGAACTGGCCTCAAGCACGTTATACAGCGCCGGTATCGGCCAATCGGTGTAGCCAACCCCACCCGACAACATACGATTGAGCTCGACTTCAACGCAGAACACCCGGCCAGCACCGGTGACGACGAGTACCCCGTCACCCGAACATTGCAACTAGCGGATAGCATCGGTCAGCACTCAACGTCGAGGGCGTTAACAGGCCCCGACGAAACGGCCAGCACCCGCACCGTTCCTGCGCTTGGATTTCAATCCTTAACACCCTCCAGAACATTACGCCTGGCTAGCCCAATCCCGGCTACCGGCCTTACCCGGAATGGAAGCCGATACTATTCCCAGCGAGCGAAGATAACCGGAATGTCGGTGTTCTCATTGGTGTAATAACTCGCGCACACTCGATGGCAGCCGTCGGCGATCTCTGTCGTGAAGTCACGACGGAGCAGCAGGATGGGCGACAGCAGCTTGCCTTTGCTGATTTTGGCTTGATACGACGCAACGTGAGGATTGTCAACAGGTAGCAGACGTAGCTGTGCTGTCCGAAGAATGTTTTTGGCCTTGCTTATGCACAACGGCTCCGGCCTGCAACTGCTCCATCAGCTCTCTGACAGAGTGCATGTCCGCAAGCAAACCAAGGTAATCCTCCTCCGCCACCGGAAAATCATGTGCCCCAGGCTTTTCCAGCCATTTTACGCCCACCATCGGATGTCTCCCTCTATCTGGCGCCCACCACCCCACATTGCTAGGACGGGTTGAAACGCTACGCCCGTAGCGAGGTACCATACTGGCTTGATTTCAAGCAAATTAGGATCAACAGCAACTCACGCTTAAAAAAACCTTTTCGCGGCAGCCATCTACTAAGTTTGAATGCGGCCTTGGTGATCTGCATCAAGGCTAGGCAGCACGATATACCGATGAGGCACCAGAACGTCAACTTCCTGACATGCGGCTGATTAGTCGCACTCCGGGCAGCGAACGTTCCTCAGTCAAGCCGCCGATTCTCTATGCTGAGCGCAATATCAAAAGGTATCACGTGGTGCAATAGAGCACCGGCAACATCAGCAAAAGCTTACTGCAATCGGTCGTCTCCAACACCGCGCTTGGACTGGTCGGGTATTATTCTTGATCATCGGAGAAAGCCGGCTGCTACGCGGACGGACTAACTAGCATACCACAGCTGGGTGTGACCACAACCAATGATGTTGACGCGTTGCTCACCTTCAAATCGGACTGCGTGGTGTACCACCCGATGTGGATCGACGTTGACGAATTGGTCCGCATCACTTGTCCTCCGGCATCAACGTGGTAACAACAGCGCCCTTATTAATCCCCGAAAATAATCTCGGCGACGGTCGCGACCGGATTCTTCCGGCCTGCACGAAAGGCGACTCGACAAGCTTAGGATCCGGCGTCAGCATCGGCTTAGCTAAGCTGTTAATCTTCGTGTCTGTTAACCCTCGTGTCGACCCGGGTCGACAAGGTCACCCGGCGAACACCAACTTTCTAAGACTCACCGGCCACAGAGAAGCCCGCGGGATTTGGCCAGCCGATCGACCATCCGCAGCTGCCGGCGATTACTGAGCAGGGCACAGCCATCTTCAGCGAAGCTGTACGGCTGGTGGCCGACACGCTCGGTGTCGAGCTCGACGAGGTTCGTTACGTAGCCGAATAGGCACAAACCACCACCAGGAGTCCTGGACGATAGCCACGGGACACGTGGTCAGTGTATCTACAAGCTAACAGGGAATAGTTAGCGCAAATCTGTGGTGGAGCTCAACGCCCAGTGGGGCAAGGCACACAGACGAGCTAGACTAGATGATCGACCAAGACGGTTGGGTCATCAGATCGACGGGCGGCAGACAGTAGTGAATAATGTCGGCTGTCGGTCGCCACCACACTTCCATGCCGAGACCATCACCGATTTCACGGTGCTCAGGCACATCGTGACGGTGATACCCGCCATCAACGCGATCCCGACCATCGTTGCCGCGACACCCGACATTATCACGTGCTATAAAGATACCACTGACACTTCTGCGCGGCATAATATCAAAAAGTTGGCCTGCGCCTCAATTCGCTCTTCGATGCTGTCGTGCCAGGGCTGACCATGCGCTGCCGAGCGGACTTTTGCAAGACACACCAAACTATGGCACTTCGCATAGTTCTTAGTGACGAGCGATTTCGATCGCCTTGCGCAGCGGTACGGCCACGCCCACTAACGACTCCATGTCGAAAAACCTAGATGTCAAAAGCCTGTTGTGTAGGTAGCCGAATGAGCTGCAGACTTCCGGATCCGTCCATCCAAAGATTCCACCTAGTTAGATGTTACCAAAAATTTTGAATAAGAACGGAATCAACGCTTCATGACAGCCCAGGATAAAAGGCATCGGCATCATTGTGTTTAAGGTCTGGCCAGAAAATTCGCTACTAGCCAGTCAGGCAGCACACCAACGTTTTGGATAGGTACCTTTTACGGTCGATACGGCCGTCGCAGACCAATATCGCATCGCGGGCGTTCAGAACACTATTGGCCGCAGGAATCTCGCCGCCCAGCGGCAGTGTATCCCTCTGAATCAACGAGATAACACCATAAAAATCGCCGTGCCCAGGGCACCCAAAACGATAGATCAACCACTTTTAGTGCTATGAAGTTAAATACCCGACTTCGCAGGCTCAACTGCAGCATCAGAATCTGAGTCAGTAGGGTCGGCAAGAGGGTGACCAAGATGCACAACGTCACCATTTAGCGGGCACACAATCTCCGCACAGGCCACCTTACGCATGCCTGCCTTTGCCGGTCACCGCTCGGACTAAGTCAAACAGCAGCTATCCATTAGATCAACAGAGGGCAGACTAGCACTCCCTGTAAATTTATCGACCGGCCACAACGTCCAGACGCTGCTCCATACGGAGATGGTCCATCAACCCCGTCTTAGTAACGTACCCTCAGGTACGACAACTTCGATCGATACCGCAGCACATCACGAACCGTGATGTCGGCCTTCCCGTGAGCCGCGAACTCCGGACAGTAGTCGCAAACCGGCACGTCGTAGAGCAGCAACCCGCGGTCGGCCAGCCAATAGAATCACCGTCGACGCGACGCCTTTGGCCGACGAAAAAGCCATCGCGTCAGTGTCGGCGGTCCCACAGCTCTCTGCCGACTCGGTCCGACCACCCCGTTTAGACGTCGACGATGGGACGTCCTGCGATGTAAACACTTGAGGGCCCCTACCAAGCCGTCACCTCGGAAATAGTTGCGTGAACAGCTTAATGACGTTTGCGAAATGCAAATATGTGGCACCAAACACACCGCGCAGCAAACCATCGCCGACGACTAGAAGAGTTGTCGGTGTCATTGCGTTACGTGGCCTCGCTCCCTCAACCGAGCCACCACGGTAATGGCATGTCTCCGACAGTACGCCATCACGAGAATGACGTTATTAGTAACTACTATGCGCACTTGAATTTAGTTTGACGTTTACCACCGTTGGGTACCTAACCGAGACAAACTAGAACAATCAAAGACCAGTCGTTCCAGGTCAAAAAAATTGGACGAAGGTGCTTATATGCTACAAAAAAAGGTCTTGCGGCTATCCATATCGCAATAGCACATTGAAATTTAGGATAAGGGTCATGAAGTGACGCAGTTTGGATATTTGGATAACTGTGGACGTCATCAACATGATCGGTCACAAATGGCTACCTCGGATTGCGGTGGTCGTGGCCAGGCGGGTCTTGCTGGGCGTTTCTGTACCAGTAGTGGCTGTCAATCTCCTTATCCCAACGTCGATGTGGTGTTAGCTCCGTGGCATTGGCGAACAGTCTGGCATTAGCAGCGTAAAAAGCCTAGGGTAGACACTCTACGCGGCCAAGTTAAGTCTAGATCAATCATCGTCTACTCAGTCAATCACCAGTAGCGACTTCGGCAACAGTTATCTCCCAATCATGATTATTGACGGAATTCGTGACGAAATCTCTCATATCGAATCCAAGGCAGAGAACTGTTCCAAGACCAGGGAAGTGCTGGGCGAATATTCTCAAGGCGCAGCCGTGGCTGAGTATGTAACCTCGGCTGCTATCCTAGCCGGGAGTACCTGCCGCCGCAGTGACCCCACCGACGCCGCCGGAGATAGCAAGCCATGTCGCCACGGTAACGCTTTTCGGCACACCGTCGGATCATGTCCTCTACGGCAATACGGAGCGCCGCCGATTGTCATCGACTCAACTGTATAAGCCGAAGCCCCTCGAGTTGTGCACTTCGGGCGATGCGATTTGCGGTGATGGCGGCAGTACCGTCACGCACGCACTCGATTCCATAAACGGAATGATGAGCTAAGATTATAGCCTACGCCACAAATCACCCGTAACTTGCAATTCCGTTTCAAAACAATGCAATTCACGCTGCTGCGGGTAGGGAGATTGGATGGCGGGTTGGTCAACCACCTCGACTTCGGGGCAGCTAAAACGTTATGTTGTCGGCCCAGGAGGTCGCGTGTACTCCTCATCAAATGGTTCGCGAAGGGGCAAATTCTTCAGCCAGTTCCTGAGCCGAAGAAGCTGATTGCTCACGATGCCGATCCCCAGGAGCGCCAGCGTTGTCACCGTAATTGTGATGGTCACGTATTCCATGGTGCCAGGCCGAAGGAGCGGTGGCTATCTTTGGCCGCTCACAAGTCGATAAAGGCGGGATGACTTTAATATTGGCCGATTTCGGCGCAGTGACTCTCATGGCACTTTATGAACCAATGATGCTGCTACCACATACATCAATTCGGCCAACAGTTTTCACCTTCACCACCACTTGGCTGGATAAAAATTACCTAAAATCCCCGGAATGCGTCCGTACGCTACAAACCGCGCGCACTTACGCTGCACCTCCTCCTAATTCAGGCGCTCGTTGTTGACCCGTAACCAGGCAGACGCGACAGGCCACAACACCACACAGGCGCTCCGCTTCGTCGATGTCGCCAGGCCTCCTCGACGATGGTGCTGCTGGTGACCAGCCTTTAGCGCTTTCCTCGCGTTTCTTAACTCCACCATTGTCAACGTCACGTTTCCCGACATTCAGCGTTATTTCCATAGCGGCATCAGCAACCTGTTATGGGTGCTCAACGTCTACGACATTGTCTTCGCTGCGTTCTTGGTGGCCGCGGGCAAGCTCGTTTGCCTGCTGGAGCACTGGCGATTTGGTCGTCTCCAGCATGGTGCTGTTCACGGTCACCTCTGGCCTATTCGCCGCCATCGGCATCACCGGAGCAGCTGATTGCGTTTCGAGTGCTGCAGAGTATTTTAGTGCAGCGAATTCTGGTACCAGGACAGCTCGGGCTCATCGTACGAGGCTCCGACGCCAAGCTGCGCGCGCACGGTGTAAGTTTGTGGGGTGCAGTCAGCGCGGACCCTCAGCTCAGCGGTCTACGGTGCCGTAGTAAAGGTGTTGAACTGGCTATAGGTATTCCCGGTGAACCTCCCGCCGGGAATTGTGACTGTGCTGGGAGCTCGGCATGTACTGGTAGAGAGCCGGGCCGCAGGGACGGCGCTGGGGCCTGATTTGCGTGGCGCAGCGCTGCTGGCTATCGCGCAGCTCGTGCCAGCCCTGAGACTGATCAAGGAGCAAAACTGGAATTGGTTCAGCATACCGACAATCGAGGTTGTAGTGACAGCGGTGCTGACAATCATCTGATTTGATGATAAGTTCGCGATACCACTCAACACCACTGATTGATCCCGCGTTATTGCGTGTGCGCCCGTTCTTGGGCTGCAACATACTCACCGCTATCGGTTGCGTCGTTTTCTACGTCTACCTGCTGACGCATGTGCTGTACCATGAAGATACTCGCTGCTGCGGGCCAGCATCGCCGCGTTCATCGTGGCAGTGGTTGTGCGGGGACGCTGGACCGCGTCACCAACCGGCATAGGTATCGCCTAATCATCACTGTAGGGGTGCTATTACCGGCTGTCAGGATGCTGGTGTCGGGTCCGATCCCGACTTCTTCAGCTAACGGTTGTTCGGCCAGGTGTTGCAAGAAATCGGAACGGGCGCCACGTTCCCACTGCTGAACAGCGCTTCCCTGGCCGTGCTAGCCGCAGACGGCAACTATGCCGCCGCTTCGGCCGTAGTCGGAACCATCCAGCGCGGTCGGCGCCGTTATCGTCGTTACGCTACTGGCGCTTATGATCGGCACACCGGTCCACGGCTTGACTGACGAAGCACTGCATCGTGGGTGAGCGATGGCCGCAATCTGTTTTGTTGCGGTCGCCGTCGAGGTCGTGTCGCTAGGTCACGTCCGTCAGGATCCCGCGGAAGTGGCTGAGTATCAGCCCACACCGTTCAGTCGAACCCCCGCGACCAGAAGCGATGATCTCCATACTGGCGGACCCGACGCGGCCAGCTTCCCACCACGCCTACGTGCCGGACGCTCCGTCAGTGTCTTCCGAGCTGAATTCGGTCATCCTGGCCCAGCTGCGAGACCACGGCGAGCAAGTGGAACTTAAGGCTGACACATACTCTGTTCCACGCGGGAGATGAGTCTGATGCGCTCTAAGCGATGCAGAACGGCCAGCCTACAGGTGCTCAACACGAACGGCGTGGTTGCGGAACTGGGCCGCGGTGGATGTGGTCGATGAGCGCGGATTGTTGATCGGTGCACCGCGCTGGGAGTCGGTTCGAACCGAACAAAACTCGCCCCTCGCCATGACGATGAGCGATACGCTTACCTAGACTACGCATCACCCGATCATCAGCAGCCAGCACACCAAACATAATCCCCGTGAGGTAGATATTAGGTGACGAACCATGGCACACAACACAAGTTCCACGCTGCGAACCATATCCAGGCTACGTCGCATGCTGTCGCGCTACCCGAGATGACCCAGCAAGTAACGGACAATGGCCCGCTACGCATAGGAAAACGCTAACAGCGAGCTCCACAATGAAATTTCCTTTTCCGGATCGCTACCGGCTAGGTCAACCTATCCGTTGTAACCACCACAGCACCTTACCCGGTTCGGCGCTCGCAAGCTTGGCACGAATCACCATGAATAACACAACACCTCTACCGTCAAAGTCGGATCGCCCCCGACTCGACCAGAGTCATAGCTTCGAAGACTAACTGCAATGCCTCATGCATCCGACCTTCATGCGCATAATCAATTACCAACTACACCATGGCGATGGCTAGTGACCCCTTGTCTCCGCCCGCAGTACACAAACACAACTGTCGCAATTCATTAAAACAAGCGCCAGCCGCATGAGCGTGGACTCTCCAAGCGATCGTGCACAACATGGTGCGTGGTGCGATGTGAACGACTGCCTGGTTGGTATCCTCAGCGAGTAGTGTGTCGGCGATTGTTCAGCCACGATCCCAACTAATTTGCGCTGCCATGATATAGTGGTGAGTCGTCAACGCTGCGGCCCACATGTACCAACCATAGGTGGCATGTCCATCGCCGGCGGCCTCCAGAGATTCGGCAATCAGCACCGCATTCTGGTCCAACGACTACATCTCACTGGCCTTGATCGCAGCGACTATCCCCGATGCATCTGGGCATGAACAGACTTCAATTATGGCTCTTAGAATACTGTTTGGATAATCTGATGCCGAAAAGCGTATTGTGTGCTCACCGTGAACCGTACTTGGTCGATCAACTCAGCAATAATCAGCTCCTCGATAGAAGGTTCGACTCCCAGACTGGCCAGCAAATCACAATTGAAATGCAGCACTATAACCGCTGCAGCAACAGCAAGTGTGAGCTTAGTTTCCGGATCCAGCCGGCCAATGGCCACTTACAATGTTACCAGCAAACCGATTTCGCCGATATCAGTGCAGCAGGCGTAGCTGTCACGATCCTCTACCAGCATGGCGAGTTCAGCTAGATCATGGGTAATCTCCTCGATAAAAAACGGGTTATCCGCGGCATAGCCGACAATAACCGCGCCAATCTTTCCCACCGACGGACCGGGATCTAACAGCTCGCGAACCAACGAGACATTATCCGAATCACTATGTTGGACAAGAACAATAGTTTGAAATCCCGGAAAATTTCTCAGCACACCACAGTATTCGAGGCGATAGGTTAGTGGGTCTGGGGCACCGTCAGAAAGTCGGTGAGCATGGATTCGTTCACCTCGCCGATCCAGTACATGTCCTCGACAACGAAGGTGGTCGGTGCTGTGAGGTTCAACTGGGCGGTGTTGATCATCGCGGTCAACCGCCACCGTCTCGAGTCCGGGTCAATCTCGGGCAGCTCCACAGCAGAATCGGCAGTGCCCCATAGATCATCAAATATCAACAGATACTCCCGATCCGCTTCCAGACTCCAGGTCCGCACACGTGTCTTCGCGTGTTCGTCATCCAAATTACTGAGCCGCACCACGGGGTACAGCAGACACCTCACCACATGGAACGAGACATCGGTGATGTGCAGATCAACATAAATATAGAAAAACTTCAACTCTAAAGCTTTTCATTAGCTACACGGCTTCACCGACAAGTCGGTTCTTGCCGATGCCAGCTGGACCTGCTACTGACGCCACACATCCGCGTCAATTCATCGACCGATCCAATACCATCGTCAACACATCATCACCGGTAAACTTGCCTGCCGTAACACGATAACGCTACATGAGCATGCTTGCACAGTCAGCCAGATCTGTCACCGCTCCGCACTCACCACCGCCGCGATATCCATCACACCCACCAAGTCGGCGAACAACACCACCACCTGCTTGTACTCAGCTGGCGCAGAATTCTGGTTGGATTGGCGCCCCGTAGTTGCTACAGAACTCGGCCTTTGCGCTGACCTCGGTGCCGAACGCCCCGCACACCCATGCCACCGTCATAGGGCATGACCTTCGCTGAACCATTCAACCTGGCCAAGGCGAGACGCTTTGCCCGGACATGCTGTAAGCAACGCTGATTCGCCCTCATGACACCGCATCACCTCGACGAGGATCAGTCAGTACTGGGTAGGAGGCAAATTAACGATCAGAATGAACTAATCGACGTGCCCGTAATGCCATCAGCATCGCCAATACTGGCCAAATCGATTCGGTCGATATCCCAGTGGATGCATCATGGGATGGATTGAGGTCCATATGCTTTCGCGACGACAATGAAATTGAGCTGGGCAGTCGCAACGAGCGGCTTATGACCTGTTACTGCCCCGAGCGGGTCGCGGCGGTCACCGAAGATTTGCCCAAACGCTGCGTTATCGATGGTGAAATTGTTATCGCCACTGACCACGACTTGGACTTCAAGTTACTCTAACAACGCATCCACCCGGCAGCGTAGCAAGTACGGATGCTCGCCGAACAGAACCAGGCTCCTTAATATCGCGTTCGACTTACTCGATCTTGGCGATGACGCCTATGCCGGGCAACCATTCAGCTAGCGGCACACTACTATCATTAATGCATTAGCTGTTTCGGACACCAGTTCGACAGCATTTATCCATGTAACGCCGGCAACCAACGATCCGATGACGGTACAGCGATGGTTCACGCAGTTCGAAAGGGCTGGCTTGGAAGGCCTTGTCACCAAACCGCTGACGATCACTTATCAACCGGACAAAAGCGTCATGTTCAAAATCAAACACGAACTAACTGATGACTGTGCGATCGCCAACGACCGAGTACACCAGTCCGGCGCCAATGTGATCAACTTGCTGTTGCTCGGCTCTTACCAGGATGGCAGCTAACTTGCATCGGTCGGGCTGATTGGTGTTTTCTCGATAGCCGAGCGGTGGTAGCCGTTCATCGGTTTTGATGGCCATCCAGGGAACTGGCCCGCACACGAAGCCGACCAACTCACACTGCGCAGGAACGAAACATCCCGCTGGCACAGTCGACAAGGATCTCTCATGTGTGCCCCTTATACCCGACCTTCCGTGTGGTCGAGGCCTGCTACGATCACACGGAAAGTCGGCGATTCATCATACCGCCCAGTTCAGCAGTTAGCACCTCGACTGCAATCTCCGGTTATGCACCTACGATCACCTCTAACAACCGCTCACCTTTAGACTCGGTGGTATCGTGCCAGGAATCGCCTAAGATCATTAAAAGCGCAGTGGCTGAATGCATTCGATAAGATTGGCGGCATTGCGCATATGTTCGGTATTGGGGCCAACTAGTCGCAAGCCACCAAGTTGTGGATATGTACCAACACTTCATTCTTCTCGCTGTGAACAAAGTCGGCGTCGTAGCGCGCCTACAGGTTAATCCAGAACATGTCGCTGACACCCAGTTCCTGCAACAGCTGCAAGCCGGCGTCGACGGTGATGAACGCTTACCATGTAAGATATCGTTCAAATACGACTCTGGAAGGTCACTCTCCCCTGACGAAATGGTATGCGGTGATGCGCAATGGTGTGAGAACCTCCCAGCGGGGCTTTCACCGGAGTGAATAGGCATTAAATCAGCCACTGTCGTCCTTTTCAGTGCTAATTGACAAGCTTTTGCCAAGCTGTTCAGCACACCCGCCTGTCCAACTTGTTATCGGCCTCGAGCAGCACGGCGGCAAGCTCATAAACTTGATCATTGTTTAAGTAATCGCACTTAAGGCCTTCAGGCAGGATCTGGAAATCATCGGCGTGGCTATCGGCGGTGCACTGAATCCCATGTATCGAAACTTGGGCATCCTGACCGATGATTCAAGCGACGGAGGAAGACGACGGTCCGCCACAGGACGATCCAGTCCCGAATCCTTTGCCAGTGATCAGATTAAATATGTACCTGGCAGGCAGGAAAACGTTAGAAATCATAGCGATTAGCTTTTTCGAATCTTAGCCTTTGCTGGATCGACCCAACACCTTGACATCGAGCGGACTTTAGCACTGTCGCGGATAATCTCAGCTACGTGCCACCTGTGCATCACAGTAACCTACAGCTTGAATTCGACCAAAATATCGAGTTCAGGAGCGAACGTCAACACTGCGCCAACCGTGAACACGTCATCGAACATAATCCCGATTATTAGTCGCGGGCTGCCGGCAATGGCGACGTCGAAACCCTAGGTTGTGGACAGAAGCCCCCTTGTTGATGACCCCAAATGGAGTCGCCAGACCGAGCATCGCTATGGCAGTGTGCAGCCCAATTAAGCATGAGCACAACGAGTGTCACGGAGTTTAGGTCAGGGCTAGTGCCGACAACTCGCATAGCGTGATGTTCGGCTTGTACTGCGGCTCGCCGTCCAGTTGCACAGGCAAATCGTAACGTAGGGTTTCCTCGATGACCACTAGTGCGAGATTCCGCGTTAGCACCCAAATGCGGCACACTGGCCAGGGACGATGCAATATCGCCAAAATGACACCCGAGATCAGGTGCACCGTGGTCTTGCGTCTCACGATCAGAATGAGATCGCAGGCGGTGACAATCTCCTCCTCGGCCAACTGATCACTGCACTCCTCCACCGTGATCAGAAGCGACAGCAGAGCGTAGCAGGGTTGCGATTAGTGGCGCTCAATCAGACCGCGGAAATTTTCACGCAGCCAACGACCAGCTTGCAAACGCTTCTCCATGGAGTTAAATGGCTTCCCGGTGAACCCAGTGAACGGACCCAGTTGCTGAAATACCAGTGTAGATGCACGACTGGACTCGGGCTCGTCGTCGAGAGGGAAACCAAGCAACCGACAAATGATCGGCACGGGCAGCGGATAGGCGAAGTCATCGATCATATAGAACCCGCCTTTTGCGACAATACTGTCTAGTAATCTGTCCATGAACACCTTAGATATTGGGTTGCAACGCGTTCACCACTTTCGACGCGCATGCCTTGTTCACCAACCGGCGCAGCAGAGTACGACCCGGCGGATCGAAGAACAGGAAGGCTGGCGACCGCGACACCGCACAGCTGTGCAGCAGTCGCGGGATGATCGTCGACTTGAGTCGGTCATTACTAGACGACGGGGGCCGCAGAACGTCGTCGCAGTCCCGACATGTTGAGAAGACTACGCAGTTGGCCTCAGGGAGCACAACCGGCCTGCAGTCACAAAGCTATGCGAACAGGAACAGGGTGTAGGGATCAGCCCGGTTGCCCAGGTCCAGCAGTTGCAACAAAGCGTGCGACTCGGCCTGCGGGTCGGGCGTGACTGTCGCCATGGTCGCATTGTTCCCGACGCCGCTGCACGCGATGACACACAAGCCGGTCGGCTCAGGCGCCAGAAACCCACCAGGTGCGCAACGACGCTGCTTCGTACGTGTGCCGGGTGCGGAGCTTCTGCCATGGTTGTCTTAACGGCGGTCATCAGCCCGGTGATAGGGTCGCTGTCGTTGAATGCTGACGATCCCGCGATAGTGAGTAACAAGTCGGCAAGTTCTGCACCAAGCCTGGCATAACGCGCAGCACGACAACAACCGAGCGGTTCACAATAGCTTGGGCAATAAAGAGATTATGTCTATTCCGTGGAAACGCTCGTCCAGAGCTCGCGCTGTCTGCCTGTCCGCGAACCTACCGCGAGAATTACATTCTTTCACTTAATCCCGCTAACTCCAAATGCATCATCAATCGATCAAAAAATACGTGCTGTGCCTTAAACAGCTTTAGTGAGCACCTGCGCAACCGAAAACCAGCTGACCCGGTCAACCTCTGGAAACTCATGTAATATACCCGAGCCTTTCGGCCACTCCAGTGCGGAGGTGTTGTTGCACGCGTCGGTGATGTCGAGATCCCCGCGCGCATCGAAAGCGTTAACCATCTTGCCGCTGGGCTATTTTTGTGCACCAAAGCCGATTCGTGTCCCGGCCGACACCGGCAGTCCGATCTTCTCGAGGAATACGTGCTGCTTGACCACCCAGGGATCATCACCGTCGGCGTTACCCGCTTTTTGCAATCGACCTGACCCCGTCGTTCTTACAGGTCCAAAACGGACTGCCAGGATACGTGATCAAGACTTCAACAACCACTGCCCCGGGTCCGATACAATCGGATCCTCTTGTTGAATTTAGGCATAAAAAATACTGTTTTTCAGGTATCGACGGCGCGTTCAAGACCATTGAGCGATGACTTTAAGTGCGCAAGCAACTGTTGCAGGTGCGGTATACTGCGGCGACATCCAACCAGACCGAAATCAAGACGGTCCGCGTTGTTCACCAGGGTAATGTTCAGGGCTTGGTTATCCGGGATGTTAGACAGCGGATAACTGCCGTCTTGCCGTGCGCTGCCACAGTACATCTGCTATACTAACCTTGGCGTATTCGAGATCATGATGTCGTACGTGGGCGATATCGACGATACGAAATCCGGAACGCCTGCCAGCGTCAGCGATTCCATGTCCAACACTGACAATGCGAGTACCTGGAGTCGCGGCAAGTCGACGAGAACTTTCTTGTTGCAACGCATCAATGCACTGATGATCTCAAGGTGGATTGCAAGATTCTCGACGTTGGTGCCGAGGTTACAAAGAATGCTGCCGATTTGGTTGCCACCACTGTCAGCACCTGCTTTCAAACACAAGCTCACCCGGCACTATCGCGATCAACGGGTCTATCCGGCAAGGCATTCTGCTCGATCAGGTAGTAGCGCAGTGCACCGGCACACATGGTCAAGACAACATCGTTGACAGTCACTCCAGCAGCTTCCTTGACCTTCTTGACGCGGTCCAACGACCAGGACTAGGCAGCGCATCGACGGGCTCCACCGATCTTGACGTTGAACATCGTGTGCGGCACCGTGAACGGCAAGGTCAACTGCTGCTCGAACAGCACGGTGCGCGCTAGCTTTAGCAAGTCCTGCCACAAATTCCGTCATCTTTACCAGTGGTCCCAACGAAAACGTGCCATTAGATTGCGGGCGCGCTCGCCGCGCTAGGCTCCACATGGCCTGTACCTGGAGGTGATCCAGGTTAACAGACAATGTGCGCTACATGAGCTTCATCGTCGAAACACCGTCGATCAGGACGTGGTCAGCTTTAGTACACATGGCGAACCGGCCATCACGCAGCCCTTCCACCACATCTAACTCCCGCAACGGGCGATGCCGATCCAGCAAGCTGGTATGCAGCATGGAGGTTGGCTCGAGCAGGTCGCCAAAGACCCACACTACACCCGGATAAACCCGCCCATGATCATTGCCGGACATTTCCGGAAGATGGGCTGAAATTGCTGTTTAACAATCAGAGTGTCGTAGGAATCCCGGACGAACCCTAGACCGACTCCTCCTGGCGGCTCATTTACCCATGTGCATGGGACACTCGCGCGATTCGGCAAAAAGAAACATTGAGTCGGTGAGGCTCATCGTTTCCATTCATTTATTAGACCAGTGAAACTGGAATACCGGGTAGTCTACCACGAAAATTATTTTCTCCCATGGATGCTCCTGTCGGCTCTGAGTCCCCAACGTCAGCACAAGGATCCGAGCAAGGGTTCAGCAGATCCTGCGTAATTAACCTGCAAAAACCACTGCTAATCAACACTTTCTACGAACCAAGCAACTATTCGCTATCGGCTCGGCGGACCACCTTCCGGGAATCACGAACGGATAACGCAGGAATGTCGTTTGTCAGTCTCAACTCCCAAACCACGGCCTCCAAATGCCCAGATGGCGAGTCGGGGAAGGGTGTCGTCATAGTACACAAGCCGAAGCTCTATCTGCTAGACGTTATCATCTAGTGGAAGTTACGAGACGTTATACTCCATAGCGGCCTCTAAAGCCACGGCTGCCGCGGCGTTGGTGACCTGAGTGTCGGTATAGAAATCCGGATCTGGTGGCAAGGATTTCGGTAAACTATCCACGTAGTCTCTGCGTCCTGAGCAATAATAGCTCTGATAGAGCTCACCTTAACGCAATAAAGTGCACCACGTTGAGCGACGGTATCTCACCGGCCGCAGCTAGCACAATACCGGTTCGTTGCGTAGGCCGTTTCGGCGTTGCTGGCAGCCAGTTGCACACCAATACCCTGCAGGTATCTGACAGTTGCCCCGAGACCTGCTGGGTAACGCCACCACAAAACGGATGGAGAATAAGGATAAGACATCAGAATTCTTCCTCAAACAACCCGAACAACGTCCCGCAACAGCCGCGATCGTTAACGCACCACAGCGATCCGATTGTCTTTGCACTATGCATACCGACTGCGGTGCTAAAGCTAACTGCAACACATAACTATCGGTACGCAACGTTTGCGACAGGGCAAAACCACACAAACGACTGTAATCATCTACCCGCGATGGTGCACACTGCACACCGTTCTGGTCAAAATAACACGCGGTTGCGTTCAGCGTAGTGCTCTTGCTGCAACTTAAGACGAGACACTTCGGTCGCATCCTTACTATCAAGGACCTACATAGTGTAGCTGTTTTCCCAATTAGCCTTTACAGCAGTAGGTTTCGATTTTCATCAGTGAGCGCAGCAATCGACGACTGCACCGCAACACGATATGTATGTAACTTAGGCACTCAAAGATCAAGGTCGCCGTCTGGGCCACTGTAGGAATCAGAAAATACGCGATCCGCACTATCGCCGACCGCCTCGGCCTGAGTGAGATGCATTCTGCCAACGACAACCTCATAGGAACAAGTAGACTAAACTAGCCACAACAGCCTAATTGGCGTTCGGACTATGCAAGACAGATCGGCGTTTTTCGGCGAGGATTGCAGACTGCGTTGGCTACGCCGCGCCGACACCACGACAAATGAGTAAAGCAATAGACCGATTTCGCGCCTGGCTCAAGTGTCCGACACACAATCCGCAGTGTTGTCGAAACCGGACAGGGCTCAGATTGCAGTCGACATCCTGACGAATTGAATAATGATGTTTGATCTTTCGTGTCACTCCATGATCCAGCCGTATTCCGAGGGAACAGTGCACAACAAGGAATGTATCGCCTCGAGCGCCTTCCCCGGCTCCTCGATGTGTCCGTGATGCTCGATGATCAGTTGCCCTTCATATACACCACAGGAATACAGATCGAGGGGGACACTGATCGAACAATAGAATCGGCCCTGAATGTCGTCGATAGCAAGACTCGGCGGTGTACGCATCGTTGGGAAGGCAGTGGCGTCAGTACAGAAGACAAGCGGTGGAAGCCCAGGCGGAGTTCCTTCAAATGCCGTACCGAAATGGAGCCCCGACTGCTGAACCACACCGTTGGCCAAATCAGCCCGAAGTGTAGCACCGATATCAGTTGCTAGATCAACGATGTCGGTGTCCGGTCCGATCTCAGCGAGATATCCCGCCGCGCCGAGTAAGTTGGTGCTTTCGGTCGGGGCCACCGGAGGGGCAAGAACATATCGCAAGTCAACGGGGTAGACATACGGAATCGGGACGTGCGGAGTTTCACGAAGTTTCCATTCGGTCATCAGAATGGCCGCCGCTACCACAGCATTGATACTGAGCCGATGCTCTCGGCCGAATGCCGCGAGGTCCGATGTCTCTTGCTTGGTAAGCCAAAGCCTCGTCACCGGAACAGCTTGGGGTAAACCAGGCTTCGCGAGGACAACCGGCCTCTCGGTGGTAGGGATCTCATAAGCATACATAACCGACAGGAAACGTTCAGCTCCCGACAGGCTGTACTTTTTGACACCGCGTTGTTGCAGCACGGCTTCCATAGACAGCGGCGTGGGCTGCGGGATTATCGGTCCGGGATCACCGGTAGTCACCACGTCGGTGTAACGGGAGAACAGCTCATCGACAAGAACGGCCCCATGGTGACCATCGGCCATGCTGTGATGGATGTAAAGTACTAGGTCGCCCCCTCCCTCGCGGAGAGTGAGCCGCATATTCAATAGGGACACACTCTGGTCGAGCTGTATTTCGCCAATGCCCGCAGCCGCCCCTTTGGTTCCGTCGACAACACAGATCCCAGAATGCATCAGATCGTCTGCAACAAGATTCCAACCGCCATCAGAGCTTGGCTCAAGATGACTGGCCAAGATTGGGTGGGTTTCCACGAGAGCGTCGACGGCCTCCGACAGCGCATCGACATCAACAACACCGCGCAGCTGGATTGTCATGGAAGTGAAAACTTCATACTGTGCGAAGACTTCCTCGCTGTGTGACAGCTTTCGAATCACGGATCCAGGAAACACCTTAGGACTCCCAACTGATCAATGCGTGCTGGCCCGTCGATAGCCGCTTACCATGGGTACCACGCATGCGAAACAGATACACGTAGTCCATAGCAGCATGCCGATCATCGGAGCTAACACCGGACCACCCGTCGATAATCCACGCATCGCCGCGATGGCGTAGCTCACTGGCTGATGCGCGACAACTGGCTGAATCCAGCCAGGATACGCGTCCAGCGGCACTAAACCCGTAGAGAAAAATATCGTGATTGCCTGGGTCAACTCAACCGCCTCAACCAGGAATGTTTGCGTAGCATAGAACGCCACGGTGGTAACGATAACGGCAAACGCGATTCCCAATATCACTGGAACACTAATCCACACCAAACTCGCAATGACACCCTGCCGAAACCTGAAACCCAACATTACCCCCACACCCAGCATTACCAAGGTGGAGAGTAGAATGCGAATCGCATCTGCGAGGATTCGAGAAAGCAAACCCGATGCCCGATGCACTGGCAGAACCCACAACCGGGAAAGCACTCCACTGTAGCGCTCGCGCGTCAGGTCGATTGCGACGAACATCGATCCAGTGATCGCGGCGCCGAGTGAGATTAGCGGCACGAAGCTATACAGACCACTCTCGTGAGTTACGACGTAAGCCAGGTTACCAAGCACAATGTTCAACGTCAGTAAAAACAGAATCGGTAAGACGACCGCTTCAACGACGGTGAGATAGTCACGTGCCCACCGAATGAGGATCCGCCTAGTCAGCAACAGAGTATGCAAAACGAGTAGTCGAACAAAATTATCCGGGTACTGCGAGCGAACGGGTGCAAACCCGACTTGCTGATCTATCACAGAAATTGTCACAGGGTCATGGCCTCTTGGACAAAACAACGAAGGACGAGAACACCAGAACCACCAGAAAACCGAACAACCATGCCAACGTCGGTGCCATGATGGGCCATGTCACCGGTAGAGCGGACTTAATGGTATCCCCGGCCAGTGCGCGCAGCGCGTCCACGAACTGAGAAACCGGTTGGTTACGGACAAAGGGGTGGATCCAACGCGGAAACAGCTTTAAAGGCATGAGACCAACGGAAAGCAGTCCGAAGATCAAAATAGGCAAGGTCAACAGCGGCAGCATCGCATCGGGGTTCCTGGTGGCGGTGCCAACCAAATCACCGGCAAATGACAGTAATGCCCCGATCGCGAGCACCAACACGCAGAAACCGACGATACAGAGAGGTCCGCGATGGAACCGGAATCCGCCACCATGTGCCCATACAACCGATACCGCCAAACCCCAGCAGCACCGGTGCACACTGACTGACACGCGAGCAAACACCGGTGTCAGCGGGGCGATCGGCATAGACCTAAACCGTCGATTGATGCCTAGCAGCGAATCAGTTGCTGCACGGAAGGCTGAGGTAATGGCGACGAACGCGACGGCCTGGAGTGTGACTACCGGCGTGATGTATTGGAACAAGTTGCTCGCGACGCCTGCGCCCCCCACGAAACGGTTCCACGGTATGGCGAACGGTATAGTGAAACCCACCATGAAAACTATCGGTGCGCCGATCGTAGTGATCTTCTCACCGTTACGCAGACCCGGCGCGGCAAAGCGTGTGAAGAGTACCCACCACTGCCGGCGCATCGATAAGCGTGGCTTCTCAATGTTCGTTCTTGGCCGCTCGCACATCGGAGCTGCGGCCGAATCTAAGGCAGGGGCGCTCATCGCATGACCCTCAACGCTACATGGCTCAGTGATTCGCTGGGATCCGTTGTCATGGACAAAAATACGTCATCGAGAGACGGGCGACACAGCGCGATGTCGGCCAACTCAATATTCGCCTCGTCGAGCCGGCGCGCAGCCTCGATGAGCGTACGCGCGCCGTCTGGCGCCGGCATTGCAATCCGGTCCGATTCGGGCGACAACATCGCCCTACTGTGCTCGGGCAACAACGACCCTAACGCTACGACAATAGTGTCCAGATCCTTTAGGTCACGCGGCACTATTTCGCAGAAGGTGTCGCCAGCGCGGTGCTTGAGCTCATTCGCGGTCCCCTCGGCGATGATCGTACCGTGATCGATCAGGATGATCCTGTCACTGAGTGCATCCGCCTCCTCAAGATACTGCGTGGTCAACAACGTGGCGATGCCAAGCTTCTTAAAGCTGACCACCAGATCCCAAATAGCTTGTCGGCTCCTGGGATCCAACCCGGTGGTGGGCTCATCTAAGAACGCCACTTGGGGTTGGACCACCAATCCGCACGCGATGTCTATCCGGCGGCGCATCCCGCCGGAATACGTACTCACCTTCCGCTTCCCAGCGTGTATCAGGCTAAATTGCTCGAGCAGTTCGGCTGCCCGCTTGCGTGCCGCGGACTTGTTTAACCCATACAGACGCCCAAACAACACCAAGTTCTGCTCACCGGAAAGCGCGTCATCGACGGCCACTTGTTGGCCGGTTACCATGATCGAGCGGCGCACATAGGCTGGGTCGGAAACGACATTATAGCCGGCAACAGTTGCCAAGCCGCTATCCGGCTGGGTCAGCGTCGACAAGATGTCCACCATGGTCGTCTTGCCGGCCCCGTTCGGGCCAAGTAGACCGATCACTTCACCGCGGTCCACGTCGAAACTTACATCATCCAGGGCCACAATCTTGCCTTTGCCGTAAGTCTTGCGAACCTTGCGAACCGTCACAGCTTTATCGTTGTTGCGCATCCTGATTCTCCTCAGCCGTCATCCAGGTTCGACAAGTCCACCAGGCCGCCAGTTTGGGACAACCCAACCATTTCACTAGCTTTTTGCTCGTCTTGCTGCGTCGTCGCGATGCCTTCCTGGATCAGTTTGCTAAGCGTGGCCGGGAAAGACTGCGCGAGTGCTTCTGTCGTTGCCTGGGGGATCCGGCGGACGTCGTACCACCAATCGAGATGCAGTGAGCCGCTGTATCGATAGGCCCGAAGTTCAATAGCATGACCCATTCCGGGGATCGGTTGTCGCACCGGAAGCGTCATATCCGAGTCGGACTGTACCGGAGCATCGACCGACGGCGGATCAGGGACTACACCCACGTACCGGAAGTGGATGTCAGGCGTGCGCTGCGTACTGAGCACGCGTCCGGTCGGTGCGCACATATACCGCAGCAGCCCGTATCCAATTCCGTAGTGCGGAACGGATTTAAGAGTGTTGTGAATAGCGTCTAGCTGCACAAGCGCGCCCTGGCCCTTTGCGCAGGTCAGCGGAACTGGATAGTAGTTAGTGAACCAGCCGATCGTTCTACGCACGTCGACGTCCGGCCGCAGCACCGAGCGGCCTTCGCCCTCAAGCTCTATGGCGACCACACCATCACCGACTGTCTGGGCAATTGTGCGACCAAGCGCGGCCAACATGATCACCTGAATCGACCGCCGGAATCTGCGCCGGGCATCATCCAGCTCGGATGTCTGTTCGACGCTTAATATGCACGACACCTTGGTCAGATCGTCGGGGCCGGGAGGTTGAGTGCCATCTGTATTGGTCGAGGCATCGGCCAACCACAAATTCACCTTGTTCGAATTCTCAATCCAGAAGGAGCGAGTATCGAGAGCTGCCGGATGCGTAGCGAGGGCTGCACAGCGCAACGACCATTCTCGCCACCCGGTGGTGACCGGTTCCAGAGTGATCTCCTCGCCGGCCAGTCGTTGCCCAAATGCAGTGATGATGTCGGTGTTCAGAATTCGGTACGATGTGTCGTCGATGGCGATATGGTGCACAGCAAGACCGAGGTAGTGCGAACCACCGTGGGCGGTAGTGATCTGTACCGCGGTCATCAGCTCGTTAGAATCACTTTGACCAGCAAGGAGTTCAGCCAGGATTCCAGACACCGCGGCTCGTTCCTCTGCACTGCCGGCAGCTACACCATCGGGAAGCGACTGAATCGAGAGCCGGGTGAATTCTCCGGTTGCCGCGATATGCTGCTCCCACATTCCGTCGTTCTCAACGAGGTTGAGACGTAACGCCTCGTGATGGTTGACCACCGCGGTCAACACGGCTCGAATGTCATCTGACCCTATCCCGGGGTCTAACCGCAGGATCAGCGGGACACTCCAGCGACCACTGTCGCGCAATCCCCGCTCAAGGAAGTAAGCGATGTTCGGTGGAACCGCCGGATGTGCTTCAGCCTCCGGCGGTTTCGCCAACCCGCTCGATGCAAATAAAGCATCGACGGCTGCCGTTAACGAGGCCAGAGTCGGATGTTCATACATATCTTGCGGTGTGATGGTCAAACCTTCGTTGGCCGCGGCCATCGAGATACTGATCGCCATCAGGGAATCGCCGCCGAGATCAAAGAAATTAGCGTTACGATCGACCGAGCTGACACCTAAACACTGTGACCAGATACGCTGCAATGTGGCCTCAGTCTGTGACTCCCCGTTAGGCGCCCCATCACCGGTGGTGGAGCCAGCCGCTGAGTCGCTGCATACGCCGAGAGCTTGCGTCCAAACCGTGTGATTGGGTTCCACCCAATGTCGCTGGCGGGCAAACGGATAGCCAGGCAAGGAAACGAGATGCGGCCTAGTTGAACGCCGCGATGTCCAGTCGACCTCGATTCCAGCCGACCAAAGTTCGCCCAGCGCACGCAGGAAAGTATCGCGGTCATCGGTGTTCTGAAGCGGGTGACGCATGAGCCGAACGGTGCGATGCCCACTTGACCACTTCGGTTGACGCATCGCCGAACCGGTCAGGCTGCCACCGGGACCGACCTCGACCAGGACTCGACCTGGTTGCGACAGCACCACATCAAGCTCGTCGGCGAAGCGGATCGTGGAACTTATCTGACGTGCCCAACTTTCAGGATCGGTGACCTGCTGTTCAGACATCCAGGTTCCAGTGAGGTTGCTCAACAGTGGCGTGCACGGAACATGGAGCTGTTGACGGGACAGGAATTCGGAAAATTCTCCCAGCATGGGATCCATCGAGCTGGTATGGAACGCATGAGTGGCGCGGACTCGCCGGACAGGTATCTCCGCCTCGTTAAGACGTTGGCTGAACGCGCGAATCTGGTCTTTGGGGCCGGCGACCACGCAGTTACTGGGATCGTTCACGGCGGACAGCTCGACACCCTTGACCGCATACTCTGTTAGGTACTCGGTGATGTTGTCGGGACCCAGCGCCACCGCAATCATGGCCCCCGGCGGCGACTCGCGCATCAAGCGAGCACGCAACGACACTGTTTTGATCGCCGTCTCGAGGTCGAATACCCCAGCCAAGGTGGCTGCGATATATTCGCCGGTGCTGTATCCGATGTATGCTCCGGCACTTACACCGTAACTGTTAACCAACTTCGCCAGTGCATATTCCACCGTGAACAGCGCCGGTTGCGAGCGGTCGATGCGCTCCAAATCCGTTGTAGTGCCGTTGAATATCACCGAGTGCAAGTCCAGGCCGCCCATCGCTTCGCGGAATCCGGCAGCGCAGGTGTCGAAGTGTTCGGCGAAGACGGACTCGGTGTCGTAGAGTCCTTTAGCCATTTCGACATGCTGAGCACCCTGCCCAGGAAACAGGAAAACGACGCGGTCTGATCCCAAGGCAATAGTTGTGACAGTGTCGGCGGCACCTCGCTCAGCATCGGCACCGGATTCGCCAACGAAAACATTGTCGTGCTCGGCCGCTCGCAGAACCGTGACCGCATGCTCTCGGTCATGAACGACCGCGGCCATCGTGATCCTGTGCTTGCGGCGCCCGGCCAACGTATAAGCGACATCGGACAGGTCCGGGCCGCTTGACTTTTCCAACACCGCGGCCAGGGCGGCCCGTGATTGGCCAAGCGCCGCGGCGGTTTGTGCCGACAACAGGATCACCTGGGGTACGGTTGGCGTGATAGTGACAGATTCCTCTACTGGTGCTTCTTCCAAGACGACGTGGACGTTGGTACCACCGACCCCAAACGAGCTGACCCCGGCCCGACGCACGCCGTCCCACTCCCATGGGCCGTACTTGCTTTGCACGACGAATGTAGTTTGATCCAGACGTAGTTCCGGATTCGGACTGGTGTAGTGCAGCGTCGCAGGAATAGCTTTGTTCTTCAGACACAGAATCGTTTTGACCAGACTCGCAATTCCAGCAGCGACCTCCAAGTGACCGATGTTCGATTTGACTGAACCCAGCACACATGGGCCCGGGCGGGGTGTCTGCGACACTTCGAATGCCGTTTTGAGCCCTTGGATTTCGATGGGGTCACCGAGTGGGGTGCCGGTTCCATGGGTCTCGACATAGCTTACGGTCGACGAATCGACGCCGGCAACCGCATGGGCTTCCGCGATGACATCTGCTTGAGCGGCCGGATTAGGCGCTGCATAACCCATTTTCATGGATCCATCGTTGTTGATCGCCGACCCGCGGATAACAGCGTGAATTCGGTCGCCCGCATCGATGGCGGCCTGCAACGGCTTGAGCGCCACTAACGCAACACCGCTGCCGAAGACGGTGCCGTCGGCTCGCACGTCGAAGGGCCGACAGTGGCCGACAGCCGACACCATTGATCCGGGCGAGTTCCAATAACCGACACGGTGCGGGATGCACAGCGACGATCCTCCGGCCAGTGCCATATCGCACTCGCCGGACAGCAGGCTCAGACAGGCCAAGTGCAGCGCGACGAGCGACGACGAACACGCCGTTTGTACCGCGATGCTCGGGCCCCGCAGATTGAACGCGTGCGAGATTCGGGTTGCTAGAAAGTCTTTGTCATTCTGTAGGAACAGACTAAACTGGTCAAAGTTGAGTCCCTCAGCCAAGACGGTGTGGGGGTCACGATGCGACAGCAGGTTGTGCAGAAGATAGCCACTGGGAGAGCTGGTTCCGTATACACCGATCGAGCCGTCGAACTGCGCGGGGTCACAGCCTGCATCCTCTAGCGCATGCCAGGCGCACTGCAGGAACAGCCGGTGTTGTGGATCTAGTACTTGCGCGGCCAATGGCGGTAGCCCGAAGAAATCGGCGTCGAACTCGTCGATCCCGTCGAGTAACGGCGCGCGACGTACGTACGCCGGGTCAGCCAGTGTTTTGTCGCTGACCCCGTTGTCGCGCAGCTCTTGCTCAGACAGGGTAACGATTGATTCTTTGCCACGCCGAAGGTTAGTCCAGAACGCTGACACATCGTTGGCGCCCGGAAATTTGCCGGCCATGCCGACCACCGCAATCGCGTTGTCGAGGGTGCTCACTGGTTCCATCCTCCCTGTACGTCAAGTCTAGGTCGACGCCGCATCGCAGCTCCATGCCGCGCTGCCGCACGCTGGTGCGCGCGGTCGCGAACAGTGTCGGTGTTCTCAAGCTCCTGTTCTGAGCCCGCTAACCCAAGCTGACGCACAAGATCGGCCGTCAGATCTAGCAGAGACGCACCTTGCAAAATCAATGTCACCGGTGGCTCCACGCCGAAGTCCGCCCGTGCGCCGTTGCGAATCCGCACCGCCATCAAGGAATCCAGTCCCAGCTCGGTCAACGGGACAGCAGGATCGACCGTTGATTGGTCAGTGTAGCCCATCACCGCCGCAATACGCGCGCACATCCGCTCGGCCACCACACGCTGAGCTTCCGCCGGATCAAGACCAGTAAGCGCATCAGGTCCAACCCAATCGCCCAGGGCGCCCCCCGCGTCCAACTGCTCAACCACCCAGCTGAAGTAGCTGATACTGCGCATCTCTGGGAATGCAACCAGAGCCTTATCAGCACGTAACCGGGCAACGCCCGTACGAGTGCGACCAGAGGCCAACAACAAGTCGAGAGCCTCGAGGCCCTCTGCCGGCGTGATTGCATCAAGAACACTCCCTACCAAAGCTTGAGCGACGCCCACGTCTGACCAGGGGCCCCAGTTGATCACTGCTGCCGGCAGACTGGATGCCTTGCGCCACGTGACTAAAGCGTCAAGCCATGCGCTGGCACATGCGTATGCTGCTTGCCCGGGTGAGCCCAAGAGGGAAGCAACAGAGGAAAACCCTAGCCACCAGTCAAGCTCACAGCTAGCGCTAGCCTGGTGCATTCGCAGCGCACCGGTGGCCTTGGGCTCCCACACCCGCTCCAGATTTTCTCTAGTCATAGTGGACACCAGACTGTCTTCGATGACCGCCGCACCGTGCACGATGCCACGCAACTGACCACCTGCTCGTCCTGCCGCCTCGACCAGACGTTCGGCCACACCTGGTAACGCCACATTGCCGCGTACCAGCACGATTTCGGCTCGAACTTCCAACTCAGCCAGGATTTTGCGCTGCTCCTCATCTGCGTCGCTGCGGCCACCCAAGACCACCCGGCTGGCGCCGCGATCTACCAACCATCTGGCAACAACCAGACCAAGGCCGCCGAGGCCACCCGTGATGACGTATGCCGCTCCAGGACGAACCACCGGATTATCTTTGCTGGCATCGCATGTGGCCTTGCACAGCCGCTCGACAAATCTGCGTTCACCCCGCCACACGATCACATCATCGACATCGGATTCGCTCACAGAACTGTGCAGTTCTGTGGTTAGCGCGGCGATCCGGTCTTGCCTGGCTTGCCTGGCATCCAGATCGAGCAGGGTGGCACGCAGGTCCGGATGCTCTAGGGCCAGCACCCGCACCAGACCCTTCAAGGCGGCCGTCGCGGGGGTTCCCGGCTCGTCGTCCTGAACGGAAAGACCACCAACAGCGATCAACCACAGCCGTGGCGATCGACCGTGCCACGTGCCGACGATCGCACGAACAACAGTCGAGATCGACCATACCGAATCCCGCGCTTGCACCAGCCCGTCGTCTAGTCCGGTTGCAGCACTGCCGACGAAGATGACCACGCCAACGGGTGGGTACTCTGGATCGCCCGTTGTCTCCGCGAATGCGGCGAGCATCGCCGATTCGTTGTGGAGGTTGGCGGTATGCACCCGCCGCATCGGTGAGCACCACCCTGCGATGAATTCGTCCGCCAGGGATTTGGCCGAGTTTTCCAAGTCAGTCAGTACCAACCAACTTGCGCGCGCCACCTCAATAGCCGACTCCGAAGTCACGGGTATCAAGAGCGGGCTTTCGACCCACTCGGTGTCGAAGATCTTCTGCGCCAACGGCAATGGTACCGCACGGCGTTCGACACGTCGCAAATAGATACCATCTACTTCGGCTACTAAATAACCGTCGTCATCGATCAAGACGATCTTGCCTAACTTGCCGGCGCTGCTGTCGAGATTGGTCAGGCGTGCCCTACACCGAACGTGCCGACCGCTGTCGCGGTATACCCGGATAGTCTCGAACGACACCGGCAGGTATATAACTTCCGCTGACCCTGCTGCCTCGCCATCGGGTATTGCAGCGCCGACGCTTTGCAGGGCAGCATCCAACACAACGGGGTGGAGTCGATATTCGTGATGCCAGGGCACCTCGTCGGAAACAGTGATCTCAGTTTCCGCAGAACCATCGGGCAGCCGAGTTATCCGGGTCAATGCCGCAAACACCGGGCCATGGTGTTGGCCGGTCTGCCGTAGCACGGCGTAGAAGTCGGCTGGCGACACGGTTACCCCGTTCGTAGAACCGGATGTTCGCTGGTACGGCTGCGCAACATGGTGAGGTACATACTCAACCTGGGCCGTGGCATGCCGAAAGAAATCACCGTGAAATGAGCGAGAATAGACCTCGACCCGAATCTTGCTGTCCCCGTGACGACTCAACTGCGTCGTGAGCGGTGTGTGGTTGTCGAGAGGAAGCATCTGCTCGACCTCGAACTGGTTGATCACAATGTTGGCCCCAAAGGCGTGGGCGGGTATACCGAGCGCTTCGTTGGCCGCCGCCAAAGCGATCTCTGCAAACGCGGCGGCCGGCATGATGGGGTGGCCGAACACCTTGTGGTCAGCTAGCCAGGGACATACGCCGGTTCCGACATCAGCCTGCCAAACGTGGTCTCTGCTGCCGGGCACCTCGATGTGCACACCGAGCAGTGGATGGATCGTTGCCAGCTCCGACATCGCTGATCGATCTGCAACCCAGAATCGCGAGTGCTGCCACGGTGTGGATGGTAAGTCCACCAGTCGACCGTTAGCGTTGTCCGACTCGGTCACCCCGACGACGGCTAGTTGGGCGTGGAAGAACAGGGTCTGGTCAAGATCGCGGTTCATCGCCGATGTGACGATATGACCGCCGATCCCGCCGACGGTGTCGGTGATGGCGTGTGTGAGCACAGGGTGCGGACTGATCTCAATGAAAGAATGGCAGGCACGATTCGACCCACCGACACCACTAACAGCCTGCGCAATAGCCTGGTGAAATCGCACCGGGTTGCGCAGGTTAGCTGCCCAATAGTCGGCGTCCATCACCGCCTGGGTATTCTCGTGAGTGGTGCTGATAATCGGGATGCTCAGCGTGTGCGGAACTAAATCCGCCAGCGCACTACGCAACTCAGGGAGAATCGGATCGATGATCGAATGGTGCGAGGCCACCTCAACATCGACGCGGCGCGCTAAACGGTTCTGCGCCCCCACCGTCGAGATAACCGCATCCACCGACTCCGGCGGCCCGGCAATCACCGATTGGCACGGCGAAGCGTACACCGCCAACGTCACCTGGGGATACCCAGCAATCAACGACTCGGTTGCATCGGCGTCCAACTCGAGCAGCGCCATCGCGCCCTGGCCCGACAGCCGGGCCATCAGCCGAGACCGGGTAACGATCACCCGCAAGCCTTGTTCAGGCGTCAACGCGCCGGCTACCACCGCCGCGGACACTTCACCCATCGAGTGTCCGATCACAGCATCCGGCGTCACCCCGTAGAAACGCCATAACTCAGTGAGCGCCAACTGCATCCCCACCAGCACCGGCTGAATACGTTCGATACCTACCACCTCGTCGCCGTCGGCAAGTGTCTGCTGCAGCGAAAAACCGGTCTGAGCAACGAATATAGGCTCCAATTCAGCGACTGCCTTGGCGAACGCCGGCTCATCGACCAGTAGCTGCCTGCCCATCCCGGCCCACTGCGAGCCCTGGCCCGAATACACAAAAACACGGCCGGCTTCAGCGGCCTGCTGATCGCAACCTACCACTCCCACTCGTGGCTGTCCGGACGCCAGCGCTCGTAACCCCGCGACGGCCTCTGCGTGGTCACGCGCAAGCACAGTAGCGAACTTGGGGTGCCGGACTCGGTGCTGACTCAGCGTGTACGCTACGTCGGCGAGCGGCGCCGCCGCGCCCGGCCCCGACATCCAGTCGGCCAACGCAGCGGCCGCCGACGCCACCCGTATAGCTGTTTTTCCCGACACCACCAAAGCCGAAACATGCGGCTTCCCAACGGCTGTTGGCGCGGTCATGTCTGGCGCCTGCTCGATAACCACATGCGCATTGGTTCCGCTTAGACCAAACGACGACACCGCTCCGCGACGCGGACCCGGAACTGCCGGCCACGGTGCATTCTCGGTGGGTACAAACAGCCGGGTCGCAGATGCATCAATAGCCGGATTCCATCGGGTGAAATGCAAATTACGCGGAATGTGTCCGCGCTGCACCGCCAGCACAGTCTTGATGAATCCGGCTACCCCGGCGGCAGCCTCCAAGTGACCTATATTGGTCTTGACCGACCCCAAAGCGCACGAGCCTTCGCCACGACCATAGGTGGCAGACAGAGATTCGAACTCGATTGGGTCCCCTAACACCGTTCCGGTGCCATGTGTTTCGACATAGTTCACGCTGTCGGGAGTGACATCCGCGAGCCGCAAAGCTGTCGTAATCACGTCGCGCTGCGCCAGTGCGTTGGGCGCGGTCATACCGTTGGATCGACCGTCTTGATTGGTCGCCGAACCGCGGACCACAGCCAGCACACGATCCTGGTCTCGCAGCGCATCGGCTAGCCGTTTGAGCACAACGACTCCACAGCCCTCGCCACGCACGAATCCATCCGCGTTGGCGTCGAAGCTATTGCACCGTCCGGTCGGTGATAGCGCAGACCACTTGGACAACGCGATGGCGGTGAAAGGCGACAAGGTTAGCTGCACACCGCCAGCTAGTGCCACGTCGCTTTCACGCAGCCGTAGGCTCTGACATGCCAGGTGGATTGCCACCAATGATGACGAGCACGCGGTGTCCACGGCGACCGCCGGACCACGCAATCCTAACAAATACGAGATTCGTCCCACTGCCGCACAGTGCGGAGTTCCGGTGCTTAGATAGGCATCGATGTCGGCTCTGCGCTCGATGTTAACGATCGTATAATCCCACGAAGACAGCCCCATCATCACCGCGGTTCGGGTGCCGCTCAGTGAATCCGGTATAATTCCGGCGTGCTCAATGGATTCCCAGGCAACCTCGAGCAGTATTCGATGCTGCGGATCCATCGCCACAGCTTCGCGAGGTGTGATGCCGAAAAAATCGGCGTCGAAAGCGTCGACATCAGAAACGAAACCGCCCCATTTCGTCGTCATCCGCCCCGACACCGACGGGTCGAGATCGTAGAATGCGTTCGCATCCCAGCGATCCGGCGGGATCTCGCTGATCGCATCCCTGCCGTCGACCAACAGCTGCCAAAAGCTATCCGGCCCAGTCACATTCCCCGGGAAACGGCATCCAATGCCTACCACCGCGACTGACTCTGAAATGTCGGTCGGGAAAGCGGTCCCAGCCCGGACAAGTTCGCGCGCCAAAGCCGCGCGCGCGTTCGGCGATAGTTGCGCCGCGCGCTCCGCTAAGCTCGTCATGACTCGCCTTTCGTTGCGCCATCCGATGACGTCACGGCCAGCTCGCTGGCCTCGACCAGATCAGAGAGCAGGTCCATCTCCTCTTTGGACAGTTCCGAGTCCGTGTCGGTAGCCTCCTGCACCTCGGCCGGTAGCGCATAATCCATTCGTTCACATAATGCAGCCGCGAGGTCGGTAATTGTCGGATATGCCCATACCAGCGCAACAGGCAACGTGATGCCTAGACTGGCTTCCAACCGGTTTCGCAATTCCAGTCCCATCAGGGAGTCCAGTCCCAGCATCTCCAGCGGTAAGTCGTGGTCAATTGGATCGTTCGAACGCAGTACCCCACGGATCTCGTGGGCAATCGCCGATGCGAGGCATCCCGGGCGTTCGGCCGCGTCGAGAGCGTTCAGTTGTGCACGGATCTTGCCTCCACCGCGCCGCCCTCCGTTTTTCAGGGTTGCTGTGTAATGCAAGTTGGCGAACAACGACGACCCCGCGACGGCCGGGAAGGATTGGAACCACTGCCGCGCGTCGAGGCTGAACACACCGGTTTGCGCGCGATCAGCGGCAAGCACTGTCTGCATCGCGGCTAGCCCCTGCTCGGCGGTGAGCAGCGAAACACCGAGATCAGCGAAGAACTGGGCTCGCCCTACCTCAGCCCATGGACCCCAGTTGATTCCGATGGCGGGCAGTCCAAGCGAGCGTCGATAGGCAACGAGACCATCGACCCATGAGTTTGCGGCGGCGTACGCACCCTGCCCAGGAGTACCGAGCAGCGAGGAGGCAGAGGAGAAGGTCAGCCACCAGTCGACGTCGAGCGCAGCGGTGGCCTGATGTAGCAGCCAGCTTCCGGTCACTTTGGGCGCAAACACCCGCCTCGCGGCGGAATCCGTCATATGCAGCACGATCTCGTCGGCGAGAACCATGGCACTGTGTAGGACTCCTGCTAACCGGAAGCCGGCGCTTTGGACCGCGTGCACTAGCCGTTCTGCTGTGCCGGATTCGGAGATATCACCGGTGACCACTTCAATCCGGTGACCCGCGGCGGTAAGGTCCGCAATGGCGGCCATAACACCATCGCTGGGAGTCGAACGTCCGTTCAGGACAATCAATCCTGCGCCTTGCTCGGCCAGCCACCGCGCGACGACGAAACCGAGACCACCCATACCGCCGACAATCAGATAACCGCCATCTTGGCTGACCAACGGAACGGGGGGCGGGGACGCGATAGCATCGATGTTGCCCTCGTGCGGTATTGATATGACGATCTTGCCGGTGTGCTTACCGGAAGCCATGAGACGAAATGCGTCGACCGCATTGTGCAGGTTAAATTCGGTTATTGGAAGCACTTGTAGTCTGCCATCGACGACGTGTGCCAAAATATGTTGCAATAGTTTACGATACCGCGCTGGCTGCAGTTTCAAATTCAGGTCAAGGTCTACCACGGAGAAGGACACGCTTTTCGCCAGCGCAGCCAAGCCCAGAGTGGCATCGGCATAGACATCTTTCTTGCCGATTTCGATGAACCTGCCGCCGGGAGCAAGTACCTGTACGCCACGCTTAATCGCTTCTCCTGTCAACGAATTAAGAACGACATCGACACCGTAGTTATCCGTGAGCTCGAGTATCTCGTCGACGAAGTCCACGCTTCGCGAGTCGCCGACGTACTCGACACCGAGTTCGGACAGCATTTGCCGCTTGGAATCCGAGCCAGCCGTTGTGTAAATGCGTGCACCAATCATCTTGGCGATCGAAACCGCCGCCATGCCAACTCCGCCAGTGGCGGAATGGATCAGTACGCGTTCGCCGGAGGACAGCCGTCCAACCTCGCACAGACAGTGCCAGGCGGTGAGATACGCAACACCGAACGTGGCCGCCTCATGATCGAGCAGAGTGTCGGGAATTGGGATGATGAGATCAGCAATCGTCCCCAAGTGTGTTCCGAATGTGCCTGGTCCAAAGGCAATAACCCGCTGCCCAATCTCGACAGAATCAACGTCGTCACCGATAGCAGTCACATAGCCGACACACTCACCACCGATCACCGGTGCAGCCCCGTCGAGTCCAGGATAAACGCCCATAGCTTTGAGCACATCGCTGAAGTTGAGGCCCGCGGCGACGACACGAACCTCGACCTGATTGCCTTGCGGTTTACCTCGCTTGACCTGGTGCACCGTCAATGTGTCCAGTCGTCCCGGTTGATCGATCTGCAGCTGGACCGCACTCAAGCCGTCCAATTCTACGACCGTGCGGCGAGTTTCGCCAGCCAGTTCACCCTTCGGTGTTATAGGCGCCGGCACCAACCGGTTGACGTAGCGTTGTCCGTCTCGGTAGGCCACCTCGTCGTCGTGTGAACAGGCCAGCAGCTCCTCGGTCAGGCCGGTAAGTGAGCCGGTGCCATCGGGTTCAATATCCAGCAGCGTCGCCTTGAGTTCCGAATGCTCGAATGTCAGCACCCGGACGATTCCACGTAGCTCAGTTTGTGCCAACGTGACTGACTCGCCTACGTCGAGCTGCTGCGCTCCTCGGGTGACGATCCATAGCCGTGGACTCTTGCGAGCACCCATTCGCGTCACTACCTGAACCACGCCGGCGATCTGGAGTGTGCGCGTCTGCGCTAATTCCAGTTGAGCATGATCGGGCAGCGACTCATCGCTTGCTCGTGGCGGACACACCACGACGATGTCACCCCAGCGTATATCGGTTCGGGTGATTGCCGCCTGTAGCTTCGCTTCATCGTCAACGGAAACGAGCTCAACTTCTTCCCCATTTTCGTTCACGCGGTCGCGCAACGACGACTGCAGCGCGGACAACAGTGGATCGCCCACGGTGACGTCACCGATCAACAACAGACCACCCTGCGTCGACGGTCTCGAGGCCGCCTTGTCCAGCGGTGCAAGCTCCCACTCCAACGCGAATAGGTGTTCGGTGAGTTCTGTTGCGCCGCTGTCGGCCCCGAGCACTGCCATCTGGACTTCGTCGATAACGAGTAGCGGTTGCCCGTCCGGATCAGCCAGGACGACTTCGCCGACCAGCCGACCCGAGCCCTCGGTTGCGGTCAGCGACCCGACTGCGCAAATACCGCGGGTGATATCACCGTACACATGCACGCCAGCGAAACGTACTGGAAGCACCAATGTTGCTCGAGCGCTCTGTCCCCCAGCCAAATCGGTCGCCATCCGGGTAGCACCCAATGTTTGCAACGCAATATCCATCATCACCGGGTGTAATAAGAAGTCACGGGAACCCATTCTGGCCGACGAAGGCAATCGGACCTCAGCGTGGGCGACACCGGATTCTGAGACCGCAAGCCCGACGATTCCTTGAAACGCCGGACCATGCTGTTGGCCGGCGCCGCGCAACCGCTGATACAAGTCGCCAGGATCCAGTTCGTTCATAACATCAGCCGGGGTTGCTATACGCTTTTGGCGATCCGAGGACTGCACTGGCTCAGCATGCCCAACAGTGGCGGTGGCATGGGTGGTCCAACCCGAAGCGTCACTGCGAGTCCTAATTTCGACCCGGCACTGCTGCTCATCGCCAGTGAGCGTGGTGACGAGAACAGTGTTTTCGGTCACGTGCAAAACCTGATGAAGATCAAGCTCGCAGATCATCCACTGCTGATCTTCTACGGTTTGCCCGTTTGGGAAAGTGTTCGTCGCAGCCGCCAGCACGACCTCGGCATAAGCCGAAGCCGGCAGTATACAGAGATCGTCGATAACATGATCTCCCAGCCACAGCAGATCAGGATCCAGTTTGCTTTCCCATACCCGAATACCATTGGTGGGGTCAGTAATACCGATGCCAAGCAGCGGGTGGGTGTCCGCCCTATGGTATGCCGCTGACGTGGCGCTGATCCAGTGACGTGTGTGTTGCCACGGAGTGGTGGGTAGCACGGGATGCGGTTCTGGGGGGTGGGGAGTTAGGGGCGGGCGACTAACGTACGTCGCGTTGAGATTGGTGTGGAACTCAAGGGTGTCGTGAGTGTCACGTTTCAGAGTGCCGATGCTCAGATAACCTGTACTGACAGCACTTTCGTCAGCTGTGCCGACGGCACTGCACACGACGTCGCAGATCGAATGAATAAGCAGTGGGTGTGCACTGATTTCGATGAAGGTGTGATAATCACCGCCGATGCCACTACTGGCGTGACTGATGGCCTGCTGAAAATGTACCGGGTTACGCATGTTGGTCACCCAGTGCTCGGCGTCGAAGATGGGAGTGCTGCCGAAGTCCTCGTATGTGGTGGAGATGATCGGGATGGTTGGTGGCCGCGGGGTGAGATCAGCTAATTCCGAACGCATCTGGGGTTGCAGAGAATCCATGGCCGGGTTATGCGGAGCCACCTCGATGTTGATTCGGGTGGCGAAACCTCCCTGCTGGCGCACCTTGTCAATCAGAGCATCAATGATGGCCGTCGGCCCGGCAATCACGGTTTGGCGCGGAGAAGCATAGATTCCCAAGCTCACCTGCGGGTAGTCAGCGATCAACGCCTCAGTAGCTGTGGCGTCAAGCTCCAGCAACGCCATCGTGCCCTGCCCAGACAATGGCGCCATCAGCCGCGACCGGGTCGCAGTGACCTGTAACCCCTGGGCAGGAGTCAGCGCCCCAGCCACCACCGCGGCAGCCACTTCGCCCATCGAGTGACCGATCACCGCATCGGGCTCTACGCCATAAGAACGCCACAACTCGGTCAGCGCCAGCTGCATCCCCATCAATCCCAGCTGGATCTGTTCAATGCCGACAAGCTCTTTGCCGCTGGCGATTACCTCTTGCAGCGAAAAGCCTGCTTGTACAACGAATTCAAGCTCTAGTTGGGCGATCGCTTGGGCAAATGCCGGCTCGTCTGCCAACAGTTGGCGGCCCATTCCGGCCCACTGTGATCCTCGTCCCGAGTAGATGAACACAGTGCCTGGACCGACAACGCCGTCACGGGGGGCCACCACACCAGAGGCAGATTGACCTGCGGCCAACGCCCGCAACCCCGCCACCGCTTGGACCCGATCAACGGCCGCCACCGTACCGAACTTAGTGTGCCGGTCTCGATGATGGTTCAGGGTATGCGCAACATCAGCTACCGGAACCTCAGCACCGGGACCTTCCATCCAATCAGCCAATACCGACGCCGTCGCAGCCACACGCTGCACCGTCTTACCCGACACCACCAGTGTCGACACCACCGGAACAGGGCCCCGCTCTGGACCAGGTTCTGGCGTTCCCACCGGCTTCGGCGCCTGTTCGAGCACCACATGTGCATTCGTTCCACTGACACCGAACGACGACACCCCCGCCCGGCGAGGTCGACTGGTGGTTGGCCATTCAAGGCCTTCGGACGCAATGGTTAGTCGAGTTGCGGCCTCACTGACATGTGTTGTCAACCGATGGAAGTTGAGATGCGGCGGAATGTACCCACGTTGCACAGCCAACACCGCCTTGATAAACCCCGCGATCCCAGCTGCCGCTTCCAGATGGCCGAGGTTAGTCTTCACCGATCCGACCACCAACGGATCACTGTTCTTTCGATCGTTGAAAACCTTGCTCAGCGAATCGAGTTCGATCGGATCACCTAACGGCGTGCCTGTTCCATGAGCCTCGATGTAGTCAATGTCAGCAGCCGCCAACTTTGACGACGCCAACGCAGTACGGAGCAACTCTTGTTGTGCTGGCCCATTGGGAACGGTCACTCCGCTGCTGGCGCCGTCCTGGTTGACCGCAGAACCGCGCACCACAGCGAGGATGCGGTTGCTGTCACGCACCGCTTGATCCAACCGCTTTAGCACCACCACCCCGGCACCCTCGCCACGTACATACCCGTTAGCGGACACATCGAAGGTCTTGCATTGCCCTTCCGGCGATAGCATCCCCCAGCGCGAGCATGCGATGCTCGGTCCTGGGCTAAGTAGCAGATTGGTACCGCCAACCAACGCCGCATCGCTTTCCCGGCAGCGCAAACTCTGACACGCCAGGTGCACCGCCACCAACGACGACGAGCAAGCCGTGTCGATGACCACCGCCGGGCCACGCGCCCCGAGGATATAGGCCAACCTTCCAGCAGCGAAGTTCGCCGAATTTCCAGTTGGTATGTAGGCGTCGAGATCTTCGGGCCGCAACCGGCCTGCTAACGTGAGCATGTAATCATAGGCGGTAACACCGACGAATACCGATGTTTTAGTCCCGCGAATAGTGTGTGGCTGCACACCCGCGTCTTCCAAGGCTTCCCAGGCAACCTCAATCAACAATCGCTGTTGCGGATCCATTGCCGACGCTTCGCGCGGGGAGATCGAGAAAAACTCCGCATCGAACTCATCAGGATGCCAGCCGGTGAGAAAACCACCTTCGGCACTGCATATCGTGCCAGGCACGGTGTGATCGTCCGTGTAGTAGGCATCGGCATCCCATCGCTCGGAAGGAACCCGAACGATGCCACTTCGCCCATCGCACAACAGATCCCAGAACTGTTCGGGGTTATTGACCCCGCCCGGGAATCGGCATCCCATACCGATCACTGCGATCGGCATGGCGCTGGACTTTTCGGCGATTTCCAGACGTGCGGTAAGATCATCTATCTTGTGCAACGCCTCGGTGATGATCGCACGGCGATCAGGTGTCGTGGCGGTCATTGCGTTCCTCTTAGTCTTTTCGAAAGTTGTTCCAACAACTCGGCTTCGGTGAACTCGTCATATACGTCAGCCCTTGTCCGTTCAGATGTTGCTGCTGCTTGCAGGAACTCAGGCAGGCTAGCGACCAGATAGTCGGTAAGGCTGCACACAGTCGGGTAGTCAAAGACGACAGAAGCCGGCAAAAATTCTCCGAGACTATCCGATAAAGCTCGCTGCAGTGTCACGCTCATCAGCGAGTCCATGCCGAGTTGGAAGAAACCTGCCGATGGATCGAGTGTTTCGGTGGGAGGTATCCCCATCACTTTGGCAGCCAGAGCACTGACATGGTCGAACAACATGTCGTATCGGCGTTCTACCTGGCAGCTCCGTAGCACTTTGCGGAATTCACTTTCCTGCACCGGAGCTTCGCCCAACGTGGGCAGCAAATCATCGACCATGCGCAGCGCCCCGCGGGTCCGGTATGCGGCGGCCAACAAAGGCCAATCTGCCGCCACAACAACCGAATGCACTGGTGCATCCGGGTTCATCATCAGTGGCAGCGCGCTGATCGCCACTTCGTCAATCATGGGTTGCAGGCCGGATTCAGCACTCATCTGGGATACGTTTTGCTGCGCGTCAGCCAGCGATTTCCACAAACCCCAAGCCACGACGGTCGCCGGCAATCCTGCCAGCCGTCGGGCGTAGCCCAAAGTGTCTAGGAAGGCACTGGTCGCAGTGTAGTGCGCCAGCCACCGTGAGCCAATGAGACCTGAGATCGAGGAGAACAAAACAAAGTGCTTCACAGGCTGCTTCAACGATAAACGGTGCAACAGCGATGCGGCGTCCAGTTTGGGTCGGAACATCACGGCCACATCATCATCGGTCATGTCGCTCAGCAATACAGGCTGACCGGCAAAGGCGGCTAAGTATATCCCCTCCAACGGAGGCAGATCCACCCCGAACCGATCGAACAGGGTGGTCATCGCAGCAAGGTTGGTCGCGTCCGCGGCAACTGAGATGAGGTTCGTCCCGGTTGCGGCAAGGCTTTCGGTCAACTTCGCCAGCCGAGTGCCGGGATTACGGGACACAGTGACGATCGTCGTAGCTCCCATCGCAGCGAGCTGACGGATCAGGTGCGGTCCGATGTTTCCGGTGGCTCCGATGACAAGCTGACTGGTCGCTTGTCCCGAACTCAATTTTACCGTTGACACCGCGGACATGGTTCGCCTCTGTAGGCGCGGTGCGCGACGCACACCCGCTCGGTAGACAACCTGGTCCTCTCGGTCTTTTTCATCCTGGCCAACAACTTCATCCAATACGCACCGCGCGGCCAGCTCGGGAGGCACCGACCCATCGAGATCGACGACACCACCCCAAATTTCGGGATGCTCCAGCGCCAGTGTGCGACCGAAACCCCACAACACCGCGTGGGCGGGATTGGCGCGCTCACCCGCTGCGATAGGTTGAGCATTGCGAGTCACGACAACGAGCTTCGGTTTCGAAGTACCCGCGACCATCGCGGCAACCAACCGTCGCGCCGCATGAAATAGCTTATACCCAGGCTCCGGATCGACGGGATCGACAAATTCAGTCGATATCGGCGGTGCGTATAGCACGTTGTCGACACCCCGTAAAGCGTTGTGCAGTTCGTACAGCGTGCTCGCATCATGATCATGCTCAAGCACCGAGGGTGTCAGGAATTCAACCCGGGACGCAGGATTGGCCAACATAGTCAAGCGGACCAATTCGTCCGACAGTCCGGCGTCGGCTATCACCAGCCACGAGCCGCTGTCGGCCCGCGCCACACTAGGATCATTTGTCAGGGGACGAACCTGCCAGTCAAGCTGGTAGCTCCAGCCGTCGAACTCAGTGTTTCCGATTCCGGTCGCATGCGTCGCAGCCCTGTCGCGGTCGGGATGTTGCAACGCGCTAGTGCTTGCCAGTGGTGTAGCAATCCAGTGGCGGGTGTGTTGCCAAGGGGTGGTGGGGATAGCTACGTGTGGTTCTGCGGGATGAGGGGTGTGTGGCGGATAGGCGGTGTGGGCGGTATTGAGGTTGGTGTGGAAAGTGATGGCGTCATCGGTATCGCGTTGCAGGGTCCCGATGCTGGTGTACCGGGTGCCGTGCTGGACGCAGTGCAGGGTGTCGGTGACAGCCTGGGTTAGCAGCGGATGTGCGCTGATTTCGATAAAGGTGTGGTGGTGAGTTCCAGCGGTCATAATGGCCTGCTGGAAGTACACGGGGTTGCGCATGTTGACGGCCCAGTGCTCGGCATCGAACACCGGGCGCAAGCCGAAGTCCTCATACGTGGTGGAAAGGATCGGAATCGTCGGAGTCCGCGGGGCCAGATCGGCTAGCTCGGAACGCATCTGGGGTTGCAGTGCATCCATCGCCGGACTATGCGGGGCCACTTCGATATTGACCCGAGTAGCAAATCGATTCTGCGCGCGCACCTGATCGATCAACTGATCGATCTGTTCGGTGGGCCCCGTGACCACCGTTTGGCGCGGTGAGTTGTAAATCCCCAACGTCACCTGCGGGTAGTCAGCGATCAACGCCTCCGTCTCAGCCGCATCAAATTCAAGCAGAGCCATGCCGCCCTGCCCAGACAACGGGGCCATCAACCGCGACCGAGTGGCCGTCACTCGCAATCCTTCAGCCGGTGTGAGCGCCCCAGCCACCACAGCAGCGGCCACCTCGCCCATCGAATGCCCGATCACCAAGTCCGGTTGTACGTCGTAAGAACGCCACAATTCGGTCAGCGTCAACTGCATACCGATCAAGCCCAGCTGGATCTGCTCGATACCAACCAGCTCTTTGCCATTAGCGAGCACATCATGCAGCGAGAAGTTCGCATGGGCGACAAACACCGGTTCCAACTCGGCCACCGCAGCCGCGAAAGCCGGTTCATCGGACAACAATTGGCGCCCCATCCCCGCCCACTGCGAACCACGCCCCGAGTACACAAATGCTGTTCCCGGCCCCGGCATGTCATCCTGCGGCCCAACCACACCAGGCCCCTGCTTGCCGGCGGCCAACGCCCGCAATCCGGTCACCGCCTGGACCAGGTCACGAGCCACCACAGTGCCGAACTTGGCATGCCGCGACCGGTGATGGTTCAACGTGTGAGCCACATCGGCCAACGCCACCTCAGCACCGGGCCCCTCAACCCAATCGGCCAGCATCTTCGCCGTCGCTGCCACCCGCTGCGCCGTCTTACCAGTCACCACCAGCGTCGACAGTGCTGGATTCACCCCCAGCTCGGATGTGGGAGCCTCGTCCTGCCCCTGCTCAATCACCACATGTGCATTTGTCCCACCGAATCCGAACGACGACACACCGGCCCGCCGCGGATGCCCTGTGTATGGCCATTCTGTCTGGTTATCAACGACTTTCATCCGGAGCTCGGCAAAAGGAATGTGCGGGTTTGGGCTTTCAAAGCACTGATTCGGTGGAATTTGGCCACGCTGCACCGCCAGCACTGTCTTGATGAATCCCGCGATCCCAGCCGCAGCCTCGGTATGACCGAGGTTGGTCTTGATAGCACCGATGAGGAGCGGAGACCCCTCGGCACGTCCTCGGCCTAGTACCGCACCCAAAGCGCGCGCTTCGATCGGATCTCCCAACAGGGTTCCGGTCCCGTGAGTTTCGACGTAGTCGATGTCAGTCGGTTGTATTCCAGCGTTGGCGTACGCGGCACGCAACACCGCCATTTGTGCCGCCGGGTTGGGTGCCATCAGCCCGTTGGAGCGGCCGTCCTGATTGACCGCAGAACCTCGCACCACCGCCAGCACCGGGTCACCGTCACGAACAGCGTCAGTCAACCGCTTAAGCACCACCACTCCAGCGCCCTCACCGCGCACAAACCCGTCCGCCGCAGCATCAAACGCGCGGCAAACACCGGTCGGCGACAACGCCCCCACCTGGTCAAAACCGCGAAATACAGCCGGGGACAACAACAGATTTACGCCTGCCGCAATAGCCAGGTTGGAATCCGAAGTCCGCAGGCTTTGGCAGGCCAGATGGATCGCAACTAACGACGACGAGCACGCCGTGTCAACCGCTACCGATGGACCGCGCAGGTCGAGGAAATACGAGAGACGGTTCGCGATGATACTCATCGCGCCTCCTGTGTTGCTCCAGCCGTCCACTTGTGGAAGATCGGTAGAAGCGATAGCACCATATTCACTCAGGCATGATCCAGCAAATACGCCTGTCTGCGAACGACGCAGCGAGTTGGGCGAAATTCCCGCGTGCTCCAATGCCTCCCAAGCCACTTCCAGCAGCAGACGCTGCTGCGGATCCATTTTGTCGGCTTCACTAGGTGAGATCTCGAAGAATTCCGAGTCGAAGGCGTCGATGTCCTCCAGAAATGAGCCCCACCGCGTAGTACGGGCGAGTAGGGCCTTTACTTCCGGTGAGCCATCGTCAAAGAGCTCCCACCGGTCATTGGGGACCTGTGCTATCGAGGAACGACGGTCACACAGAAACTGCCACAACGCTTCTGGACCAAATATCCCCCCTGGGAAGCGACATCCCATCCCGATAACGGCGATCGGCTCCTCGAGTAAACTTCGGCCCGAGCGCCGCAGAACCGATTCCGATTCAGAGTCAGGGCCGGGAGCAGTAAGACATGCGGCAAGCGCATTGATCGTCGGGTGCTCCCAGAAGTCGATCGGGGATACGGGCTTGCCCAACAACTCTGTCAATTCCCCGGACAGCACGACTGCATCGCGGGAGCTCACGCCGAGGTCAGCCAGCGATAGATCACAGTCGACCTCATCCGGCATACAGCCGATATTCGTCACCAAGTAGTCGACCAGCCAGCGACGAAGGTCGGCTTCGCCACCAATGCTCGCCGTCATACCTTCACGTCCAGCCGTTTGAATCCGTCGCTGCGGTAACGTTCAACACAGGCTGAACGTCGGATTTTACCGCTTGTGGTAACCGGGATCGAGCCCGGTGACACCAGAACGAGGTCGGCCACATGCAGGTTATGTGACTTCGACACAGCAGAGGTGACTTCACGCTTCACTGAACGGACTTTGTGCATGTAATCTTCCGCAGATGCACCGCGCCGCTTAAATTCAATGATCGCCACCAGTTGCTCGGTGATGTCGTCCGACACAGCGATCGCCGCGACTCGGCCACCGGTGATCTCCTGGATCGTCGCCTCGATGTCGTCCGGATAGTGATTGCGGCCATCGACGATGAGCAGGTCTTTGATACGGCCCATAATGAACAATTCGCCGTCGGACATGACACCCAGATCCCCGGTCCGCAGCCACGGACCTTCTGGAGTGCCAGGCGCAGGGTTGACGATCTTTGCGTTAAACGTCCGCGCGGTCTGCTCAGGCTTCCGCCAATATCCCATGGCCACGTGGTCACCCTGTACCCAGATCTCCCCGACCGTTCCGGCCGGATTTTCGATCATAGTTTCCGGATCGACAATTCGCACAGCCGATGTATCAGGGGATCCATAGCTGATGAGTTCAGTTGCGATTCTCTCTTCAGCTCCGCAGGCCTTGGCCTGACTGGCTGTCAAGTACTCGTAGTCAAAACGGACCGCCTTAGGCGCGGTGCCGGGTTCCGGAGCCGCCACATACAGAGTCGCTTCCGCGAGCCCATATGAAGGTCGGACCACCGTAGGGTTGAGATTGAACCGAGCGAAGCGCTCGGTGAAACGCTTCACTGTTGCGACATGGATTCGTTCGCTGCCGCTGACGATTCCGAGCACAGCGCCGAGATCAAGTCCGGTCATGTCGTCATCAGACGTTCTGCGCACGACCAACTCGAAGGCAAAATTCGGTGCTGCAGAAAAACACGCTCCGGTAGTGGCAAGAAGTTGCATCCAGCAGGCGGGGCGCCGCAAAAATGACATCGGGCTTAGCAACACTGCGCTTCGTCCCACGACCATTGGCGCGCAAATACCAAGAATCAAGCCCATGTCGTGAAACAGAGGAAGCCATGACACTGCGGTCACGTTCGGAGTTTCTTTGGTATCACCAAAATAACCGTTCAGGCTTTGCATCACATTAGCGATAACGTTCTTGTGTGACACCATGACACCGGTCGGCGTGCGCGTCGACCCGGACGTGTACTGGAGATAAGCCGGTCCAGCGGAAGGCTGGGGGACCTCCGGCAGCGGGAACGAGGCATCCAAGTCAAGCATATCAACCTCAACGACTGATGGAGTATCCCACCCGTCTCGCTCACATGCATATTTCACCACGTCGCTAACCACGGATGAAGTCGTAAGAATAGCGACAGGTTGGGAATCCCGTAGCACTGCCGAAACGCGTTCGTCGTGAATGGCATACTGCGGTGTCGAAAGAGGGACTGCGATAAATCCTGCTTGCAGAGCTCCTAAGAATGCAATAACATATTCCAGTCCTTGTGGAGCCGAAATTGCCACTCGATCACCGGGCACGCCACATAATTTAAGTTCGTTAGCAACAATGCAAGCACGCATATAAACCTGCAACCACGTCAAGCTCTCAGCAAAGCCCTTCGGGTCTGACGCGTAGTCAACATATGTGTAAGCGGTAGTGTCAGCCTGCTGATCAGCCCGCTCTTTCAGCAAAGCAGGGACGGAAAAGTAGGTCATGACTATACCACCTTACCACTTTCCGTTCAGCTTGACAGCTCATTGGCGTGACCACGTTCATGATGTGCCCATACCTTAGTGAACCCCCGATTAATTCTAATCGCAATAACTCGACTTCCCGACGCTGGAAAACCGCGCGATCTGAGCTGACCAGGCTGCTCTCACTATTACATAACTCTGCTATCGGGGCACGTCTGCGTTCCTACTGAAACCCAATCCGCACAGTGTCAGATTACTGTCTCTTGACTAAAGTCTGTTTCCCTACGACTAGTACTGGCATGTACAGTAATCACCTCCCGAGACAGCTGCGTGCATTATTTGGAAAATCCATATACTCCCCAACGATCGACCACGTCGTCGATAGATACTCGAGTCTATCAGCTGGACCGATGGTCTCTAACCGCAATTTCTGCAGCTGTTGGTGTGACCTGTGGTACATCGGTGGACGTATGGCCGGCCGAGTGTGATTCGAGTTAGATCAAGAACCGGTAGCCAATCTTTAGGACTGATGCCCAGAATGTAACGAAATTCACACCTACCCCGACCGCACTGACCGTGGAGAGTGGCGAGTAGACAACAACTAGAGGTGCGACGCCGTCCGATCTGCGACCCTTAGACCTAACTAAGTTCGATTACACCATTCAAGCGTTTTGTCTTCTATATAACATACTAACTCTGACAAATTATTGTTGAGATAAAAATGGTCTCCAGAAAACACGTGGATTGCAAACTCTCCAGTCGTTCGCTCATGCCACGGTGTCATATCTTCTCGGGTCGCAATCCAATCCTTATCGCCAATGAACGCATAAATTGGACATGACACCGTCGTCTCTGTCGGGCAATCATAACCTGCAATAGCGCGGGCTGCCCGTAACGTAGGTAGCACCCCAACACGAAATTCTTCGTCCTCAAAGAAATCTGGATTCGTGCCGGTCATACGAGCGACCAAGTCCAGCATGTCGTTATCGGAAAAATCCTTGATTTGCTTGTACCTGATATGACCTGGAGCCGAACAAGCCGAGATAAACAGAGCAACGAGACGATACCCTGCCAATTGGAATCTTAACGCGACTTCGAAAGCCAGCATTCCGCCCATGCTGTGACCAAAAAAGGCGATTGGATTGCCTATCGGAGCCGACGGCTTCATCATCACAAAAATCTCGTCAGCGAGGGCGGGTATACTAGTAAGTGGCGGCAGGCCATATCCATCACGCTGCCCAGGGTACTGGACGGCGACCCGTTTTACTTCCGCTGAAAACTCTCGCGAGAATGGGACATAGTATGCCGCGTCTCCACCCGCATGTGGGAAAATATATAGCGTAGGGACAGTAGAACTTTCGCCACCTTGACCGTTATTCGAGTGCCCGTTCACCGCGCCAGCATACCCTGGCCCAAGAACGTGTGCCGACACCTCGAGCGCCAAAACAAGACGGCGGAGTCTTATTCTGAAAGCGCTACCAGACGCGTTGCCTTCGACGACATCCGATTTAGGTGACATCAGCTCGGCGCTCAGCGTAGCAGCAGGTTGCGACCGATAGCAGTTGTGGGGACCGCCGAATCCTACAACCACACCGGCCGTCCGGTGCCGACAAACAGCTATTCGGCAAGTAGGGCACGCTAGAGTAATTAACTACTTCACGATTCAACGCACTCTCGTCGAGTAAGCACCCACGACGACAACGAAAAGTCCCTGTCCGCGGCACTATGACATTGAACACGCAATCCTGTGCACCACTTTACATTTTGATACAGCATGTTAGGCCAATGTCGACGACAGGGATAAGCTTATACACATCTTGTTTGATCGCTGCTATTGCATCAACCGGCGTGAGATCCTGCCTTTGGCTGTTCTGGCCACGTTGCGGCTAGCCGGCACCATTAGGTCCACGTACTTGATCCCAGATATCGCGGACGATAGGGCTTGTTCATCGTTGGTGAGCACCATCTGTCATCCTCCCAAGTATTGTGGCGGCAAACTGTTAGGCTGTCAACCCGTCGGCAGAATTCATATCGCACCAGCTGAATGGTGGACAGTCTGGCGGAAGATTAAATCTAAAAACCCGTGCCATCGGTTTGCTGATGCACCACTTGGCCAGGCAGGTTCTGATTAGAACCATACTTCTCTCCGATGACATGCAGTCCAGATAGACGTACCCGCCACATGTTGACGAAGTTATAAAGCGTTGGTGTAAAAATGACTCGTACGGGATTGCTTGCGTACTTGACGAAGTTCCAATACAACTGGTGGACCCGTCTCGATACGTCACCGAAGTAGGTTGCCACCTGATTCGACATCGAGCATTCAGTGCGACCTGGGTGTATAATTCGCCGCCGACATCAATAATCGAACGTACCGTGTTGGCGTTGACTGACCAATTCGGGAGCACAAAAGTAGTGTAGACGATCCCAAAGGTAATTTGCCCACTGTCTAGTGTAAGGCGCATTCAGCCATAACTGGCTGCAAAGTTATGATCTTTATAGGTGCCAGCCTAAAAGCGGATGGAAAGCACCTAATACGGATAACAATCATCCACGAGCACTTGATATTCGAATACCTCAGTGAACAAGATATCGGCCAAGCTAGCTCTTTCTGGGTGAGCGCCTATCTGCCTATTTTTGGTTTGTCCGGGATTTGGGGTGTCGGTGATTGGCGTGGCTACTGGGGTGATGGGGTCGTATTGTTGAGCTAAGATGGGCTCCGGTAGGCAGATGATGCGGGTTCTTACGCCATATAGACCTATATACTGCGGAGTTTTGTGGCCACGCAACGTTTGAAGGCACCGATGGAAATCGGTGACGTATCCTTGCTGGCCGGAGTAACCATGTCGCCCCCGATTTATCTAATGCACTTATCCCCGGAAATCTATACCGATCTGGAACCGTTCTGGCCTGAATTGTTCCTTGAGGATCGTGCCGGGACTTAGTATATGGATCCTGTTCGGTGGCGGTGTTTACCGTTGTCTCGGCACAGCATTTGCTGAATACGAGATACAAAGTGTGCTCACCGCGTTGTTCAACAGTTGCCAGGTGCGCCCTGTAGCCAATGGCCGGAACCCGTACGGCGGCAATCGGTCACCTACATACCGGCTCACGGGGCCACTGTGGTACTGGGGTGAGGTGCAAGGCGGGACCTTAACTTGACACTGTTCACCGATCCCGGACCACACGGAACTTCTTTGCGCTGTTCAGGTATAGAAAAACCGAGCGTCGCCTTACCACGACTATTACCGATGACTTCACCGGTCTGGCCACCAGCTACTTCGATAAAGTCGTTGCGACCCCTGTGGTATGCATAACCACAAGGGTAGAGCAGCCTTCGTGCTGTGCACGCAGCCAGTTCAACGCGGCCATGCACTAGTGCTCCGCATGGTAGCAGCACAGGAAACCGATACTCAGGCACCTGCACCAACAGCTCGTTACCGATGAAGCGGTGGTTCTCCAAGAACTCAACGATCAATTACAGCGCAGATTTAGTATGCCGGCCGAGATCTTCAAGCCCAGTCGAGTAACAGCCGTCGTACTAGAAGTCGGGGAGTGGTTCAGTGCCACATAGCCTAGTCTCAGCGGGCTGGGCAGCCCGCTGAGACTAGGCTATGTGCATAGTATTATACCCCCAGCGTGAATTTGAAAGGAACGCCTGACTCGCCGCCCACGTAAAAAGCTTCCGCGCCCTAAAAACCGGCCAACTCACTGGCACGTATAGCTTTGCTCGCAGCCGCGTCGGCTTCCGAATACATCCGGGCGATCTCCGCTAATGTCACGCCCGCTCGCATAAGTTCTTCGTGCGCTGCTTGGTTCATAGCTAGCATCTGATTCGCTTCTTCCGCGAAGAACTCCACTGCACATAGCGATACTTCATCGGCACCGGCGGGCGCCAACACTGTCAAACCCGCCGATACGTTCTGGCAGAACTGAATTCCTTGCGCCGCGGTGTCAAGTACCTGCGAACCGATGGTGGCCAGAGCCGGGTCGAACGACATGGGCTGCATTGACGTACCTACCTCCCGTGCATGCGGCCATAATGCGAGCGGGCCTGGCTTCCACGTTCATCGATGCCGTTAAAGTGCAACAGCGCCGAGTGACCCGCCAGTGAAACAGCGAAGCAACTGTTCCGTTCTGTAACACTAGCAATAGGTAATAGTTTGTGTCTACGAAATGTAGAGTAGATAGAGTGCAATAGCATAACGGTTGGCATACGTAGCACGTGTTTTAGCAGGTGCTGACCGCTGCCAAATGGTCAGTCAGAGTGGTTAGTCCCGTGTTCTCAGTACTGGCAGCTTGCTGCACGGTAAGTTCGCTGATGTGATCGTTACCGGGGCCTTTCTCATCGAGGTGGCTGTGAACATAGATAACAAACGGCCAGTTTACCGTCCAGCCGTACAGTCGGGCCTGATCAGGTGGCCCCGGTTTGTGCTTGTGGTGCTGCCCCAGGTGGATGCTGACGATGGAGGCAGGCGGCTTGATGTCGAAGCCAGGTTCCCGAAGCTCGACGAGGTGTCCCAGTACCGAAGCTTCGAAGTGCCAGAGGCCGCTGTCAGCACATTCCCGGGATTCGCTTTCTTCGGGATCCTACCTTTTGCAGGTAGCTGAGTAATCGTGATAACGGGCAGTGGAACGATCTCCCTCTCACTGCTGGCGGATAGCCTAGCGCCACCCGGCGGCGTTAGGCATTTGAACACGCCGGTAGATAATCAGCGCTATTCTGCGGAACTTACTGCACAATAACACTTTACGGTAGATCTAAGCGAGAACCTGGACTACGATTCGACGAAGGCGGGTGAAAAGATCGTTACGATCACCCCCAACACGAAGCATCGACATAAGCAAAAACGGTAGTTACCCTCACAAGAACTAGCACAGAAACCAACCCCGAGAAAGATCCACACCAGAATCCTGATCGATAACCACCCCACGAACGTCATGAGGTGGTAGTCTCAGTGTCCTGAAGTTTAGTACTGTTGTACGGGCGCCGCTACAACCTAGGGTCAGCATCCGCGCGTCGGACGTGGTACTGAAGAGCAGGGTATCGTGGTTTACAACACCGTCACAACGAATCTGCCGGCGAAGCCGATTCATATAGCCAAGTCGCCCGAAAACATCCTCTACGTTCTTGCGCAGATCGCCATAACACCATGTTGCCCAGGAGATGACGCCTAATCAGCATGCATAAATAAACACCGCTGTGCCCCAGCCAACGCCCCACAGTACGCTGAACGGGCCGGCATGGGTGACATCCGCGGATAGAACAAGGCCTGGTTAACTGCGGCCACCCTGTTGGATAACGCATAGATTGAGCAGCGCTATAGGGTGAAAAGCCTGCAAAATTCGTAACGATCAGCTTGACGTTGACGATCAAGAAGTACTGGAATACCGTCGGAGTAAGGTGTCATATGAGCTCCTTCACTGGCCAGCGAACGACGAGGGCGGTTTCGGCCTAGCATTTGACTTTGAGCGCTGGCACGGTAGGTCTGGTGTTCTCTGAGTGCCGCAAAACAAGCAATTGTAGAAACGAGATGGTGCTCTGCAGTGGGAGCCAGCCCGAATCTCTTTCTTGCAGAAAGATTGTCTGGTACTCGTCGTCACTACCAATGACATTCCCGGCTGGGAGATCCAACGCGTTTACGGTGAAGTCTTTAGCCTCACCGTCCGGTTGCGAAATATTTCCTCCCAGTTCGATGTTGGATTCAAATCAATGTTCGGCGGCGAGCTGCAGAGCATGGCCAAAAACTTGGCCGAAAACCGCAGCGAAGCAATGAGACGGCTTATTAACGAAACGCACAGCAAAGGCGGCAATGCGATCGTCGGAATGCGGTTCGACACGACCGGAGCTTGGTGACGTGTGTACTGAGATCTACGCCTACGGCACCGCAGTATATGCCGTACCCATCACGGAAGCTGCTCGCTACACCGCCGCCCAACTGGGTTACGGAGGTACACCGCAGCCGCAGCAACACTAACAGCCACGTCGCGCCAGATTAAGCCACACGCAAGTGGTGGTTGCTGCTAGGTCGGCGACTCTAGTGGACGCTTAGTCGTCCGTTTCTCAGAAAATACCATCGTGGTGATCACCAACGTGGTCACATCCGGCGTGGATGGTGTGTGGCTGACCGCCCAAACCAGCAGCAATGGGGTGCCAGTGTTATATCAACCGGTTGATCTGGCGATCTTAACCGACTGCGCAGTAACCTTCTTTACCAAGACGGCCCAGCAATTGCAACGGCTCAACGCAGTGTGAAACTTAACCGAGCCAGACGCCGATAGCTATCCGTACCGCCAGCGTTCCACTCCGATACCGACGTTAGAACAAGCTATCGCCGCTACCTCACCAGATATGACGCTATTTCTCGACTTCAAGCAGACACCGCCCACATCCGCTAGCCCTCAGTGACTGCGAACGTATTTATCAGAACGGGTTACAGCGCTATGCCGCAGCTTACCATCTATTCCACTGATACGAACATCACCAAAGCGACTTCTCAGCAGCAGAAACTGTAGTTACGGGAAAAATTCCCATAACATACGTCTCGTGCTTGCACAACACAGCATTGAACCACCACTGTGACCCGGTACCCAAGGCAGACAAGTGGGCAGGATTGGAACTGCATCGCGATGCCACCGAAAATTTTTTAGAATCAGTGTGTCTCAAGTGAATGCTAATTTGTGAGACCTGGCAGCCATCGAGTTCTCTAAATTACAGCCCGGGATGACAATCATGGGTTTCGCCGTGAAAACAATCAACGACTACACATCTGGCGAAAAAGTCGGACTCGATGCCATGCCGGTAAACTCTCCTCAAGCGGCTCAACAATAGCACAATGGACTAGCCTGGCGGTAACTGAGTTGTGGCAGCGGTTAAATGCTGGCTGTGATTTCTCGCTGAAAATTGGTGGTGGCAAAGGGGCAAAAGGAATTTGAACCCTAATTTTTACAGCAACTCTATGTGCATCGGTCTTTCTCAGCTGCAAAAAAACACACCGGCATCACTATACCGAAAACCCCACACAACCTAGGAATATTCAGCCTGTGACCGAGGTAATTTGGGTCAAGGTGTACAATGACATCACATTTGCCACAGATTCCATAACGACGGTGGCTTTGATGGCTGACAGCGATCGCGTTTATAATGACACTGACAAGATCTTACACCTGCATCGCAGGTATTCTCATCGACACGACAACGTGGGGATCGAGTCAGATCAGATTAGGCTCATAAGCATTTTAACTGTGTGAAAGAGTATTTGGCTTCGTTTGATGGGACGGAATGAAGACCACCCATACTGGGCATTCGACGAGAGTTACACAATCGAGAATGTTGCCAATAACATCGCCGAAATGTTCGGCAAATTATTAAAACAGACTCAGCCAAACAAGTTGGCTAAGAAGACTTGGGTACGTAGCTGCCGGCTACTTGTCAGGTTCAGACCAGCCGGAAGTCTGGAAGCCAGAGTTTCAGAGCAACTTTTAAAAAACCATCCGGTGCCTTCACTCGAGCAGTCAAGAGACCAATACGGCTAGCGTACATACGCGCAACCTGAGGCTGGGAACCGACTGTTTTAGAGCTACAGCCAGCGACTGAAGTCGCGGCTCATGTGCGCCACTGATTCCGCGAAACACGCTGCCTTAGAGGCACCACTTCAACAACATCATCAGAGGCCAATTCATGTTGCAATACCTTTGCCCGATGCGATCGTATTCTTCCAGGTTCATGATGGAGACCACATCTGGCAATAGTCACTTCAATCTCGAGCCAGGTACAGTGGGGGACCGGTGGAAGTAGCCATAATGCAGTAATCAGCCTCCACGAAGGATTCAAGTGAACAACCCAAAAAACACTACTTTTCGACCGATCTCAAGTATTGGGTAAAGATCCGAAGAACAGCCACCTGATCTCGTTCAACAGCCTTTCGGGTGGGTCACAGCAACCAAGTCCCGGGCCAAGCAGAAATTTAGGCGACGGCGTCTTGCAGTCCGGCAGCCAGACATACGAGACATCTCAACGGCCGTCCGTGTCGCGCTTACAACTATCAGGACAAGGCCGATATGCGAATCTCACGAGTCGCAATAGGCTGGTGTTTGAGGTAGCGGAAGCGATGGTTAGGACACGTCTCAGCTCGTGTGGCATTCGTTGACCACACGCACCACCTATCCTTGTCCACACTGGCCAAAGGTATCTCATTGCAACATCGCGCCTCAGCCCGCCATCTTTATAGTGGCTCAAAGCACATAAGATGCTTTTGCAACTATCGATTTCAACTTCGGCTACTGTAGACGCTGTGAAAGTGCAGACACTAGCCAGTGTAGTTTACACAAAAAGAACTTCTGAACCACGCTAACAGTTCAGAGAATTTTGGCGGTGGCGGAGGGATTTGAACCCTCGGACGGTGTTTGCCGTCACACGCTTTCGAGGCGTGCTCCTTAGGCCGCTCGGACACACCACCGCTAAGCAGCTTACCGAACCAACGGTCCCTCATCCCAACCGCTGGCGGGCGAAGAACGCCTCCAGTGGTGCCGCGCACTCCCGAGCAAGCACTCCGCCACGCACAGCCGGGCGATGGTTAAGCCGACAGTCGCGAACCACATCCCACAGCGATCCCACCGCTCCAGTCTTGGGCGCCCACGCCCCAAACACCAACCGTTCGATACGTGCCAAAACCAGCGCACCCGCGCACATAGTGCACGGTTCGACGGTGACCGCCAGGGTAGTCCCCTCCAGCCGCCACCCATCACCGAGCACACTAGCTGCTGCTCGCATTGCCAAAATCTCAGCGTGCGCGGTAGGATCGCCAAAAGCTTCACGGCCATTTACCGCCCGGGCGAGTACAGTTCCGTCTGGGCCGAGGATCACCGCCCCAATCGGTACATCGTGCGGCTCTGTTGTCACGGCGACCGCCAGTGCGGCCCGGATCAAGTCTTCGTCAGCGTTCATCGACCGAGGCGGTCGATCACCGCCAACAACTGCTCGGCGAAGCCCATCTCACGGGCAATGCGGCCCAGTTGCTCGTCGGCATACAGGTCGGTCTGATCGAGGATTACCCCCAAAACCGCTTCCGATAGCCCCACATCAGACAGTAATCCCAAGTCACCTTCCTCAAAGGGGTCCGCGTATTCAAGGTCCTCGGGATCGATTTCGGCGTCTAAGTTGTCCAAAACTTCAGCCGCGATATCGTAGTCTAGTGCAGCTGTGGCATCTGACAGCAGCAACCTGGTCCCGGACGGTGCCGGGCGCAGGATGACAAAGAACTCGTCGTCGACATCCAGGAGACCAAAGACTGCTCCCGCACTCCGCAGCTCCCGCAATTCAGTCTCGGCTGCCTTCAGGCTCGTCAGCGCCTTGGAGGCCATAGCAGAACAACGCCACTGACCCTCTTCTCGCACGACCGCAACGCCGAAGCCGTCCGGCGTGTCCGCCGCCGGGCCTTTCGCCGACGCCCGTTGTGCTCCCATGGGCGCCTACGGTAGTCGCCGACTAGTCGCCTTGACCAGATGACCACCCATGACCGACGGCACCTGAGGGCGCTATGACCCGCAAACTGTGCCAACCTTGGATGATGGTTGGGACTGCGGCGAGACGACCAGTGTGCGTGCTTGGGCTGGGGTTGATCGGTGGGTCGATCATGAGGGCCATGGCCGCGGCCGGTCGTGAGGTATTCGGCTACAATCGCTCAGTGGAAGGCGCGCAGGGGGCCCTGTGCGACGGTTATGACGCTACCACCGAGCTTACTCATGCGTTGACGCGTGCCGCCGACATCGACGCATTGATCGTGATGGCCGTGCCGATGCCAGTATTGCCGGCCATGCTCGCCCACATTCGCGAAGTGGCACCTAACTGTCCGCTCACTGATGTCACAAGCGTCAAAACCGCGGTGCTCGACGCGGTTGCCTCGGCTGGTCTGCAGGATCGCTTTGTCGGTGGCCACCCGATGGCCGGCACCGCGCAATCGGGCTGGGGTGCCGGGCATGGCGGGTTGTTCATCAGAGTTCCCTGGGTGGTCAGCGTCGACGACCATGTGGATCCCGAGGTGTGGTCGATGGTGATGACGTTGGCATTGGACTGCGGAGCCCTAGTAATACCGGCAAAATCCGACGAGCACGACGCCGCTGCGGCTGCTATCTCACATCTGCCGCACCTGCTCGCCGAGGCGCTGGCCATCGCCGCCGCTGAGGTGCCGCTGGCGTTCGCGGTGGCGGCAGGATCGTTCCGGGATGCAACCCGGGTAGCCGGAACCGCCCCGGACCTAGTACGTGCGATGTGCGAAGGAAATTCCGATCAACTGCTGCCCGCCGCTGACCAGGTCATCGAGTTACTCTGCCGTGCCCGCGACTCCCTGGCTCGCAACAATTCAGTGGCTGAACTGGCCGAAGCGGGCTACGCCGCGCGCACGCGCTACGACAGCTTTCCGCGCTCCGACATAGTCACCGTCGTCATTGGCGCGAAAAATTGGCGCGAAGAATTGGCAGCCGCGGGCCGGGCAGGCGGAGTGATCAGATCCGCTCTGCCCAGCCTAGGTAATCTAAGATGAGGTTATCTGTGTCAACGCTAACAACGATGTTAACGACCGGTGAACACAACTTGATTCCACCGGGGCTTCCCAAGCGGGTGTAGCTAACAGCGCTGGCTGCGACGAACATCTCAGGCACCCGCACATAAGCCATCGGCAACGTGATCGCGGCTGCCTGTTCGTGCAGGCAGATACGGCAGATTGGCAAGGCATTGAAAAACAGGCTAAAAACCACGTTGATGTCGAGTGCGTCCTTGTAGGCCCGGCGTTTTTACCCCTAGCGGGCCGGTTAACCAACCACATGTTTTCCCGTCTCGGGCGATGGCAAGCTAGCGTTCCCGTTCGACCAGCGTGACGGTCAATTCAAACCGCTTGATGTCGCCAGTCCCGTCGGTCTGCATTCCCTAGAAGGCGCCAAACGCTGCGTTGGTTACCATAGCTGCGGTAACGATGCGACCAGGAGCCCTAATGCGCTTACCGGACAACTGCATTCGCACCTAACTTCATACGCGAGACATCCTGGGTGCACCAAGTCAACATTGCCGGCCAAGAAGGTCGCGTCGGATGAGAGGGTGTTGCGATCATGTGCGCCCCTTCGCAGCTGGGAGGTACCCCGCCCTATCGCTGCATTCTGCATCGTCGCCGGCACAGTTAACTTCATCTACCGTAAAATGCGTCCACGCGTCGCGACGCCCCTGTCGGTAAGTGCAGCTCTCGCCGACCGATACATCTACACAGTCGGCCAGTGCCGGACACCGACACCCCCAACACCAGTAGTACGTCAAGTATCAGCGCCAACGCGGCGACCATCAGCGCACTGGTCAGGATTAAGTGAAAGTCACTCACTTTAATCCCGTCAATCAGATAACCACCTAGCCCACCCAGGTTCACGTAAGCAGACACCATCGCAGTCGTCACTACCTGCAGTGCCGCGCTGTGCAGCCCGCCCCAGCATCAGCGGTAGCGCGTTCAGTACCTCGACACACAGCAGTACTCGGGCTTCCGTCATACCCATCGCTCGGGCAACATCAACCACCGTCGGATCAACATTGGCAACGCCCACATAGCTGCCGGCGAGGAGTGACGAAACACCCAGCAGCATCAGAACAACCTGCGACAACCCCGGTCCCGGACTGAACAGCAGAACCTCCGAAGCAGCACGCCTAGCGTCCCAACCCGCCATCAGCGGCTGTCGTGACCAACATGCCCGATCAACAGCCCGACTGGGACAGTAAGCAGCGCCCACGCTTCCATCATCACCGTGGTGTACTCCAACTGTTCCAAGGCGCGCGCGACCAGTTCGACCGGACCAGTCCAGTTATCGGCAATCGGCAGATAGAACATCGCCTGTATCACAAAGTTTATAGCACGCCGCCTACGATCGAGGCCACCACTGAGCGTCGTCGACAGGCAGTGCACGTGGCACGCTTCCAGGGCATGACTAACTGACCGGCCATATCGATGAGCGCGTAAATGATTATCCCAAGTACGAACAGCGCGATAATGCCAGCAAGGATTTGATCGCTCTTGTTGGTTTGGCATCCTGCTGTAGATTAGGTGCTCAAACCTCCAAGGCCGATTACCGAACCATCGCGATATTGGTCACCACGACGACGCACACCTCGCCGATTAACATCGAAAAAGATGTCTACAGCGCGACTTTCAGCATCTGGGTAGATCGGCGAATAGCCTATGACAGTAGCAACGTCACTCACCTGGACGGGCACTGCGTCCAACACTTCGAGCACCACACACACCAACAGCGCCGTGGTGCAGGCGGTCAGCACAACCATCACGTTGGCCTCGTCGAAGCTCCGCGTTCCGATGATCATCAGCAAGGCGACGAATAGTGCCAGCGACGAGACGGTGAACACGACGCTGGCGGCAGCCATCGTCAGTAGTCGAAGACTCGGCACGCACTGCACCAACACCCCCAGCGGCATCGCGATCACCAGCTGGAGCAGTACCGGGAGCAACGACAGGCACAGACGCACCATCGTCAGCACCCACACGTCGTTGAGATGGATAAGCAGATAGTGCATGTAATAACCCCCGTTCAGACTCGCTGTCGGACTTTGACCACGGCCAGTACATCGGTGACCAATAAGCCACCGATGACGCCGCTCTCGCTGTTAACCGCGATGTCCACCGACATCGGCGAAAACAGCGCCGCATCCAGCGCCTGACTTAAATTCCCACCCAGATGGAACAGTGAACCGATGGCATCGATACTGTCGGACACAACGCACCGGGGCACGGTGCCGCCGTAGGCCGTTAGCGTCGATCCGACCCAACGACGCGCCTTCGTCGTCGACGACTAGCACCCAGCAGGCCCAAAGTAAGGTGCTCCCAGGATCGGCGAGGCCGTTCGCAGAGATTCGCTCGATGCCGTGCAGTGACCGCACGGCCGTGTCGATGAGTTGCAATCACCGATAGCCACGGCTGAGTCCGATAAACTTCGCCACGAATTCATTAACCGGCCACGACAGCAACCGAGCAGGTTCGTCCAACTGCCGGAGACGCCTCTTCGTCCGAACACCGATACTTTGTTGGCTAGCTCAAGTGCCTCGTCGATGCCGTACGTGACAAACACAATGGTTTTGCGAAATTCGCTTTGCAGAAGCAACACTGCGTTCCGCAGCTCGTGACGAACCACAGGATCTGCGACCAAGAACGGCTCGTCCATCAACAGGATCGGTAGATCAGTAGCCGGCACACGTGGCCACCTCAATGCGTTGTTGTTCGCCGCCAGAGAACAAACCAGGGTAACGAGTGTCCAACTGAGATCCAGGCCTCACCCGTTCAAGCACCTGGCAAGCTCGCTTTGCGAGCGGCCCACCGCGACTGGCCCCACAGTACTGGCACCGTCGCGACGTTGTCGAGCACCCGTTGATGGGGCATTAGAACCCGCGTTCTGGATGACGGAGCCCACTGAAAGACGCAGCTTCACTGGGGCGACGCCGGCCACGTCCACACCGTCTACAGTTATGGTTCTGACAGTCGGATCAGCCATCCAGCTGATCATCCGCAGCGCCGCGGTCTTACCACTGTCGGACTAGCCGAAGAAGGTCGTCAACTTGCCGTTTGGGACCCCGAGGGTCAGTCGGTCCAAGGTGGCGGTGCCACCGCGGAATAGCCTGCTGGCTTTGTCGAAGCAGAGCACTGCCTACTCCTAGCCTCTGCATAACATCATTGGCCCAACGTGTGCTTGAAGCCGTTATCTTTCAACCAAGTCCGTAATGCCTGAGTGGGATCAATACCGGAGTCACCCTGTACTGCGATATTAAGTGTGGTGACACCGACAGTAGTCAGCTTAACTGAAGCACACCTTTGAGAAGTTCCGACTTAATTCTGCGAATTGAACAGTGGAACAAGGTTGTCGGTCAGGAAGTTCTGCTTTCGATCTTCCAGTACCACCATGTGATTTTGCAGGATGGCCGGAGACGTACTGAAAATGTTGGCGGCGGTCACCCTCCCCTCCACGAGGGTGCGCACAGCCACTGCACCGCTGCAGTCGTTGATCGCCACGAAGTTGCCCGGTCTGATGTCAAATCAGTACTTCTGTCGCAGCCCGAGAAATCCGGACAGTCAAGCTTAGGAGGCCGATAGCGCAGCAAACTTCATCTCCCGCGAATATGAAGTCAAAATTAGCGATCGTTTTCAAGTGCCACGCAGTGAGGGTCTGACAGTGTCGGTGTCGGAAGCCAGTTACGGCACCAGAACCGATAGGTCCCCGGGCAGCGGCTTATAGAACTCCAATGCGATTATGTCGAGCACGGTTACTGCGGAGTCCGGTTGGAAATACAGCAACAAGTTGTTGATATACTCCGACACCAGATCGATAGAAGGCTCTCCGAGCGCCAGAGATACATGTCTCGTGACTGGCAATTTCCATCCGCCACCCAATATCGAAGCCGTTTGCCTACAACTTCTGTGCATAGATTCCGGCGACGGCCTTAAGCTGCCGAGAGGTCACTGTAACCAACCACGATGGATTTCGCGCTACGGGTTTCCACCCTGCGCGGATCAGAATTGCTGCAAACAGCGACCAGACACACGGTAACGAGCCACGCTGCTGCGAGCAATGTCGCATCATGCACGCATAGCGGCATTCGCATATCACTGACACTAGCGTCAGAAACGATGAAGCATTGCTGCATCTGCATGCAGACTGCCAGGTTTCTCGCGTAGTGTGGTTCCATTCTTCCCGGGATAGGACCAAGATGGCAGCTATGACCAACAATCCTTCTGACCCGTCTAGTCAGTCAGAGTCGACGTCCGCCGACGTCCCAAAACCTGCGGAACGGGCTGTACCAGTTACCCGCGCGGGCGCCTTGTGGTCGGCATTGATTGCCGGCTTCCTGATCCTTATCTTACTGCTGATTTTCATCGCCCAAAACACTGCATCCACACCGTTTACTTTCTTCGGCTGGCACTGGAGCCTACCCTTGGGGGTGGCCATCATGTTGGCGGCTGTGGGTGGTGGGCTGTTAGCAGTTGCGGTCGGCACCGCGCGGATTCTCCAGCTGCGCCGCACGGTCAAAAAACACCACGCGGCGACCCATCGATGATGGGTTCCGAAGCCGCTGACTACATTCTTAGCTTGGCAAGCTCCGCCAACCCTCGGGAAAACAACGGCGCCACGCTTTCAGGCGTGTTATCAAACGTTTCGTCCTTACCGTGTGCCTACTCCGGCATAAGTCTGCGAAAATCGATGCCCATGGCGATAATGGCGAGTTTAGAATAAACCGGCGCCATGTAGATACTCTCAAGACACCGTGGCAAGCTGACAACCAGCGATTAACGATCTGCAAGTTCGTCAGTCATTGGCAGCAACCGCGATGTCCAAGCGACTTGCATGTTGAAAATCAGGTCCAGTACCAGGTCGCAGTATATGCACATCCACGCCATATCGCTGAGCAGGTCTCCTAAGAATATTTGGAGCTCCCAGTCCGCCATGGCACGAATCCGTGTCGGGTCGTCGTCGAGGATGGCACAGAACACTCTGCATCTGAGTTTAGCTCGGCCCGGAGCACATGGTGTTGCGAATGCCCAGCACACGCGCCGACGCAGGCTGCATTGACGTTTTGCTCTGTGAGATCGAGCTGGCACAGAAGGCTGTAGGGCACTGATGTGCCGCACACAAGATTGATCGCCGCCGACGATACAGGCGTGATGTTTAGCATCACCTCTCTGCGTGATGCAGTCAAGAAACGGATAGAGCCCACTGGCTATATATGGCAAGCGGCGTTTGACGTCAACCTGATAGGACCATAGTGAACTGATGTTTGAGCCTGTCGACGACGCCGACTTGGCATTGGCCGCAGGATTCGGCACAACTTACTTTGCATTGTATCACGCTCTGCTATTGATTTCCCAAATTACGCAAGGGAAATGGGTGCTGGTACTTGAAGCCTCAAGTGAGGTGGAATTGGTTTCTGTTGATCTGATTGTGTCCATGAAAACACGAGTACTTGCCACGGCATCCAACTTAAAGAATATTAAGCCATGTTGTCAGCGCGGCGCCGAAGCCAGTGTAGACTACGAAGATAAGGGACTGCAATCCCGCATGCGGGAACTAACCGATAACACCACCTGAGTGATCATCGACCCCGTTGGCGGGCTTTGCCCGGAGGGGGCATTACGTGGTCTAGCTTCCATATATCCCCAGCTACACCGCGGCCATGATCCCAGATACCCCGCTTAATCTGTTTCTGTTAAAAGAACTTACCACCTGCGGCATGGAGATCCCGACTTTCATGAGTTATCTGTCTAACGACGTTGCGCGGAATATACAAGAGCGTTCGGAGCTGTTCGCAGGAGGTAGGCTCCAGACGTATACCGATGCGTGGTTCCCATTAACCTAAACCCTGGCGGCATTGCGATATGTTGCTGAACGCAAGGTGCTGATCGAGGTGGTTGTCGACGTAGCCTGAACGTTGGGTGACTTGATCTCGTCAAAATTACTTCCCTGGCTGCGATTTCAATCGGACTACGACCGTCGCGGCAATCTCGGTGAGGGAAGCGTGAACTACGAAGTGATGACTTTGCAGTTAGAGTTCGGCTCATCTATTACACTCAGCAGCGCCTGAAGTGCAGTTCGGTTTCCGGACATTTCCAGCTCGAGTGAACTGAAGTAGCCATATGCGCTTGTTGTTCAATTTTACCGTAACGGTTGCTGTTGTAGTTTCGGATGCAACCTAGCGGTAAATTATGATCACGTTGGTAAGGTAAACTGGTAGCTGGTGTTCAGTTTTGCGAAAGTTATATCGATTACGATATTGAGACACCGACTTGCGTAGTACGTTAACACAGATAGCGAGGCTGTCGATGATTTTCTCGGGTATTAGCTAATTAATCAACTAAACTGAGCTTTTCGTGCTGGAGATGTCAAAGTTTCCGTCGTATAATTCGTTTGCCCCACTCATAAAAAGTTACGTCATGTCGCATTTTTTGTACCGTAGGCCAGCTGCTCCAATATATCTGGAGTACAATGCACGGGGTTGCGGTGCGCTCACTGTCAAAATGAACATAGCGTTATCGAGTATAGATGCTTACCAACGTAAGTCACTAAATTCGAATGCTGCCTGGGCAAATTCGACGACCCGGTCGATTCCGTCTATCACATCGACGTAAGGGAGCCCGATTGCTTATGGGAGTAACGCTACAGCCGAGTGGGGTTGCCGTCGAACCAACCCATTTAGCGCTGGTAAATCGCCTTCATGTTGTGGCTGACCAACCCGCGGTAACCACGGATACACCAGAATCTGTTCTAGAACGATTAGCGTTTAAGGTATTTTGACGATTTCAACACCCATGTATCCATAGTTAAGCAGTCGCAGCGTCTAGTCGTGTAAATACGCATACATGTCGCGTTGCATTGACACGCATTCAACGAATTCTTCCGTCCCTAGGTTGGCCAATGGTGCGAGGTGTGCGTCATATCGGTTCGGTCGATGGTAAAGGTATCGATCGCTTCGGTGGGGGTAGTTGGCCCAGGAGTCCGTATTGCGCACCAGCACACCCCGTAGAGTCAGTATGTTGTTGTAGGTTGTAAGCAGTCTCCTGAGCTATACACAGGGCACAGAACCACAGGAAATAGAAATGCATCTCCGTGAGGCCTCAGTGTAGGGCACCGTCTGAAACACGATCGCTACGCCGTCGATCGTATGTTTTTCACCAGTCGTCTGGATGTCGATATTAGGACAATTTTATGGCGACTTCTGTGAGGTGACGCCCAGGACGTCACTGAAATGGTCGACATGGCTGTGAATGTAAACCAATTGCGACGACGGGACTTCCTCCGATGGGTGCGGTGCAAGTCCGTTCCGTAGCTGCCATCTCGGTGGATGCTAGAGGATTGATGGTGATAATCTCCGTGTCGACCTCGACGACGGTGGTGTTCGAAATGCCTAAGCCGCGGACCTGATAGATCCTGGGAACCACCTCGAACAGCGCTTGTTTGGCGGTTAGGATCAATTATCGCCAGAGGCTGGAATGCGCTTAAGGAGTCGCGGTGACTCCATGGAACGAGTACAAGTCGTTGTCCCACACCACGCGGCCATCGGGCCCTATTCCATGGTGCCGTGAAACGGCAAAATCTGTTAGCTGCGGAATGACTCGATTACTACAAGTAGGCGTTTGTGATCCACCCTCAATACCTTACCGCCAACCAAACCTGATCGACCAGGAAAGATCCCTGTAAACCCCTATCTGAGCAAGAATCAGGCGACGGGTTAAGGGCTACCAAAAGAATTTTTCACGAAAATATTTTGTTCTGTCGTGTTAACCCATATAATGCCGAGACGGTGCTCAACGCTAATGTACCACAAAGATTGAACAAAGAAGAATTAGGTGGAGCGTAGACTGACAGTCGCGATAGCAGACGCAGCGATTTTAGTCGCAGGTGTTTCTGGCTGTTCAAGCAACAAGTCAACTATCCGCAGCGAGATCTCAAGTGCGGACGCCACATAGGCTGCTGTCGACAGTCCGCTACGACCGTCAATGGATCCTATCGCTGGCGGTGATCATCGTTTCTGTCGTTTACTCGGGCACCACCGCGAACACATTCTTCTGCCCACCCTGGTCTGGTGTTGTGTGGTTTTGTTTTATGTGGGGTGTGGTGGTGTGGGTTGTGGTGTGGGTCGATGGGTTGTGTGAGTTGATCTACTGTGTGGATGTTCCGGTAGCCATGAATCCCTCGGTAAAGCGGGTGGTGTTGTGAGTCGTTTGTAGAAGGAGATTGCCGCTCTGGCTGGTGTATGGTCAAGGCGGTCAATGCATTGCGGACCAAGCA
>NZ_QAYL01000043.1 GCF_003408705.1 Mycobacterium uberis
CCATCGACCCACACCACAACCCACACCACCACACCCCACATAAAACAAAACCACACAACACCAGACCAGGGTGGGCAGAAGATCGGACCTCGGGGTCACCACTCTCATAGCACTACCCCGCAAACTAAGCAGAGCACGGTCATCTACAAAAGAATCGAAGCACAAGTTTACACCGAATTCAGGCGCATATTGCGCGGATCCGGTGAGAATAGTGCGCTCGGCGGTGAACACTATTCCGTACGAGAAGGTATCTGACGGTTTGCATCGTTGCCCAAACCAGGCTGCATTGTCTGGCTGCTCCGCGGCTCGTACTGGCCTGCATTGTCATCGGAACCGCAGTTGCCAAGTGCGACAACCCAACCGGTTATCCGGCGAGAGATATCTTGGTCGGTCAAACCCAAATCAGCCAATACTTCACTCCGCGAAGCGTGATTGTAGAATTCCTGCGGCAATCCGACATCACGGTAGGGCGTGTCAATCTCCGCTCGACGCAATGCGGTAGAGACTGCTGCGCCCACACCGCCGTTGACTCCGTTGTCCTCCAGCGTAACGATCAGTTTGTGCGCATGCGCCAGTTCGAGAACACCATCACACACCGGCAATACCCAACGTGGATCAATAACTGTTACACCGATCCCCTGGTTATGCAACCGCTTGGCTACCGCCAACGCCATCGACGCAAAAACGCCGACCCCCACTAGCAGCACGTCGTGGGTCAGCCCTGCCGCCGGAACCGCAAGCACATCCACGCCCGATCGGTGCTTTAAAGCCGGAATATCTTCGCCCACATCACCTTTAGGGAATCGAATTGCCGTCGGACCGTCGTCGACGTCAAGCGCCTCACCGAGTTCCTCGCGTAGCCGAGTCGCATCTCGGGGCGCGGCCACCCGCATCCCCGGCACAATGCTCAGCATCGACAAATCCCACATGCCGTTATGACTAGGACCGTCCGAACCGGTAATCCCGGCCCGGTCGAGCACGATGGTAACGGGCAGCTTATGTAGCGCCACGTCCATCATGATCTGGTCGAACGCGCGGTTGAGGAATGTCGAATAAATCGCCACCACCGGGTGCATCCCGCCCATCGCCAGCCCAGCCGCCGACGTCATCGCATGCTGTTCGGCGATCCCGACATCGAACAGCCGATCCGGAAAACGCTGACCGAACGCCGTCAGTCCGGTGGGGCCAGGCATAGCAGCGGTAATAGCCACAATGTCGCGGCGCTTCATGGCGTAACCAATGAGCGCATCGGAAAAGGCCGCCGTCCAGCCAGGTCCGGCGACCTTGGTGGCCTGGCCGGTAACGGGGTCGATCACGCCGCAGGTGTGCATCTGCTCGGCCTGGTCGGCTTCTGCCGGAGGGTAGCCCATGCCTTTGCGGGTAACGACGTGCACGATCACCGGGCCACCGAAGCCGCGCGCTTTGCGCAATGCGACCTCGACCGCGCGTTCGTCGTGACCATCAACCGGGCCGACGTACTTAAGCCCGAGATCGGTGAATAACAGCTGTGGCGACAGGGAATCCTTGATGCCGGCTTTGACACTGTGCATGAA
>NZ_QAYL01000044.1 GCF_003408705.1 Mycobacterium uberis
CACACAACACCATCGACCCACACCACAACCCACACCACCACACCCCACATAAAACAAAACCACACAACACTCAACAAGAAGATGCATTCGGTCACATCATTATGGGCAGTCTGCGTGGGGCTATCGGTACTTGTGTGCCAGGCATCGCTGTTTGCCGGCTTGTTCAACGGACCACCAACGACAACAGTTTCTTTACTAATCTCAATAGAGTTGAAGCAGTTTCACTGGAAACGGTGACCTGTTGTCCGACCTGTCGGCGCAGTTCGCGTTGCAGCTTGTTGTGCAGAGTCGAGCTCGCTGATGGACATCCCTTACAAGCACCAGACATCCGAACCACCACATTAGTGCCGGACACCGACGCCAACTCGATTGATCCACGATGCGATTCGGCCAGAGCGCTGATCGGTCCTACGAGTAGCTTGCTGGCGATTTCCGTCAAGTTGGCGGAGTTATCGGTTACCGCATCGGTCCGCCAGGCCGCCGGGTGCAGTAGTGCGTCAGCGAGTGCGTCTTGAACCTGGTCGCCAATTTTTCCCCAACTGTTTCCGGTGTTGAGTGTTATCAACACGTCAGTTGTACGTACGACCAGTTGTTCGATTACCCCGTTGTCAAGTAGTGCTCCTAGCCGGCCTGGAGCGTGCCGGACAATGCCGACTGGCGGGAGGTCGCCGGGCGCGACTACCCAGCGCAGTTGTCGCGGGTCGGCGGTGGTCACAGCGTGCATCGCAATCATGCGCCAAGACCCATGGCAATCGATCGGGCAGCGAACGCCATCACCCAGGCAAGGATAAACATGTAACTGAACGCGAACGTCGGCCATCGCCATGAGTTGGTCTCGCGGTGCATTACTGCGATGGTCGACATGCATTGCAGTGCGAACATGAAATACACCAACAGCGCGATGATCGTCGGCGCGGTAAATTCCTGGTGTCCGTGGTCGTCGGCCATGGTGGCCAACGCCTCAAGCGGTTTGTCGAAGTTCGTTGCCGCCGCCACCTGGCCGAGGGTGGATACGAACATCTCCCGTGTTGCCAGGGAGCTGAGCAATGCGACGTCGGTGCGCCAGCCAAAGCCGAGTGGCTTGAACACCGGCTCGATGGCTTTGCCAACACCCGCAGCGTAGCTGTGGTCCATTACGTATGTGGTGGCGTCGGCCGGGGAGAGTTGCGTAGTCTCGGTGTCGCGCAGCGGCAGGTTGAGCAACGCCCATAACACCACTGACGTGGCCAGGATGATAGTTCCGGCCTTACGCAGGAACATCTTTGCCGCGTCCCACATCGTCACCAGCACAGTTTTGGGGGAGGGAAACCGGTACGGTGGAAGCTCCATGGCGAACGGCAGCAGGTCGCTGCGCAAGATCGTCGCCTTTAATATCCACGCGATGAGGAGCGCCACCGCGCCACTGCTGAGATATAACAAAAACATCATCACGCCCTGCGCGCTGAGTCCCCACCAGCGTCTATGTGGCGCGATCAGCACGCCGATAAGCATTATGAATATCGGCAGGCGAGCGGAGCAGGTCATCAGCGGCGCAGAGAGAATGGTGGCGATTCGGTCGCGTGGCGACGGCAACGTTCGAGTGGCCATGATGCCTGGAACCGCGCAAGCGAACGAGGACAGTATGGCTACAAAGGCGCGGCCTTCCAGTCCGGTGCTGGCCATTACTCGGTCCATGATAAACGCAGCTCGTGCCATATAGCCCACGTTTTCCAGCAGCGCGGTCAGCAAGAACAGCAGTGCAATTTGCGGGATGAACTGCAGGACGGTGCCGACGCCGCCGATGATTCCGTGTCCGACTAGACCAGCCAGTGTGGAGTTGCCACGATGACCGGCAACCTGGCCGCTCAGCCAGGTGAGTCCCTGTTCAACCAACTTCTGTAGTGGTGCCGCAGCGGTGAACACAACCTGGAAGAAGGCAAACATCACCACAAAGAAGACGACGGAGCCCCACAACGGGTGCAGCACAACCTGGTCGATCCGGACCGTACGCTGATCCGCTTGTGGTGCAACGTAATCGGCGGCATTGAGCACAGATTTTCCCCAGGCATCGGCAGCGTCGGGATCAGAAGGTGGTGGTATCGGTGGTCGCTGCCACCGGTCAAAGGAACCCAGTTGTGTGCGCAGCCCATCGATTCCTGAACCAAGGTGCGCGATGATTGCGGTTACTGGTATCCCCATCGCTGCCGATAACGCGTCGATGTCGACGCGGCCACCGCGGGCGGTTAATTCATCGCCCATAGTGAGCGTCAGAAGGCATGGAAGGCCTAGCCGGAGTGTCTGTGCCATAAGCGGGATTGAACGACGAAGCGTTGTGACGTCGGCGACCACCACGATCGCGTCGGGACGGTCGATGCCGTCGATCTCACCGGCGAGCACACGGGTAACCACTTGCTCATCCGGGCTGATCGCCTCAAGGCTGTAGGTGCCGGGAAGGTCTTCGACGGCAATGGTTACGCCGTTTAGCTTGATGGTGCCAACGCTACGTACGACCGTGACACCCGGATAGTTGCCGGTCTTTGCGCGTAATCCAGTCAGGCGGTTAAATACTGTGGTTTTACCGGCGTTCGGATTGCCAACCAACGCTACTCGGCGGGTACCCGCAAGGGCAACTGGGCTGCGATCGCCGTCGTGGCAGGGCATCATTCCTGTGTTACTGGGACCACTTCGATCAGTCGCGCTTCTCGGCGACGAAGGCACAGTTCGGTGTCTTGCACCCGGTAAATCGTTGGGTCACCAAGTGGTGCGCGACGGATTGCTGTTATAGACGCCGCCGACCGAAAGCCCAGTTGCTGTAGCCGGGTCGCGACGGAAGATGTTGCATGGTGGACCGTGCCTACGATGGTTGCCCGCTGGCCCGGCGCCAGCTGAGCTAGCGGGATCACCGAACCGGGTTGATCGGAACCGGATTGGCCCTGTGAGATCTGCCTCCGCCTGAGCATGACTTGTCCTAACGTTTCGCAGGTATTCTGGTTAGGCATACCTAAAACATTATAGGATATACCTCAACTCTTGATCCTTGGCTGTCCGAGCGCACCAGTGGTTGTAGGAAGTCCAGGTTGCGTTGCGGTATCCGTCGGGGACCGGGCCGAGTAGTAGCGACAACAGTAACTCGTGCTGTCACAAGTACTTTGCGGAAGGTCGTTACGCAGTATGCGGCATGCAGAAGTGCATAACCGCAGCTCAATTGCCTTTTCTTCCAGTCCGGTTGCTGAGTCGCCACCATGTTCGGTGGCCTATATCCACGCAAATATCTCACCTAATGTGTTGTGTGGTGTTGTTTTGTGTTGTTGGTTGGTGGTGTTGAAGCGAGGTTTTGGTCTGTTCTTATCTGGGGAGAGTCTAGCCAGTGTGACCATGGTGATGTCGTGATGCAAGACCGTCGCCCCTTACGGTACATGCGCTAGCCTTCACCTC
>NZ_QAYL01000003.1 GCF_003408705.1 Mycobacterium uberis
TTGCATCACGACATCACCATGGTCACACTGGCTAGACTCTCCCCAGATAAGAACAGACCAAAACCTCGCTTCAACACCACCAACCAACAACACATAGGTTTACAACGAGATTCGAAATTACCAACGAACTGGCCTGCACGAGGACTTTCCAGGCGTTGTGTCGGCTTGAGTCCCACGGCTTGTTGGATTGTCTAAATTTTGGGTGTGGCCAGTATAGGTATGTCAATTGAGCAGTTGATCGTGCGCTCGAGAGGTGATCAGTGAGTCTGGTGGGATGCTCGACAGACCAGCGGGTCAATTGGACTACCTGCGCGGCGACGTTATCGATAGTAAACTCTGCTGATTTGTAGTCTGAGCTTATCGGGTTGGATTACCGACCGCTGTACTACTTTGAAATGCCGCCGGCCTTGTTAGCGCCGATTGTAAAGAACCTCGCGAACGTAGGATTGCTGCGGCGAGTACACGTCGCGGTGGAAAAGCCATTTGGCCGCGACCTGGATTCGGCGCGGGAACTCAATGTTCGACTACACGCGGTGCTTGACGAAGAGCAGATCCGGCGGGTGGACCACTTTTTAGACAAACGGCATGTTGTTGAGGTGGAATACCTGTGATTCATCAACCAGATGTTTGCACAATTGTGGGACCGGCACATTATTTCCGATATCCACCTCACCATGGCCCAAGGCTTCAGTGTGCAGACCTGCGGCAGGTTCTATGATGTGGTCGGGGCTGTATGTGGCATCATACGAAGCCATCCACTGCAGGTGTTAGCACTGATTGCGATGGAGCCGACGATGGGCCCGAGTGTCGATGGTTTGAACGACAAAAGGCCAAGGTGTTTCGCGCGATGTCGGCTCTGAATCCACAGTGTTAAGTACGTGGTACGTACCGCGACTCTACCGACGTCACTGAGGTGGACAAGATTCGCAAGCCGAACATTTACGTTGCACTGGCGGGAGGCCGAGATTAACAACTGGCGGTGGTTCGGAGGGCCGATCTTCTTGCGCGCGGGAAAGGCCTTGCTGGCGAAGGTTATCGATGTGCTGCTGTTTTTGCGGAATGTTCCCGGGTTGGCTTTCTGGTCTAACCGCCGACAAGCTGAACTCAACCAGATCGTGCTGCGCATCGATTCCGATTCGAGTTATGCGCCTGCAGCTAGCCGCCTAACTGGGCGACTTGTGGCACGATGTTCACCTAAGAATTTTTCCTTCGCGGTGGGACTCGGTGAACCGGTGCGGCCTTATGAACGACTTCTCTACGCCGGGTTGACCGATGATCGGCAACTTTTCGCTCGAGAAGATGGCATCGAAGAGATGTGGAGCATTGTTACGCTGCTGCTAGCCATGTAGGGCAAATCGATCTGTACGACCGTGGGTCCCTTAGGGGCTCTAGGCTGCGCAGTCGCTGCTGTGGGGCCATCGCAGTTGGCAAGAACTTGGTTCTCTGCGGGCACTCCCGCAACACGGCAAGGAGACCGAAGAAGATGCAGATGGGAATGATTGGCCCGGGTTGCATGGGTGCCAACATCGTGCACCGCTTAGTCTAAGGACGAACATGAGTGCGTGGTGTACGACCACAACCTTGATGTGGTCAAGGCGCTGGTCAGTGAGCGAAAAACGATCGAGGTGGCGTCGCTGGCCGAGCTACGCGGCAAACTTCGCGCTCCACGAGTGGTCTGGGTGATGGTGCCCGCGGATGATATCATCACTTCGGTGATCATAGATCTGGTCGACACACTCGAGTCTGATGACATCGTGATTGATGGTGGAAACTCCTACTACCGTGATGACATCGAATACGTAAAGATCTTTTCCGAGAAAGGGATTCATCTACTTGATTGTGGTATCAGTGGTGGTGTGTGGAGCCGGGAACGTGGCTATTGCCTGACGGTCGGTGGTGACGACTGCGCTTTGCGTACGCAGAGCCACTGTTCGTTACCATCGCGCCGGGTGTCGAAACAGCACCGCGTACGCCGGACCGACACGGTGATCTCGCGCAAGCTGAGAAGGGCTATTTGCACTATGTCCCTTGTGGGGCAAGCTATTTCTTCAGGATAGTGCACAAAGGGATTGAGTACGGGATGATGGCATCGCTAGCCGAGTGAGGAAACCCTGCTATAAATGCTGATATCGGTACTTGCGTGCAGAAAGACCTCGAAGCCAGCGATGTCGAAACCATACTGTTGGAAAACCCGGAATTCTACCAATACGATATCGATCTCCCAGCAGTCGCCGAGGTATGGCGACGGGGAAGTGTGGTCAGTTCGTGACGCCTGGATTTGACTGCGTCAGCGCTGCACCAATCGCCCGCGCTGAACGAGTTCACCGGACGGGTGTCCGACAGTGGGGAAGGTCGGTGGACCGTTTAGCACGGCGGTCGATGAGGGGGTACCGATGCCAGTGCTGACGACCGTCCTGTATGCGTGCTTCGCCTCGCGTCAGATCTTTGAGTTCGGTGCCAAGGTGTTGTCGGCGATGCGCAAGCAGTTCGGCGAGCATGACGAGAAGCCCTCTGGTGAAGAGGGTGAGTTGTGTCGGACGAAGTCCACGATGGCTTCGGTGAACGCGTTACTGTCATCACCAGCTGTGGTATGCTTCGCGTTGGCCGATTCGACGAACTCCGCCTGCGATGCCTTGGTGAGAAAATCCTGAACGTCCTCGGAGCTGACCATGTTGGAGAGTTTGTCGTGAATCAACAGGATTGGGATCTTCAGATCGACGGTAGTGTGCTCGATTTTCTCGATGCACAGCTCCGGGTCGTCTCCGGGTTTGGTCATCATTACCGAATTCCAGTGCCAGTATCAGCGTTTGCCGTGCAGTCGTAGGTTTTTTCAATCCTTCGGGATTACGTGGTTTCCTGCGGTACGGCAGGTAGGCCACGACAGCGACGGCCTCGTCAGGGGAAGCAAAACCCTGGAGGTGGATGAACATGAAATCGCGGATGCGGGCGTTGCTACCCTTCATTGTAATGCGGCACCGCGTCGACCAAACATCAGCCCGATCGCCCTTTGGTCAACGGTACTTTCGGCGACAAGGGATGCTGGTGAGTCGGCTCACACTGGTCCCAATCACCACCGGGCTGCCGGTCGAATCAAACACGCGTAGGACGTCTTCGGTCAAACTTTCGAGGGTGTAGTCGGCGTCCGGCGTACGGTTGTTATCACCGTGTCTACGTGTGTCGATCGTGATGACGTGGTATTTTTAAATTTATGAAGGTCTGGCCGGCGGCTTTTCAGGAGAGCCAGTTTTGATCTCTGCCGTGCAACATTAGGACGATTAGTGCTGCCTTGGAGCCAGGGCTCCATTCGTCGGCATCCAGGGGTCTTATCTGCGTTGACAAAGCTAACCGTTTGGGGGCTGTGTATGGTGCTACGCTGTGTTCAGGGCTTGTTTCCAGACGTCGAATCGGGCAGTATGTTCGGCGCTTCCCATGGTGGGCAGCAATACCGCTCAACCTGACGACAACGATTCTTTGATTCTGTTCAAACGCCCGACCTCAGAATTGGTGGTATTAGTCGCCGTGTCGGTGGAGGTTTTGTCGAACTAGTCTGCTACGCACTCACCATGGTTTGGCGGCTGTGATTCATCGGTAAATAGCTCGGCGAAGCTGCCGCATAAAACTCGATTCCTAACCGTCGTATCCATGTCGTCGAACAGCTAGTGCAGCGTTTTCTGAGTGTGGCCGAAGGTGTCATCCAGGTGTGGACAGTCGCTATCCTAGAGTACATTGTTGAAAACCATTGCGGTCATCGCCACGATCGCCGATCAGTCGTGCTGGAACGACGCGTACATATGTGCGTAGATTATCTCGTGCACACCACGATTGATCTTGTTTTCCAACACTATTGAGTGCTGGCGATATCCCTCTTCCGTTCGGTCGATGATGAACGGCACCCACGTCGCTTTACCCTCCGACACCAGAACTTTGAGTTTTGGGGGCCGATCCAATGCCCGTGAGGCGACGAGCTTGACCACCGCACGCTGGCCACCGAATGACGTCTCTGTGTAGTGGAGAACCGCACCTTCTGGGCTGTTATAGGTCATCCCGATCGAGCCGCTGACGGTGAAATCGCTTGTTGCAGAGCCGATGCGGAATGCGACCGCCATACCGATTGCTTCAGCGATGGTCCAGAACGGTTACCATTGCTCGCGGTGGAAATTGCGTTGCGTTGAGTGCGGCGTGATGGTAGGAAAGATTTCCTTGAAAATATTGCGCCACAATGAATAACTCTGCTTACTGCATCGTCGAAATCTGGTGTCGACACTTGTACAGTAGGAGTCAGTAGCGGAAAGTAGTACATAATTATTTATGTTGCACAATCATCGGACGCCTGCATCGCTTCACACAAACAGCTTTAGCATATGAAACGAGCCGGAACATATTCCTAATGATGGAAACACCAATTACGACAAAATGCTTTCGTCATCGAGATCGGTAAGTCACTTTCCGGTGTCCCAGGTGTCCAGTGCTGCCGCCGTGTCTTGTAGAAATTGTTCTTGAGCAGCGGTGAAAAACCGGCAGCGGAAGTGCCTGGCTTGCACGTTGCATGGCACTAAGTCGACCAGCTGCTTGGGTAGCCGTGAACGCCACAGGTTGGCGGGTTCGATGAAATGTAGAGCCGTCCGAGTTAGCCGCATAGTTCGAGGGGTACTGTCATGAATCCAAGTATTAGAATTACTTTTTAGTACTATCAATACTGTCGACATCTGGTCGGCCGCTGCGGTCAGCACTGAGATAGTCTGGCCTGCACTGATGAAGCAGCCTCTCTGACGTTGGCGTTAACCGACGGTGGTGAGGAATCGCAATGTGGCCGGTGTAAAGACCACTTCGGCCTGAGTGAGCAGATCATCCTGGACCGGCTCTATGAGCTGATCAGCTAAGCGAATCTGACCCGTGCGATGACAGCCACCAAGGCGATGTTCGATATGCGCAAGGTTATCGTAGCCAAGCTGGAACGAATGGTTGCCCATATTGTATCGAACAGTGAGCCAGTCGATCCAGTTAATTGTGGTGTTGATGATCGTCGGTACATTGTCCGGGTTGTCGCATACAGCCACCATCAGTGTTGCTTTCGCCATGGTCGCCATCAGCACGTGGCTCAGCAGTTGCCTGCGTAGCGACGTGTCCAGCTCCAGACTCGTCCATCCAACTGCAGAAGGCGGCCATCATGCAGCCGCGATGAGCGATCTCGAAGCCGGCTGGCGTGTTTCCGGACGACAGTATCCTGACTAGGCGCCGGTTCTTCCACATCGCCTCGAGGTAGGCTCGCACATGGACCTCGAATACCCATCCTCCGGGTCGATCCCCGCTGGGACGGACTGGGCCTTTTACCGCGTCGTGGCGTCGACAGTGTCGGCCATGTACTCCAACATTGTCAGAAACAGCTTGTGTTTGCCCCCCGAAGTGGTAGGAGATGCTGGCGCCAGAGCCGGCCATCACGTTGGCCATCGTCGCCGCAGTGAAGTCCTGGTCGCTAATACTGCGATCGTTGCGTCGAGGATTTGCCGTTGAGTGGCGCTGATCTTGGATCTTGGCCCAGCGGTGGGTCCGTGCGGAGGTCGTCATACCTAGACGCTAACGGGTACGTCGGACCGTCAGTCGTGCCTTGCATTGGCCAGTCGATACCACATAAGTCTCAGGTCGATGACCCCGCGTTAAGTTGTTTGGGTGCATGTCCTGTTAGGCAAGCTAGCAGGACATGCTGCACAAGAGTAAACGTAGCGGCGATGCTGCTGATTTCAGGACAGAGACTATAGCGCGGCGGTGACGAGTGGCGTTTACCGTGAGATGCGCCGGATGTCCCGCGATGATTGAGCCCACACTGGATCGACGTGCGAAAGCCCGCTGGGTACCTTAAGACTCTGACCTGGTGCCACACAGATCGCCTTGTGTCTGCACGGTTTCCCTGACACCGCCTACGGTTGGCGTAAGATCATTCCCCGCCGGATAGATGAGCTATCATGCCCTATTATTTGAGCATTTGAGGGCACGTTTTATACGTCGCTACCCACCGATGGGAGTTATCACGGTGTCGTGTTGATGGATGACGCCTTGCGCGTGCTTCTAGCTGTAGATAGTACCGAACGCGATGTGGTGATCGGTCACGACTGGGGTTGACATGGCCGCTATTGGCCCTGGACACGATGTCCGACAGTCCGTTCCCAAGACGGTGATCATGTCGGTGCCGCTTTCGGCAGCGTTTCGATCGTCGGGCCGGCTGACCGACCGTGGCCGGCTGGTGCTGACGTTACCGTATTAGCTGCTGCGCAGTTAATCCTTCCATCTACTTTCAATTATCATTGTGTTGAGCTTTGCTGTGCGACATTTAGTCGCCGGCGCAGCATGCCGAATTGGAGCGGCTGTGGACCGAGCCGCCTGTATTGCCGAGTTTGTACCTGTACGGTGGTGACACCGGTTGCTTAGCTACGGTTTTCATGCGCTGGACGGAACGGTGCTGTAATCGGGCAGTGAAGTAACAATCGTGGAGTATGCTGGGCTTTTCTTGCCGCTTGAGCAATCAGACAAGGTTGGCGAATTTATTCTGGCGTTCATCGTCTTGCTCGGCTGAGGCCACGGTGATGCATTGAATGACGACCGTCGAAGCACCATTCTATATTGATGTCAGCCAAAGTCTCCAACGACCAATTTCTGCCCTATGCATTCGACGGCCAACTCGTCCGGCTCGATGGCGTCATCAACGATATCCGCCGCCATCGAGCCTGTCCTGATTTGACGATTCGCCTCGACGGCGGGTCTGCACTGACCTATCCACGGCGGGTCCTGGCGACCGCCGAGCCCGCGCAGTTGGTTGAGCATGAGCTCGCTGATCACACTTGGTGTGGTTGCCTAGCCGCAGTGGTTGATCTTGCCGGCAAGCAGTTAGTGAGCAGTTAGATATTCGCTAGATGCTTTGGCGAATAAACATTTTCATGTTTTGTTATCGGAATTCCGGGGCTCATCGGCCCGAATGCCGTTGCGGTTATGCAGGTTGCAAATGTGCTAGCTGACGGAGCCTGTATTTTGGCGACGGCTTCTCGGTCGGCCGGTGTCGGTGTTCAAGGTGGCGCGGTTACCGGCAGATTTTTACCGTGGCGAACGATTGATGCGGCCCGCACGCACCGCCGGGTAATACACTATACCCGCACCGGGTTGCTGGTACCGTCGTTAGATTCCGTCGCTATCGAGCTATGCCCGCTCGTAGGGCACCCACGTCGTGCACACGTTGGTATGGCACTGTACGCAACTGCCTAGTCCCACGGTTACCGTCGCCGTGCTAGCCGCGGTATCCAGGGCGACGTCGTAGATGTTGGGTGAGGCGGGAAGGCGCTCTGAGCGCTGAGGTGCTGATAATTTAGGTTTGTTGTGGCACAAGCTCATAACTATTTCAGCAATGTCGTTGTGGGGCTGTACCCGGAGCTTGGCCAGGATGTCCGGGTGCAGCGGATCACGACAGACCTAGTCAACGGGTGTCGCCGCTTCCAGCATCCGGTTGTGGTACTCAACCGGCCGAGCTTTTGTCGCGATCCTGGCTGCTCTGAGCAGGTTAGGACGCCTCGCTATTCGCCTCGGATGTCCGGCCAGAACTGACGGCCGGACATCTAGTACTGAGACCTGCGAAGGGTCTGACCTATGACGTGTACAGCATAGGCGACACTATAGTAATAATTAGTGTGCATGCGGCCGAGTTGACGATGGCAGGTATCGACGTCTGTCTGCAGCTGCTGTATCCTGGCCTTTAACGTAGGGTTTTCCTGTAGAAAATCGTAATGTAATGTGCTGCGATTGGGTGTGGCTAGAGCAATTCCTCAGCGTGATTTGTGCAATGAGAATACGAAGATGGTCCATGTTGTCACCGCAGGTGGGACATTCGTTATTACGCGCAATGGCGATCTGGTAGCTGAGCTTAGTCCTATATGAAATCGGTCGCCGTATCCTAAACGTTACGCACGAAGAAGTTGCTACACTGACCGGTGTCCGCGTGTGCATTGATCATTGACAGTTCTACGCAGTCTTCGACCAGTTGATCGACCAAAAATCTCTAGCATGACGTCCGGTATTCTGGATACGTCGGTTGTGATCGACTGACACGGTTCTGCGGTGGTCGCTGCACCGCCCAACGAGATAGCAATATCAGCCATTATGGCTGTTGATTTGGCTTCCGGTCCGTTGTCGACCACAACACCGGTGGAAGAGGCCAAGCAGCCGAACCGGTTATAGGATATCGAATCGACTTTGGAGCCAATCTCTTTCGACGGAGCCATGGTACGTGGTTACGTGCTAATCGTCGCAGTTGTGGTGCGCGAAGGAAAAGAACCGCGAAGCAGGTTCGCCGATCTGTTGGTCGTCGCGACGGCGCACGTCAACCACTGTGGACTTCTACAGTCGCAATGCGGACGACTTCGCCGGCCTTGAGAAACTGATCCGTGTCGCCGTTATCTGATTCTGGTAATGCATCTGAGCTCGCCCAGCGGTCCTGTTGTGTTAGAGTAGCGCACTTTGACACCGATGTCCGGTGTTGTCGTGTCGATGGGTGTGAAGCAGCGGGCTAACCCTTCAAGCGGTGTTGGATAGATTGCTACAGAACTTACTGCGCATCAATGGATCTCGAGTCTTCCTCTCGGGTGATGCCAATAGCGAGGATCAGCTCCTCGTGTAGTTCGAACCACACTGTGTGGTAGGAGTCAATGAGTGGCTTAGTGAACCATGCGATCTGTCCAGCCTTGACTTTCTCTAACGCGGTATGCAATTTCCCCAGGTAAGTACTCAACCGTGGCAGCTGCTTCGCCACTACCTCGATGATTGGTACCATCCGTTCGTGCACTGCATCGAGGCGCGCCAAAATCGCAGCATCGTATTCGGGATTCTCGTGGGTATTAGGACTATCATTTTTTATTTGCCAGTCCGTCGCCAGGGCCTTGAAATCAAGGTTAACGGGACAGAATTCGTGATAGGAAGCTGCCAGTGCGGTCGTGTCGATGTCTTTGCGCTCATCGGCGAGTAAGGCGTTTAGCTGCGTGCGGCCGGTGGGGCTGATCCTCAGTGTCTTTCCCTCGACTAGTAGGCCGGCTGCGGTTAGTTGTTTGACGGTTTTAGTGACCTCGGTAAGATCGTCTCCCAAAGTTGCAGCCAAGTCGGAAGAACTTACCCGACCCTTCAGCCGAACTGCCTGCAGTACTGTCAATTCGGTCACGGTTTGGCCTGGCTTCGCAGCCGTAGCGCGGTCATCATGACGATGAGCGGGGTAGTTGACACCACGTCGGTGTGCCCGGTGTCCATTGCTGCGCGTATCGCGGCATCGGACGAGTCATCCAGCCTCGGATGGTCCCCGGTCGCGTGTGCACGTAGCGGGCTGATGCGTCGCGCGATGTCAGCCAGCTCGCGTAGCTCTGGTGTGTCATTCTCCGACCACGCGGACAGTGTCAGATTGCCGTGGCGAACCTCGCCTTCGTCGCCGTCGACGGTGATCTGTTTGCCAGCCAACGATGCGACGGTTCCCTGGCCGCAGCCCACCACGGCCACTCGGCCGAGTTCGCGGCTGACCACTGCCGCATGGCTGGCGACACCACCGACCTCGGTGACAACACCCTGTGCGGCCAACATGCCGAGGACGTCTTCGGGCCTGGTGTGGTTGCGCACCAGGATGACCTGCTCGCCCGCTTCGGCGGCGTCTAGAGCCTTATCGACTTCGGTGTACGCTTTGCCCGATACCACGCCCGGGCAAGCTGGCATGCCTTTAGCTAAAAGTGGTGCAGCTAAACGTATCTCCTGCCGTAGTGGGGGTAGGAGCACGGTCTCGACGTGTGCCGGGGTCACTCGGCGCAGTGCCTCGGCATCGTCGATGAGCCCCTCGTACCGCAGTTGTAGCGCCAGGCGCACCGCCGCCTGTGCCGAGCGCTCTGCGGTTCGGGTCTGTAGTAGCCACAACTTGCCGTCCTCAACGGTGAACTCGATCTCTTGAACGTCAGATCCGAGCCGCTCCAAGTGGCTAGCTGCGTCCATCAACTCGTCGTAGACAGCCGGTTTATCGTCGCGCAGGGCTGTAATCGGCTGGACGTCCACCAATCCCGACATCACGTCGTCGCCTTGGCCGCCGGGAAGCCACTCACCGAACGGTTCACTGCCGCCGGTTATCGGATTGCGGGAAAATAACACTCCGGCTCCGGAGTTGGCGCCTTGGTTGCCAAACACCATCGCTTGCACAATCACAGCTGTACCACCCTGGTCATCCAGACCGTAGTGGGTGCGGTAAGCAACCGCGCGAGGAGAATTCCATGAGGAGAAAACGGATTCGATGCCCGCGCGCAACTGAGTGTAGGGATCGGTGGACAGAGGATCTGATTCACCTACGATGCGCCGATACGTGCGAGTGAACCGTAGGCGGGTGTCGCGGGCGAAAGTGTGGGCGATCAACGAGGTGTCGGCCGCAGCCAGCGCCTGCTCGACGGGAGTATTTATGCCCAAGTCCAGAATTGTGTCCATCATGCCGGGCATTGACTGTGCGGCCCCGGAGCGAACGCTGACCAGCAATGGCCGTGGCCCCCGCCCAAACGTGCGTGAAGTTTCGGCTTCCAGCCACCGCATCCTGTCCAGCACGTCGTCCCAGATAGCCTCCATCGTAGGTTCGGGAGCGGTCAAATACCGGCCGCCGACCTCGGTGGTAATGCAGAACGCTGGGGGAACCGGCAATTGGTGTCGGCGCATCGCGTTGATGCTATGGCCCTTGCCACCCAGGATTTCTCGCGATTGATGCGCGTCGCCGTTCAGCAACACTACAGAGTGCTCGGTGGACGTGGCCGCATGTTGGTTTGACGTCGTGATCCATTCCTGCGTCATGCGCTTTTCCCAGTAGGTATCGCATGAATGCCGGGGATTCCGGTGCTGTTGGGCCGAGTGTTCAACGCAATTCCGACACTGTCTGCTCCAATGATCGTGTTGTTGATGTCGAGCTCCTGTACGGTTCTTCATGGGTTTGCCCGGGCAACGCTACCTGCCGAGGATTTGTCTCATCAGCTAGGTTTGAGTCTATGACTTCCTACGACGTCGGGTTACTGGTCCTGCGGATGGTGCTGGGATTGACACTCGCCGCGCATGGCTACAATAAGTTCTTCGGCGGTGGTCGGATACCGGGAACGGCACGGTGGTTCGAGAACATCGGCATGAAGCCCGGGACGTTTCACGCCACCGTGGCCGCGACTACCGAGATGTCCGCCGGATTGGGTCTGGTCGCTGGCCTACTGACACCGATCCCGGCGACGGGCTTCGTCGCGCTGATGCTGGTCGCCGCTTGGACGGTGCACCGAACCAACGGCTTTTTCATCGTTAAAGAGGGCTGGGAATACAACCTGGTGTTGGCTACTAGCGCAGTCGCGGTTGCCATGTTGGGCGCCGGCCACCTCAGTTTGGATTGGCTGATCTTTGGTGAGAACTGGTTCGACGGTTGGAACGGATTACTGATCTCGATGTTACTGGGTTTCGCTGGGGCACTCGGCCAGTTGCTGATCTTCTATCGGCCGTCGGCCAATCAGACTTCATAATTGGCAATACCTTGTGTTCCCCTCGGCCTGGGGTGATCATCGTAAGATGTGTTTGCTTTATAATATTTTGCGATCCATTAATGTGCATATTATTAACGTAATATTTTGTTGAAAGTATATTCGCTATATGATGCCTTTAGTGAGTTAAGGAAGACTCGCTATTAATTGAAGCCGGTCTTTATGGGTCCGTACTAGGTGCGCCGTAGGTGGCTGGCCTTGCGGTGGTTAATGTACTAGTGATCATCTGTGGGTTACTGGCGGGGTGGACCACCACAGATTTCGTGCGCGAATATTCGACTGACTAGGTCGAGGGCGGTTTGACGAAGCAGGTCACTTACGCTTGCTTCTTGCTCCTCGGCAAACTGGCGTAATTCCTTGAGGAGTTGCGTCTCCAGGCGAACTGAAACCATCTGCTTGATCGACTGACTTGCAGTCTCATAGTTGCCTTCCTCTGCTTTAGCGGTACCGGGTTGCACTGCGCTTCTCATCCTCACGGTGTTTGTTAGCCATCACGACCCCTCCTCCAAGTTTTATGGGTGATCTTTTCCCACTGTAGGACCTCGGCAGTTTTGGCAATTTATCCCTGTCACAGGCCGTAGCCAATCGCCGTGTTTCCAGGAATCTATCGAAGGGGGGCATAGCGTGTCCTACGTGGCGGTTAGTGCCTGCAATGACGAAACTCTGTCCAGACGGGACTCAGCTTGATCGCTACTAGATGTTTTTGCAATACTGCGCTGACTACCACTGCATCCACGTTGTGGAGCAGGAAGTCAACATAATTGCCTTCCTCATCCTCGTTCACAACGAGCAATTAACCATCATGATACACATAGTGCTGCTACTTTTGCATTCAGCGAGGTGCGAATCGCACTACTCGACACATAGCCAACCCACAAACAAATCTAAACGGGACGCAGCGGCAGGCGAATCTGGGCGCGGCGTGGTCACAGTGGCCGACATGGTGACCTGACAGCCCTGGGCCGACGATGTGTCGGTCCAGGTGCTATCCGAGCCAGCCGACGAATCCGAGGTGACTTAAGTCCCTGCCCGCACCTCGTGCGCTGCTGCGACCATGTTCTGCAGTGACGCGCTAACTTCGTCGACCGAACGGGTCTTCAGCCCGCAGTCCGGGTTAACCCAAAGCCTTTGTACCGGTATGGATTTTAAAGCTGAACGCAGCGACTTGGCCATCTCATCGATGCGCGGTACCCGCGGTGAGTGAATGTCGTAAACGCCCGGGCCTACGCTGTTGGCGAAGCCGACCGCGTTAAGGTCGTCCAATACTTCCATATGTGAGCGTGCCGCCTCGATGGATGTGACGTCGGCGTCCAGGTCGGCGATAGCTCCAATCACCTCGCCGAACTCTGAGTAGCACAGATGAGTGTGAATCTGCGTCGAGTCGGCTACCCCCGAGGTCGCTAGTCGAAAAGCCCTTACAGCCCAACGCAAATACTCTTCTTGATCGGCGCGACGCAGTGGTAGCAGCTCGCGTAGCGCGGGCTCGTCAACCTGGATGATCGCGATACCGGCGGACTGTAGATCCACAGTCTCATCGCGAATCGCCAGTGCCACTTGGTTCGCGGTGTCGGCCAACGGTTGGTCGTCACGAACGAATGACCAGGCCAAGATCGTGACTGGTCCGGTCAACATGCCCTTCACCGGCTTGTCGGTTAGGGACTGTGCATAGGTGATCCACTCAATTGTCATCGGGTGAGGCCGGGACACGTCACCGTAGAGGATCGGCGGGCGTACGCAACGGCTGCCGTAGGACTGCACCCAACCGTTCTGCGTGGCGAAGAAGCCTTCCAATTGCTCAGCAAAATACTGCACCATATCATTACGTTCCGGTTCGCCATGGACTAGTACATCTAGTCCGAGTTGCTCTTGCAATTTGATAACGTCGGCGATTTCCTTTTTCATTCTGCTGATGTACTCGGCCTCGTCGATCTCAGCGGCCCGCAATGCTGCGCGTGCTTTGCGGATCGTTGAGTTCTGCGGGTAGGAGCCGATCGTTGTGGTTGGCAACACCGGCAGGTGTAGGCGTGCGTCCTGGCTGGCGCGACGCTTTGCCACGTCGCCGCGGTGCGCACCGGACGCGATGATCGAGTCTATACGCGCGCGGACCTGCTCGTTGTGTAGTCGCGGATCGTTGCGCCGCGAGGCAACAGTGGCATTGGACGCGGCGATCTCATTGGCGACCGTGTCGCGCCCGTTGCGAAGTGCGCGTGCCAGCACGACGACTTCGGCCACCTTTTCCGCGCCAAATGCCAGCCAACTGCGCAAGTTGTCGTCCAGGTCGGTTTCTTGCTCCAGCGAATACGGCACGTGCAGTGTGGAGCACGATGTCGAAACAGCAACGGTGGCTGCCAAACCCCGCAGCGTCTCCAACTTGCTCAACGCCGACTCCAAGTCGGTGCGCCAGATGTTGCGTCCGTCGACGATGCCGGCCACCAGAGTCTTGTCGGCCAGTTCGGGTACCGCCGCGATCGCCGTGTCGGCACCATAGACGAGATCAACACCGATCGCCTCAATGGGAGTGCGGGCCAGTCCCGCCAAGGAAGCGGCAGGGTCGCCAAAATAGGTTGCCACATAAATAGCGGGTCGGTTGCTCACTGAGCCGAGCGTAGTATACACTGCCTCTGCTAAGGCTGGCGCATCGGGGGACAGATCAGTAACCAGCGCTGGTTCGTCGAACTGCACCCATCGCGCGCCATTCTTGGCGAGCAGCGACAGCAGCTCAGAATAGACCTTCACCAACTCCTCAAGTCGTTGTATCGGTGCACCCCCGCTATTGATGCCTTTGCTCAGTAACAGGAAGGTTATTGGCCCGATAACAACCGGGCGGGCCGGAATCCCTTGCTCAAGTGCTTCCTTCAGCTCACTGAGCACCTTGTCTGGGTTCAGTGAGAATGTGGTCGCGGGCTCGATCTCGGGAACCAGGTAGTGGTAGTTGGTGTCGAACCACTTTGTCATCTCTAATGGCTCGATGTCGTCGTTACCGCGCGCTAGGGCGAAGTACTGGTCTAGGTTGTCAGGCACTCGTGAGACCCAAGCCGGCAGTGCGCCGAGCATGAATGCCGTATCGAGCATCTGGTCGTAGTAGGAAAAGGTGTTCACCGGTACCGAGTCCAGGCCGGCGGCGACCAAAAACGACCACATGTCGCGGCGCAAGGTCGCAGCAACGGATTCCAGTTCTGATCGGCTGGTACGTTGGGTCCAATAGCCTTCGGTTGCCCGTTTAAGTTCGCGGCGCGGGCCTATACGTGGGGAGCCGGTAACGGTTGCGGTGAATGGTGGAGCGGTCACAGGTTTGTCCATTTGATCGACTTCATCCTTAAATCGACGGGGTGGTCACCACCAGCGGACGCACAGCCGATCCGATTGCGGCAGCACCTCAGGTACTACAGCCGCAACAGCTACGGTCAAACGCCCATTCCACGAGGCGATGAGCCGTCGGACGCGGGCGCGCCCGACACAGCCGGCAGGTCTTCGGACTCGCAGGCGTGCACTGCTAGGTGTTCCTAATGGCCGTCGCGTCCTAAATCTCAGATTTTCTAAGACCAGTGCTTTCAGACGGTGGTTATTCCTGCATACCGCTGCGGGACAGTTCCGGATTCTCACCAGGTTCCCTTTCGCAATGCTTCGCTAGCATCACTCGATGTTGGCGCCGCGTGGTGCGGCGCCAACAGACCAGCTGCGTCATCCAGGTTACTCTGCGTGCTGCGGATGCGATGGATTAGCCCGCCAGGGCTTCTGCCCACCCTGGTCTGGTGTTGTGTGGTTTTGTTTTATGTGGGGTGTGGTGGTGTGGGTCGATGGGTTGTGTGAGTTGATCTACTGTGTGGATGTTCTGGTAGCCGTGAGTCCGTCGGTAAAGCGGGTGGTGTTGTGAGTTGTTTGTAGAAGGAGCTTGCCGCTATGGCTGGTGTGTCGTGCTTGGCGGTGGGTTTGTGGTTGTTGCGGTACGCGGCTGAGGAGATTGTGGGCCTGTTGGAATCTACATGTAAATGTAGATTGGGATACTGGCCGGGACTAGGTGTCTGGGATGTATCTGTGCGGGGGTTGGGGTAGCGACTCGCAGCACACTGTCTGGCGGGGGGTTGCGCTGGTCTTCATCAAAATGAGGTGAAGGCTAGCGCATGTACCGTAAGGGGCGACGGTCTTGCATCACGACATCACCATGGTCACACTGGCTAGACTCTCCCCAGATAAGAACAGACCAAAACCTCGCTTCAACACCACCAACCAACCAACGGTTATGTCGATTGTGTCCGCTGACATCCCGAGACCGAGCAGATCGATAGACTCTCGTAGTCCTTATGAATTTATTTTTAACATGTCATTATACCATCGGGTGGATCAATTGGGTGTATCATGGGGCGAGTAAGATTTACTTCGACAAGAATTACGGTAGTATTTTCATTATCTGGGACCGGCTGTTCGGTAGTTTTCAGCCGGAGCTGTTCCCCCTGTACTACGGCCTAATTAAACAAGTCGACACATTCAACGTGTGGGCTTTGCAAACTCGCGAGTACGTGGCGATTGGCGACGTGTCTGCGTGATCGGCTAGGTTACGTCCTCGGACCGTCCGATCGGGCGCTATGCAGGCTGATGACTTCATCTCGCTGGCTATATCCCGGTAGTGTTACCCCCGCAGTCAGAAGTGACAACTGAACAGGGGACAATGTCAACGTGCTCGTTAGGGGAGGGTTACGCCGTAACCTCAACTTGCGGTCGGCAGTCGTGCCGGCCCCGATGGATCGGAGTCCATGGTGCGTCGTCTGGCTGTGCGCGCATTCGCTGTGTCGGTTGCCGTCATGGCATTCGGACCCAGTCTGTCGCCGGCAGCGGCCAGTGCGGACTCCGCCTTGGTTTTCCCAGGCATGGAAATCCACCAGGCCAACCGCATCTGTACCTTGGGTTATGTCGATCCAGATCTAAAAATCGCGTTTACTGCCGGTCACTGCCGCGGTGGGGAAGCTGTCACCGACCGGGAGGCCAATTTTATCGGTCGTCTTGCGACATACCGGGACAGCACGCCAAGCGGCATGGCAGTGGCCACCGATCAGTTAATTGCCGACTACGAGGCGATTGTGCTCGATGACCATGTGATAGTGAGCAATATTCTGCCCGGCGGGCGTCGACTGGAATCAAACCCAACGGTGGTAGTGCAGCCTGGACAAGCGATCTGCCATTTCGGTGTTATCACCGGTGAAACTTGCGGGACCGTGGTGAGCGTCAACAACGGATGGTTTACCATGTCCCACAGTATTCAGAGCCAGAAAGGTGACTCGGGTGGACCCGTATACCTGGCTCCCACTGGAGGCAAGGGGCAAATCGTCGGGATTTTCAACAGTGTCTGGGGGGGGTTGCCCGCGGCAGTGTCATGGCGGTCTACCTCCGAACAGGTCCGTCAGGATCTCGGAGTGATCCCCAACCGCCGTTAGTGCTGATCAGCGGGAAGGGTAGAGTGTGAACACCGGAACCAAAGACGCGGCAGCACGCAGTTGCTCGTCGGTTGATTCCGGTGCTAATCCTTGCGACATAGCTTTTGACCTGCCAGTACCACCTGGTTATATGGCATTTCAATAGTTCAGGTTCGGTGGCCTCGGCCACTTCGCTGATCCCGGCGTGTTGTCGGCGTCAGCACGGCCCAATCTTGATGCTGTCCGCCGCTCTGACATTGTGTGTCCCCTGGGTGTTACCGTGCGGAGAAACGACATAGTCGACACCGTCAGCTGATCGTCACAGCACGCTGTTTGCCCGTCTTGCGATCACGCTACCCGCAGTATCCGGATCCCGGCGATACTGATATCCCCTGTTCGGCCAACCAACGGGCTACTGCGTTAGTGGCTCGCGCGGTGCAGTTCGCGCTCTAAAAATATTGTGTAGGCATTGCGTATCTCCTCCAGTGGACTAAATCAATAATGCAAGAGCGGTGATCTCGGTTGTGTCAGACTGGCTGGGTGGGCAAACGGCAGAACTCGCGGGAGCACATCGAAGCGCAAATTGTCGAACTGGGCCGTCGCCAGCTGGTTGATTATGGCGTAGCCGGATTATCGCTGCGTGCAATAGCTCGTGACTTGGGCATGGTTTCCTCGGCGGTTTACCGTTACGTGTCAAGCCGTGATGAGTTGCTGACCTTGTTGCTTGTTGATGCCTATTCCGAGCTGGTCGACACGGTGGAGCGAGCTCGCGACGTCGTAACCGATCAATGGACCGACGACGTGATTGCTATCGCGCGGGCGGTGCGACAATGGGCCGTCGCGCACCCCGCCCGTTGGGCTCTGCTCTATGGTAGCCCGGCATCAGGATATCACGCCCCCGCGGAGCACCCCGTTGGAGTCAGCACTCGGGTGGTGGGAGCTTTTTTCGACGCAATCTCCGCTGGGATTGCCACCGGAGATATCCGGTTAACCAATGACGTTGTCCCGCAACCGATGTCATCGGACTTCGAACGGATTCGCAAGGAATTTGGTTTTCCCGGTGATGATACCGTCGTCGTCAAATGCTTTTTGCTGTGGTCAGGGGTGGTAGGTGCGACCAGCCTGGAGGTCTTTGGGCAGTACGGCGCCGGCACTCTGACCGATCCGGAGGCAACGTTCGACATCCAAATACGGCTGTTGGTGGGTGTGCTGACGCGGTATTGACGGGCAGACCGAAATTAGAACATGTTCATTTGACGGTCTCCGACTCTGCACGGCACAGCCTACTGCGGCAAAGTTTTTCTCGAGTCTGCCGATCCCTTCTGCTGACCGGTAGGCTGGGCTATCCCGCGAGACGATGCGCCTTCCTGTTCAGTCGTTGATGTTGATACAGATCGCGTAGGTTACCTCGGACCTGAACGCCACGGAAACGGCTCTCACCGGTCTGTTAGGCGTTCGCAAGTATGTGTACATTTCCAATGTACATTATTGCTCAGGATTCCTGCAGCTACGGTGGCAGACTCACAGATTTGGTGGCGAACATCTCGCTGAGTGATCTCGGGGACGTGCAGTTGGATCTGATCACGTCGGTTTGCGGTGAGAACGTTTACAGTTAATTTTTACTTAATCGTGGATCCGTTTTGCATCACATCTGCATCGAAGCCGAAAGCTCCGAACGATTTGACGCAGCACAGAAATGGTACAGTGAGGCGTGATGCCTGGTGAAATTCAGTTCGCCTATGTGTTAAAGTCTTAGGTGGGAGTGTCGTTTATCGATTATCGCCTATGTCCCATCCACGATCAGAGTTTTCTACGATTACATTAAGCAAAGTAGTGGCGAGCTCCGGATTGCCAGCTATCATCATGGTGTCCTGGTCAGATGACGTTGATGTGATGGTTATCGGCTTCGGTATTGGCGGGGGATATGAGGCTGTCAGCGCCGCGGCTTCCGGCGTGCGGGTGCTGATGCTCGAGCCATCCGCCGCGGCGGATGATATCGCTTTTTGTCGCCGGGCGTTTCTCCCTGGGTGGAGGAATCGTGGTCCAGCAGGCGACCGGTCACCCTGATTCGCCCGAGGAGATGTATTAAGTACTTTGTCGCGGTGTCAGGCAATCTGACCATGTCAAGATTCGTGTCTACTGTGGTGGCGGTGTTTAGCACTTTAATTGGCTAGGAAACTTGAGTTTCCAGTTCGAGCGCGGCTACTTCCTGGGGAAGGTGATGATTCAGCCTATAGTACCGGGGGCTTGATTTAAACCGGCAATGATAAGGGCTGGCTGTTTTGCGAGATAACAGTGCCGGCGTTGCGGGAGCACAAGATGCTCATATCTGATCACATCTCTGCGACGTCAGCAAGGTGATCGACCTATTGTTTAAACGGGCCGCACACCTAAGTGTACAAGTGCGTTACGAAACAGTGCCACCGAGCTCATCATCGATAGTGCGAGCCCAGAGGCCGGCCGTGATGTGGAAGCGGTTCTCGGAATCCGGTGCGGTAAAGGCGAAGGTCGTTGTCGTCGTCGCTGAGAGATTGGTGATGAACCCGGAGATGGGAGCCAAATACGCCCCAGAATTGGCCGAGAAGCCATTTGTGCTCGGCAGCATCTAACGACGACGGCCTGAGCATCCAGTTAGGCATATCGGTCGGGAGGCGCTACTCGGCACATGGATCGGATGTTTATTACGGCTCCGCCCTATCCGCCGTCGCTCCTGCCTCATAGAGATCATCGTCAGCAAGCTCAGCCAGCGGTTCGTCGCCGAAGACTCCATAATTATGCTAAAACTGTCGTACTTATCATGGAGCGGCTAGAAGGCGCCGCGTTTTTGATCGTCGACAAGGCGTGCTTGGAGTGAGTTAAGATGCTGTTGGCCGTACCGATCGACGGCTGAGAGAGCATCGCGGGCATGGAGGCCGCGCTCGCCATCCAGTAGGATAACTTGGCCGCGGTACTGAATCGCTATAATGCTTATACCGCACTTGGTGAGGATTTCGATTTCCGAAAGTAGCCGGAATTCTTTGCGCCACAAGATAAAGGGCCGTGGAGTATGCTCGGCCTGTTGTTGGGCAAGACGTTCTATGCTGGATTCACCACTGGTGGGCTAGTCACATCGGTGCACGGTCAGGTGCTGCGTGCAGACAATGCAGTGGTCGACCGGCTTATACGCTGTCGAGTCGGGGCGTGTGCCGCCAACATTGTTCGCTCAGGATGGCAAGGGTTATGCTAGCGGTGTGAGGGATCGCTCTCCAACCGCCGTGTTGGAGCTTACGTGGCAGTGGTAGTGTAGGCTTGATGGGATTGCAGCTGCGGCAATCCCGGCTATAACATGCAAACGCAGTGGGAGGCGAACTCGGCGTCGCCGCGGTTTACTGAGGACAATCTTTTGCGGTTACTGAGGTGCTTTACCTGCGTACCGTGAAGACGGCTTTGAAGACGATCGTGGATGGGATCGTTAATCGCAAGGTTTTTGAAACGTGTAATCAATGACTGATTCTGAGAGAGTCCTCTTCCTCCAAACTATCGGAAAGGGAAATGCCCCTGGATGAGCGTGGGACGGAAGATACGGCTCTTTACCCTTGAGGGCATTTTCCCTAAGTCGGATGTTCCTAGACCGTCTGACGTGGCTTGATCGTCCCACGTCCACCAGTTGTCGGCGGTTTCTCTGGAAGGTTAGTCGAAATCCGGTCAGTAAGTGCGCTACCTGGGACTACTGAAAGCATTGTGCCAGCTAGACTTGCAGCGGCTCCTTTTTCACCGGGCCCAGCCGCCACTGACCGCCGCCAAGTAATTCCAGCTGTTGTTCATGGAGCAGCTCGACCGCGCGTCGATGGCTGACGCTGACGACAACGCAGTTCGGCAGTTCGCTTCGCAGCATCTGATAGAGCGCGAATTCCAACCCTTCGTCAAGCGCAGACGTACTTTCGTCGAGGAATATCGCCTTCGGTTTGGTAAGCAGGATGCGAGCAAAGGCAACGCGTTGCTGCTCACCGGGGGATAGCACCTTAGCCCAGTCTCGTTCTTCGTTTAGCCGGTCACACAGTGGGGCGAGGGCTACCTTCGTCAGCGTGTCCCGCACTCTGTCTTCAGGGATGTCGGCTGGCGGATTTGGATAGCACACCACGCCGTGTAGATTGCCTAGCGGCACATAAGGCAACTGCGATAAGAACATTGTTTCGTTCTCACCGTCGGGGCGGCTTAGCCTCCCGGACGCGTATGGCCACAATTCGGCTAGACTGCGTAGCAGCGTGGTCTTGCCGACCCCGGAATGCCCGGTTATTACCAGCGAGTCACCGCGGTTAAGTTGCAGGTCTAGCAGGTCAATCAACTGTTCGCCTGCTGGCGTGCGCACCTCGACAGCGGCAACACGAACCGTACCGTCGTCGGTCGACTTAGTTGCGACGTGGGGCAGCTCCCGGCTGCGGGCATTTGCCTCGACGAGTCCGTGCAACCGGATGATAGCGGCCCGGAAAGCCGCAAATGCGGCGTAATTGTTGCGGAAGAACGATAACGAGTCGTGAATATTACTGAAGGCGGTCGCGGTTTGGCCGACGTCCCCCAAGTTAATTTTCCCGGCGAATAGCCGCGGCGCTTGAAGGATCCACGGCAGCGGAACAATGGTCTGACTGACCGAGGCGTTCCAACCTAGGAACCCTATGGTGCGGCTGACGTACCTGCGGTAATTATCGATGATCGGGGTGAAGCGTCGCCTCAATTGTTTCCTTTCAGCCCGCTCACCGCGATAGAACGCCACTGCCTCGGCGGTGTCGCGCAACCGCACCAAGGCATAGCGGAAGGCGGCATTTAGCTTTTCGTTGGCAAAACTCAGCCTGATGAGCGGGCGGCCTATCCAGAACGTGATGATCGTCGCTACCAGTACGTACACAGTGACGATCCAGAACATGGCGCGCGGGATTTCGAGCCCAAACACGTCGAGCCGGCCGGAAAGGTTCCACAAAATCGTGGTGAACGATATCATCGATATCACCGACTCGACAGCACCAAACAGCAAGGTGCTCCCCGTTCCGTTGGAGGGAACGTTGGGGGTGCTGCCGGCGCCGGCGGTGAAGATATCGATGTCTTGCTGGATACGCTGATCGGGATTGTCGATCGTGCTGTCAATGAATTGTTCCCGGTAATAGGCGCGTTGGTCCAGCCAGTCAGCCGTGAGGTGGTCGGTAAGCCACACTCGCCAGGCGATGATGAATCGCTGAGTCAGGTAAATGTCGGCCATCACGCGGGCTATGAATATGACTGCCAAAATAGAGAAAATTCCGAGTGACATCCAAAAGCCATGAACGCCTGACTGTTTGACCAGTTCATTTTGTGCGCCAGTGCCTTCGAAGGCCGCCTGCAGCGCATTATATAAGTCTTTGCTTTGGTAGCTGAACAAAACGTTCAACCGCACGCTGGTGACGACCGAGAGCAGCAGTACAGCTAACATCAACCACGCGCCGACCGACTGCGGGCCTACGAAGTAGCCGCTGGTAATACGCCAATATTGGCGGCCCCAGCGGGTGGTGAGGCTGAGTACCACTAAGACGATGACACAAACGGCACTGACCGCCCACGCCTTGGCGATCCACCCCAGCGAGTCTGGCAGCGCGTGGCCCCAGTTGACCGATGGATGGAATGGTCTTAACTCCACGTTGATGTCTCCTCCCGGCCGAGGCACCGAAAGCACCGGATCAGAAATTCTTTCGGTGAAGGTATCTTAAAATCTTGGATAGGCTGCCGATATGAGCACTGACCCCGTCCTGACCAACAGCATTCACGCCGGCCAGCTCATCGCACGTCGACTAAAAGCCAGCGGTGTCAACACCGTTTTCACGTTGTCAGGCGGGCATCTATTTTCCATTTATGATGGTTGTCGTAGCGAGGGTATCCGGCTCATCGACACTCGCCATGAGCAGACGGCGGCTTTCGCTGCCGAGGGTTGGTCGAAGGTGACCAGGACGCCAGGTGTGGCTGTGCTAACTGCAGGTCCGGGCGTCACCAACGGAATGAGCGCGATGGCGGCGGCACAGCAGAACCAGTCGCCGCTGGTTGTACTCGGTGGCCGGGCACCCGCACTGCGATGGGGTATGGGTTCATTACAGGAGATCGACCATGTGTCATTCTTGGCTCCGCTAGTTCGTTTCGCGGCCACTGCGCAGTCGGCGGACGACGCCGGCCGGCTTGTCGACGAGGCCTTGCAGGCCGCGGTGGGTGTCCCGTCCGGAGTAGGTTTCGTCGACATTCCGATGGATCACGTGTTTTCCATGGCTAACGACGTTGGCGGTGGCCTCGGCGCTGTGGCCAGCCTGCCCGCGGTTCCCGCTGCCGACCCTGACGCCCTGGATCGGGCTGCTGGCTTGTTAGCCACAGCGCACCGGCCGGTGATCATGGCCGGGACCAACGTTTGGTGGGGGCACGCCGAGGTCGCTTTACTACGTCTGACCGAAGAACGCCAGGTCCCGGTGCTAATGAACGGGATGGCTCGCGGCGTGGTGCCCGCCGACCACCCGTTGGCCTTCTCGCGCGTACGGGGAAAAGCACTGGGTGAGGCAGATGTGGCGTTGGTTGTCGGGGTACCGATGGATTTCCGGCTGGGCTTCGGCACGGCGTTCGGGTCGCAAACACAGCTTATAGTGGTGGACCGCGCTGAACCCGATCGCGACTACCCACGGCCCGTCGCGGCCGAGCTTTACGGGGATTTGTCGGCTATCCTTTCGGCACTGGCTGGCGTTGGTGGGACCGACCATCAGGATTGGATTCGCACGCTGCGGACGGCCGAGACCACCGCGCGTGACCTCGAGAACGCTGAGCTAGGCGACGACCGGATCCCACTGCATCCGATGCGGGTGTACGCTGAACTAGCGTCACGGCTGGATCGCGACGCTATTATTGTGATCGACGCCGGTGACTTCGGGTCTTATGCCGGTCGGGTGATCGACAGCTATCTGCCGGGTTGCTGGTTGGACAGCGGGCCGTTCGGCTGTCTGGGGTCGGGCCCTGGCTACGCCCTGGCCGCCAAACTTGCCCAGCCCGACCGTCAAGTCATTCTGTTGCAAGGTGATGGCGCGTTTGGCTTCAGTGGCATGGAATGGGACACCCTGGTCCGGCATCGTGTGCCGGTTGTGTCGGTGATCGGCAACAATGGAATCTGGGGCTTAGAGAAACACCCGATGGAAGCGTTGTATGGCTATTCGGTGGTAGCGGAGCTCCGCCCGGGTACTCGCTATGATGAGGTGGTCCGTGCTCTCGGCGGTCACGGCGAGCTCGTGTCGGCGCCCGGTGAGCTTCGGCCCGCACTAGAGCGTGCCTTCATTAGCGGTCTACCGTCGGTCGTGAACGTGCTGACCGATCCGAGCATCGCCTATCCTCGCCGATCCAACCTGATCTGATCAGGCTGGCCTGGGCCGCAAACGTTCGCAGATTGCCAGGGTTTGTGCCGTGTCAGTGTATATACGCGCACGCTCGCGACGGTTGATGGCTCGCGTACCGTTGATCTGTGTCTAAGGCCACCCGCACTCGTCCTGGCCGGTTGAGCAGCCGACTTTGGCAGCTACTCGGCGCCAGCATGGAAAAGAATCTACGCCGCTCTCTTGCCGAGGTCACCGCCGCAGCGGCGTACCACAAGGAAGCTGCCGATTTGAGCGATGAGCAGCTACGCAAAGCGTGCGGGCTGCTCAACCTCAACGATCTCGCCGATTCCGACGATATTCCGCAGTTCCTTGCCGTCGCTCGGGAAGCTTCTGAGCGGTCAACGGGGTTGCGACCCTTTGATGTGCAGTTGCTGGGTGCGCTCCGCATGCTTGCCGGCGACGTGATCGAGATGGCCACTGGTGAGGGCAAAACCCTCGCCGGAGCGATTGCGGCGGCTGGATACTCCCTTGCTGGCCGGCACGTGCACGTCGTCACGATCAACGATTATCTGGCCCGCCGTGATGCGGAGTGGATGGGTCCGCTGCTCGAGGCGATGGGCCTAACGGTGGGCTGGATCACTGCGGAATCAACAAGCGAGGATCGCAAGGCGGCTTACGGCTGCGACGTTACTTACGCCTCGGTCAACGAGATCGGCTTTGATGTGCTGCGCGATCAGCTGGTGACTGACGTCGACGACCTGGTATCGCCCAATCCTGATGTGGCTCTTATCGACGAAGCTGACTCTGTGCTAGTCGATGAAGCGCTGGTGCCGCTCGTATTGGCCGGTACCACGCACCGGAAGACGCCGAGGCTTGAAATCATTAAGCTGGTCGGTGAGCTGTCCGCCGAATCCGATTACGAAACCGACTCCGACAGCCGCAACGTCCACCTGACCGATGTCGGGGCGCGCAAGGTCGAAAAGGCGCTTGGCGACATCGATCTGTACTCCGAGGAACATGTTGGTACTACGCTGACCGAGGTCAACGTCGCATTGCACGCGCATGTGCTGCTGCAGCGTGACGTGCACTACATCGTTCGAGACGACGCCGTGTACCTAATTAACGCCTCCCGGGGACGCATCGCCCAGCTACAGCGCTGGCCGGATGGCCTGCAAGCCGCGGTCGAGGCCAAAGAGGGCATTGAGACTACCGAGACCGGCGAGGTGCTCGACACCATTACGGTGCAGGCGCTGATCAATAATTATACCACCGTGTGCGGCATGACCGGCACCGCGCTGGCCGCCGGTGAGCAGTTACGGCAGTTCTACAAGCTCGGTGTGTCACCGATACCGCCGAATACTCCCAATATTCGCGAGGATGAATCGGACCGGGTCTACATCACCACTGCCGCCAAGAACGAAGCGATTGTGGCCCACCTCGTTGAGATACACGAGACTGGGCAGCCGGTGCTGGTCGGGACCCGTGACGTTGCCGAATCCGAGGAGCTGCACGAGCGGCTGTTGCGCCGCGGCGTGCCCGCAGTGGTGCTCAACGCCAAAAACGATGCCGAAGAAGCGCAGGTGATCGCGGAGGCTGGCAAATTCGGCGCAGTCACTGTATCCACCCAGATGGCCGGGCGCGGCACTGATATCCGCCTTGGCGGATCTGATGAAGCCGATCACGACCGAGTCGCCGAGTTAGGTGGTTTGCACGTGGTTGGCACCGGGCGGCACCATACTGCGCGGTTGGATAACCAATTGCGCGGCCGGGCCGGGCGTCAGGGTGATCCTGGGTCGTCGGTGTTCTTCTTCAGTTGGGAAGACGATGTTGTTGCGGCCAATCTCGAGCGCAACAAGTTGCCTATGCAGACCGATGCGGACGGCCGTATCATCAGCCCCAAAACCGCCGGTTTACTTGACCACGCTCAGCGCGTCGCGGAGGGTCGGCTGCTGGACGTGCACGCGAATACGTGGCGCTACAACCAGTTGATTGCCCAGCAGCGTACTATCATCGTCGAACGGCGAAATACGCTGCTGCGTACCGCAACCGCGCGGGAAGAGCTCGCAGAACTAGCCCCTCAGCGTTATGAGGAGCTGGCTCAGGTACTGCCTAAACAGGAGGGCGAAAAACGCCTCGAGGTGATTTGCCGAGTGATAATGCTATACCATCTCGACCGTGGCTGGGCCGATCATCTGGCGTATCTGGCCGACATCCGCGAAAGTATCCATTTGCGCGCGCTTGGCCGGCAGAACCCGCTGGACGAGTTCCACCGGTTGGCGGTCGACGCGTTTGCTTCGCTGGCTGCCGACGCGATCGAGGCGGCCCAGCAGACATTCGAAACCGCTAGTATTTTCGAAGAGGAGCCAGGACTGGATATGTCCAAACTGGCCCGGCCGACGTCAACGTGGACCTACATGGTCAACGACAACCCATTGTCTGATGACACACTTTCCACCTTAAATCTGCCTGGGGTTTTCCGCTGAGGTCCGATCGCCCTCGGCTCGTTACCCGTACTGTAATGTCGCTGGGCTAAGGTCACGGTTCGTGGACTTAGTGTGTCTGCCTAATCGGGTGCTAACAGTGCCCAACCTGCTCAGCGTCGTCCGTCTGGCGCTGATCCCGGTGTTTGTCTATGTTCTGTTAGTCAGGCACGCCGACGGTTGGGCGGTGGCGATTCTGGCGTTCGGCGGCGCCTCTGACTGGGCCGACGGCAAGATTGCCCGGCTGCTGGATCAGTCTTCGCAATTGGGTGTGCTGCTCGACCCCGCTGTCGATCGGCTGTATATGGTGACGATCCCCGTCGTGTTGGGGTTGAGCGGGATCGTGCCGTGGTGGTTTGTCGTGACTCTGTTGACACGCGACGCGCTACTGGTTGCGATGCTGCCGTTGCTGTGGAGTCGCGGACTGTCGTCTTTACCGGTAACCTACATCGGTAAGGCGGCGACATTCAGCTTGATGGTCGGCTTTCCCTTCGTGCTGCTAGGAACCTGGGACATGTTGTGGAGTCGTGTCTTGAGGGCTTGCGGTTGGGCCTTTCTGCTTTGGGGTATCTATATGTACCTGTGGGCATTCGTCTTGTATGCGGTGCAGATGACGATGGTCATGCGGCGGATGCCCAAGAGCAAACACCAAGCCCGTTGGCAGCTTGCACGAAAAACCAGTGAACATGGCTGAATGTGAGCGACAGCTCGGCGGTTATGACCCGAACGCGGGTTACAGTCTCCACGCGGCAGCGCGGCCCAAGAAGGTTCCGGTGCCCTCGCTGCTGCGTGCTTTGCTGTCCGAGCATCTTGACCCTGGCTATGCCGTGGCCGCTGCCAAATGTGGCTGCTCAATTATGCCGCGAGCTCGTGCTTTTAGCTGGGTCTGGCAAGGCTTGGCGGCAGCTCTGGTCACCATGGTCTTTGCCGCTGCGGTCACACAGGCCCGCTTGGTTGCACCTGGTGTGCGCGCGGCTCAGCAACTTTTGGTGACAAGCGTGCGTTCTACCCAGGCCGCGGCGGCCAAGTTGGCCCAACAGCGTAGTGTGCTCTCGGCTCAAGTCGATGACGTGCAGCGGCTCGCGCTTGCACACAACGCTGAAGGGCAGCAGTTGCTGAACCGCCTTGACGTGCTCAGCCTAGCGGCAGCCAGCACACCAGTCATCGGTTCTGGTTTGACGGTGACCATAACTGACCCCGGTGCAGGCCCTAATCTTTCCGATGTGTTCAAGCAACGCAAGAAGGGCGGCGGGCAAATCGTTCTAGACCGTGATCTGCAGCTCGTCGTGAACTCGTTGTGGGCGAGCGGCGCTGAGGCAATCTCAGTTGATGGCGCGCGGATTGGGCCGAATGCGACTATTCGGCAGGCCGGTGAGGCGATTTTAGTTGACAACAATCCCACCAGCAACCCGTACACCGTCCTTGCGGTGGGGCCGTCGCACACTATGCGGGACGTGTTCAACGACAGCCTTGGTCTGCAGCGTCTCAGGCTGCTGGAAGCCTCTTACGGCGTCGGCGTCAGCGTGAACATCGCCGACGGTCTCACGTTGCCCGCTGGAACGGCCCGAGATGTCAAGTTCGCTAAACAGATTGGGGCTTAGTGAGAGAAATCCTCGTGAGAATGATCCCTCTCGAGGTAGCGTGGAGGGGAGTCCGGCTAGTATGAGTGGTCTCGTAGCGATTGCGATTGGCATCGCGCTGGGCCTGGTTTTTCACCCTAGCGTGCCTGAGGTTATTCAACCGTATTTACCGATTGCGGTGATCGCTGCGCTCGACGCGGTGTTCGGTGGGCTGCGTGCCTATCTTGAGCGGATCTTTGACCCGAAGGTCTTTGTGGTTTCGTTCGTGTTCAACGTCTTGATGGCTGCCCTGATCGTTTATGTCGGCGACCAGCTGGGCGTTGGTACGCAACTCTCCACGGCGATCATCGTGGTGTTGGGTATTCGTATCTTCGGCAATGCCGCCGCGCTGCGGCGCAGGTTGTTCGGGGTTTGACGCGCCGGCGACGATGCAGAGCGAAGCGATAAGGAGGAGCGCCCCCACAAATGGAAGGTACCCCCACCCACTTGTGGGGGAGAAGAGTGGCACCATGGCTGGGGTTGAGGTGGGGTTATCATGAGCCAGGACCCCCCAACACCCGCCGGCCCTCCAGGACGGGAACGTCGTGCTGCGCCAAACCAGCACGACCCACCCAACGCTGACTCTGAAGCGCATGAAGCAGCGCGTCATGGTCGCCACGAACTACCAGCCGACTATCCGCGACAACTTAGCGGGTCGTTACGCCGGGCAAGACGGTCCGGGTCGCTGGAGAGCGATAGCTCACGTCTGGCTTTTGGAACGCTGGCGATCCTGTTGTGCTTGCTTTTAGGGATCACCATTGTTATTCAGATCCGCCAGACCGAGTCCGGTGATTCCTTGGAAACCGCGCGTCCCACCGACTTGTTGGTGCTGCTGGATTCGTTGCGGCAACGCGAGGCCACGCTGAGCACCGAAGTGACCGAACTGCAGAACACCTTGAACGTGCTGCAAGCATCAGGCAACACCGATCAGGCCGCTATTCAAAGTTCTAAGGCCCGATTGGTCGCGTTGTCTATCTTGGTCGGCGCAATCGGTGTTACTGGGCCGGGTGTCACGTTGACGATCGATGATCCCGGACCCGGGGTCGCACCCGAAGCAATGCTTGACGTGATCAACGAGTTGCGTGCTGCCGGCGCCGAGGCGATCGAGATCGATGATGCACACCAATCGGTGCGGGTCGGTGTCGATACTTGGGTGGTCGGTGTTCCCGGGTCACTGACTATCGACAGCAAGGCACTCTCCCCTCCCTATTCTATTTTGGCGATTGGCGATCCACCGACGCTCGCCGCGGCGATGCGCATCTCCGGTGGCGCTGAGGACAGCGTCAAACGCGTTGGCGCGCGCATGTCTGTACAACTAGCCGACCGACTAGACGTGACCACCTTGCGGCAACCAAAACCGCACCAATACGCTCAGCCCGTTAAGTGAGCACCGACCAGGAACAGGATTACTGTGAGCAATATCCCGTCCGATCTGCACTACACCGCCGAACATGAGTGGATTCGGCGAAGTAGCGAAGACACCGTCCGGATTGGGATCACCGACTTCGCACAGTCGGCACTGGGTGATGTGGTTTTCGTACAGCTCCCAGAAGTGGGCGTTGAGCTAATAGCGGGTGAGTCCTTCGGAGAAGTGGAATCGACGAAATCGGTGTCGGAGCTGTACGCCCCAGTGTCGGGAACAGTGTCTACGGTCAACACCAACCTGGAAGGCAGTCCGCAGCTTGTGAACTCTGACCCATACGGCACTGGCTGGCTTTTGGATGTCAACGTCGCCGACGTCGCTGCCTTGGAGTCAGCTATCGCGGCACTGCTGGACGCCGAGGCCTACCGAGGCACATTAACCGAATGACGATTGCTAAAGTGCCTGGGAATTTCGCGCGACGACGATGTGGACGTCATGCGGCTCGAGGAGGAGCCGGGCAATGGGGGCTGATTCTGTAGGTGGATAGCGTATTGCAGACCACCGCGCGGTACGGTCGACACATGATCCCTAGACGACTGTAATCGGGCAGTACTAGGCGGAGAATCTAGTGGGAAAGCCGGGCGAGTAGCCCGGGTCAGACAACGCCACAGCGGCCAGTAAGGAGCAGCGGGTGACGGACATGGACTCAGGAAGACAGGAAGGTCAGACTTCTGACGAAGTCACCGTGGAGACGACCTCGGTCTTCCGTGCCGACTTCCTCAACGAACTGGACGCTCCAGCACAGGCAGGTGCTGAGAGCGCGGTATCCGGGGTTGAAGGACTCCCGGCGGGCTCAGCGTTGCTGGTTGTCAAGCGGGGGCCGAACGCGGGATCGCGTTTTTTGCTCGATCAGGCTATAACCTCCGCCGGTCGACACCCCGACAGCGACATCTTCCTCGATGACGTTACGGTAAGCCGCCGTCACGCGGAATTCCGGTTGGAAGGCAACGAGTTCCACGTCGTTGACGTCGGCAGTCTCAACGGTACCTACGTTAACCGCGAGCCGGTGGATTCGGCGGCATTGGCAAATGGTGACGAGGTGCAAATCGGCAAATTCCGCTTAGTGTTCCTGACCGGGCCCAAGCCGGGTGGCAACGACGGGGGAACCGGAGGCAAGTGAGCGCACCCGATAGCCCGGCGCTGGCCGGGATGTCGATTGGGGCAGTCCTGGATCTACTGAGGCCGGATTTCCCCGATGTCACAATCTCTAAGATTCGTTTCCTGGAAGTTGAGGGGTTGGTGACCCCTCGGCGTTCTGCATCGGGGTACCGGCGGTTCACCGCATATGATTGTGCACGGCTGCGTTTCATCCTCACCGCACAGCGCGATCACTACCTACCACTGAAGGTCATCAGGGCGCAGCTGGACGCCCAGCCTGATGGTGAACTGCCGTCATTCGGGCCGCCGCCTTACACCGCGCCGCGATTGGTTTCGGTGACGGATAGCCCGGGTATCGATGTCGGATCGGGGGTCGGATCCGACATGGCGGTGGTATCGTCAGCTCACATCCGGTTGAGTCGAGAAGACCTCCTGGACCGCTCGGGAGTGGAAGATGACCTGCTGATGGCACTGCTCAAGGCCGGAGTGATCGCCACCGGGCCGGGCGGTTTTTTCGATGAGCATGCGGTCGTGATTCTCCAATGCGCGCGAGCCCTGTCCAAATATGGTGTTGAGCCGCGGCATCTGAGAGCTTTCCGGTCAGCGGCCGACCGCCAATCTGACCTGATCGCTCAAATTGCTGGGCCGATAGTCAAAGCTGGTAAGGCCGGCGCCCGTGACCGTGCCGATGATTTGGCGCGTGAGGTTGCTGCGCTCGCCATCACTCTGCACACTTCGTTGATCAAGTCCGCGGTTCGCGGCGTTCTGCACCGCTGAGGATTAAACTTCGTTCGACAGCTTGGTGTTCGGCGGCGTGGCAAGGCACGTTGTCCACCGCGTCGTCGCGCCGAGCGTGAATCGGACACAGCGGCATGTGCGGAGGGCGGACACAGATGGGTGAAGTTCGTGTTGTCGGCATACGTGTCGAGCAGCCGCAGAACCAGCCGGTGCTGCTGCTGCGCGAAGCCAATGGTGACCGGTATCTACCGATCTGGATTGGCCAATCGGAGGCCGCCGCCATTGCGCTCGAGCAGCAAGGCGTCGAACCGCCCCGTCCGCTTACACACGATCTAATCAGAGACGTCATTGCCGCACTTGGGCATTCGCTCCAAGAGGTGCGGATCGTCGATCTACAGGAAGGCACTTTCTATGCTGACTTGATCTTTGATCGCAATATCAAGGTGTCGGCGCGCCCTTCGGACTCGGTGGCGATCGCCCTACGGGTTGGTGTTCCGATCTACGTTGAGGAGGCCGTGCTCGCACAAGCCGGTTTGCTGATTCCCGACGAGAATGACGAAGAGACTGGCAGCGCTGTTCGCGAGGACGAGGTAGAGAAGTTCAAGGAGTTTCTCGACAGCGTGTCTCCTGACGATTTCAAAGCGACCTAGCCTGTACAACGATGTGTGATGATACGGCCTGAGGCGGGTACGTCGCTTCCACTAAACATCATGGAAGCATCTGAATATGGCATGGTATAGCTATGATATAGCACTGCGATACGACACGCCTGGCAGATAGTGCCGACAGACACTAGTGATGGCCATACTTTGATGACGACTTCAGGCAAGGCTGCTACCGAACAACGTATACTCTCTAGCACTCAGGCCTGATCAGACATAGCTGCCGGGGCAGCCATGATGCAGCTAGTAACCAGAGCGCGATCGGCGAGAGGAACCACCGTGAGCGAGCAGTCACGTCAAGGTCAGCTGGACCTTGCAGACCACCGGGACACCCCGACTGCTACAACCAGTGGCGACACTAGCCTTCATGGTCCCACCGCAGTGAGCAGACCCTTGCAACCTGGACTATTCCCTGACGACTCCGTGCCTGACGAGTTGGTCGGCTATCGCGGACCTAGCGCCTGCCAGATCGCCGGGATCACGTACCGCCAGCTGGACTACTGGGCACGGACATCGTTAGTGGTTCCCTCAATCCGGGGTGCGGCCGGCTCCGGCAGCCAGCGCCTGTACTCGTTCAAGGACATCCTGGTTCTCAAGATCGTCAAGCGATTACTCGACACTGGTATCTCGCTGCACAATATTCGGGTTGCCGTTGACCATTTGCGCCAGCGCGGCGTCCAGGATCTAGCCAACATAACTTTGTTCTCCGACGGCACCACGGTGTACGAGTGCACATCGGCCGAAGAGGTCGTCGACCTGTTACAAGGCGGGCAAGGTGTGTTCGGTATCGCCGTGTCCGGCGCTATGCGTGAGTTGACCGGCGTGATCGCTGACTTCCGTGGTGAGCGCGCTGATGGTGGCGAGTCAATTGCCGCGCCGGAAGACGAGCTGGCTTCTCGGCGCAAGCATCGCGACCGTAAAATCGGCTAAGTGTAGCGCAGCCGGCAGCACCCTCTCGTTTACCCTTGCGTGTGAGGCGGGGGTAAAGTTGTCTCTGCATCGTCCTCACGCGGGAGAGTTCTGTAACTGCCAGTTACGGACGCCGAAGGAGCAATACCTCTCCGTCAACCTCTCAGGCACCCGGACCGCGCGTGGCCCCGATGCCTCTGGAAAGCGGTGATCCGTCTATTCGGTTTACCCGCCCATGGGGAAAGTCAACCTCACCACACGGTGATCAGGTTGTCGAATCTCTCAGGCGCCCGGCTCGGGTAGACGACAGAGGGAGAGGACCGCAACGCGACGATGATGACATCGCTGCGTTGCGTTGCAGCCCTACATCAGGAGTCTTCGAGTGTCGGTACTGAACACATCGAGTAGGCAGATCAGCTTTGCAGCCCGGCACCTCGGCCCGAACAGTCAGGCCGTCGCGGCCATGCTTGCAGTCATCGGTGTCGACTCTCTTGACGATCTGGCAGCTAAGGCAGTCCCTAGCAGCATCCTTGATCACGTTACCGACACTGGCATCGCACCGGGCCTGGACCGGTTGCCGCCGCCGGTCACCGAAGCTGAGGCGTTGGCCGAGTTAGGCGTGCTAGCTCGTGCTAACACCGTTGCCGTATCGATGATCGGGCAGGGCTATTACGACACCCACATGCCCTCGGTGCTGTCACGCAACATCTTGGAGAACCCGGCCTGGTACACTTCCTACACGCCATATCAACCCGAAATCAGTCAGGGTAGGCTGGAAGCATTGCTGAATTTCCAGACTCTGGTCAGTGATCTGACTGGTTTGGAGGTCGCGAATGCATCGATGCTCGACGAGGGGACCGCGGCAGCCGAGGCCATGACATTATTGCGTCGTGCTGCGAGCAGTACGGCAAACCGGCTGGCCGTTGACGTCGACATGTTCGCCCAGACTGCCGCGGTGCTTGCCACGCGGGCTAAACCGTTAGGCATCAACATCGTTATCGCCGACCTACGCGACGGACTACCAGACGGCGAGTTCTTCGGCGTCATCACCCAACTGCCCGGTGCCAGCGGCAGGATTACTGACTGGACCGCTTTGATCACCCAGGCCCACGACCGCGGTGCATTGGTCGCCGTCGGTGCCGATCTGTTGGCGCTGACATTGATCACACCGCCGGGCGAGATCGGCGCCGACGTCGCATTCGGTACCACTCAAAGATTCGGGGTGCCAATGGGATTCGGTGGACCGCATGCCGGATACCTCGCCCTACACACTAGGCATGCCCGTCAGTTGCCGGGTCGGCTGGTCGGCGTTTCCGTCGACCGCGACGGCACACTGGCCTACCGGCTGGCGCTGCAGACCCGTGAGCAACATATCCGCCGCGACAAGGCGACGAGCAACATCTGCACCGCACAAGTATTGCCGGCGGTGATGGTTGCGATGTACGCCAGCTACCATGGCGCTGAGGGGTTGACCGGTATAGCACGTCGGGTGCATGCGCAGGCACGTGACCTAGCGGCCGGTCTGTCTGCCGCCGGTGTTGAGGTAGTGCACCAAGCGTTCTTTGATACTGTGCTGGCTCGGGTACCTGGCCGGGCGGTGCAGATCCAGAGTGCCACCAAGGAGCGCGGGATCAATGTGTGGCTCATGGATGCCGACCATGTTTCGGTGGCTTGCGACGAGCTCACCACCGATGAGCACATTGCAGCTGTGTTGGCGGCGTTCGCAGCGACGCCAGTGCGGGCGAGCTTTACCGGCCCGGACATCGGGACCCGCACCTCGGAGTTTTTAACGCATCCCGCCTTTACTCAATACCGCACCGAAACGTCAATGATGCGGTATTTGCGTGCCCTGGCGGACAAGGATATCGCATTGGACCGCAGCATGATTCCGCTCGGTTCGTGCACGATGAAACTCAACGCCGCCACCGAGATGGAGTCGATCACCTGGCCGGAATTCGCGCGTCAGCATCCGTTCGCGCCAGCATCTGACACCCCTGGGCTGCGTCGTCTGATCAGCGACTTGGAGAACTGGCTGGTGCAGATCACCGGTTACGATGCGGTCTCCCTGCAGCCTAATGCGGGCTCTCAGGGGGAATACGCAGGTCTGTTGGCCATCCATGCCTACCATGCCAGTCGAGGAGAATCGCATCGTGACATCTGTCTGATTCCGTCCAGCGCGCACGGCACCAACGCCGCATCGGCGGCGTTGGCCGGCATGCGGGTGGTCGTGGTGGGCTGTCACGATAACGGTGACGTTGATCTCGACGATTTACGCGTCAAGATCAGTGAGCATGCCAACCGGTTGTCGGCGTTGATGATCACCTACCCGTCCACACACGGCGTTTATGAGAACGACATTGCCAAGCTCTGCGCGGCGGTGCACGACGCCGGTGGTCAAGTTTACGTCGATGGTGCCAACCTCAACGCGCTGGTCGGCCTGGCCCGGCCGGGCAAGTTCGGCGGCGACGTCAGCCACTTGAACCTGCACAAGACGTTCTGCATACCGCACGGCGGCGGCGGACCGGGAGTCGGGCCGGTGGCAGTTCGTTCGCATTTGGCCTCGTTCCTCCCGGGTCATCCCTTTGTCCCGGAACTGCCCCAAGGTCAGCCGGTGTCGTCGGCGCCATATGGGTCCGCCTCGATCCTGCCCATCACTTGGGCTTATATTAGAATGATGGGCGCCGACGGTCTGCGAGCGGCATCACTGACCGCGATCGCCTCGGCCAACTACATAGCCCGTCGGCTCGACGAGTACTTCCCGGTGCTGTACACCGGCGAGAATGGCATGGTTGCCCATGAGTGCATCCTGGACCTGCGGCCGATCACTAAGTCGACTGGTGTGACTGTCGACGACGTTGCGAAACGCTTGGCAGACTACGGCTTTCACGCGCCTACGATGAGTTTCCCGGTGGCTGGGACGTTGATGGTGGAACCCACCGAGAGTGAGAGCTTGGCAGAAGTCGATGCGTTCTGCCAAGCTATGATTGCTATCCATGGCGAGATCGCTCGTGTCGGTGCAGGGGAGTGGTCTGTTGAGGACAACCCACTACGATGCGCTCCGCACACCGCTGAGTGCCTGTTGACCTCCGACTGGCATCATCTGTATACCCGAGAAGAGGCAGCTTATCCGCTCGGCAAAGCGTTCCGGCCGAAGGTGTGGCCGCCTGTGCGTCGCATCGACGACGTCTACGGTGACCGCAATTTGGTGTGTTCGTGCCCTCCAGTGGAGGTGTTCGTCTGAGCCGGGCCCGCACCCTCCCTCAGCCGAAGCGTTGGGTGATAGCCGCAGAGACCGCCTCGGGTGTATCCCCGTAATGAAATGTTTGGCGGTGGGTAGTGCAACCAGAACGCGCCTCAGGAACGTGCATCCACGGTAGCATAAGGATCGGGCCGTAAGGCAAAGTTTTTCATGCCTTACACAAACAGGGGGGTTTCTGTACCGAGTTTGGCTGGCACTTCTTGTGCTAGCCGTGCCAGCAGCGGACCGGCGGCTAGCATCTGGTTGGGCATTTCGGCTACATCCAACCTTGCTGCGGCGTTGAGTTGCATGGCCAGGTAGCGTGCCACCACCAGCGGTGCTGGGCTGGTGTTCTGTTCTGGCAGGGATCAGGTCTCTGCTCGACAAAGAAATTTCGCCACAGAATTGTGTGCTGCATCGGCGGGCTAGCCACCACCCTACTAAAATGCCTTCGTCGTCCACACATCGGCCGGCCAGAACCAGGTTATTGCCCAGAATGACACTGCACATTCGTCCGGCCCATCCTAGTCTTGGCTTATCGTCAGGTAGTCGTTCACGTCTCGGTGATCGACTAACTCGCTTACCAGCCGGGCGTGTTCATCGATTGCTTAGCTGAATCTAGCGGGATGCGCAGAGAGCCTGAAGCCGAGATAGTCGGGAGCGATACAGCGAAGCCTGTCACAAATGCAGCCATAGTATCACGGTACAAGAAGCTCCAGGTGGGATTTCTATGGCACAGCAAAAATCGGTGAACCATCTCCCCTGTCGACGTCGTGGATCTCCCCTCGGGAGCTGTCAAACTAGCGTGACATGAATGGGTGCAGCTGGCGAGCCGGAATGAATTCAACGTTCATCGTGCTCCTAACCGCGTCAGTGAGCTCAGCTCAAGAATGTATTGATCGCTGTAGCTAGGTCAGGAGAGGCCGACGTCGATAAGTTCTGGTAACTTCCGCCGCTGAGCTGGGCGACAGCTTCCCAGGTTGCCCGGTCAAGGTCGGTCCCGAAGTCGATGACGTTGACCGCGATCGGTTTGGTTGGGTCGGTGCTGGTACGGATAAAATCCTGCAGCCCTGCCCCGTCCAGGGTTTGGTCGGTGTGTGGCCCAGTAGTGATCACTAGCACCGAATTCATTTGGCCAGCATGGTAATTGGCCAGCATGTCTTGGTAGACCATGCGCAGCGTGGTAAACGACACGGCACCACCGTTGGATGCATATTGCTTGTCCAGCGCAGCCATCAGCGCTGCTGAGCGGGGCTGGCCGTTGACCGGGTCGGCCAGCGGACCGGTTGTCACTTCCGTTCGACCCTCCTGGCCGTCAAATGTCCATAGGCCCATGACTGAAGTGGGCGGCATCGTTGTGATTGTGGCATCGAGTGTCGCCACGACGTTAGCCAACCTGGTCTTACCACCCTCATTGGTGGGCATCGACTGGTCGAGCATGATGGTCGTTGCCACTCCGCTAGACGGCTGGATCATCGCTTCGGCCAGCGTGGCGCGCATCCCGTCATCACCCACTGAGAGGGTGGACGGCGCCGCCGCGAAACTAGTAATGGGGCTGCTCGGTGGTGTGACGCCGTTAACGCGGAAACCAGCTTTAGCCAGCTTGGCCAGTTGGTCGGGCTTTTGTACGAACCGGGCGAACTCGTTAGCCGCCGCAGTCTGCTCGTGCGTCAGCCACGAGCCGCTGAGCAGCACCGCAGGATAGTCAGCAACCGGCGCCGGCCCCTGCGGTAGCCAGGATCCCAAAGTGCTCTTAGCGTCTGGCAATGACTGACCGTGCTGGAATAGTTGTTGTTCGGTGGTGATCACAGCGTGCACCGGAGCAGTTGCCACGTCACCGGGTTTAAGCAGTGCGCTCATCGCTTCTACCCAGGTACCGTCGGTGAGCTTGGGTTGGGCGCTCATCAGGGTGCGCACTGCTCCCACGCCCTGAGTGGGTGGTGCACCAGCAGGTACCGACGCAGCCGCCACCGCCTCACCGGCCAAAAGCGTGGCGTCGCTGTTGCCATTTATTGGTAAGGACAGCCGGAGTGATCCCCAGGCTGGCAGATTCAAATCAGCCAAGGAGTACGGATTGGTTTGTAGGCCGGGCAGTGCTGCCCAGCTCTGGTCGGTGAGGGCCTGCTCCAATTCGGGCCGAACCGCTAGCAGCACCAGCGACGTCACCAGTGAATGGCTTTCGCTGATCGTTTTCTGACCTGCGGTGACGGCAAGCCGTGCCGCGGATATCGAGCTGCCCGGTATCCACAGCGCCGGTTTGGCTCCTAAGTCAGCCGGCCAGTTGCCGTTGAGACCGGTGAGGGCTGCCTCCGAGCCGACGGGTTTGACAGTCACCGCCATGCAGTGGTCGCCCACCGGCCGGGCGGCTGCGTTGTAGCTGTGGGCGAACTCCTTTAGGTAATCGGCGATCGACGGATCGGCGATTACAGCGACCGTCTGTTGACCACCTACGCAGCGTGCGGCTGCCTGATGCTTGCGCTTGTCCAAGATGTGGCCGAGGAAAGTCCACAGAATCACTGTGCCTACTACTACCATGACCGCGACAAGGGCCACGATCACGCTGATGCTTACCCCACGTCGTCCGCCGTCACTGCGGTGTCCGCCCTGCCACTCGCCGCCGCTCCGGTGGCTAGCGTTGAATAGCCGCGACAGGGCGGTTGGCGCTTGCAAGCGAGTCGACGAGCTAACAGGCCGGGGTGGAAAGTCTGAGTAGTCGTCGGCTGCACTGGCGGTAAAAGAACTTTTGTCGCGGTTGGGGTGCTGACCACCGAGGTAGTGGTCCTCATGGTCTTCGGCGCAGTAGCGCTGGTAGCCGGCGGGTTGGTCGGGGATCTGGGGTGTGGAGTCAGCCGGATACTCTGCTTTGTGTGGATAGCCGTGGTCGCTCGGCGAGTCGGTAGTCGCGGGTTCAGAAACAGGCTCTGGGTACCCAATCTCGCCCGGGTAACCACGATCCGAGCTGCGATCTATCTCGTTGTCTTGGCCCGGCCTGAATGCAGCGACTTGGTTAGATGGCTGATCGATGGAATCCTCGGGGTCGGGCATGCTGTGCCTACCCATAGCGACACCTGCCGCCTTTCCGTTGACCCATTACCTGACCTGGTTTGAACTCGGCGCCGAGTCTAGTCATCGACCACATCACTGCATGTTGAGCCGTATCGTCACCGGCTCTGTGCCTTAAATTCGCGACGACGACGATGTAAGATTGGCTCGGTATAGCCGTTGGGCTGCTGCGTGCCGGACAGTATTAGCTCCTGCGCAGCTAGGAATGCAATGCTGTCGTCGAAGTTGGGAGCCATCGGGCTGTATGTCGGGTCGTTCGCGTTTTGCTGATCGACCAACGGCGCCATTTGTTCCAGGCTGGCTCGCACGTCCTCGCTGGTGATTACGCCGTGGCGCAGCCAGTTGGCCAGCAACTGGCTCGAGATCCGAAGGGTGGCACGGTCCTCCATAAGTGCCACGTTGTGGATGTCGGGTACCTTCGAACAACCGATACCCTGGCTCACCCAGCGCACCACATAGCCGAGGATGGACTGACAGTTGTTGTCGACCTCCTCGCGGACCTCCTCGGGAGCCCATGCCAGTTCCTTGGCTAACGGAATCGTCAACAGCTGGTCCACGGTGGCGCGTCTCTTGCCAGCCAGTTCTCGTTGCACGGCAGCCACGTCGACCTGATGGTAGTGCATCGCATGCAGCGTGGCCGCGGTGGGCGAAGGCACCCACGCGGTGGTGGCGCCCGCCTTTGGTTGGCCGATCTTCTGCTCGATCATGTCAGCCATCAGCTCGGTCATCGCCCACATGCCCTTGCCGATCTGTGCCTTGCCCGTGAAGCCCGCGGCTAGCCCGATGTCGACGTTGGCGTCCTCATAGGCCTGGATCCAGGTACTGTTTTTCATTGCACCTTTACGGATCATCGGGCCAGCCTCCATCGAGGTGTGGATCTCGTCACCGGTGCGGTCCAAGAACCCGGTGTTGATGAACACAACTCGGTCGGCGGCCGCCTTGATGCACGCCTTAAGGTTGACGGTGGTACGACGTTCCTCATCCATGATGCCGACCTTCAAGGTGCCCTGCGGCAACCCCAGCACATCTTCGACGCGGCTGAACAGCTCGCAAGTGAACGTGACTTCCGCGGGGCCGTGCATTTTCGGCTTTACGATGTAAATGGAACCGGTACGGCTATTGGTTAGTGGGCCGTTGGCTTCGCCGGTTTTGAGCCCGTGGATTGCGGCCAGACCAGTGAATAGTGCATCCATAATGCCTTCGAACATCTCTTTTTCTTCGCCGGCGTCTCCGCCCACAAGGATTGCGTCATTGGTCGTCAGATGGCCAACGTTACGGACAAACAGCAGGCTGCGCCCGGGCAGGATCAGCTCACCGCCGTCAGGTGTGGTGTAGCTGCGGTCGGGGTTGAGCACACGGGTGAAGGTCTTGCCGTCCTTGTTTACCTCCTCGGCCAAGTCACCCTTGTTCAGGCCGAGCCAGTTGCGGTAGCCGAGCACTTTGTCGTCGGCGTCGACGGCGGTGACTGAGTCCTCGAAGTCCATGATCGTAGTTATGGCCGATTCCAGGATCACGTCCTTGATGCCAGCGGGGTCGGTTTTGCCGATCGGCGACTTCGGGTCGATCAGGATTTCGATGTGCAGGCCGTGATTGGCCAGTAACACTGACCAGTTGGGGGACCCCAACTCGCCGCTGTAGCCGACAAACTTCTCGGGACTCGCCAACCTGGTGGAATCCGCACCAATGGCGATCTGAAGGTGGCCGTCGACGACGCTCACCCCCGTCGCGTTAGTCCATGAGTCAGATGCCAGCGGGACGGCTTGATCCATAAACTTGCGCGCATAGGCGAGCACCTTTTCGCCGCGTACCTTGTTGTAGTAAGCGCCCTTTTCGGCTCCGTCGGTTTCCGGTATGACGTCGGTGCCATACAGGGCATCGTAGAGGGAGCCCCAGCGGGCGTTGGCGGCGTTGAGCGCGAACCGCGCGTTAAGCACCGGCACTACTAGCTGCGGGCCGGCGGTCGTGGTGATCTCGTCGTCCACCCCTGAGGTGGTAATGGTGAAGTCATCGGGCTCAGGCAGTAGATAGCCGATATCGGTGAGGAATTGCCGATAAGCGTCCAGGTCGAGTGGCTCGATCACCCGATGGCGGTGCCATTTGTCGATTTGGGCCTGCAGTTCATCGCGGGAGTTCAGCAAACTCTGGTTTTGCGAGGTGAAGTCGGCGACCACCTTGTCGACGCCCGACCAGAAGCTGTCCGGGTCAATGTCGGTGCCAGGCAGGGCTTCGTTGTTGACGAAATCGTAGAGCACACGGGCGACGCGCAAATTCCCCGCCGACACACGATCAGTCATGGTTCTCCTCACACATTAGGCTTACTGCCCCGCTGGTACCCGATCTGGCTCTCACTGGCTATGCGCATCAGCCTACCGGCCAACAGCCTGGCGAGCGTATTCTGCAGACCCGCAACAGCAGGTCAACAGCTTCATCGGCGGCAAGGCGCCCAGTTTGCGAAACGTGTGCTGGAAACGCATCTATCGACCAGTAGGCGTAGCCGCCGAGGACCATACGGGCTGCCGACGGCGCTGCTCGATGTTGAATTTCAATGTGTCCCGTCGCGCATGGCGCCGACTAGATCGTCCACCAGGTCCTCCATCGCCACCACCTTGCCACCCCGGCAGTAAGTTACCAGCGCCAGATCAATCACGGTCTGCGGATTGTCGCCGGGCGACAGGATATCCTTAGATGTGCAGGTAGTCTACGAACTCGCCGCCTAGACCAGCAACTGAAAATCGGGAATAGCCCGGCTTGGGCTAGAGTGCGTTCGACCGCGTCAGCAGTTGGGCCATATCCGGCCACCGCCACTGGCGCCGCCCGGATATCGGCAAGCGGCCGGGCCAACAGCGTTGACTACCCTCGTGCGAACCTGCAGCGCTCGCGTCAGTTGCTTGTGCTCTTACTAATCCAGCAGAGCAGATCCTCTGATGCCGCTTCGGTGATCAGCTCGCTAAGCTCAGCCGTGGAAACAGTGATGTTGAGTTCGTCTTTCGGTTCCACGCCCAGCCTGCGCAATACTACGTTGGCAGATGCAGTGTAGAACACGATGACCGGTCGGGCAGCACGTACGTAGATCAAGTTTAGAGTGGGGCCAAACCACATTGCTGTCCGTTCTAGGCCGGCTAGGGCAATATTCTTGGGTGCTATCTTGCCAGGCAGCACATGCAGGGCTATCATCAGCGTAAACGCAGTCACCAGCGACAGCGTGTTCAGAGGTGATGGCACACCGGTGAGCTGAAACGACATCCGTAACAGATTGGTCACCGCCACCTCGCCAATTCGGCTGAGCAGGATCGAGGCCACGGTTGCACCTAGTTGAGCGCCTGCCAGCATTGACGAATGAGGGCTGACCATTATCCCTGATAGCGGTGACCGCGCTCACTCTGCCCTGCTCAGCCAACGCTTCAAGGCGGTCGCGGCGGGCCGAGAGATCAGCGAGAATTCCGCGCCGACAAAAATGTGTTGGTGCTGGGTCGTTTGCCAACGCGCCGAGGCATCCGAGAGGTTCTCTACGTCCATAGCGGCCAGCTCCACTGTTTCCCAATTGCCGGAATGTGACCGAACTCCCGGAGCATAAGTCCGCCAATCGCCTCCTATGGACCCTCGAGGCTCGATATTCGGTGGCGCTGGCTACTTAAATTAATGCGCGTTAAATTAATGCGCGGTAAACTTTACCCCCGCCAGCCGTTGCCGGCTTGCTCCCACGTCTGGAGTGGCGTTGTCATGTTAGTCACGGACGTCGCCCACGATCTCTTCGATTAAATCCTCGACAGCCGCCATGCTCACTGTGCCGCTATCATTTTTACTCATAGATCAACAGCGTGGTCTGCAGGCCAACAGTGCGTCCGCGCGATCGGCGTGTGGAACGTCGAAAGCCTGTTTGATGTACACGATGCTGAGGGTGGCGTCGAGGTCACGGTCGATAATTGAAAACAGAAGAACCCGGACTTGGCGGCGACCGCAACTAGGTTAAGTGACGGTGTAGCCGGTTTGCAGCGCCACAATCTTGGAGCGGGGCGCCATCAGTTCCTCGGTGGTCAGGGCGCCAAACTGCAGCGACTGTCTCACCAACAATGCCGCCATGCGCTGAGGTCCGCACCAGTGATAGCAGTTGTTCCTATGGTGATTGGCTCGACCGCAGCTCCTCGGCCGGCTCAATGCCCAGGCTTTGCGCATAATGCCGTTCGCCGCTCAGTGGGTTAATCGGATGGCAGGGTAGAACGGCAACAAAAACAGCGGCTGCACGCCCACGACGGCGCGGGTGATGCTCGGTGGGCGCGCCACGGCGATATACTTCGGCAACTAGTTCACTGAATCCTATCGACATCGACGTGACGATCAGCAGCGCCGGGGTAGTGTATTGGTCCAGTCGACCACTCGGTCAGGTATCCCGATCGCATCCAACGTCGGGTGCGGTAGACTAACCTGTGTTGGTTCGGTCAGGTAGCCTGTTGTAAAAGTGGTGGTCGAGATACCCAACTAGGCCCTCCGAAAGCTGGAACGGCAACTTGCGATGGGCGCGCCGAATACAACCATCCTGTCTGATACCGCCACGGGCACTAGCCTCGACTGTGCTGCGGGCCAGGGTTGTTAACGAGAAATTCGGCTGCCACGAACACCACGTTGCCGAAGATTAGCAACCTGATGGACAACAAGCTGCCCACGGTGACAGCGACGTTAATGACAGGACCGGTCTTCGCGATGCCGGAGGAGCTGGCGATGGTGCAGGTGGCCGCTCGTCCCGGAATCCTGCGGTCTCAACGGGTGCCTGGGCACGTCGTCTTCTATATTATTTTGTATTGCTTAGAGGTTTGGGCTACGCGATAGCGGACTGCTGCACGGCCTGACTTAGTCGAGGTCAGGCGTCACCAGCCCGAGGGCAGCGGATAGCCCTCGGCAAAACCCGCCGCCGACTGCACCCCGATAACCGCCTTCTCATGCAGTTCTGCCAAGGTGGACGCACCGACATATGTGCAGGTGCTGCGCACGCCGGAGGTGATGTGGTCGATTAGGTCCTCGACACCACCGCGGTCGGGGTTTAGTCTTATCCGTGAGGTCGAGATGCCTTCCTCGAACAATGCCTTGCGAGCGCGATCGAATGGGCTGTTGGTGGCGGTGCGGGCGACCACTGCCCGCTTGGACGCCATGCCGTAGCTCTCTTTGTACGGCTGGTCGTTGTGGTCCCGCATGAGGTCCCCAGGTGACTCGTAAGTGCCGGCGAACCACGACCCGATCATCACGTTCGATGCCCCTGCGGCCAATGCCAGTGCCACGTCGCGTGGATGTCGGACCCCGCCATCGGCCCACACGTGCCCATCGAGCTGCCTTGCAGCAGAAGCGCATTCGAGCACAGCCGAGAATTGCGGTCGGCCAACACCAGTCATCATCCGAGTTGTGCACATAGCCCCAGGGCCGACACCGACCTTGACGATGGTCGCCCCGGCGCCGAGGAGCTCGCGAGTACCTTCATCCGACACCACGTTGCCCGCGACCAACGGCACGCCCAAGTTCAGCGATGCGACGCACCTGATCGCCTCCAGCGTCTTGACCTGGTGTCCGTGTGCGGTGTCGACCACTAGCACATCGACGCCGGCCTCGGCGAGAAACTCGGCCTTACCGGCTACATCGCCGTTGATGCCGACGGCAGCGCCGACTCGGAGCCGTCCGCGGGCATCGATGGCCGGGGTGTAGATGCCGGTGCGGATCGCCCCTGTGCGGGTCAGTATTCCGGACAGCGTGCCGTCGGCGTTAGTCAGCACCGCAACGTCGATCGGAGCATGTTCGAGCAGCTCGAAGATCTTGAGCGGATCGGTGCCCACCGGGGCGGTCACGAAGTCGGTCACCGCGACATCCCGCACTCGAGTGAAGCGATTTACACTCAGGCAGGACGACTCGCGTACCAGACCAATTGGGCGGCCCTCGGAGGCTACCACCGCGACGCCGTGTGCGCGCTTATGGATCAGTGCGGTTGCGTCGGACACCGAATCATCGGGTGACAGCAGCACCGGGGTGTCGAGAACTAGGTCACGGCTCTTGATGAACTCCACTGTTTGCTGCACTACCGCGATCGGTAGATCCTGCGGCAGGATCGCCAGGCCACCCCGGCGCGCCACCGTCTCTGCCATCCGCCGCCCGGCCACTGACGTCATGTTGGCGACCACCACCGGAATAGTGGTGCCGGAGCCATCGTAGGTCGACAAATCGACGTCGAACCGCGACGCAACATCCGACCGGTTCGGCACGATGAAAACGTCATTGTAGGTCAGGTCGAACACGGGCTGGTGTCCATTCAGAAACCTCATCGCTCTCCGCTTCACCCTAAATAGTTTTTTGGGGCCCATGGATGCCCTTTTGGCTTAGCCCAACTAGATTGCGACTTCGCTGCGGTCTCGACTCCACAGTGTGTGGAATTTGCCCCGCGCGTCGATGCGTCCGTAGCTGTGCGCGCCGAAAAAGTCGCGCTGGGCCTGGGTCAGCGCGGCTGGCAGGCGCTCGGTACGCAACGCGTCGTAGTACGACAACGCAGACGAGAATCCGGGATGTGGGATACCTAGCTGGGCTGCTGTGGACACCACGTGCCGCCAACTGTCAATCGCCGATTCGACAGCACTGCGGAAATACGGCGCAACGATCAGGCTGGCAAGGTTCGGGTCGGCGTCGAAGGCATCCTTGATACGGTTGAGAAACTTCGCCCGGATGATGCAGCCGCCGCGCCAGATGGTAGCCAAGTCACCCGGTTTGATGTTCCAGCCGAACTGGACGCTACCGGCTTGGATGTGATTGAAACCTTGTGCATAGGCCACGATCTTGGAGGCATACAGGGCCTGGCGAACGTCTTCGGTGAATGTCTCGTGGTCCGTGGGCTTGTTGCCCAACTTGCCGGACGCCAGCCCGATGGCAGCCTTGCGTTGTGGCACGGAGCCCGACAATGCGCGCGCGAACACTGCCTCGGCTATTCCGGTTATCGGTACCCCCAATTCCAGGGCGGACTGGATGGTCCAGCGGCCAGTGCCTTTTTGTTCGGCTTCATCAAGGATGACGTCGACGAGCGGTTTGCTGGTCTTAATATCGGTCTGGCGCAGCACTTCGGCGGTGATCTCCACCAGGTAGCTGTTCAGATCGCCCTTGTTCCACTCGGTGAACACGTCGGCGATTTCCGGTGCACTCATGCCCAGCCCGTCGCGCAGTAGCTGGTAGGCCTCGCCGATGAGCTGCATGTCGGAGTACTCGATGCCGTTGTGGACCATCTTGACGAAGTGTCCGGACCCATCCGGCCCAATGTGGGTGCAGCACGGCACACCGTCTACGTGCGCGGAGATCTCCTCCAACAGCGGGCCCAGCGAGGTATATGACTCGGCGGGTCCGCCGGGCATGATCGAGGGCCCGTTCAGCGCGCCCTCTTCACCGCCTGAGATCCCGGCGCCGACGAAGTACAGACCACGCTCGTGCATTGCTTTCTCGCGGCGGATGGTGTCGGTGAACAGCGAATTGCCGCCGTCGATGATGATGTCGCCGGGCTCCATGGTATCGGCGAGCTCGTTGATGACGGCATCGGTGGCGTCACCGGCTTTGACCATGATCAGCACCCGTCGCGGGGTCTGTAGTGCGGCAAGGAACTCGGGGATCGTTTCGGTGCGTACGAAATTCCCCTCGGATCCGTGCTCTTTGAGCAGTGTGTCAGTCTTGGCGATTGATCGATTGTGCAACGCCACTGTGTAGCCATGCCGGGCGAAATTCCGGGCGACGTTGGAACCCATCACGGCTAGCCCGGTGACACCGATTTGCGCAATGGCCGTATTTGATTCCGACGAACTCATGTTCTGCACCTCCTTGGGTCTCTTAGGTTGGAGAACTTGTGCGACAAGTTTTTCGCCAACGCTATTCCGACACACTGTGGCATAGCGGACTGGTGGTCATACAAAAATGTTTTGGTCACCGTTTGCGTTGACCGGGTTAGGCATTGAACAGCCGTTTTAGCTCCGTCAGCCACGGTATGGCTAGCGCGATGGTGGGGCCGCCCGCAGCCAGCGCACCTGACGGCGCCTGCCCGGACAAGCAAGTAACTAACGTCCGGGCCAGGGGTGTGTGCCCTGCAGCATGCACCGCGATGTCATCGGCTGGCAGCTCGACGAGCAGCCGCACCGCACTCAGCGTGGCGGAGCTACGGACCGGCCGCAGAAAGGCCGTATGTACCGCGGTGACTGCCTCCAGCACTAAGTAGTGCCAGGCACGCAGATGGGCTCGCTCGTGGGTGGGGATGGTTGTGACTTCTGTATCGTTGAGCGTAGTCAACGTCCCTTCGCTGACCACCACCTTACTTCGCGCGCCTGGTAGACAGTAGGTGAGTGGTTGCGCTACCTCCAAGACCCGAAGGGTGCGCGGCTGCGTGTGGGCAGCATCGTGTCTGACCCCCATTAGGTCAACCACCATGCGGTGGTGGGCCCGCCGTCGCCGTGTGGCGATGGCCATCTGCGCGATCGTAACGATCAGTCGCACACCGACCAGCACTGCCAGCGCAAAGGCGGCGACGTATGCCCCCCAAAGTGGCCAACCGAGCCAACCGGCAGCGCCGACAATGCTGACGGTGGGCTTCCTGTCAGGGCCGGGCATGAGTATCCGACTGGCGATCGCGATGCCGGTGTTAAACGCCAAAATCCTAGCAGCCAGCACAATAGGCGGCCATAATGCCATCGCGGCATGCGGTGCGCGCAACGGCCACGTAGAGCGTGCTACTAGAGCCGATACGGGGGCCAACCAGCGGCATGGTGAAGGCCAGCGCAGACACGCTGCTAGTTTCACCTAGCCCTCCGCTAAAACGCCAGCAGGTAACGCATTGCGTTGATTTGCTTCCAGTTCGGCAAGTGCGCGTCGCAGCGCGTCCGCCTCGTCCGCTCCGACCCGTTCGACGAAGTGCGCCAGCGCGGCTTGCCTACTGTTGGAATCCTCGGCCTGGGCCAGCGCATCGACCATTAAGCCAGCTACCAGTTCGTCATGGCCATGCACAGGCGCGTACCGGTAGGCCCGATTATCGCGGATCTGTGAGACCATATTCTTTTTAGCTAATCGTTGCAGTACGGTCATCACGGTCGTGTAGGCGAGGTCGCGTCGCGCCGACAACGCTTCGTGGACCTGACGAACTGTTTGTGGTTCCTGTGTGGCCCACAAATGACCCATCACGGCGCGTTCTAGACCGCCCAGCCGCGTCAGTTTGGCCATAGTCGTTTATCTCCTGAGCATTAGAATCAGCGTACTCCGGATTACTACCGACAGTCGTATTCAGAGTTGGCGTCCGGCCGTGTCGGGTCGTCGCCGAGCGGGCGGCCGATAGACATAGTTGGTAGATCAGCTGCCTAGGATTTGATACAATATTTATTGAGAGCAGCTGTTGATAGACGTGACTTGCAGTCTAGTCTTTGTGAAATTCGAGCAGGTGTGTCTATCCTTAGTTTGTTGATGCGACAGCGACCGCTCCGGTGTCCTGATGGCTGTCAGTGACTCCCGGTCTATTCGATTGATGAGCCCTGTGCATTACGGCACGGGGCTCATCCGTTGTCTGCCTGGAAAACCTCTTAATGTCTGTAGCCCTCATATTTGTTAAAATGAGAGCTGACAGTTTGTTAAAATAGAAGCTGGCAGGCATCGGCAGATCTGGTGATGGCGCAGACACGAGAACGTGCAACTACAAGACGCGGTCAATACCCCGAAAAGCCCGAGTATCACCGCACCATATGGACAGCGAGTTGGGACTGCAGTTCACTGAACTTGGCCCCGATAGTGTCCAAGCCCAGCTTGGGGTAAAGCCCAAACGATTGCAGCCGATGGGCCTTGTACATAGCAGTGTCTACTGTTCGGTCATGCGCAAGCATGGGCCGACATGGCGGCTTACGCCTGGTTCAATAGTTGCAGCGGCAGCGGAAATGTTATTGGGTGTCAACAACTACTGATTTCCTTCACTCCATCAGTTCCGAGATGGTGTACGGCACCTCTGCACCGATCCCCCGTGGCCGGCGTCAGCGGCTATGGCTGGTTACGATCATCGGGCAACACCGAACGTTAGGTAGCCCCGGGCCAGGTGCAGTTGCGGAACCTGCCCAGCGATAGCTGAGTCCGGCTGTCACAGCGAATCAGGGGGAACCAGGGTAACTGGCTAGCTCGCCCACATGGCGGCTTCGTTAGCTACCGCTGTACCTTGGGCTTCGGCGGCCAGCTCCGCCAGCTGTTCGAGCCGTGTTCGGGCGAAGGCTTGCTGGTCGGTAATGGTTAGCTGCCCTCGCCGAGTGCTCAAAAAGGTCACCGTCCACGACAACAACGTAGTGATCTTGGTCTTGAAGCCGATCAGGTACACCAGGTGCAGTACTAACCACATCAGCCAGGCAATAAAGCCGCTGAACTCCAGCGGACCGATCTTGGCGACCGCGGAAAACCGCGACACTGTGGCCATGGAGCCCTTGTCGAAGTACTGGAACGGCTCGCGCTCGGCGGGGTCGGCGCCACCGAGTTCGGCCTTGATGTTGTTTGCTACGTACTTAGCGCCCTGGATAGCGCCTTGCGCGACTCCCGGCACGCCGTTGACGGCGGCCATGTCACCGACCACAAACACGTTCGGATACCCAGGGATGGACAGATCGGGCAGCACTTTGACCCGGCCAGCCCGATCGAGTTCGACCAAAGATTGGTCGGCCAGGTCTCTGCCCAGCCGGCTTGCCGAGACCCCTGCGGACCACACCTTGCAGGCCGATTCAATGTGCCGGACCGTGCCGTCAGAGTTTTTGATCGTAATGCCGTTGTGGTCCACATCTGTGACCATCGCACCCAGTTGGATCTCCACGCCCATCTTCTGCAACCGTGCGGCGGCGCGCTGACCTAGCTTTTCGCCCATCAGCGGCAACACCGCGGGGGCGGCATCGAGCAGAACCACTCGCGCCTTGGTCGAGTCGATATGACGGAAGGCGCCTTTCAACGTGTGGTCGGCCAACTCGGCGATTTGCCCGGCCATCTCGACACCGGTGGGGCCGGCTCCGACTACGGTGAATGTCAGTAGCTTCGCTCGCCGTTCCGGATCGTTTGACCGTTCAGCCTGTTCGAAGGCGCCCAAAATCCGCCCACGTAACTCCAGCGCGTCATCGATTGATTTCATACCAGGTGCGAATTCAGCGAATTGGTCATTCCCGAAGTACGACTGGCCAGCTCCGGCAGCCACGATCAGGCTGTCGTAGGGGGTTTCATAGGTATGACCGAGTAACTCCGATATGATGCACTGGTTAGCCAGGTCAATGTGGGTGACATTGCCGAGCAACACTTGGACGTTGCGCTGCTTACGCAAGACCACCCGAGTCGGCGGCGCGATTTCCCCCTCGGAGATGATTCCGGTAGCCACCTGGTACAGCAATGGCTGGAACAGGTGATGGGTGGTGCGAGCGATCAACTTGATGTCCACATTGGCCCGCTTGAGCTTCTTTGCCGCGTTCAGACCACCAAACCCTGATCCGATGATCACGACTCGATGCCGACGGTCTTGAGCAGCTGTGGCTACTGGCTGGACACTCAATGTTCCGCTGCTCCTGACGGGGCTCCGTGATGGCGACTGCAGTTAATCACCACGGTAGTCAAGCCGCCCTCCAGAGTCTTAGGTGCGAGTGTGTGTAATTAGCCACACCCGCGGAAGTAACGGCGATGTGACAAGTTTCGTGGCTGCGCCGACAGCGCTTCCGCTACAGACCTACTAGCAAACGTAGCGCTTCGCCAGCTTCGCTGATGACGCCCGGTATGTAGATGGGCATGTTGATGATGAGGCTATCAATTCCTGCGTCGAGCGTCTTGAGCTGGATCTGATCTACGATAGACTTAGCGTTACCGACCACTATGCGCTGAGTCATCTTGGCGGGGAGCGGGGATTTGGTCCGGTTTCATGTTTTCGTCAGTAACGGCCGTGATCAGCGTGCTGGTTTTCAACGTCACCGGATCGTGGCCGGTCTTTTTGCATCGTTGCCGCACCGCTTGCACTTTGCCTGGTAGCTTATCGAACCCGGCGATAACATTGAGCGTGGTCGAAATATCTTGCGGCAAGCGGGATTGTCTTTTTCTCGCCGCTGCCGCCAATCATGAATGGAATGTGGTCACGGAAGTAGGGATTGGCCAGCGTCTCGTTGGTGTGGTAGCATCCGCGTGAAGAATTTTCGGTTGCTCGCTCTTGATCCTCGGCAGGTTGATTTGTATCGTCTCGTCGATCGAGTTCAGCTTATCGGTGAAGGTGTCGAACTTAAAGCCGAGTTGGCCATACTCGAGCTTGAGCCAACTGGTGCTGCTGCCTAGAACTACTCGGTTATGGCTGACCATGTTCAGCGTGGTGATGACCTTGGCCGGCAGGGTTGGATTGAAGTGGCCCATGATGAAAACCGGGCTGAATCCAGCCAACTTGGCCTCGCGAGCTTGGGCGATGGCCGTCGGAAAAAGCTTCCCTGTTCCGGTGCTGTAAAGTCTAAGGATTTGTAGATCAAGCTGAATAACCACGGTGTCTACCGTAGCGATGGGGTCGCCGTTACCAGCTAAGTTTCCAGCTTTTTTCAGCTAAAATGGGCTAGTGCGCCTTGGCTGACGTGCAGAGTCTGGCCGGTGATGTGTCGAGAAGCCGGGGTAGTGAGGAACAACGCCAACCGGGTAATTTCCGCTGCGACAGGCGGAGGCGTGCGTGAAAGACCTTCATATCCGGCTTGGACGCTACGTCCACAGGCGATGGCATTGACTGTGATGCCACGAGTGCCGAAAACGCCCGCCTGGCCGGCCACCCAATTCGACAGTGCGGCTTTGATGGCGGCCTCGGCGCTACCCGCTGGCGGGTTCTTCGCCAGCACGCCGATGATTGATCCGCCGGAGCGCAGATGATCACCTACGGACTGTACCGTCAGCACCGCCGAGAGCACCGTCGCGTCCAGCGCAGTGCGCCAAGCATTGGCGGTATCAGACAGCGAGAAGGTGCGTGGGTCGCTGGCGTCAAAGTCCGGCGTTGGTACATTGATGATGGTGTCTAGATGATGAGGGAACAATCCGCGGGTTTCACTCAGGCTGGCTGGGTCATTGGTGTCGCAGGTAATCGCGTTCACGTCTAGCTCCTTGGCGACGACTTCGAGGTCGTCTCGACGTGCACCCACGAGGGTTACCTTGTGGCCGCCGTCGCGAAAGCCCTCGGCGATTGTGCGCGCCAGATCGGTGTCGCCCCCAGTGACCAGCACTTCCACTGCCGTGACCTCCTCGTGTTCGCCGTTGAACGCAGACCCTGGTCGCTCACCAGCACTTAATTGCTTTGCATTCGGCGCAGCAAGCTCGGCTCTGGTCGTGACCAGCATCGGGCCATTGCCCGGGATCTCAGCGTGTTGTGGCGCCGATCTCGCCTAGATGTTACTGGACAGTAGCCACTGGGCGAAATTGCGAATAGCCGTAAGTCGGACACAAGTTACGTGACTATACAACCGCTTCGCCACCTCGCCGCTGCGCGGCTGGGCGGTACCCTCACCTTGCGTCATCGTACGGTACGCGTCGGCGCCAAGCTAGAGTTGCACCCATGCGTATCATCGGAGTGCTCGCAGGTTTGGTATCGATGATGCTAGTGGGCAGCTTGCTAGCCGAAACAGCGGAGTGCAGTTCGAACTCGCACTCGTCATCACCATCTCAATCATTCCAAACCTCCGGATCGCTTGTGGTACTTTGCCGCGGCTTCACTCACAGTCTGCGCTTACTCAGATCAGCAGCCAGTTCAAAACGGACAACCCGGGCGTCAGCGTTGACGTCGAGTTCGCGGGTTCCCCGGAGCTTGCGACCCAGTTGACCCAAGGCGCGAACGCCGAATGTTTTCGCATCGGCGGATATCGTGCGGATAGACACTGTCGTCGGGGCCGGATTACTGGTTGGCACACGGATAAACTTTCGCCTCCAACACACTGGTCATCGTGACCGCGGTGGGCAAGCTGAAGAAGATCGGATCTTTCGCTGACCTCGCCGACCGGGGTTCAACGTGGTGGTGTGCCAGCGGCTGGTGCCATGCGGGTTGGTGACCTAGCGCATCGAAGATGCCACCGGCGTGCACCCAATCCCCGTCAGTTGCAGAATTCAACGTGACCGATGTCCTGAACAAGGTCTTCACAGGACAGGCCGACGCTGCACTGGTCTATGTCACCGACGCGTGCAGCATCGCGGATAATGATGACCATCATCAACTTTCCTGAGGCCGTCGGGGCGGTGAATTTCTATATCCAAATTACGCTGCTCAAGAAGGCGCCGCTACACACGCTGGTGTAGAAGTTTCAAGCGACGGTCACGGGCGAGGCAGGCCACCAGGCCCTGGCTCAGTTGGGTTTCATCAAGCCCTGACGACCAACGTGTACCAGCTTACCGATTGGCCCCGCTGAGTGTATATCACCGCAGCAATGGGGACCATCTTTGTAGCATTGCCCTTGTTAGCAATCGCGATCAAGGTAGATTAGCCGAATTTCTGGCCGTTGATCACCAGCTCTTCATCGACGATGAGACTGTTACTGATCCTGAAGACCGCCACCACGAGCACTGTGCTCTGTGTGTTGTTCGGGGTCCCCATGGCGCTGGTATTGACCTGCTGCACGGTACAGCTTGTGCGATTGCTGTGACCGCTGATCTTGCTGCCGCTGGTAGCTGCTGCCCGTGGTTGGTAGCATCGCGTTGCTTTATCCATTCGGCCGACTTGGATTGATCGGGGGTATCTGGAAGCCGCCGGCATCACCATCGCGTTCAGTAACTGTGGTGATGGCGTGACCTTCGTCTTGTTGCCGTTTCTGGTGATCTCCCTCGAAGGTGTCGACCGTATCGCGAACGCCAAGTGTAGAAGACTACAGAAGGAGCGGCGACATTCGGGGTGCGGCCAGCATCGTGTGGTGGCGGGTCACGCTGTCGATACTGCTGCCCGGGATGGTGTCGGAGGCGGTGCTGGCATTCGTTCGTTCGCTGGGGAGTGCGGTGCGACACTGACCTTTGCTGGCGCCTAGCAAGGAATTACCTGGATTCTGTCGCTGGAGATCTACCTACAGCAGGTTAATGATGCGAACGCAGCTGTAGCACTGTCTATCCTGCTCGTGGCAGCGGCAGCGTTGGTACTGTTGAACTTGAATGCTCACGGGATGACCAGGGCCGATACGAGGTAGCCGTCATGAGCGAATTAGAGTTTTATGCGGTCGTGACAGACCGTCATCGGTTCTCGGTAGCTCCGGGTGAGGTGCTGACCCTACTAGGACCCAATGGCATGGGCAAGTCTACTGCCCTTGACGTCATCGCCGGCCTGACTTGCTCTGACGAGGATTTGGTGCGCTTGGGGACCGGGTGTTGACCGATACTGCGGCCGGGATGGACGTGGCAACGCACGATCGTCGGGTCGAGTTGCTCTTGCAGGATCTGTTGCTGTTGCTGCACGTGACTGTTGCGGCCAACGCGGTCTTCGAACCGCACAGCCGTCACAAGGTGTTCGGCATGTTTTGAATCGCCGACACCCAGGACAAGGTCCATGCTCGCGATAAGGTGCTGGATTGGCTGCGCCTGGTGAACGCTGAGCAGTTCGCCGACCGCAAACCACGGTAACTGTCGGGTGGTCAAGCGCAGCGGATCGCGATCGCACGCGCGTTGGCGGCCCAATCCGAGGTGCTGCTCCTCGACGAGCCGTTGACCTGGTTTGGTGTGGCCGTGGCTGCGGCTATTCGCAGCGGTGCTGCGCAGCCTGGTTACCCGGAATAGCTGTGCCATCATCCTGGTAACCCACTAGCTGCTGGGACGTGTTCACCCTGGCCGATCGAGTGCTAGTACTTGAGTCCAGCAGGATTTCCGAGATCGGCACGGTAGGCAAGGTAGTTGATGTGCTTAGCGTGCCGTGCAGTCATTTTGGCGTCCGGATATTGTTAGGCGCCAACCTAGTCAACGGGAGCATCGGCACCGACAGTTCCTTGCTAACCCGATCCGATGCGGGTTGGCACGAGACGCCAGCCCAAGACCTCGGAGATGAGCTCGCCGCTGGCCAAGACGCAGTCGCCGTATTCGTGTGATGTATTAGCGTCTATCGCGGTCTCAGTCTATTGCGATCCGCCGCATGGCGGCCTACACAACACTGTTGAACTAACCGTGATGGAACTGGATGCCTGTGGAGGCGCTTCCTTCGGGTGCGGCCCGCAGCAACCTAACGGCGTTCTTGGCCTGGCCGCGGAAATCACCTTTGATGCCTGTCACGGAGCTACGGCTGACACCCGGAGATCGCGTGTGGCTCGTCGTCAAAGCTCATGAAGTGGCACTTTTACACCTGGTGCTTGCAGCGACACGCCCGACCGTGAACCAGTACGTCTCGAACCGGGCAAACTGAAAAACCCTACCGTTTTTCAGCAAGTCGTACTTGTGTCGCAGCCATAACACGGTAGGTTCGTCGCCATGAATCAGGCAGACCCAAATTCGACACATCGCAACAGACTGTGGGCGATGCTGGTGATTGCTGCGGTGGCCAGCACCAGTGCCGTCACAATTATGTTGCCGGTGGTCGCCAACGCCGATCCCGAGCCCGCGCCGTCATCAACGGCTGCCGCGGCACCCGAACCTGTGCCGGAGGCCACCGTGCCCCTTTCAGGTGCTCTTGATGCATCCGAAGCTCAGCCGGGCGATCCGAATGCATCGCCTCCACCTGCAGTCGACCCCAATGTCGGCCGAACCGCCAACCCCGTCGGTGGCTTTAGCTTCGTCCTTCCTGTCGGCTGGGTTGAGTCAGACGCTTCGCACCTCGACTACGGTTCCGCGCTGCTCAGCAAAACCACCGGACAGCCGCCCATGCCTGGCCAGCCGCCGCCGGTTGCTAACGACACCCGTGCCGTGCTTGGCCGACTGGACCAAAAGCTTTACGCCAGTGCCGAACCTGATAACCTCAAGGCTGCGGTCCGCCTCGGCTCGGATATGGGTGAATTCTATTTGCCATACCCCGGTACGCGGATCAATCAAGAAACCATTTCGCTCAATGACAATGGGGCAACTGGAAGTGCGTCCTATTATGAGGTCAAATTCAGCGATCCCACCAAGCCGATTGGCCAAATCTGGACAGGCGTAGTTGGCTCGCCAGCGGCTAACACACCTGACGCGGGGCCCCCGCAGCGCTGGTTTGCGGTATGGCTTGGGACCTCGGACGACCCGGTGGACAAGGGCGCAGCTAAAGCGTTGGCCGAGTCGATTCAGTCAGGGACAGCCCCGATCCCGGCGCCAGCACCGGGAGAGCCGGCACTCGTCCAGACGCCTGCGGGACAAGTCGGTCCGGTTTCCACTTCACTGCCACCGCAGGCCTTGCCCGCCTGATTCGCCGCTCACACGGCAAACCGTTGTTACCAAATAGGCACTCAAATCGGGGTATACCGAAATCACAGCCCCACATCTGGGTTGGGCTATAACTATCGAGTGTAAGGAGATCCCTAATGGATGTCATGGCAGCTACCGAATATCTTGCCCGTTCAACGACGCTGACCAGCGTCGGCTGGATTGGCTACATCATCATCGGTGGTATCGCTGGCTGGATCGCCGGTAAGATCGTGAAAGGCGGCGGGTCAGGCATCTTGATGAACATCGTGATTGGTGTCGCGGGCGCGTTAATCGGCGGCTTTCTACTGAGCTTCTTTGTCGACACCGCCGCCGGTGGTTGGTGGTTCACTTTGCTCACTGCGATCCTGGGTTCGGTTATCCTGATCTGGGCTGTCGGCAAGGTGCGAAAGACCTAAATAATAATCAAAGACCTAATAATTCGGTGGTCTAACCCGGTCTCGACGGATCACGGCATCATAGCGGGATGGGGCCGAAAGCGAAAATGACGATGCGTGCGTGGCGGGTGCGTCGGCCCGGCCCGATCCAAGTCGGCTCGCTCGAGCAAGTCATCACCGAGGTGCCGCGTCCCAAACCGTCCGAGTTGCTGGTTGCCGTGCATGCATGTGGGGTATGCCGCACTGACTTACACGTTACAGAGGGCGATCTCCCTGTGCACCGCGAACACGTGACTCCTGGCCACGAGGTGGTGGGGGAGGTTCTTGAGGTAGGCTCGGAAGTAGGTATAGTCGCTGGGTTCGATGTGGGAGACCGGGTAGGCATCGCTTGGCTACGTCACGCCTGTGGCGTGTGCCAGTATTGCCGTCGCGGCAACGAGAACCTGTGTCCACAGTCCCGCTACACCGGCTGGGATGCTGACGGTGGATATGCCGAATTCGCCACTGTCCCTGCGACTTTTGCGCACCATCTACCGAGCGGCTATAGCGACTGCGAGCTTGCCCCGTTGTTGTGTGCTGGCATCATCGGGTACCGGTCGTTGTTGCGCGCCGAGCTACCGCCGGGTGGCCGGTTAGGTATCTACGGCTTTGGTGGCAGTGCTCACATCACGGCACAGGTTGCTTTGGCGCAAGGAGCGGAGGTTCATGTCATGACCCGCGAAGCCCGGGCGCAGGAGCTGGCGTTAGAACTTGGCGCCGCGTCGGTTCAAGGCGTCGCTACTCCTCCGCCGGTACCGCTGGATGCCGCAATCCTGTTTGCGCCGGTCGGTGATCTAGTGTTGCCCGCATGTGAGGCTCTGGACCGCGGCGGCACCCTGACGATCGCAGGGATTCATCTTTCCGATATCCCGCAACTAAACTACCAGCGGCACTTGTTTCAGGAGCGCCAGATCCGGTCGGTGACATCAAACACTCGTGCTGATGCGCGTGCGCTCCTCGACTTCGCGGCCCAACATCACATTGTGGTCACCGCATCGGAATACCCACTTGAGCAAGCCGATCAGGCGCTTACTGACCTCAGTGCCGGCCGCATCACAGGGGCCGCTGTGCTGCTAGTGTAGTCAAGGCGAGGAAGACAGGTACCAGGCCAGTGTAGCCGCCAGTGTACTCAACTCGCTTACGATACCGATGTAACGTTATTGGCATAAGTGAGAATGCCCACCGGATATTTCGTCGTCCACGGACAACACTGCGGTTTCCGGCTTCCAGCATAAGCATCAGAGAAGCACAAACTTTGCTGACAACACAGCATAAAGGCTGTCACATCCCCGGGTGCCTACCCCGTTGGGGGCCTACAAAGCCTAGATTTGGGCGTCATCGTGGCGGGCACTAGCCCGGTCTACAACAAGCGCATGCAGCGGGCGCTGGACTTTGAAGGCGATGATGTGCCGGTCCTCCCCAAGGTCAAAAATGTGGACTACCCGGACAAACTGAGGCAGGCTCGTATTAGCAACGCCATTAGTGAATTCTTCGCCCGAAGCTACCACAATCACCTCGGACTTGGTGTGAATCTGCGCAGCGCGCAGGGCAAGGAGAGTGCCGGTCTCCTAGTGGTGTAGGTCGACGCAGTATTAGCTGACTTGAAACCGGGAACCCTTACGTTACTTGGGTTCTCCTACGACAGGCTATGTACCCCTCAAGCCGTGTATCGTGCTCATTGGGAGCAGCGTCTATGGCAAAATGGGACTGTTGCCGCACCCCGATGGGTTACGGCTCGCTGGTCTGCACTGCCATCGACGTCACCCGGCTCTGGACATCCGACGAAGCTGGTACGGATACTGGCGTCGACACTTCGCGGTGTGCTTTCTACGACGTGACCACCATTTTCTCTGATCACGTGGTCGTCGGATGACCGCCATTTCGGCCTCGGTCGCGCTGATCCACCACAATCGAACCGGTAGCAGCGTCCATCTCCACACCGCCTAGGCCGAAGTTGGCGTCAACCAGCTGGACAGGCTGTTTGTCACCCAGGCCGCGTTGGGAGTCAGTGTAGCCGAGATCCACGATGACACTGCAATTCACGGGGTCTATACATGTGCCGGCGACGACGAGTGGTGTGTAGCCTCAATCCACTCGGATAACGAATGGCATTGTGTTGCATCTTTTTTAGAGCAACACGAGTTGGTTGACGACCCGCGCTTCGCGACCGGCCAGTCGCGCGTGGCCAACTATGCAGAGTTGGTGGGCAGTGTTGTCACCCTGGACCTGTACCCGCACCTCAGTGCAGGCTGTCCAAGACGTGCAGCTAGCCGGAGTTCCAGTCGGCCCGGTGATTCGTCCACCAGACATACTCAAGGGCCTACAATATGGTCGCGCGTAAATTGTTTGCTGACATGGTGTATTTTTTATCGACAGTGCGCTACCGATTGAGGCGGGTCCGGCTCCATTTCGTCACATCCCACCCGGCAATGTAATGTCTGGCGCTACTGCCTGGCCAAGACACCCGTGAGATCTGCCGGAAGCTGCTCGGGATGAGGTAGCCAGGAGACTGAGCGGCTGATCGCCGACCGTGTACTGTTCGCGCCCGCCGACGGCGCCTAAGCAGTTTGTGTGTAGTTCGTGGTTCTGACTATAAGCATCGGCTTCGTTACCACTGCGTGGCTGGGAATCATCGCTGACCTACTAGTGATCACAGCCGTCTCAGTATCTGCCGTAAAAGACAACATTTTGTTCAGGTTGATGGCCGCGTTCGGCTTGACTTATAATGGCGCACAGTTGACCTTGCTGAGCGCTATGGGTGTCGTGCAGTCCTCCGAAGAAGAACCTGGGGCACTTTCTGGTGTCATCAATTTTTGCTTAGGAATCGGTGTGTCCGTCGGACTGGCATGAGCCGGAGTGGTCGTCAGTTGAGGTACGGAGGCGAGGTATCTGTTGGCGCTGTGGATGTGTGTTGCCATGAAAGTGGTTGCGTTGCTGTCCAACCTGATCTTGTATCCCAAGCCGTTCGAGAGGTCGTAGGCCGATGCCTGTCGGACTCCAGAACGCCGGTGCTGATCGGTTATGGCCAGGTCGATCACCACGACGAAATCAACTCGGATAAGTGATCTGTCGAACTGATGGCTGCTACGGCCCGACACGCAGCGGATTTCCGGATGTTGGAAACCGTGTATCCCATTCGCGTGATGAACGTGCTGTCGGCACACTATCGGGATCCCAGGCTAATGTTCGGGATGTGGATAGGCGCCACTGACTTCGCAACGTTGTACAGCTCAATTGGCGGTAATGTGTTGCAGTCTCTGGTCAATCAGGTGTGCCTGGACATCTAGCAGGATCGGTGTGGTGCTGGTTGCCGATGCGGAAATCTTAGTGTACCAGGATGGGGTTGCGTCCCAAGGCCAGCGCAACTCACATAGACGGTCCAGGACGAATGCGTGCCGATGGCCGAGGTTGCCGGCGACGACGTGCCGATGCACGGTGATACCGAGGTCAGGATCCAGCTGAATTGGCCAGCGTATGTGTATCCGCTGTTTCAAGCAGCAAGCACTTCGAATCGCCAACAGCGAGTCAATCGAGGATCACGGCCGCCGCGTGGGGGAATTGTAGGCACATTTCAACGCCGTCGCGGTCGACAATCCTTACGCGTGCCGCTAACCGCCGCGGAGATCACGCGTTTCAGCCCACAGAATCGGATGATCAGCTGGCTTTATACCAAGTTGATGAACTCCAACAATATGGCCGACCAGGGTGCCATGCTGATCCTCACATCGGTTGAGTTGGCGACACGCTTGCAGATCCCTGCCAAACGCTTGGGTGTACCCGCATGCTGGCACTGCTGAGTGCAACATATATGCTATCGTTGAGCATGTTGTGTTAAATCTAACCGGCGGCCATCCGGATCGTCGGGGCGTGGGTGCTAGGGCGGGCGGAAATTGGCGATGTAGAGCCTGTACTCATGCTTTCCCGCCGCGGTTCAGATCGCGGTAGCTGACCGTGGATTGAGCCTCGATGATCCCGGCTGTCCGCTCACAGTTACAGGCGGGCTTGTGTTTGTGAGTGGCCCGTGGAGCAATTACGTCGCGTATTTTATTTGCTGTCATGGCTGAGCTTTTACTGAGCAATCCAAGACGGCGCGGTCTGATTATCGCCAACGGTAAAGTATCTAACCAGGCATAGCTTCGGTGCTTACAGTACCGAACCACCGGATGAGTTTCGTTGGGAAGATGCGTAGTTGGCAGTGGATCGAGAGCTCATCCGAGGCCGGCTGCTTGAGTGGGAAGGCGTCGGTACTGTTGAAGCGTGGACGACGTCGTTCAACTGTGATGGGCAATTGGCGAAAGCCTACTCGGCTGTGTGTACGCCCGACGGTTTGCGTGCTTTGGCCTTGGTCGCTGATCCCACCGCGGCTGGAATGACGGTGTGTGAAGACATTTGGTTGCGCCAAGATTGTCGTCGCCACCGATGAAAGCGTGACGCTGAAGTAGCCGGCCTAAAACATCACCGCACGTCATGGCCCAGTAATCGAGGAATGGTCGCGTACACCCACCGACGTGCCTATTGTCGAAGGTGGATGTTGGGGGAGGTCGTGGGAGGTGATGCCTGGTGCAGATCCTGGTTACCGACGCCACAGGTACGGTCGGGCGGTTCGTCGCACGACAGCTGATCGCAGCCGGCCACACGGTCATAGGTATTGCTAAGCACCCGCACGCCTACCTGGACGTAGGCGTCAATTTTGTTTGTGCTTCGTTGGGTGACCCTGTCCTGCAAGAGTTAGCCGACGAAGCCGACGCAGTGATCCATCTCGCTCCAGTCGACGCCACCGCGCCTGGTGGCGTTGGCATTAACGGTGTTGCGTTGGTTACCCATGCGGCCGCTCGCGCTGGTGCCCGGCTGCTGTTTGTGTCACAGGCTGCGGGCCGGCCCGAGCTGTACCGTCCGGCTGAGACGTTGGTGTCCACGAGTTGGGGGCCAAGCTTGGTAATCCGGATCGCGCCACCAGTTGGTCGCCAGCTCGATTGGATGGTATGCCGCACTGTCGCCACGTTGCTACACACCAAGGTCTCGGCGCAACCAATGCGGGTGCTGCACCTGGACGATCTCGTCCGCTTTCTGTTGGTAGCGCTGCACTCTGACCGCACCGGCGTGGTGGATCTCGCCACCCCGGATACCACCAATGTAGTAACCGCGTGGCGACTTCTGCGATCCGTTGACCCTCATGCACGACTGCACCGGGTCCATAGCTGGGCCCAGTTGATTCCCGAATTAGATATTTCTGCAGTGCAAGAGGATTGGATGTTCGAGTTCGGTTGGCAGGCGATCGACGCGGTTGCCGACACCAAGCGTGGGCTGGTGGGTCGCAGACTCGATCTCGCAGGCGCGACCGACCATCCATCGGGTCAATTGGTGCTCCCGGTGGAGGTCCCACCGAGGTTCGGGGCATCCGACGAGTTACCGTCTGCGGCACCAGACGGGCTGGAGGGTGAGTTCGACGATCGGATCGACCCGCGGTTTCCGGTCTTCAGCGCCAGTAGTCTCACCGAGGCGTTGCCGGGGCCGTTGACCCCGATAACGCTGGACGTCCAGGTGAGCGGACTGCACCGGGCCAGTTGGGTGATGGGTCAGGCGTTAGCACTTGGCGGGGTAGTGGGTGATGAATGGGGGAGCAGGGCCATCGCGGTGTTCGGCCATCGTCCTTACGTCGGGGTATCGTCCAATGTCGTTGCTGCCGCGCAGTTGCCCGGCTGGGACCAGAAAGCCGTCGCTCAGCGGTCACTGGGCGAACAGCCGCCGGTCGTCCAGCTCTTGCCGTTCGGTCCACCACAATTGGCGGGAGGACCGCTCGGCTCGGTTGCCAAAACGGTCGTCGCGGCGCGGTTGGTGGCCCTATTACGTCATCTCAGGACTGACACGCGAGCCTATAGCGCCGCCGCTGTGTCGGAACACCTGAATGCTGAGCAGCTAGCCTTGTTATCGGACGCCAGCATTGAAGTTCGGATTCGGCTGTTGCGAGATCGGATTCACCAAGGCTGGATTCTCACGGCACTATGGTTGATCGATACTGGCTTTGCAGCGGCGACATTGGAACACAGTCGCGCGGATGCCAGTGTGTCCGGGGTGGGCATGATCATGGAAAGTAGCCGTGTCGCGGCGGAAACCGCCCCGCTGGCAACAGTTCTGCGTGATGATGCGCTATTGCGCGCGCTAGCCCGCGATGGCAATCTCAGCAGCGTACGCGCGTTGTCTCCGACGGCCGCTGCGGCTGTCGATGCGGCCATCGCCCGGATTGGGCACCGCGGGCCGGGGGAAGCCGAACTGGCCAATCAGACGTTCAGTGACGACCCGGCGCTGTTGCTGTTCGTGGCCGCGGACGCCGCTGTCGCTGCTAGCGCACAAACCGAGCCCGCACCACCGGTCACGATGGCTCGACGGTTAGCCGCCAGCGCGCGCAAATCGCGCGAATTGGCCCACGACACCACCATCCGGTTTACCCATGAGCTTCGGATGACATTGCGCGAGTTGGGATCTCGACGAGTAGCGGCGGACCTCGTCGACGTCGTCGACGATGTGTACTACCTGACCTGCGACGAACTAGTTTCCATGCCGGCCGATGCCAGGCTGCGGATTAAGCGGCGGCGTGCGGAGCGTGAACGTTTGCAAGCGCAACGTCCGCCCGATATCATCTACCGAAGTTGGATTCCTGTTGACTCGAGCCTCGATGATCCCGGATAGCAGCCCGTCGGTGAACGGTCAGCCTGTTAGCATCGACAGGGCCCCGCAAGTGGATCAAGGCTTTCACGTTATCGAGCACGTCCCAAATCTAGGCATTAATTCCAGCCAACACCCGATTGTCACCGTTTAGCTAGAAAGCAACGAATTCATAGCTGGCTGTGTCGCTGTGGGACACCAACCGCGCAAAACTCAGGGCATGCCCGACGTACTCCACTCTGAGGTCGTACCGATCGGTGAAGAAGTAAGTTAGGGTATCTTGGCGTATGCGCCTGGCTTGCCGAGCATTATGGCTACCGCCACCGCGGGGCTGCTTGAGTGCATTGGTTCAGTGCTCGGTGTGGATCCGGGGGCAAATGGCAGGTGTTCTGCATAAGCGGTATCATCGACCGCGTAGATGTCAGGGTCGCTGGTACTTAGCGAAGAATCGATAAGCACGCCATTGGTACCTATGGACAGTTTTGCTTGTTCGGCGAGTTTAACGTTAGGTTGGACACCTACGGCCATCAGCGCCGCATCTAAGGCAAGCGTGAACCCATCGCCATCGCACATCTTGAGTCCTGTGGCTTTGCCGTGCGCCCCGTCAGCCCTGGTGATCTCCTCGACTTGCTCTTGTAGCTGTCGATTTATTCCGTGATCGCGATGCAGGATGGCAGGCACTTCACCAACAGTTTTTTCTGAGCGCAGTCATCAGCGGTTTTTTGACTGCCTCGACGACCGTGACATTGACCCCGCGTTGACACATGGTGGCAGCTACCTCCAACCCTATCCACCTGATGCCCGGCATAGCGAGCGACGGCGTTTCGACCAGAATAGAGTTCAGTGCCGAAGCATCGTCGCAAGTGCGCAGATAACCGACTCCGGCCGCGTCGGATCCCGGTATTGGTGGACGTCGCGAGGTCGATCCAGTCACCAGCAGCTTGTCGTACTGCAGCGCGGTGGCGTCGGGAAGCCCGACAGTGTGCGCAGCGGGGTCCAACTACAACGCACGCATTCCGATTCTCAAGTCGACATCATGTTCGCGTTGCCAGTTCGCCGTCTGTAAAGTGAAGTCGCCTAGCGTCTTCTTATCGGTCAGATACTATTTTTGGACAGTCGAGGTCGCTCGTACGGCAGGTGCTGCTTCTTGGTGAAAGCGTCTCCATAGAAGCCGTTGTTGCGCAATGTTTCCACTGCTTTAGGTTCAACAAGTCCGACGCCAACAATGACAAATGCGGTAACGCTGGTCATGACTGCTTCTCTATTTTGTTGTCCAAAGTTTCTCAGCCCACTCTGGCGGCAGCTAAGGATTGTCCGGACACTTGCTGAAGCACGTCGTTGAGTGTCAACCTGACGAGAGCGGTATCCAGACGAGCATTGGTGCGCTGTGCCAAGGCGTCCATCCAGTTCTGCCGGGTCAGTGGACAGTCTGAATACGTTTGACCGCCGTGATGGCGCGTTCGTCAAGGTACGGCCGCACCCAGGTCCATACATCTTGGATTTCGCGTAGGTAAATGCCAGCGCTAGTGTTGCTAATCTCTTTGAACTGCTTTAAGAATCGCTTAGCCGTGGAAACATCGTCTCGGCTGTGCCTGGTGGTTTTGCGAAGATCATTTAGTGCAGTCGTCACAGATCTACTGCGCGACGTCATCGAGCCGGATAACCGAACTTTTATCATAACGCATGTAGCGGGTCCGACAAACGCTCTAATCATTGCGCGCCACTTGTATGTCAGTACGACCGTCGGCGTACGCAGGCTGGCCTTTAACAGTTCCCGTGCAGCGTGCAGGCTGTGATCGCGTTGATAGGCTTACTGGCAAGGATGTACAGCAACGGGAACAGTGGCATTGGCTTACTGCTGAGCCGGATTCCGTCCTCAGGCACATACGCGGCGCGGGCAGCCTCTAGCTCGTCGCACCCGTTGTTGGTTACTATCTACAAAGCATTAAGCGCTCGATGTCCATAGTTGCAAACATATGGCATCGGCCTGTCGGAAGTAAACTTGCCGAAGGTACTACTTCGGCTTGAGTGATGATCTCGCACAGTGAACACCACAGCTGGCCCAGGGCTGCAGTTGGCGTTTAGTTGTCATGCCCGCAACGCCAACGCGCAACCAACTGCGCGCTTACCGGCCCGCCATAATCATCGGGCTAACGTGTGCCTAGCTGAGCAGCTGTTCGGTGTCAGTTGGCGTCATCCGCACCAGTAATCTATCCTGGCCGCTAACGGTCATTGCCATATTGCTGTTGGTTAAGAATGCTAATCTCCTGAGCATCCGTTTCTTTTCGGCGCTATGCCCTGGGTCAAACAGTTCGCAGATACGGTTGGCTAGCTCTTTGTCGTA